>NZ_MLHH01000030.1 GCF_002000125.1 Rodentibacter heidelbergensis
ACTTTTTGGGGTCAGATCAGGTGTTTCCCTTTGATTTTTTTAATATTCATTTATTTTTACGAGCGTTTCATAATCTCAAAAAACGCTTCGTTGGTTTTGGCTACACCCAGTTTATCAATAAGCCATTCCATTGCTTCCACTTCGCCCATTGGATTGAGAATTTTGCGTAAAATCCACATTTTTTGTAATTCATCAGGCGTGGTGAGCAAGTCTTCTTTACGCGTACCTGAGCGGTTGAAGTCAATGGCAGGGAAGACCCGTTTTTCAGCGATTTTGCGAGAAAGGTGAAGTTCCATATTCCCCGTTCCTTTAAATTCTTCAAAAATCACTTCATCCATTTTTGAACCGGTGTCTACCAACGCGGTGGCGATAATGGTTAAACTTCCGCCTTCTTCCACATTACGCGCCGCCCCAAAGAAACGCTTAGGACGATGCAGGGCGTTGGCATCCACACCACCGGATAAGATTTTGCCGGAAGCCGGGGTAACGGTATTGTAAGCACGGGCTAAACGGGTAATTGAGTCCAGCAAAATGACGACATCTTTTTTGTGTTCTACCGAACGTTTGGCTTTTTCGATCACCATTTCCGCCACTTGAACATGACGTGTTGCCGGTTCGTCAAAGGTTGATGCGATCACTTCACCTTTTACAGAGCGTTGCATCTCGGTCACTTCCTCTGGGCGTTCATCAATAAGCAATACGATGAGTTCCACGTCGGGATAATTGTGAGTGATACTTTGTGCAATATTTTGTAGCAACATGGTTTTCCCCGCTTTTGGCGGAGCAACAATCAAACCACGCTGACCTTTACCAATAGGTGAGGCCAAATCCAAAATGCGAGCCGTTAAATCTTCTGTTGAGCCATTGCCTCGCTCCATTCTTAGACGAGAGTTGGCATGTAATGGGGTTAAGTTTTCAAAGAGAATTTTACTGCGTGAGACTTCAGGTCTGTCGTCATTGACTTGATCCACTTTCAACAGGGCAAAATAGCGTTCACCTTCTTTTGGTGGGCGGATTTTACCTTCAATTTTATCACCGGTTTGGAGGTTGAAACGACGGATTTGGCTAGGGGAAACATAGATATCATCAGGGCCGGCAAGGTAGGAACTATCGGCAGAGCGGAGAAAACCAAAGCCATCAGGTAAAATTTCCAAGACCCCGCCGCCGAAAATGTCTTCACCGCCTTTGGCGTGCTGTTTTAAAATGGCGAAAACAATGTCTTGCTTGCGTAAACGGGCTAAATTTTCTAAGCCCATTTGCTCTTCGCCGAGTTTCACAAGATCTGAAACGGGCGTATTTTTAAGTTCTGTTAAATGCATAATGAATAATCGTTGGGATTAATATAGAGTTGAGTTAATGAAATGGAGGGCAGATGCCCGAAAATTGTTGCGTAAGGTATCACTAAAAAGGCATTCTGTCTAGTTTAAATTTATGTTTTACGGTATTGTCCCGGTGTTAATTGATAATATTTTTTGAAGGCTTTACCAAAATTACTTTCCGATTGAAAACCGCAATTGAGTGCAATACTGAGTATGGATTGTTGGGAGTGTTTGAGTAATTCTGCCGCTTTTTGTAATCGCATATGGCTGACAAAATGATAGGGGCTGATGCCGACTTGTTGGTTAAATAATCGTATGAGTTGCGCTTTGGAGAGATTGGCAATGTGGCAAAGTTTTTCAATTTTCCAATCCTGTTCCGGTTGAGCAAGAATATTGGATATCACATTATAAAGGCGTTTATCACGCAATCCTTTTAACAATCCGTTGAGCTGTGCCTCCTCTTGTTTTAAATAGGTACGAATTAATAATGTCAGTAAGACGCTAAGTAGGGCATTGATAATATTGGCAGAGCCAGATTGATACTCATCTGCTTCCTGTTGCAATATATCAAGTAAAGGTTTTAATGAGGCATCTTGTAAATTGAGTAAAATCACTTCAGGTAAGTTATTGAATAATTCTGATTGTTTATCATAAGTAAAATTGGCACAAAATAAGCTTAAATCCGGGAATTCCCCGCCACATTGTTTCAAAGTAAATGCACCATGAGAACGGGTATGAATTTTACTCGGCCCTTTATAATGGGGTTGGTGGGTTAAGGAATGACCCAATGAATGGGGGAAAAAGACGATATCGTTCTTTTTAAGTTTGATTGCCCGATCAATGCCGTCAATGTGCAAATAGCCTTGCCCTTGTGAAACAATATGCACAATACCGTGGCAAGATTGCCATTCATGCCGAATATACCAAGCCTCTTGTAATTGACACTGAACATTAATGCTTCCTGAAATTTGAGCAAATTTCATTAGCTGATCAAGTATATCCATGACTGACCTCTATCCATAAAACACGAACCATAAAAAATAGGGAGCGAACTCCCCATTTCCTTTGATGACTTTTATTATGCCAATTCGCCTGCTTTTTTGCGCAGAATTCGATTGGCACATTCTGCGGCGGCGGTTAATCCACCTGCCATCATAATAATGTCTTTTAAAATCAACCGTCCGGCAGCGGATAAATAAGGGAAACCATAGTTTGGAGTAGGCAAATCGCCCCCTAAATTAGGCACCCAAGTTTCCGGTGTGGTGATAAGGAAAGAAAGCGTAACAATTGACATACCAAAGGTCAATAGCCCTCCAATTAACCCAATATTGGCGTTCCAAATACCAAGAAGGGTTAAAATACCAATAGTAACAATCACCACGCCTAATCCGTAAGAGAAGGTATAAGTACCGTTTTGTTTATGCCATTCGATATTTTTTTGCACCATTTTTCCTTCAGGATTTTTGTGTAAAACATATTCTTTCACCATTTCGCCTTTTTCATTCGGGGCGTATTTATCGCTATTATTATAGAAAAAGCTCATAAAAGGGCTGTTGGATACAAAATGGGCAATACCGTCTGCTTCATATTGGAAGGCTTTTAAACCGCCAATCCAAGCCATAACAATAAAAATGGCAATGCGGATAAAGTTGATAAATTGACGTTGCCAAGGGGCAATAATTTTAGCAATGAATTCAATGAATGCTTGCATAGATAACTCCAAATTATTAATGATAAATCAGGCTCAGATTTTAAGGGGAATTAAGCCAAAGTTATTAGACGATTTGTCTTAATTTATCCATAAATTGTCGCATTTTGTGATGGGGTATGGGGCGGTTTTTAAATTATTTCACTTATTTTTAGGGAATTGATAAAATAGCGCCTTTAAAAAATTTCGTATATTTTGACCGCACTTTGGGGTCTATTGACAGAAAAAGAGGGAGATTATGGCACTTTGGGGTGGGCGTTTTACACAAGCAGCAGATAAGCGTTTTAAAGATTTTAACGATTCTTTACGTTTTGATTATCGTTTAGCCGAACAAGATATTGAAGGATCGATCGGCTGGTCGAAAGCGTTAGTAAAAGTGAACGTATTAACGCAAGAGGAACAGCAGCAATTAGAAAAAGCATTAAAGGAATTATTGATCGAAGTGCGATCAAACCCTCAAGCGATTTTGCAAGATGAAGCGGAAGATATTCACAGTTGGGTGGAAAGTAAACTGATTGATAAAGTGGGTAATCTGGGCAAAAAATTACACACCGGTCGTAGTCGTAACGATCAAGTCGCACTGGATATTAAAATGTGGTGTAAACAGCGTGTGATTGAATTGCAAGATTCCATCCGCAATTTGCAACGTCATTTGGTGCAAACCGCTGAAAATACACAAGAGGCCGTGATGCCGGGTTATACCCATTTACAACGTGCCCAGCCTATTACATTTGCTCATTGGTGCATGGCTTATGTGGAAATGTTTGATCGGGATTACAGCCGTTTAACGGATGCCTATAAACGGATGAACACTTGTCCGCTTGGCAGTGGGGCGTTGGCAGGTACGGCCTATGCGGTGGATCGTGATGCTCTTGCGCAGGATTTAGGCTTTAGCTTTGCTACCCGCAATAGTTTAGACAGTGTTTCGGATCGGGATCATATTGTGGAATTGCTTTCCGCCGCTTCTTTAAGTATGGCACACCTTTCCCGTTTTGCCGAAGATATGATTATTTTCAACAGTGGTGAGGCCAATTTTGTGGAATTGTCCGATCGGGTCACATCCGGTTCTTCATTAATGCCACAAAAGAAAAATCCTGATGCTTGTGAATTAATCAGAGGAAAAGCAGGGCGTGTCATGGGAGCATTAACCGGCATGTTGATGACATTAAAAGGTTTACCGCTTGCTTATAACAAAGATATGCAGGAAGACAAAGAAGGGATTTTTGATGCCCTTGACACTTGGCAAGATTGTGTGGATATGGCGACCTTTGTCTTAGATGAACTCAAAGTGAATGTTGAACGCACTCGTGAAGCGGCGCTAAAAGGCTATTCCAATGCGACCGAATTAGCAGATTATCTTGTAGCAAAAGGCGTGCCATTCCGTGACTCTCACCATATTGTGGGCGAAACGGTGGTCTATGCCATTGAGAAAGGCAAAGGGTTGGAAGACCTCACGATTCCGGAATTTCGTCAGTTTAGCGAAGTGGTGGGCGATGATGTGTATGCCATTCTCTCTCTTCAATCTTGTTTAGATAAACGTTGTGCAAAAGGTGGGGTTTCTCCATTGCGTGTGGCAGAAGCCATTGCAGAAGCGAAAGCCCGATTTGCTTAACGGATAACATCAACAAAAAGTGCGGTCAGAAAAACAATTGAATTTTTGACCGCACTTTTCTCTTTAAAATCCAAACTATCGCTTGTCAAACATTCCCTTATAGGAAAAGATAACCCGAATAAATGAATTTTTACACAGAAGCGGGTTTGTTTGCTGTTGAATTGTCCAATCGCATCTTTGAATTTTTCATTCTTCCTTTTAAAATCAGGCCTTTCTCTTTTATTTTATAAGGAAACTTGAATGACAGACTATCAGCAAAATGAAAAATCAACATGGCTTTCAAAATTGAATGCATTAGGCCCGGGGATTTTAATGGCATCAGCTGCGGTAGGGGGCTCTCACCTTATTGCTTCCACCCAAGCGGGTGCTATTTATGGCTGGCAATTAGCGCTGATTATCGTTCTTGCTAATTTATTTAAATATCCTTTCTTCCGTTTTGGTACACAATATACCCTTGATAGTGGTAACACCTTATTAGAAGGTTACCGCCAAAAAGGGAAAGTCTATCTTTGGGTCTTTTTTCTTTTAAATATTTTTGCAACGATGATTAATACTGCCGCAGTGGGGCTATTATGTGCGGCGATTCTCACCTTTGTTCTGCCAATTCAAATTCCCGTTCCAGTCTTGAGTTTAGTGGTTATCGCCGTCAGTGCAGGCATTTTATTATTTGGAAAATATCGTGTGCTTGATAACCTTTCCAAACTGATTATGATTGCTTTAACTCTCAGTACTGTCGCAGCGGTGCTTATTGCCTTGTGGCGAACAGGGCTACAAGGGGTTGCGCCTACGGATTATATTGCGCCTTCCCCTTGGCAATGGGGCGCATTAGCCTTTATTGTGGCGCTAATGGGCTGGATGCCTGCACCGATTGAAATTTCCGCCATTAATTCAATGTGGGTGGTGGCAAAACGCCGTATCAGCCATGTTTCTTACAAAGACGGGATTTTTGATTTCAATGTAGGTTATATCGGCACTGCCATTTTAGCCTTGGTGTTCTTGGCATTGGGGGCATTGGTGCAATTTGGCTCAGGTAACGCTGTGGAAATGGTGGGGGGGAAATATATCGCCCAACTCATTAATATGTATGCGTCCACGATTGGCGAATGGGCAAAAGGGATCATCGCTTTCATTGCTTTTATGTGCATGTTTGGTACGACAATTACGGTGATTGACGGCTATTCTCGTACCAATGTGGAAAGTTTACGTCTTATTTTAGGACAGAAAAAAACGCCGGAAAAAACTTTAAATATGGCGATCTTGCTCGCATCAATCTCAGGTTTGGCGATTATTTTCTATTTCAATAATGCCGTTGGCCCGATGCTAAAATTTGCTATGATCGCTTCTTTTGTCTCCACGCCGATTTTTGCTTGGCTCAATTTATCACTGGTTTTAGACGGAAAACATAAAGTGAGAGGTTGGTTGCTTTGGCTCTCGATTATTGGCTTGATTTACCTGAGTGCGTTCACCGTCTTGTTCATTCTTTATCAAATGAATTGGTTGAATTAAGCAAAAAGTGCGGTTGAATTTTCTCAATTTTTCATTGTGATATTGCCGTTGAACGAACGGAATTTTTGTGTATAAGGGGAAACACATAGTGTGTTTCCCCTCATGTTTTCTTAGTGCAACATAATGCCAAAAGGCGTTAATGGATAAACGCGATTTTGTGGTATTAATCTCTAAAATTATTAAATTGGAAAGGTTGTCCTAACTCTGCATTTTTCACCAGTTGAATAACGGCTTGTAAATCATCACGGGATTTACCGGTCACTCGCACCTGATCACCTTGAATTTGGGCTTGAACTTTTATTTTAGAATCCTTCACTAATTTTGTGATTTTCTTCGCCATTTCGGTTTCAATGCCTTGTTTTAATTTGATTTCTTTGGTGTAAAGTTTGCCATGGTGTTCACTTTCCGTTGGAATATCCAATGAGCCGTGTTCAATGCCACGTTTAACAAATGCACCAATTAAGATTTCGATTAACTGTTCAAGTTGAAATTCAGATTCCGTTGTCACTTTCACGGTTTCATTTTTTTCATTGAGTTCCATGATAGCTTCTACGCCTCGGAAATCATAACGGGTGCTTAATACTCGGTTAGCATTTTCCACGGCGTTACGCACTTCGTGCATGGTAATTTCAGAAACAATATCAAAAGATGGCATAATTTTCTCCCATTAAGGTTAAATTCTTTCTCTCGCACTTAAAAGACATAAAAGTGCCGTTAGGTCGGCGAAGTTTACCACAATTTGTGCCTGTTGTTGCACTTTCGGTTTGGCATGGAACGCCACACCCAAACCGGCAACGGTCATCATGGCTAAATCATTGGCACCATCGCCTATGGCAAGGGTGTTTTGGGGGGCAATGTCATATTCATCACGCAGCCGTTCCAGTGTTCGTGCTTTATATTGTGCATCGACTATATCGCCTTTGACGAACCCGGTGAGTTTGCCGGCCACAATGTCAAATTGGTTGGATACAGCACAGTCTAATTTTAATAAATCTTTTAAATAATCGGCAAAATAGGTGACCCCCCCTGAGGCAATGGCGGTTTTCCAACCGTGTTTTTGCAAGGTTTGAAGGGTTTCCGTTAGACCGGGCATGAGGGGTAAATTTGACCGCACTGCTTGTAAAATACTTTCCGGCGCATCTTTTAAGGTGGCTACCCGACGGCGTAGGCTCTGTTCAAAATCCAGTTCACCCCGCATTGCACTTTCGGTAATGGCGGACACTAATTCCCCCGTGCCGGCAAGTTTGGCGATTTCATCAATACATTCTATTTGAATGGCGGTGGAGTCCATATCCATCACTAATAAGCCTTTTTCGGACAATTTTGCTTCGAAGTTCAACAGGGCAATGTCTAAACACAGGTCATGAGCGGCAGAAAGAAAGCTATCCTGCCACTGGCCTTTCAGCAATACCACGGTATTTTTTTCTACATTCCAAGCATCAAAACACTGAAAATTTTGACCGCACTTTTGCTGAAACTGCATCAATGTAGAAAGATTGAGCTGTGTACCATAAAGGATAAACGCCTCTTTTGGCGGTGCTGGAGGGAGATCGGGTAAAAGTGCGGTAGGAAATGAGGGATATTTTTGTGTAATACCGGCAAGGTTTTGAATTTGCATAGAAAATCCTGTAAATTGTCGAAATGAAAACTATTCTAGCCGATTTAAAGGTAAATTGGGGAAAATAACGTGCATTTAATCAAAGATAAATTAACTAAATCAGTGATGTTGGTGCTGATTATCCTTTTTTGCCTGGGGGCGCTGGCGGTGATTTTGTTTGGGGTACAGCAGTTTAAAATCGGATCACAGTTGGCAAGCGTGAACCAAGTGTCGAATTTATCTCATATTTTAGTGCGTCAGCAAACAAATTTGTTTTCAGTGTTATTGATGAATAATGCCAAAATCGAAACTCTCACGGAGAATTTGGATAATCTGGTACGAGAGCATTTTGTTTTAGATGCCTCAATTTATAATTCGCAAGGAAAATTATTGGCGCAAAGCACGGCTTCGGAAAATTTGCGTAAACGTTTAGGCTTGGAAAATCGGGATGAGGCACAAAATACCCAACAAGTGGTGGAGCCGGTTTATTCGAATTTAGGTATTCAAGGTTTTCTCAGGGTAACCTTCGATGGGCAATATGCGCAATCTTCTCAAAGTAAAATTAATCAAATTTTCCTCCGACTTTATGGGGAGCTGATTATCGTCTTTTTATTAGGGGTGGTATTGGCAAGCTCTATTCACTATTTTTTAAGCCACTACCGCCGAGCTTATCGCCTCTCTCATGAGCCTTCCAAAGCTGTCAATTTACCGGTTAAATCCAATATCCAACGCTATAATCAAAGACGGCGTAGGGGATAGGATGATCGTTTATTGCGATAAGATAAAATGCAAATTTTTACCGAAAGGCAGGAATAAATAAGGTAGAATAGCCGCAAATTTATTTTTTATCATAACAGGAGAAATATATGGCAACTCGTCAACAGTTAGCAAACGCAATCCGTTTTTTGTCAATGGATGCCGTACAAAAAGCAAAATCAGGTCACCCCGGTGCACCAATGGGGATGGCAGATATTGCCGAAGTGTTGTGGCGTGATTTTTTAAAACATAATCCAACCAATCCGAAATGGGCGGATCGCGACCGTTTTGTCCTGTCAAATGGACATGGTTCAATGCTAATTTATAGTTTGCTGCATTTAACCGGTTATGATCTTTCCATTGACGATTTAAAACAATTCCGCCAGTTACATTCAAAAACCCCGGGGCATCCGGAATATGGTTATGCACCGGGTGTTGAAACCACAACCGGGCCTTTAGGTCAAGGGATTACCAATGCGGTGGGTATGGCGATTGCGGAAAAGACCTTAGGCGGTCAATTTAACCGTGAAGGCCACGAGATTGTGGATCACTACACCTATGTGTTCTTAGGTGACGGTTGTTTAATGGAAGGGATTTCTCACGAGGCTTGTTCATTAGCGGGGACATTAGGTTTAGGCAAACTCATTGCGTTCTATGATGATAACAATATCTCTATTGATGGTCATGTTGACGGTTGGTTTAGCGATGATACCGCCGCCCGTTTTGAAGCCTACGGCTGGCAGGTGATTCGCAATGTAGATGGCCATGATGCGGAACAAATTCGAGCAGCGACCATTCTTGCCCAAGCCGAAAAAGAAAAACCGACGTTAATTATTTGCAAAACGATTATCGGTTTTGGTTCACCAAACAAAGCTAATTCTCACGACAGCCACGGCGCGCCTTTAGGTGATGAAGAAATTGCCTTAACCCGTAAAGCATTAAATTGGAATTATGCACCGTTTGAAATTCCGGCGGAATATTATGCCGAGTGGGATGCAAAAGCAAAAGGTCAGGCTGCAGAAAAATCATGGGAAGAAAAATTTGCTGCTTATGAAAAAGCCTATCCGGAATTAGCCGCTGAATTCAAACGCCGTATGGCTGGTGAATTACCGACAGACTGGACAAAATATTCCCAAGCTTTCATTGAAAAATTACAAGCCAACCCGGCAAGCATTGCAAGCCGTAAAGCCTCTCAAAATGCCATTGAAGCCTATGCACAGGTGTTACCGGAGTTTTTAGGCGGTTCGGCAGACTTAGCCAGCTCTAACCTCACCTTATGGAGTGGTTCAAAACCAATCCGTGCCCATGAAAATGTGGGGGGGAACTACATCAACTATGGTGTGCGTGAATTTGGTATGTCAGCCATTATGAATGGTATTGCGTTACATGGCGGTTTCATTCCTTATGGTGCAACGTTCCTCATGTTCTACGAATATGCCCATAACGCTGTGCGTATGGCGGCATTAATGAAATTACGCAACCTCTTTGTTTACACCCACGACTCCATCGGCTTAGGGGAAGACGGCCCGACCCACCAACCTGTCGAACAAACCGCTGCATTGCGTTTAATTCCAAATCTTGAAACATGGCGTCCGTGCGACCAAGTGGAATCTGCGGTGGCATGGCAACAAGCGGTAGAACGTCAAGAAGGCCCGAGTGCGTTAATTTTCACTCGTCAAAATTTGGCGCAAATGGACCGCACTTCTGAGCAATTAGCCAATGTGGCACGAGGCGCTTATATCTTAAAAGATTGCCAAGGCACCCCGGATCTCATTTTCATTGCCACTGGTTCTGAAGTAGAACTGGCGGTGAAAGCGGCAGAAGTGCTTGCAGCGGAAGGCAAAAACGTGCGTGTGGTTTCTATGCCAAGCACCAATCGTTTCGACAAACAAGATGAAGCATACCGTGAAAGCGTTTTACCTTCTTCTGTCACCAAACGTGTCGCCATTGAAGCGGGCATCTCCGATTTCTGGTATAAATATGTGGGCTTCGGCGGTCGTATTGTCGGCATGAATTCCTTTGGTGAGTCAGCACCTGCGGATCAATTATTCAAATTGTTCGGTTTCACCGTGGATAACGTGGTAGCGACAGCAAAAGAGATTTTGTAATTTCTGTTCACTAGAACTAAAGTGCGGTTGAAAAAATAGTATTTTCGACCGCACTTTATTTTTCTTCTTTTTCGATCATTGATTGCCCCTGTTGATTTTGCTAAAATCCGCCCCGTTTTTTCTGAGAGATCAGGGAAAATGAGTTCGGATGAAGGTAGCTGGAGAGTAGGGAATGAACCCTACGCCGACGATGTAAAATCTTTCAGGCGCACATGAGTGCAGGGACTGTTACTGGACGAACCCTTGGAGAGATCCATTGCCCTCAAAATAGGGAAAATGGACGCCGAAGGCGCAAAAGAGCGGTGGTTTTTCACACTGTTTTTCAAACGCTCAGGCAAAAGGACAGGGGCTAAAAGATAATCTGTATTTTATTTCTTTTCACGGATACTTTTCGTCTCCTTGTTGCGTTTATTTGTTTTTAGACCACGAGGAATCATCATGTCATTCACGACAATTTTATCTGCTATTGATAGTTTTATTTGGGGCCCGCCATTACTGATTTTACTATCAGGAACAGGGCTTTATTTCACGTTACGTTTAGGTTTCATTCAAATCCGCTATTTACCCTTGGCGATTAGTTATTTATTTAAAAAAGAGCGGGGGGGAAA
Organism: Rodentibacter heidelbergensis; assembly: GCF_002000125.1. GTDB lineage: Bacteria > Pseudomonadota > Gammaproteobacteria > Enterobacterales > Pasteurellaceae > Rodentibacter > Rodentibacter heidelbergensis. Next base: position 11,215 of record NZ_MLHH01000030.1, read on the forward strand.
AGGGGATGTCTCTTCTTTTGCCGCACTGAGTACCGCTTTAGCCGCAACCATCGGAACGGGGAATATTGTCGGCGTGGCGACAGCGGTGCAGGCAGGCGGGCCGGGAGCGATCTTTTGGATGTGGCTGGTGGCATTGCTGGGGATGGCAACAAAATATGCAGAATGTTTATTGGCGGTGAAATATCGGGTGAAAGATCGGCGTGGGTTTATGTCCGGCGGCCCCATGTATTATATTGAGCGTGGACTAGGCGTTAAATGGCTGGCTAAAATGTTTGCGGTGTTTGGGGTGCTGGTGGCGTTTTTCGGTATTGGAACTTTCCCGCAGGTGAATGCCATTACACACGCTATGGAAGATACCTTCCATATCCCGGTGATTATCACCGCTGTTGTGGTGACTGTCCTCGTGGCGATGATTATTTTAGGGGGGGTAAAACGCATTGCGATTGCTTCCTCGATCATTGTGCCTTTTATGGCAATTTCTTATGTGCTTGTATCCCTCATCATTATTTTATTAAATTGGGAACGGGTGCCGGATGCGGTGATGTTGATTGTTCGTAGTGCTTTTGATCCCCAATCAGCGCTAGGCGGGGTATTGGGTTTTACTGTGATGAAAGCCATTCAATCAGGGGTGGCTCGGGGGATTTTCTCTAATGAATCCGGCTTAGGCAGTGCACCGATTGCCGCGGCAGCTGCTCAAACTCGAGAGCCGGCCCGCCAAGGCTTGATTTCAATGACGGGCACTTTTTTAGATACCATTATTGTGTGTTCAATGACTGGGATTGTTTTAGTGTTAACCGGTGCATGGAGCAACCCTGAGATTGCCGGTGCTGCGGTAACCAATGCGGCATTTGCACAGGGGCTAGGGCTAGATATTGGGGCAACTATTGTTACTCTCGGTTTATTATTTTTCGCTTTCACGACTATTCTAGGCTGGTGTTATTATGGTGAACGCTGTTTTGTGTATTTGGTGGGAACCCGAGGTATTCGTTTATACCGTTTAATCTTTATTATTTTGGTTGGGATTGGATCATTTTTGAAATTAGATTTAATTTGGATCTTAGCGGATATTGTCAATGGTTTAATGGCTTTCCCAAATTTAATCGCTTTAATCGGATTGCGTAAAGTGGTGATTGAGGAAACGAAGGATTATTTTTCACGCTTAAAAATGAATCACCATGATCAAGATGAACTTGTTTAAGTTTATATAATCAATAAGGATGCTTGATGGGCATCCTTTTTTATGGCGACTTTTCATAGTCATTGTTTTCAGTGGAAAGAAAACAACAAATATAGATAAATGGGATCTAGATCATATTTTTGACGATTAGTCTTTTTTTCTCTCAAAAATGACTTGAAAAAGCCCGAGTAGGGGACTATGTTGATCGTAAATCAAACCGAACCCGAGGGTTCTAACAACGCGAGAGGTAAATGCTATGACATTAAATATCACCAGCAAACAAATGGAAATCACCCCTGCAATTCGCGAGCATGTGGAAGGTCGTCTGGCGAAATTGGAAAAATGGCACACGCAGTTGATTAATCCGCACTTTATATTAAATAAAGTGCCTAATGGTTTTAATGTTGAGGCGTCCATTGGAACACCACTTGGGAATTTGGTTGCGAGTGCAACGGCGGATGATATGTATAAAGCCATTAATGAGGTGGAAGAAAAGTTAGAACGCCAACTCAATAAATTACAGCATAAAGGGGAAGCCCGCCGTGCGGACGAGCGTTTAAAAGACTCCTTCGACTAAAAGTGCGGTCGTTTTTCATCAAGTTTTTTGAAAGCATCATGCCAAGGTCAACACCTTGGCATTTTTTATGGAAGTGTTGTACTTTTTTATTGATTTTGCTCATTGAGCTTTAAAATCAGACTGTCGAGTTTTTCAGCAAAGAGGGCAGGGTTTTCTAAATGAGCATTATGACCTGCATGGGGAATGGTGATTAAATTGAGTTGTTCAGACTGGGCAAGCCTTTGGAATTTGGGATCCTGTTCGCCACAAAAATAAAAAAACGGCAGTGAACTTGACCGCACTTTTTCTCGAAAATCCGCTTGTTTGGCAAGGCTGGTGGCAAGTAACATCTTTCCAATATTTTCACCACAGTTGGTTTTTCGTTTTTCAATAAGTATTGCTCGTTGATGAGCGGTTAAATGGGAAAAAACAGGCTGTTGATACCAATCTGCCAAGACTTTTTCAGGCATTTCCTTCGCAAATCGTGTTGCCCATTGTGTGTCATTTTGCCAACGAGCCTGTTTTTCTTCTTCTGTTTTTAAGCCCAAATTCGCCCCTTCTAACACCACCGCTTGTAAATTTCCTTTTTCCACTTTTGCTTCTAACGCATAGTGCATGGCAATGCGTCCCCCAAGGGAATAGCCTACAAGAAGATAGGGTTCATTATTGATTGCATTTCGGATTTGCTTGGAAAGATAGTCGGCAGTATCGTTGAAATGGCAAACAGCCGTTTCTTTTGCTTTGCCATGAAAGGGTAAATCCATGGAAATACAGTGAAAGTGCGGTAGATTTTCAATGACTTTTTGCCAATCGGAGGCGGTGCCGAGGAGGCCATGGAGAAAAATAATCTTCATTATTTAATAAAAGGGCGGAATACGCCCTTATTTCCTTATGCACCAATCACAGCATGACTGATTTGTTCAATTAAACGTTTATAAATGTTGCTACCGTCATTCGGATTGGTTTTGATTTCAATTAACGTGGTTTTACGGCGGGTGTAGGCTTGTTTTAACACACTGCTTAAATCTGCCCAAGTGTAAGGGTGAGCATATTTGATATCGAACATAGCTGCAATTTGTGAAAAATCGCCATTATGCGGTAAGCGATAAAAGCGGTCTTTGACCGCTTCATCCACCGGTAACATATCAAAAATCGCCCCCCCATTATTGTTGATGACAAAAATAATGGTGGGTTGTGTGACATTTTTGAACAGTGCAAGAGAATTGAGATCATACAGGGTTGAGGTGTCCCCAATCATCGCGACAACGGGTTGATTAGTGCCTACGCCAATTCCCGCTGCGGTTGCTAATAAACCATCAATCCCACTTGCCCCACGATTGGTATAAATCGGGTAGCCTTCAGGCAGTTTGGTAAGGGCATCGACAAGACGTACAAATAAACTATTACCAAGGAACAAAATCCCGTTATAAGGCAACACCCGTTCAATGTGGTGAGCAAGAGAGGCTTCGTTAAGGTTACCGCCGACTTGTTGTTCGATAAAACCGGCACAGAATTTGGACAACGCCAAAGGTTCCAGCAACCAAGGTTTTTGACGAAGAGGCGGATGCGCCCGTAACCAGTGGTGCGCTTTCGCATTAAAACGGGTATGGGAATGATGATAAGGATCCACCGCCTTTTGAGTGTGTTCCACAATCCAAAATTCCCCCTTGAAAGTTTGCAAAAATTGGTTAATGCGTTTGCTGATAAAGCGTGATCCGAATTGAATAACAATCTCCGCTTGCAATAATTTTTCACGCACCGTTTGGTTGGCAAGCCAAATATCTGCATAAGGGGTCATAGGTTCCACACCGGATTGAATATCCGTTAATAGCACCCAACCCATGGTTGCTGCCCAAGCATTAATGCCCATGGCTTGTTCTGCAGGTAGTTGCCCGACAACAATCACTCCCCGTTTAGTACGCCAGTGATCCCAGTTTTCGTGCATCAGCACTTCTTGTTGTTGAGCTTCACGCGCTATCCAAGGTTTATGTTGTGAAAGCCAACGTTGTAGAGGGGCTAACCAAGGGTGGCTGTCGATAGCCTCTTCCTGTGCCTCGTAGAGTGGCTCGGCAAAAGGCACATTAATATGAACTACACCGGGCTGTTGTTTTTGTTGAAATAGCGATTGCTCAAGTAGAGAAATTAACCATTTCGCCGAATAGTCTGCATTGGGTTTCGGGAGGTTGACATTGGCAACAGGGTAGTCTGCAAACATATTTTGTTGCAAGATGGCTTGATTTGCCCCACATTCCCATAATTCCGGTGGGCGATCTGCGGTTAACACAATCAGATCGACACCGCTTTGGCGGGCTTCGATAATGGCAGGATAAAGGTTTGCTGCTGCTGTTCCCGAGGTGACGATAATTGCCACGGGGGATTGGGTCGATTTAGCAATACCAAGGGCAAAAAAGCCTAACCCACGTTCGTCAAAATGGCTATAGCAGGTGGTGCGAGCGGCATTTTGTAAACGTACGGCTTCAAGGGTTAATGGGGTAGAGCGTGAGCCGGGGGCAATACAGATATGGGAAACCCCTTGGCGTACCAAGGTTTCTAAAATCACTTTTGACCAACAACGATTAAACACGCTTACAGACATTCTTTTTCTCCATCATTATTTTCTGCAAAAAGGGAAATTAATCCCGATGCCTTACGTTCAATTTCTTGCCATTCCGCCAAAGGTTCGGAGCCTTCAACAATTCCTGCACCGGCAAAAACACGGATCCGATTTCTCTCAATAAAGGCAGAGCGGATCGCCACACAAAATTCTGAATAAGCTTCACTCATCACCCCCAATGTTCCGGCATACCAGCCTCGATCAAAGGTTTCAATTTCCGATAAGATCATCCTTGCTTGTTGTTGAGGTAAACCGGAAACTGCCGCCGTTGGGTGAATGGCTTTGAGTAGGGCCGAATCCCGATAATGCGCACTCAGATTTGCTCGAATTTTTCGTAACAAATGTTGGACTTTGCGTAAGGGTTTTAGTTCTACTTCACTGACATCAAAAGATTCCACCATAGCCTGAATGTTTTGTGAAATATCTTGCACCACCAGCCAATTTTCATTGAGGTTTTTTTCATCGTTTAATAACCATTGGGCCTGTTGCTGATTTTCTTTTAAATCAGCTGTAATAGGGGCAGTGCCGGCAAGGGCTTCGGTTAAAAACAGATTATATTCTCGGGCAAATAGGCGTTCAGGTGTCGATCCTATAAAGGTTGAATGAGGATTTTCTGCCCATAAAAAATGATAGCAACCTTGATTTTGTTTTTCACTTTCCGCAAGGAAATTATAGGGGTTAACGGGCTGTTTTAAATGAAAAACCGTTTCATTGGCTAACACCAACTTTGTGAGTTCGCCCTGTTTAATTTCATATAAGGCTTGATTGACCCAATCGCACCACATTGGCTGATTGGCCTGCTGCTCTGTATGTAGCGGAATTTGTTTTGGCAATGGGCAAAGTGCGGTCATTTTTGGTAGCGTTTTTAATTGTGCCAAGGCCCTTTGGGCAGACGTTTCACCTTCCACAAAACAACTGATTATGGTGTTTTGTTTCTCTGTTTCCAGCAACAACTGTGGCAGGATAAATTGCCCGCTACCTTGAAATTGTAACCCACCGACAAGCGGGAAATGCGATGCTTCAATAAATTCTTGTGCTAAGTTTAATGAGGTAAATTTCCGAACTTCGCCAAGGGCTGCCATTGATTTGTTTTCATCACGGAAGTGTAAATAGAACTGTGGGTAAGTGGTTTGTGATTTTAGCCATGCCAATAAGTTGATATTGGCGATGTTCACTTGAAAACGCTCAATATCCTTTTTTCCCTGTTGCAAATATTGTTCAATTTGCAGGCTGAGTTGGCTTGCGGCTTGTTCTAAACTACCCATTATACTTGTTTGAAAATACACAAAAAATTAGCTCGTATTCTACCGCAGTTTGCCTGTGACAAAAAATTTTTTTGCAAAATCTTTTCAAGATTGAAAATTCAGCGTAAATTAACCGCACTTTCTATAAAAATAAAAGGAACTGATATGCGATTATTCCCCAAATCCGATAAATTGGAACATGTTTGTTATGACATTCGTGGCCCTGTTCACAAAGAAGCACTCCGGTTGGAAGAAGAAGGCAATAAAATTTTAAAATTAAACATTGGTAACCCCGCCCCTTTTGGTTTTGAAGCACCGGATGAAATTTTGGTGGATGTGTTGCGTAACTTGCCTTCGGCACAAGGCTATTGTGATTCCAAAGGATTGTATTCTGCTCGTAAAGCCATTGTGCAATATTATCAATCCAAAGGCATACAAGGTTCTACGGTTAATGATGTGTATATTGGCAATGGCGTATCTGAGCTGATTACCATGGCAATGCAAGCCTTATTAAATGATGGTGATGAAGTGCTTGTACCGATGCCGGATTATCCATTGTGGACGGCGGCAGTGACCCTTTCCGGTGGCAAAGCGGTGCATTATTTGTGTGATGAGCAAGCCGATTGGTTTCCGGATATTGCGGATATCAAATCAAAAGTGAATGCCAACACTAAAGCGATTGTGGTTATCAACCCGAACAACCCAACCGGTGCGGTTTACAGCAAAGCGTTATTGGAAGAGATTGTGGAAGTAGCCCGTCAGCATAATCTGATTATTTTTGCAGACGAAATTTACGATAAAATTTTATACGATGATGCGGTTCATCATCACATTGCGGCATTAGCGCCGGATTTATTAACGGTGACCTTTAACGGTTTATCGAAAGCTTACCGTGTTGCCGGATTCCGCCAAGGCTGGATGATCTTAAATGGGCCGAAAAATCATGCGAAAGGTTATATTGAAGGCTTGGACATGCTTGCTTCCATGCGTTTGTGCGCCAATGTGCCTATGCAGCATGCCATTCAAACCGCCCTGGGAGGGTATCAAAGCATTAATGAATTTATTTTGCCCGGCGGACGTTTATTGGAACAACGAAACAAAGCCTATGAATTGATTACACAAATTCCCGGCATCAGCTGTGTGAAACCCATGGGTGCACTTTATATGTTCCCAAAAATTGATGTGAAAAAATTCAATATTCACAGCGATGAAAAAATGGTATTGGATTTACTCCGCCAAGAAAAAGTGTTGCTGGTGCATGGTAAAGGTTTTAACTGGCACTCACCGGATCACTTCCGCATTGTCACCCTACCTTATGTGAACCAATTGGAAGAGGCAATCACCAAATTAGGGCGTTTTTTAGAAAACTATCGTCAATAGGAAAAAATGCGGTGAAAAACGAAATATTTTTTCATTATTATGTAGGGACACACTGCGTGTGTCCGTTATAAAATCAAATCATTTCAATATGTTATAAGCGGACACACGCAGTGTGTCCCTACAACTAGCTCAAAATCAGCTTTGTGTCACTGCTACATAATACTGAACAAAAGCAAAAATGCGGTGAAAATCAACCGCACTTCGTATAAAAAAATGGAATCATTGCTGATTCCATTTTTTTGTTTAATGAGTGCTTGTACTGGTCGTTGTACGATTTGCCCGTTTACGATCGTTTTCCGTGAGCAGTTTTTTGCGGATGCGGATCGATTCCGGTGTCACTTCTACCAATTCATCATCATCAATAAATTCAATGGCTTGTTCAAGGCTAAATCTCACCGGTGTGGTAAGCACAATAGCATCATCCTTACCGGAAGCCCGCATATTGGTGAGTTTTTTACCTTGCAAGCAGTTCACGGTTAAATCATTTGAACGGCTATGGATACCAATGATTTGCCCTTCATAGACTTCTACATTGGCATCGATCATTAATTTACCGCGTTCTTGTAAACCGAATAAGGCATAGGCAAGAGCTTTACCTGTTGCGTTGGAAATTAACACCCCATTTTTACGCTGACCAATTTCGCCGCCTTTGATGTCGTCATAATGGCTGAAACTGGAGTAAAGCAAACCGGTACCCGAAGTCATGGTCATAAATTCACCACGGAAGCCGATTAGACCACGACTTGGAATGATATATTCTAAACGAACACGGCCTTTGCCGTCCGGCAACATATCACGCACCTCACCTTTGCGGATACCTAGGGCTTCCATCACAGAACCCTGGTGTTGTTCTTCCACATCAATGGTGACTTGCTCATAAGGCTCTTGTTTTTTGCCGTCAATTTCACGATAGATAACTTTTGGACGGGAAACCGCCAGCTCATAACCCTCACGACGCATATTTTCAATGAGGACGGAAAGGTGTAATTCACCACGACCGGAAACTCGGAATTCATCAGGGTTTGGGGTTTCCTCCACACGCAAGGCCACATTGTGAACCAATTCTTTATTTAAACGCTCAAGAATTTGACGTGAAGTCACATATTTTCCTTCTTGACCGGCAAAAGGAGAGGTATTGACACAGAAGAACATGGTTACCGTTGGTTCATCAACAGTTAATGAAGGTAAGGCTTCCACGGCATTGATATCACAAATGGTATCGGAAATATTAAGCTCGCCTAAACCGGTGATAGCCACGATATCACCTGCATAAGCTATTTCTTCTTCATAACGTTGTAAACCAAGGTGCCCAAGCACTTGGCCCACACGTCCTTGACGAGTTTTGCCTTCGCTATTAATGATAGTGACCGGTTGATTAGGTTTAATCGAACCGCGTTTAATGCGACCGATACCAATCACGCCCACATAGCTGTTGTAATCCAATTGGGAGATTTGCATTTGGAATGGCGCATCTAATTCTACTTTTGGTGGTTCAACATGTTTAACAATGGCCTCAAATAATGGGGTCATATCTTCTGCCAACTCTTCATGTTCTAAACCTGCCACACCATTTAATGCGGAAGCATAAATGATCGGGAAATCTAATTGTTCGTCAGTCGCCCCCAGGTTAACAAAAAGATCGAATACTTGATCCACCACCCAATCCGGGCGGGCACCCGGACGGTCTACTTTGTTGATGACAACAATGGGTTTTAAACCGTGAGCGAAAGCTTTTTGCGTCACGAAACGGGTTTGTGGCATAGGGCCGTCAAAGGCATCGACCACTAAAAGTACGGAATCCACCATAGAAAGTACACGTTCTACTTCACCGCCAAAGTCGGCATGCCCCGGTGTGTCAACAATGTTGATACGGTAATCATTCCAGTTAATTGCAGTGTTTTTAGCAAGGATGGTAATGCCACGTTCTTTTTCTAAATCATTTGAGTCCATCACTCGCTCATCAATATCGCCACGGGTGGCTTCAAAAGTACCAGATTGTTGAAGAAGCTTGTCAACAAGGGTGGTTTTACCATGGTCAACGTGGGCGATAATCGCAATATTGCGTAGTTTGTTAATATCAATTTTATTTGTCATGGGGTATCAATGTTATAAGTTATCTCAGTTATATAGGCGGTGTGAAACGAGGTTTCACGCATAAATTAAAAGGTTTATTATTTTCGTGTGTAGATTGCAATCATAAGGTGCGTCTATCTTTGGCACGAAAGGGCGCAGATTATACCCGACTTTTCTATTGACCGCCACGTTAAATCGGAAAAATAAATTCAATGAAAAGCACGGGGTATTGCGTTATAATGCACCGCATTTTTAATCATCCTTACCCTAAAGAAATAAAGAGGACTTACTATGTCAAACGCAAATGCCATCGCCCATGTATTTAACCTTATTGAAGAATATGATATCAAATTCGTGCTTCTTCGATTTACTGATATTAAAGGCAAAGAACACGGCGTATCCATTCCTGTTAATCTTGTGGATGAAGAGATGTTTGAAGACGGTAAAATGTTCGATGGTTCATCTGTGGAAGGGTGGAAAACTATCAATAAAGCCGATATGCTTTTAATGCCAATGGCGGAAACCGCCGTGGTCGATCCATTTGCGCAAATCCCGACACTTTCCCTTCGTTGTAGCGTGTATGAGCCGACAACAATGCAAAGTTATGATCGTGACCCTCGTTCTATTGCTATTCGTGCTGAAAATTATATGCGTTCTACCGGTATTGCGGATCAAGCATTTTTTGGCCCGGAGCCGGAGTTTTTCTTATTTGATGATGTGCGTTTTGATGTGTCGATGAACCGTGCTTCTTTCTCTGTTGATGATGTGGAAGCTGCTTGGAATACCAACAAAAAATATGAAGGGGGCAATAATGCCTACCGTCCATTGAAAAAAGGCGGGTATTGTGCCGTTGCTCCGATTGATAGCGCACATGACATTCGCTCTGAAATGTGTTTGCTTTTAGAAGAAATGGGATTAGTGATTGAAGCGCATCACCACGAAGTGGCAACCGCAGGACAAAATGAAATTGCGACAAAATTCAACAGCTTAACTTTAAAAGCCGATGAAACCCAAATCTATAAATATGTAGTACAAAATGTGGCTCTTGAACATGGCAAAACTGCCTGTTTTATGCCGAAACCCATTACCGGTGACAACGGTTCAGGGATGCACTGTAATATGTCATTAAGCAAAGAAGGCAAAAATATCTTCCAAGGCGATAAATATGCCGGGCTTTCCGAAACGGCGCTTTATTACATTGGCGGTATCATCAAACATGCTAAAGCGTTAAATGCTTTCACCAACCCAACAACCAACTCTTATAAACGCTTAGTACCGGGTTATGAAGCACCTGTGCTATTGGCTTATTCCGCAAGCAACCGCTCTGCCTCAATTCGTATTCCTGCGGTAACCAGCCCGAAAGCCATTCGCATTGAAGCCCGTTTCCCAGATCCAATGGCAAACCCATATCTTGCCTTTGCGGCTTTATTAATGGCTGGGTTAGATGGCATTGTGAATAAAATTCACCCGGGCGATGCGATGGATAAAAACCTTTACGATTTGCCACCGGAAGAACTGAAAGACATTCCTGCTGTGGCAAGCTCTTTAGAAGAAGCCTTAAATGCGCTTGAGAAAGACTACGAATTTTTAACCCACGGTAACGTGTTCAGCAAAGAATTTGTAGAAGCCTTCATCAGCATTAAACGCAAAGAAGTGGAACGCTTGAATATGACCCCACATCCGGTGGAGTTTGAGATGTATTATGCCTAATTTGGAAATTGGCAGTAAACCAGAGCGAGAGAAAGTGCGGTTGATTTTGACCGCATTTTCATTTTTTTATTAACATTCCTTTACATTTTCGTTCTTGTGAAAGATTAAAATAAGAACTAGAATCTCCATGCGAAAATTATGGGTAAAAATCATTAAGGATTTTAGAGTGAACAATACAAATGTAGCCAAGAATGATGAGATTGATCTCATTGAGTTGATTAAAGTTCTATGGAACAAAAAAATTTGGATTCTCCTTTCTGCTTTCATATGTACCCTGATTGCGGGCGTATATGCGTTTACGGCAAAAGAAAAGTGGACTTCAACTGCAGAGGTGATTGCGCCTACCTCGATTGATATGGGGAAATATGTTAATGCACGATTGAATTTTGCTCAATTGTTCAAAGAGCCTTTGACTGTTGATGAGATATCTAAACAGTTATATGAGAGTTTTGAGCGATTAGCATTTTCTCGAAATGAAAGACGAGAGTTTTTTTTACAATCTGATGAATATAAACGCCTAATAGAAGGAAAAGACGAAAAAGCACAGCGTCAAATCCTATCTAACCTTGTGATTGAATATACTGCCATCACTCGTCCTGATCCTAAAAAAAATGCTGATATGTTCGGTAACCGAGTCAGTTTTTCTGCAGAAACACCAGAGGCTGCACAGAATACCTTAACTCAATTTATTGATTTCATTAACACTAAAGCCTTTGAACTCAATAAAAATCTATTTCAATTGATGATAAGCCAAAAAATTGAAGCTTTATCCAATGAAAAACAATCGATTGAGCATTCTTCAAAAATCCAAAAAGAACTTAATATTGAAGTCACGCCGAGTGCTTTACCTGCAGGAAATATACAAAACCAAGTTCAATCTAATTCTACCTCTAACACTTCTCAGAGTTTAGATTCGACTTCTGCATTATTTACATATGGCGAACAATATTTACGCATCCAAGCTCAACAAATTGAAGAACAATTAAAGAAATTACAAGAAATACAAGAGTATGTGAAAACGATAAAAGCACAAGCTTATAGCTATCAGGCTTCCCCGGATTATCCTGTGGTGAAGGATAAGCCGAAAAAGGCGTTGATTCTTGCAATTGGATTTATTGTTGGTCTAGTTTTATCTACTTTTATTATTTTATTTAGTTCAGTTATCCAAAACAGTAGAAAGGAACAATGAAAAAAAAAGTAATATTTATCGGTGCTGGTGGTTATGCAAAATCAGTACTAGATTCTTTAGATACATCTCTATATGAGTTTTGTGGGTTTATTGATAACTTCAAGCCAGAGGGGGCAATTCATTTAGGCTATCCTATTCTCGCAAAAACTATTGATGAATTTGAAGAAAGAAATAATTATAGTTTTTTCATTAGTATTGGAAATAATAACTATCGTTTAGAAAAATACTTAAAGCTAGAAAAATACCGATGCAACATTATTAATGTAATTGATCGAACATCAATCATTTCTAGTCATTCAATTCTTGGTAAAGGCATATTTGTTGGAAAAATGGCAATTGTCAATAGTGGTGTCACTATTGGTAATAACGTTATTATTAACACTAAATCACTTGTGGAGCATGGTTGTCGTATTGGTAACCATAGTAATGTTTCTACAAATAGTACATTAAATGGCGATGTAATTGTTGAAGATTATTGTTTTATCGGAAGCTCATCTGTTATTACTGGGCAGTTAAGAATTGGCGAAAGTGCAGTTGTTGGTGCCGGAGCCGTAGTGATTCGTAATGTTAAACCTCGTTCAGTGGTGGCGGGGATTCCTGCAAAATTAATTAAGGAAGTTGAATAAAATGACTCAAGTATTTATTGTGGCAGAAATTGGTTGTAATCATAATGGTGATCCTAAATTAGCAAAAAAAATGGTAGATGTAGCCAGAGAATGTGGTGTAGATGCTGTTAAATTCCAAACATTTAAAGCTGATAAGTTAATTTCAAAATATGCTCCAAAAGCGGAATACCAGAAAGTTACTACTGGTACGGCAGATAGCCAACTTGAAATGACCAGAAAATTGGAACTTCCTTATGATGAGTTTCGTAAGCTAGAGAGTTATGCTCGCTCACTTGGTTTAGAAGTATTTTCTACCCCTTTTGATATGGAATCTATTGATTTCCTTGCAGGTGAAAAACAAAAGGTTTGGAAAATTCCATCAGGAGAATTAACAAACTTACCTTATTTAGAAAAAATTGCTCGTTTACCTATTGAAGGGAAAACCGTAGTTATTTCAACAGGAATGGCTACAATTGAAGAAATTAAAGATGCGTTAGCTGTATTAGAAAAAAATGGAATGCAGAAAAAAGAAATCACTATTCTTCATTGTAATACGGAATACCCAACACCTTATGAAGATGTAAATTTGAATGCGTTTTATCAATTAAAAGCGTTATTCTCCGATTATGATTTAGGTTTTTCTGATCATTCAGCAGGCTATTTTGCAGGGATTGCAGCAGTCCCCTACGGAATTACATTTATCGAAAAGCACTTCACATTGGATAAAAATTTTGAAGGTCCTGATCATAAAGCATCGGTGACTCCTGAGGAATTAAAATTACTTTGTGAAGGTATTCGTGCCGTTGAAAAATCTCTTGGTTCATCAGAAAAGATTGTAACTACTTCTGAAGCAAAAAATAAAATTGTTGCACGTAAATCTATCATTGCGGCATGTCCGATTAAAAAAGGAGAGATTTATACTACAGAAAACTTGACAACGAAACGTCCGGGAAATGGGATTAGCCCTATGAGTTGGTATGAAATCTTAGGTAAAGAAGCAGAGATGGATTTTGAAGAGGATCAACTTATCCAAGATAGCCGCTTCAAAAATCAAGGGTAAAAGAGCGGTCAAATTTATGAAAAAAATTGCAATTATCACTGCAAGATCAGGTTCAAAAGGTTTACCCAATAAAAATGTTTTATTTGCAAATGGTAAACCAGTTATAGCTTACAGTATTGAAGCAGCTTTAGAAAGTAGAGAGTTTGAAAAAATTATTGTCAGTACTGATTCGCAAGAATATATTGATTTGCTATCACATTACCCTATTGAGTTCGTGAAACGTTCAGCAGAGTTAGCTTCAGATAAAGCTAGCTCTTTTGTGGTGATTGAAGATGTATTAAATAAATATCAAAATATTGATTTTGATTATTTTGTACTATTACAACCTACTTCTCCATTAAGGACTGCACAACATATTCAAGAAGCAAATGCTAAATTTGAGCAACATTTTGATCAGTTTGATTTCTTAGTTTCGGTATCGGATGCCCATAAACCAACAACCTTAACCCGTGAAATTGATGAAGATGAAAGTTTAAAAAATTTTAAACTTGATTATTCAAATTATGCTCGCCAGCAATATTATCCGGAATATTCACCAAACGGTGCAATTTTTTCCGCCAAACCAAAAGCATACTTAAAACAAAAGCATTTTTATGGTGAAAAATGTATTGCTTATTTTATGGCTAAGGATGTGTCTGTTGATATTGATGATCGTCTAGACTTTGAATATTTTTATTTTATTCTTCAACAACGTAATAAAGAAAAAATCTTATTAGAAAATATTAAGAAAACTATTACGTCAAAAAAACAGAACTTGAACCAAGTAAAAGACATTAGTTTAATTGGACATTCTATTTTAGATTATTGGAATATTGAAACACTCAATGAGCAAGTGGTAAATAATTTGGCAATTGCTGGTATTTCAACAAAACAATATATTGAATTAATTTTAGATAAAGATGTTATTAAAGAGCTTGGAGATAAAGCAATTTTAATGTTTGGAACGAATGATATTGTTTATGATGGCTGGTCGAATGAACAAATTTGGACCGATATTCAACAAGTAATTAATAAGTTAAAAGCGATTAAAAAAGATATTACACTTTATTTCTTAGAAATTACACCAGTAGCATTACGAGTAGACCGAAATAATACTCTGATTAGAGAATTAAATAAATACTTAAAAGAACATTTGGAAGATGTAAAATGGATTTCACTTGATAGCCAATTTAGTGATCAATATGGCAAATTGAATTTAGATTACACACAAGATGGTTTGCATCTTAATGAGCAAGGTTATCAATTATTAAAAAATATTGTTGAATCAGAATTATGATGAAAAAACGAATTGCCTATGTAACAGGTTCTCGCGCGGAATACGGCATTGTAAAACGTTTATTAAAGCGTTTACAGGAAGATCAAGAATTAGATTTCAGTTTGATTGTTACTGCAATGCACCTTGATCCGCAATATGGTAATACTGTAGAAATTATTGAACAAGATGGATTTACAATTAGTGAAAAAATAGCTGTTAAGTTGGATAGTCAAAATAACCAAACTATTTTAACTTCAATGGCTGAAACTTTAGATTTGTTTGGTAAGCACTTTCAAACTCATCATTATGATGCAGTGATGGTTCTCGGCGATCGCTATGAAATGCTTTCTGTGGCAACCGCAGCAGCAATGCATAATATCCCATTAATTCATTTGCACGGTGGTGAGCAAACATTAGGCAATTACGATGAATTTATACGTCATTGCATCACTAAAATGTCAAAATTACACTTGACAGCTACAGAGAGCTATAGAAAGCGAGTCATTCAACTTGGTGAGCAACCTAAAACTGTACACAATATTGGCTCTCTGGGAGCAGAAAATGGTTTAAGTCTCGTATTGCCAACAAAAGAACAGTTATTTTCAGAGTTAAATTTGCAAAATAAACCTTATTTTATGGTGGCATTCCACCCTGAAACTATTACAGGGCAGTCTGTTGTTGAACAAGTAGAACAGCTACTATTGGCTATAGATTCATTTAAACAAGATTATCAATTTGTGTTTATTGGTTCTAATTCAGACACACATTCAGATGTGATTTTTAAAAAAGTAAAACATTATAGCCAAGAAAATAACTTTACTTTCTTTACATCAGTGAAACCTGAAGAATATTTAGCCCTAATTAAATATTCAAAAGGTATAATAGGAAATAGTTCATCAGGGTTACTTGAAGCTCCTTCATTAAAAGTTGGCACTATCAATATTGGCAAACGCCAAGAAGGGCGTGTTCGTGGTGAATCTGTTATAGATGTAGAAAGTAATCAAGAATCTATTAAACAAGGGATGGATAAATTGCTTTCAGACGAATTTCAGCAACGTTTGCCAACGATGGTAAATCCGTATTATCAGGGAGATTCGGCTGAGGAAGCTTATTCCCTTATTAAAAATTTTTTACAAAATAATACGATTAATTCCCCCAAGAATTTTTATGATCTTTAAAGTTTATATACTTTAGCTATATGATAGTATACGGAGAATAATATATGGTTAAATTAATTTCATTTTTTAAAATATCAATATTTTATATTTTATCAGAATTGGGGGTTCCAATTAAACTGAGAGTTACAGAGAAAATGCAAAAATTGTATTCTAAAAGAGAGCCTGTAAAACCATATGCTTTTATTAGATTGCATAATGAAATTAAAACGGTTGATATTGCACTGAAGAGCATTTTACCTGCTTTAAAAGGAGGTGTTATAGGCTTCCATTCTTGTTCTGATGGAACGAAAGAATATATTCTAGAATTTTGTAAAAAATATCCACAGTTTATAGCTATTGAATATCCATATGATGTAATACCATCTGGAGATAAGCGATATATGAATGATAATATTGAACCATATTCTAGATTGGATTCATATTATAATTTCGTGTGGAGCCATTTACCTAAGAATGAGTGGATAATAAAGGTTGATGGTGATCATATATATGATTCAGATGTTTTAAAAGAACTTTGCAAGCTTCCAATGAGAAAAAAAGATTGTATTATTCTTAGTAGAATAAATTTACACTGCCATAATGGGGAATGTTATATTCATGAGAAATATCCTGTAATGGAAGTGGGAGATCACTGGATTCTATATAATAGAGATGTGAAATTTAAATTTTATAAAGGTTGGATTAATGGCTGTTTCTCAGCATATGAGATATTGCCTTTACCTAGTTTAAAACGAAAAAAAATATTGGGTATTTGCCCCAATTGGCATTTTCCTGTTGTGAAAAATAGAAGAGATGATTTCAATGTTGAAGATTGGATTTTATTGAAAGATTTTAATGTTAATGAGTATATACGAAAAAATAAGTTAGAAGGACGGATACAATCTTATCTTTTAGATGAGAAAAATATATTGGAAGCATTTAGTAGATTTAATCTTTCAGGTGAAAAGATGTTACCTTAATTAATAGATTATATTTATGAGTATACTAAAAGATAGTTCTGTTTATTTTTGTGGTGAATTGTTATCAAAATCAATTCCATTCTTATTATTGCCATATTTATCTAAGAAACTAGGTGTAGATGGATTTGGAGAACTGTCTTATTATCAGACTTTTTTATCCTTGTTTGTTATATTTTTGGGGTTAAGTCAAGATAGTGCAGTAACCCGCTATTTTTATACACATGGAAAACGTTCGTTAAACTTAGTGGTAAATACAGGATATTTTTATACATTTACTTTAGGTTTTTTTGCATCAATATTTTGCTGGGTATTTAAATCAGAAATAATGTTTTATCTTGTATTGAGTGCAATTTCTCAGGTTGTATTATCAGTTCAACTCAGTGTCAGACAATGTCAAAAACAAATTTTCTCATATACATTAATTCAACTTGCTTTAACAAGTACTAATACATTGTTAACAATATTTATTCTTGAGATTTATGAGAACAATTTAGTTGAAAAACGTATATTGGCTATTTTGATTAGTAATGTATTAGTTACTTTTCTTTCTTATATGGTTTATAAGAAAAGAATAAAATATAAAAAATTCACATGGTTGCAATATAGAATATCTTTTCTTTATATAATAAGTTTTGGATTTCCAATGATATTTCATCATTTTAGTTTCTTTATAAAAACTCAGTTAGATAGAATATTTATTTTCCATCAATTTAGTGAAACTGAACTTGGAATATATTCGATGGGAGTTCAAATTTCTTCTGTATTATCTATTTTTATTATGGCTATTAATAAAGCTGTGGTTCCCTATTTATTTGAAAGGTTAAAGGAAAAAGAACTTAATTTAATAGATCTTCATAGATGGGCTTTCTACTCTTTATTTATAATTGTCATAATATTATTAATTATATTTTTAATTCCTGAGAGTTTTTTATTATTTTTATTGGGTAAAGAATTTGAAGGGGTAAAATATTATGTAATAATGTTTTGCTTTTCTGCAGGTTTAGGAATTCCATATGTTATTTTAGTAAATTACTTGTTTTTCTATGGCAAGACAAAGGAAATATCTTTCTGTTCCGTATTGTCTACTGCAATTTATTTTATGGCATTAGTTTTATTTATGTTTACTGAAATAATTTATATCCCTTATGCTAGCATTTTAGGGGCTATAGGTATCTTACCTATATTATATTTTATTACAATAAAAGTAAGAAAAGAAAATGAATAACAACCCATTAATTAGTATCATTATGCCAATGTATAATGCTGAGTTATATATAGAAGAAGCAATACGATCTTGTTTAAATCAGACTTATCAGAATATAGAGCTTCTCGTTATTGATGATGGTTCAAAAGATGATAGTATTAAAATTGTAGAAAAAATTTCTGAGCAAGACACTAGAGTTAAATTATTTTTTACGCCTTATAATCAAGGTCCTGCAATGGCAAGAAATATAGGTTTAGAAAATTCAAGTGGAGAGTATATTACTTTTCTTGATAGTGATGATTTTATTGAAAGTAATAAACTAGAAAAACAAATAGCATTTATGCTTAAAAATAATGTTTCCATGACACATGGGAACTATTATTTTTGTGATCTAGATGGAAATAAGATAAAGTCGATAACGACGAGTAAAAAAATAAATTATAAAATCTTACTAAGAAGTAACCAGTTCAAAATAATGACAGTTCTAATAAAAAAGGAAGAAATTTCTAATTTACGTTTCCCTAAAATTAAGCATGAAGATTATGCTTTTTTCTTAGATTGTTTAAAATGTATTGAGTATTCATATCTTTATGATGATGGATTTACCTCTAATGTGAGAATTGGAAAAGTAAGTGTTTCTTCAAATAAAATAAAAAGTGCTATATGGACTTTTAGACTTTATTTTTTTCAAGAAAATTTAGGATTACTCAAATCTTTATACTATTTTTGCTATTATGCATATAATGGTTTATTAAAACACAAGAGATAATAATATGATATCGATACTAATAATTAGCTATGGACGTTATAATGAAGTTATTGATACGATGAAGTGTATTAATAAATACAGAGGGAAAAAGATAGAATTACTTTTTCTCGATAATAATAACGATAAAGAGTTAGAAGCCCCACTCTTGGATGTTTTATCTGAAAATAAAAGTATACTATTTCAATATTTTAATATTGGGAAAAATTTAGGTGTGGCTGAAGGAAGAAATTTTTTAATAAAAA
>NZ_MLHH01000031.1 GCF_002000125.1 Rodentibacter heidelbergensis
CTTTCAACCGTTCTGAAGCTCTGTCATTTTTTACCACACTTTCTATTGTATTAAGTAAGTCGATTATCGGTGATTTCACTCGACTAAACTGTCCGATTTTTAAATCACTTTCACTTTGGCTGTTTTCTTGATGATTCAGGGCGTTGTTAATCGTGATGTTTTGTGCGCTGATGTCCACGCGCTCTTTTGCCAATATTTCACTTGCCGTTTGACTGTAATCTTGGCCGGCATAAACGGAAACGTTGTTATTCAAACTCGCAACCCGACTGCCTTGGTGACTTACTTGTTCACCCGCTTGATTCATTCGCGTACGGTTATAACCAAAGAATCGCTCCGTATCCGATATCACTGCCTCACCAATGCCATGCCCTTTGCGGGCTTGCCCGCTGCTTTCTCGAGTTTCGGCTGTCAAGAGGTTCACGTTGCCTTCTGTCGCTTGCAGATGATTCATGCCATTTGCCACAAAGGTAGCTCCTTTTAAGGTGATATCACCTTTCTCCGCTATCGTGGTGCTGTTGCCGCCGATAGAAACTGTTGTGCCTACTTCTTGTGTGAGCGCACTATCACCCTTTTCTTTTTGCATTGCCATACCGGCAACGTATTTGTTCAAACCATCTGCACTGAAGGTTTTTGATTGACTATGAGCTTGTTGGCCTTGATGATGCGTGGCAACATCAAAGGTGATGTTATTTTTTGCAATAAATGCGGCATCACCTTCTGCACTAATGCGACTGCCTTGGGTGCGAATATCTCCTTCTTTCGCTTGAATCACAAGCTTACCGCCCGCCTCAAGTGCGGTCGTTTTCGCTTCTGATTTTTGCGTGTGTTGATGTATTATCTCAAGAACAGGTATTTACACAAATTATGGAAAAGGCTCATTAAATCTTATTTTCTAAAAATAATTCATCTCTAACCTTCATAAGAATAGTACCCAACATATTCTTTCCTCTGCCGTTTCCTCCATCAGCCCAATAAGAATCATTTGGAGTATGCTCTATTAAATTCTTACTTCCTGTAGATAATAATAAATTCAATAGTTTAATATTCTGAGTAAATTTGGCTTTAACTGCTTTATACATAATTTGATCCTTAACTTTATCCCAATCTGGGCGAAGAGGATTTTCTTTTTTTCGTCCTTCTATAGCAGCCTTCATAGGTGAATCCATACTTCTAATTTTTTCCTGCAACGTTAAATCAAAGAACTTTTGAGCCTGAAAATAATGTTCTACTGTCGCCCAGTATTTTTTATCCAAAATGAATCCATAAGGTGAAAAATTTGAAAACTCACCATAAAGATCATTTACTTTATAAAACATAATCTCATTCATACTTAAAGCATTAAATTTCTATTCCAAAATCAGATAACTCTTTATTTTTTTTATGGATAAGATCTATTGCAAAACCAGGCTCTATCTTCATAAGTAACTTTATAGAATCATGAATATTCCAATATTGACTAGAATCATCAATAATATTAGATAAATATTTTTTAACCAATGGAACAAACTCAACAAAATCATAATCTAAGATCATAAAGTATATATAAGATATATTAAACCCATTAATACTAGCCAACTCAATTAGTTTAGATACAACAGGAAACATGATATCTTTTAGGTGTGATCCATCAATATTACTATCACTAACACTTCCCCAATATCCAATAATTGCATAAAAAATCATTTTATAGACTTCCTCATCAATCAATAACTCATATAATAACTTATTTTCCTTTTCACCCAATAATAAAGAGCTTAAAAAATAGAACCCTTCATCAAATCCCCAATTACTCAATAGAGAAGCAGCTTTGATTAAATCAAAATCATCATAATAATCATGATCATATATAATAGATATAATTTTATTAATTCTATCTTTTGGAATATCCTTTAAATCCAAATCTTCTAGCACTATTGTAGAATCTACTCCTTTAGGAATTCTATATAATACATCATAAATTTCTTCTGGTTTTAACATTATTTACCTCTCAAAATATATTCTGAAGGAACACAACCTTTTATTAAGCACTCCCCATCTCTTTTTACATTATTTAGATCATCAATAGCTCGTTCTAACTTAACTCTATTTCTAGTTGTTGAATTTAATTCATATCTAGCTCTAGCATCATTAACCAATCCATCAAGAAAGTATTTTAGCTCACTGTGAAGTATTATCTGTGTGTTTGGTAATTTTCCAGCTTTAATATCATCACTTAATCGTTGAAGATTTATTGATATTGTCTCTTTTCCATATGATTTAACACCATTAGAATATCTAGGATCTGTAAATGATATAAAAGGAGAGTTTTTAGAATTTCCCCCACGAACATGAGATTGTACACTAGCAGAACCAGTAGGATTAGCAGGTATAAGATCTCCATTCTCACCAATATAAGCCTTTAACGCACCTTTGTGATTATTTTTTGATAAAAAATTATCATCCTGTCTATAAATAAGTTTAACGTCACCATAACCTATGGTTTTTCCAATTATAGGTAAGTTTTTATTTGAGTTAACAGCTTTCGGCAATCCCTTAATTGTTCTCCCCCAACCTTGAAACTCACCCAACTTACCAAGATCAATACCGTTACTCACCCAATTATACTCTTGTTCCGGTAACGTATTTTTAGCTTTTGCGACTTCTACTGCGAAAGCTTCTTTTTGGAGTGTTAGCGGATCTTTTCCTGCTAGTGCTTCATTTGTTCTTCCGTAATCATAAGCAAAGACATTTTTATACTGACGTTTTTCTTTTGAATAACCGAGTGGTTGAAATTCATCAGAATAACGGTTGTAACTCTGTCTTGCTTTTTCCGCATCTAAAATTGAAGCCTGACAAGCACTTGAACCTTTACCAAATCTCGGGCAGCTATCTTCAATTTCTTTTTGAGTGCGAATATCTTTTGCGATAATGTCATCAAGTTCTTCTTGGTATTGGGCTTTTTTCTCAGGATTAATCTCTGTCTGAATTAACATCATTAATTCTGCTTTTCTTGCTGCTTCATTTGCAGTGAGATAATTATATTCCACCGCATTATTCGCCACAGTCATCCCCACTGAAGATTCTTTCAAAATTTTGACCGCACTTGCCCCCTGTCCTGCTGCCACTAAACCGCCTGCCACTCCTGCCAAGGCTTTTGCCATTTCCTTGATTTGGCTACGTTCAGTCTCGCTGAGGTTTTTCGACTCTTTACCGTAAAGATGCTCGGTAAGATATTTTGCCCCCAGTTCGCCTGCTGCAGTAGAGATGGCACCGGTTTGAGCATTGCTACCCATCAACTCCGCTT
Organism: Rodentibacter heidelbergensis; assembly: GCF_002000125.1. Classification (GTDB taxonomy): domain Bacteria; phylum Pseudomonadota; class Gammaproteobacteria; order Enterobacterales; family Pasteurellaceae; genus Rodentibacter; species Rodentibacter heidelbergensis. The sequence goes on from NZ_MLHH01000031.1 coordinate 3,284, forward strand.
CTACAGCCCCCCATAAAATATGGGTTGGAATATTTAGTGCCGGGTAATCCTTAGTGACATTTTTAATCAACTGATTCACATAAGGCGAAGCAACCGCGGTGGCTACACTTTGACTTGAACCACCACTTAAAGCTATTAAACCTGCATTGGTGATGGCATCAATGGTGCGTTTGGTCCGACCTCCCGTACCCCAACTTTGTGCTTTTTCTTCAGCTAGAGCGATTTCTGCTTGAAGCTGATTTTTCGCTTCTTCATTGCCTTGTGCCTCTGCTTGCTGTAAATGTGATTTTAATCGTCTTACCTCCCGCTCCGCCTCTTCTTGTCGGTTAGAAGTGTAAGTCTCTACCGCACTTTTCATCTGCC
>NZ_MLHH01000032.1 GCF_002000125.1 Rodentibacter heidelbergensis
ACCGCACTTTTCATCTGCCCTATCGCTGCAGAAAGTTGCTGTTGCTCTTGAAGCTGGGCTTTCACATCTTGCATCTGTGCCACCTGTGCGTTGGCTTTGCTAAGCTCGGTGTTGATGCCTAAGGATTGGGCGGTAGTTTGGGTTGGGGTTGTGTCTTTGTTTAAGGTGATTGTCCCTTCCGTTAAGGTCGCTCGGGTAAGGCTACTGTCGCTACTTTGTTCATACATCGGTAACCCAGGGCTGATTCCACCTTTACGTTGGCTGTCAATTTTTGTGCTGTTTGGGCTGTTTGGGCTGTTCGATTTCGTGACTTTGCCTGTTTCGTTATCCTCCCATTGCCCTTGGCTTTCTTTGAGGCTGCCATTGATACTTGCACTGGCCGAACGGCTGGATGATTCGTTTTGAATGTCTTCAAACGTTAGGCGGTTGGTTTTGAGTTCGCTCGCTTGTGGATTCGTGCTGGCTATCGCTCCGCCTTTTAAATGAACATTTTGGGCGTTGATATGATAGCCACCCTCTTCTGCAAACAGTCCCGCCTGTTCATTCACTTGTTTGCGATAAGTCGTGCCTTTGGAAGCATTGCCATAGCCACTTAAGCTCCAGTTGTTCCCAAAACCAAACTCCACTTCTAAACCGCCACCTTGTGATTTAGTCTTGAACCTCTCTTCATCTTGGAGGCTTTCAATGTGGAGCTTACCGCCGACATTGGCGTTGATAGTTTTACCCTTCGCTTGGCTGCCAATGAAGTTCGTATCTCCTTGGCTGTTGAGGGTGATGGTTTCACTGTCTAGGTGGCTCGCTTGGTAAGTGCGGCTTTTGCCATCTTCTTTTCCTCCGCTTGCCCCTACACGAGCATATACCCCCACGCCTGTTTGTGCGCCCACTGTCGCTGCCATGCCCACTTCCACACCTACACTTTGGTTTCTGCCTTTAAACTTCGTGTGGCTTTCACCCGCTTGGAGGTTCAGTTCGTTGCCCGTTAAAGTAATTTGACTGTCTTTGATTCTTGCGCCGGTTTCATCTCTTGAGCTGAACGCTGTGTGAGTCAGGTTGATGTTGCCAAGTTTTTTCTCGCCCTTCTCGTTTGTTGTGCCATCACCACGCGCCATAAGGTGAATTGATTTCGCATTAATGCGACTGCCTTGGCTAATCTCCGCCACACTTTCTTGGCTTTGACGGCTGTGTGCCACGCCACTGCCCGATTCCACACGGAATAAATAAGTGCCTGATTTCGGGTCTTTATTCAGCATCTTATTCGCTGCATCGTATAGGTTATAACCCTGCGCTGCCACACTCATCACATTCGCCGCTTTCAACCGTTCTGAAGC
>NZ_MLHH01000033.1 GCF_002000125.1 Rodentibacter heidelbergensis
ACGCTCAAGTGTTTTTGGGGCGAAGTCAAGCTAAACTAAACAGAATAGACAGATATTCAGCTTGTGAAGGGTAGAGAATAAGAGAAAGCAAACGAGTAAATAAAGAAAAACGATTTGTGAGTATCAGTTATCGAAGAATTATCCCGGCGGCGAGAGTGCGGTGGTCCCACCTGAATCCATTCCGAACTCAGAAGTGAAACGCTGTAATGCCGATGGTAGTGTGGGGAATCCCCATGTGAGAGTAGGGCACCGCCGGGTACAAATTAAATAGAAAACAAAATAAAAAAATCCCTGAATCGGAAGCTTCGGGGAATTTTTTTTGGGGGTATAACAAACAAGTAAAAAACAAAGTGTGGTCAATTAATTCAAAGTTTTTATTCCATCCCATTCCATCAAAAAACTCACGAAAAACCCACCGCTCTTTTATCATAAAGATATTCTCTCTTCTTATCCATTTTTTATCATTAATACCCTAAATATTCCGATTTCCAATCATTCAAAATTCCTTACCTCCTCATATTTAGAATAACGATGAGATTAACAACATTTTGATTTATAAGGATTTTAAAAATCTAACTATTGTACAATAGTTTTACTTTCCTCTTGTAGAGGAAAGTAATAACTCCTTGAAAACAAAAAAGTGATTAGAAGAATATGAGTAATATTTCCCACTTTCTTTTATTTCGGGGATAGTTTTTTATATTTTAAGGAAGAATTAACATGGCAGAAATAGATGATTTAAAGAAACCAACGGTAGAGCAGATCAGCTTTTATTTAAACAAATTGCAAACCTTAGAGAATTATACGTTGCAAGAAAAAGCATTGACGAAGTTATTTCACCTTTTCCCTAAAAATCAAAATATTGAGGATGTCTTACTGAAATCTTCAATCCTCAACGATTTTTATAGCACCAATATTTTTAGTATTTACTCGGTAGCGAAACATATCTTAACCATTCCAGCAGTGGATGAAAGATTAACCAAAGGTGACCTTACTTTAGTGGATGAAATCAAAACTCTCACCATTAATGGAAAAGTCAAAAACTTCTATTCTTTTGCCACGAAATATTGTGCCAATCACAACCTTGAAGCCTTTCCGATTTATGACAGCTATGTCGATAAAATATTAGTTGCGTTAAATAAGCAATATTCTTTTGCCAAATTTAAACGAGCGGATTTAAAAGACTACGCAAAATTTAAGGAAATTTTACTAGCTTTCCAAAAACAATTTGAATTAACGCAATTTAGCCTAAGAGAGCTGGATATTTATTTGTGGCTGCTTGGTAAAGAAGTCTTCTCCAAGCTGTAATCTTTAGACTTTGAATGATTTTTTAACCTTTTAGGAAAAAATAAAATATGGAAACGACTACAACATTGATACGACATACATCAGGAACTGCAGGTACTTATACATTTGACTTTTCAGATGTGGAAGCAACGAATGAAGAGAAAGTCGCCTTTTTGAGGGAGCTTCATGGAATTTTGTTAAATAGTTCGATTACGCATACAGTGCTTTCCTTTGAGAAGGATCTTGAAGCGATTGATTTTGAAGAGAATCCAATTGTTAGGTAAATTTAATGATAACTATCCACGGGCGTACGAAGATATTATTGAGGATTGGCTTGAGGGTCATGGATGGGATAGCTGGTTTTTTAAAATGAAAGGTTTAAAGCTTGTGATGGATTACTATAATTTTGATTCTGGTTTCCTAGGATCAGAAACGGTCATAGAAAACTGTAATTCTGGTTTTTTAGTAAAACAAAAAGAGACCATTAAAGTAACGTCAGACAGAATTACTCGACACTATGACACATATGTTAACACTGTTTGTAATCCTTACACCTTATTGGAATATACCTCTTATGAACTTGAAGATATTGATAAATATTTCGATGAAGAGGTGATTACTGAACTTTATGGAGAAGAAGTCTTAATACGAGATGAAAAAAGATTTCTTTCAGAAGAGGCCAATGAAATTATTTTGCGATTAGGTAAAGAAGCACATTTGCGTTATCAGGAAGAAAATAAAACAATGTAATCAAAGATATTTTGTAGAAGATTAGATTTGTTTGATCTTCTACAATTGATTTAGGGGCTGAACTAGATACCTGACAAAGTTCCTATTTAGGATACAATATCTCAATGAGGAAAAGTCGTTTAAAGCACAAATTAGCCATATTTCTGCTTTAGCAGGTTTAACAAAATTAACTCTACTCTGGCTTAACGAAAATCAAATTAACGATATTTCTCCTTTAGCGAATTTAACTAAATTAGATACTCTTTATCTTTAAATAAATCAAATGAGCGATATTTCCTCGTTGGCTAAATTGGTTAATTTAGAATTTCTTGATTTAACTGGTAACCCTTTAATCCAAAAAGATATTGATTGGCTAAAAGAGAAATTACTGAATTGTAATATTTACTTTGAGTGAAATTTAAGTCCGCCTTTTGAGGCGGGATAAAAGTGCGGTTGATTTTTCAAGGATTTTTAAGGGGCAATGCCCCTTTTTTAATGCAACCCCACTTTTCTACGGATTTTTCGCATAAGTAAAAATACCCAAGGCCATAAGATGCCGGATGCGATTGCACCGAAAATCTCTTGCCAATTGAAGGTGGCGCTATGTAAAAATAATTCCACGAGAAAAATTGAAAAGCGGATTAGAAAAACAAAAATAATGATGAGTAAACTTTGAAACCACAATGAGAGGTTGCGTAATATAAGATGATTTTTGGCGATAAAGTAAAAGGCAATGGAAAGTACCAATGCGTGTATGCCTAGGGTTGAACCTAATACTAAATCCCATATTAACCCTATCCAAAATGCAACGCCGATACTAATTTTGTTGGGAATTGCTAAAACCCAATAGGTAAGCACTAAAACTAACCAAGCCGGTTTGAAAGCTTGAAAGCCCACCGGCCATGGGGCAAGTTCCATCACTAAGGCGACGATAAAGAATAAAAAAATCGTTGCCCATTGTAAAATTAAGCGTAGTTGCATTAGTCTTCCTCCCGGTGTTCTTGTTCCGGTGATACCACCTCATCTTGTAGTGGCTCTGCGGGGATTTCCGGTTCTATGATTTCTTTTGTATTATCTGTTGGTTCTTGTTCGTCTGTTACTTTGGTTTTATGAACAGTATTATTCGCTTCATTGGCTTGGCTTTCTAGCCGTTTTTGAACGAGTTCACGCACTTCTTCCGGTGACATGGATTTCACTTTTGACATATCAAGGCTACTTGGCCATAGTAGAAGAACGTAACGTAAACGATCTAAAGAGGCGAGAGGTTTCGCCTTGACGGTAGCGAAATAATTTGAACCATCACGGGAAACACTTTGCACAATTGCCACAGGATAGCCCTCAATAAAACGTCTGCCTAACCCAGAGGTGACGAGCAAATCATCTTTTTCAATATCGACAGAACGTGGTACGTTTTCTAGGGTTAATTCATCAGTGTGACCGGTTCCGCTAGCGATAACTCGAACATCATTGCGTAATACTTGCACCGGGATAGAATGGGTAACATCGGTCAGCAATAAAACCCGGCTAGTTTCCGCCCCTACAGAAATAATTTGCCCGATGACCCCTTTTTCATCAATGACGGGTTGCCCCACATAAGCCCCGTCTTTTTCGCCTTGATTAATCACAATTTGTTGTCGATAGACATCGGTTTCTGCGGTTAATACTTCGGCAATTTTTTTGTATTCATCGGTTCTTAATGGGGAGTTGAGCAACAGACGTAAGCGTTGATTTTCCACTTTCAGCTGATCGAGGAGTAAGAGATCGGCATTTTTTTCTCTAAGTTGTTCACGCAATACTTTATTTTCAATTTGTAATTTATTGGTGTCCACAAAGTTATCGGATACGGAGTCTAATACGGTGCGAGGGCTGTTTGCCAAATAATATAGACCGCTGACCGTTGTTTCCATCACACTACGGGCTTGGTTCATCGAGTTTTGTCCATCAGCCAAAATAAGCGAGATCGATGCAATGATAGCAAGGGTTAAACGGACACCTAAAGGCGGGGCTTTACCAAAAATCGGTTTCATTAAAATACCTAAACTATTGATGGCTTAAAACAAAAGTGCGGTTACAAAAAACAACGTTTTTTGAGCGTTGGCTATGCCAACGACCCCGACAGGGTGAGTAAACGAGCAGGCGAGTTTGGGAATAAAATCAACCGCACTTTTATTGAGGATAGATTAGAGTTCGTCACTAAAGATATCACCGCCGTGCATATCGATCATATCAAGGGCTTCACCACCACCACGAGCCACACAAGTAAGCGGTTCTTCTGCGATGATGGCCGGCACGCCGGATTCACGAGAAAGAAGCACATCAATATTGCGTAAAAGTGCGCCGCCACCGGTTAACACCATACCCCGTTCAAAGATATCCGCCGCATGTTCAGGCTGACATTCTTCAAGTGCCGTACGAACTGCCGCAACAATACCGTTTAGCGGTTGCTGAATGGCTTCTAATACATCACGAGAGGTTAATTTGAAAGAACGTGGCGCACCTTCGGCGAGATTGTGTCCATGCACTTCCATTTCTTTAATTTCATCCCCTTCTTGAATATAAGCGGTACCGATTTCTTGTTTGATTCGCTCTGCTGTTGGCTCACCAATGACAGAACCAAAGGTACGGCGAACATAGGAGATAATAGCTTCATCAAAACGGTCACCACCGATACGAACAGAAGAAGAATAAACGATACCGTTTAAGGAAATAACAGCGACTTCTGTTGTTCCGCCACCGATATCAATAACCATTGAGCCGACAGCAGTAGAAACCGGCAATTTAGCTCCAATTGCTGCTGCCATCGGTTCTTCAATCAAATAGACTTCACGGGCACCGGCACCGATCGCTGATTCTTTAATCGCACGGCGTTCCACCTGTGTAGCACCTGCCGGAACACAAACTAACACCCGTGGACTAGGACGCATAAAATTGCCACTGTGAACCTGTTTAATAAAATATTGCAACATTTTTTCAGTGACGAAGAAATCTGCAATCACCCCGTCTTTCATTGGGCGGATTGCCATGATGCTTTTTGGTGTACGCCCCAACATTTGTTTGGCTTCTTTACCCACGGCCGCAATGCTTTTTAATGAGCCCATTCGGTCTTGACGAATAGCCACCACAGAAGGTTCATCTAAGACAATACCTTGTCCTTTTACATAAATCAGCGTGTTTGCCGTTCCTAAGTCAATGGAAAGATCATTTGAAAATAAACCGCGTATTTTTTTAAATAACATAATAATTCCGTTGTTTAAATTGATTGAAAATTAGCCCGATTTTGAGCGCGAAAAAATTGTGCTAAATGTATCAAAAAATAGCTAGAGAGAATAGTGTTTTGTGGAAGACAAATGGATTTTTTCTTGCTATGCCGGTGGAGAAATGGCTGAAGGTTTTATTACTAATTTGTGATCTATCTCACATTTTTATAAGAAAATTAAAATGTCTAGGAAAAATTCCTAGTCTTTCTGAGTGAGGTTTGCAAGGGGAATTTTAGATTTCGATTTAATATTCGCACAGTCATTTTATTCGGAGTCTATTATGCTTAATTTTCTAAAAGAAGTGAGAAAGCCAACCCTTGACTTGCCTGTTGAGGAACGTCGCAAAATGTGGTTTAAACCTTTTATGCAATCTTATTTGGTTGTCTTTTTCGGTTATATGGCCATGTATTTGGTGCGTAAAAATTTCAATATCGCCCAAAATGATATGATTGAAACCTATGGTTTAACCAAAACCCAATTAGGGATGATCGGATTAGGTTTCTCTATCACTTACGGTATCGGTAAAACCGTGGTGTCTTACTACGCAGACGGTAAAAACACCAAACAATTTGTGCCATTTATGTTAATCCTCTCCGCCCTTTGTATGCTGGGGTTCAGCGCCAGTATGGGCAGTGGTAGTGTGGCGATTTTCTTAATGGTGGCGTTTTATGCGTTAAGTGGTTTCTTCCAAAGTACCGGGGGATCTTCCAGTTATTCTACTATTACTAAATGGACACCTCGTAAAAAACGTGGCACGTTTTTAGGCTTTTGGAACCTTTCCCATAATGTGGGCGGTGCCGCTGCTGCCGGGGTGGCATTATTTGGTGCGAATGTCTTTTTTGATGGTCATGTGATTGGAATGTTTGTTTTTCCTTCCATTATTGCATTAATCATTGGTTTTATTGGTTTACGCTATGGTAGCGATTCCCCGGAAGCCTATGGTTTAGGGAAAGCAGAAGAATTATTTGGCGAGGAAATTTCGGAAGAAGATAAAGATGCCGAAGAAAACCAACTCACCAAAAAACAAATTTTTGTGCAATATGTATTAAAAAACAAAGTGATTTGGTTACTTTGTTTCGCTAACATTTTCCTTTACATTGTGCGTATCGGTATTGACCAATGGTCGCCGGTATATGCTTATGAAAAATTAGGCTTTTCAAAAGATGCCGCCATCTCCGGTTTTGCGCTCTTTGAAGTGGGGGCCCTTGTTGGAACATTTTTATGGGGATATTTATCGGATTTAGCCAATGGTCGCCGTACCCTACTGGCTTGTATCGCCTTAATTCTTATCGTCTTTTCCCTTGAGTTCTATCAATTTGCCACGAACGAAACCATGTATTTGGTGACCCTCTTTGTGTTAGGCTTCTTAGTCTTTGGCCCGCAATTGTTAATTGGGGTGGCCGCAGTTGGGTTTGTACCGAAAAAAGCGATTGCTGTAGCCGATGGAGTGAAAGGAACTTTTGCTTATTTAATCGGTGATAGTTTCGCAAAATTAGGTTTAGGGATGATTGCAGACGGCACGCCAATTTTTGGTTTAACCGGTTGGGAAGGCACTTTTGCAGCATTAGATATTTCGGCGATAGTTTGTATGGTGTTATTGGCCTTTGTTGCCATTGCAGAAGAGCGTAAAATTCGTCATTTAAAAAAATTAGAAAAAGCGAAAAAATAACCTAAAGCCTTAAACCTCCTTAATGCTTTCATAATATAAAGTGCGGTCGAAACAGAAAACGTTTTTACCGCACTTTTTTCAATGCTACAATTCTTCGCCCTAAACAGAGGAAAGTCACAATGATAAATGTAGCACTCATTGATGATCACATCATCGTGCGCTCAGGATTTGCGCAGTTACTTTCACTGGAAGAAGATATAGTTGTGGTGGGGGAGTTCGGCTCAGCAAAAGAAACCCGCCAAAAGTTGCCTCACATCAAAGCAGATGTTTGTATTATTGATATTTCTATGCCCGATGAAAGTGGATTGGAACTATTAAAAACCATCCCTTCCGGTATTCATTGCATTATGCTGAGTGTGAATGATAGCGAAATTGTCGTCAAAAAAGCCTTGGAGCAAGGGGCAAAAGGCTATTTGAGTAAGCGTTGTAGCCCGGATGAACTCATTCAAGCGGTGCGTACGGTGTATGCCGGTGGGGTGTATTTAATGCCGGAATTAACCGTCAAATTAGTGTCAAAACGTCATGATAACCCCTTTGAACAGTTAACCAAACGTGAGTTACAGATTGGTGAATTACTCAGCCAAGGTTTAGAACCTAAGGAAATTGGTGAAAAACTGGGGTTAAGTTTTAAAACCATTCATACCCACCGTGCCAATATTATGAGTAAGCTTGCGGTAAAAAATAATGTGGAGTTGACGAATTTATTTCATCAACATTATGGCTTATGACATTCTTCGTCCCCTTCCTTTACAGCGGTTTAATCCTCTTTTGTGCTTATTTTTCTTTATGGGCGATAGCCGATTTCCTCTTGGGAAATCCCTTAATTGCCTTATTATTTTTACCCTTTGCTTTTCGTTTAGGGGTTAATTTACACACGTCAAAGCGCTTTTGGTGGGTGAGTTATAGCGCGGAATTTTCAGTATTGGGGGTATTGGCGTATGCTTTTCCCAATGAATATTATTTGCCGGCCGCTCTGATAAGTGCGGTCAGTTTGCCGATTATTTTTCTTATCAAGCCCTATTATCAAGGCAATGAAGTTTACAAACTCATTATTCAGGGGGGATTAGCACTGGTTATTGGTGTGATCAACGGTTTGATTGGCAGCCTTTTTTCCTTCTCTTTTTTATATCTTTTTCTAGTGAGTTTTACGGGAATGGTATTGATGCTTCCCGCTTGCTTTTTAGTGGATGAATATCTCTTTAAACGCCCTTGGGTTCCCCTTACTGCACAATTGATCGATAAACCGATTTCTTTGCGTGCTAAACATATTTTCATCTATATCCTTTTGTTTTTATTAAATATTGTTATTCAAATTTATACGCCGGAAGAATTTCATCGGTTTACCTTATTTTTTCTTTCTGTGCCCATTATTTTGCTCGCTTATGTCTATGGTTGGCAGGGAGCATTACTTGGCATATTATTAAATAGTATTGCTCTGACGGCGACCATGGGAAGTTTTTCCCGAGGGGCATTAACGGATTTATTACTTTCCCTTTCAGGGCAAACCATCACAGGAATTTTCCTTGGGTTGGGAATTCAACAGTTGCGGGATCTCAATCAAAGTTTATCCGCTGAGCTGGCGCGTAACCGCCACCTCACCCGAAAATTAATCAATACGGAAGAAGCCATTCGTCAAGAAATTTCCCGTGAACTACATGATGAAATCGGGCAAAACATCACCGCAATTCGTATGCAAGCCTCAATGATAAAACGCATAGAACATTCACCGAAAATCAGTCAAGGGGTTGGTATGATTGAGCAACTTTCTCTGAATATCTACGACACCACAAAAGGGTTATTAAACCGTATTCGCCCGAAAATGTTAGATGATATTTCCCTTCAACAAGCGATTGAGAATTTGTTTTTAGAACTCGATTTCAAAACGCATGGCATTTCCACCGCACTTTTTTGGGAAAACAAAGACAATGTTAGGATTGAGCCTATCCAAGAAATCACCCTTTATCGTTTATGTCAGGAAGGGTTGAATAATACGGTCAAATATGCGGAAGCCTCCACAGTGAGCCTTTCTATTATGATTGGTCAAAATATTCAATTGATTATTCAAGATAACGGTAAGGGATTTGACCCGACAAAAGCTAAACAGGGATTGGGTTTAAAAGGCATGCAAGAGCGGGTGGATATTTTATGTGGGACATTTCAATTAATTTCCCACGAAAAATCGCTTTCACCAAAACAGCACGGCACCACCATTAAAATTACCTTGCCAAGGAATTGATATGACAACATTTTCCTCAAAAATTGACCGCACTTATCAGTATTGGCGCGTGCATTTAATGATCGCGATGTATATTGGTTATGCCGGATTTTATCTCACAAGGAAAAGTTTTAATTTTGCCGTGCCGGAAATGATAAGCGATTTAGGCATTGAGAAAAGTGATATTGGGTTAATGGCAACCTTGTTTTATATCACCTATGGGGTATCAAAATTCTTTTCAGGGATGTTTTCCGATCAATCAAACCCTCGTCATTTTATGGCAATCGGGCTAATAATGACGGGAATACTCAATATTTTCTTTGGGCTTTCAAATTCTGTCTTGTTTTTGACCGCACTTTGGATAGTCAATGCTTGGTTTCAAGGATGGGGCTGGCCGGCCTGTTCGAAACTCTTGACGAGTTGGTACTCCCGCAATGAACGGGGGCATTGGTGGTCGATCTGGAACACTGCACATAATGTCGGTGGCGCTTTAATTCCGTTGCTGATTGGCTATGTTACATTGCATTACAGTTGGCGTCATGGTTTTGCTGTTGCGGGTGGATTGGCCATTGCGATTGGATTTTTTCTGTTGTGGCGATTGCGTAACACACCGGAAGCGATGGGATTACCCAGTATCGGGCATTGGCGAAAGGATGAGTTAGAACTGAGCCAAGAATTCCTTGCACCCCATTTAAATTGGCGGGACATTTTACGCCACTATGTTTTTTTGAATAAATATATTTGGTTGTTAGCCTTAAGTTATACCCTCGTTTATGTGGTACGCACCGCAATTAATGACTGGGGGAATATTTATCTTACAGAAAACTATCATTACGATTTGGTTTCCGCCAACGGTGCCCTAGCGTTGTTTGAAGTGGGTGGATTTTTCGGATCTTTGGTGGCAGGATGGGGTTCGGATCGCTTATTTTCCAGCAATCGTGGCCCAATGGCGTTGATTTTTGCCATTGGAATTTTCTTTTCCATTACGGCTTTATGGTTGTTACCAAAAGAAAAAGATATTTTATTAAGCACACTTTTCTTTGTGGTAGGGTTCTTTGTTTTTGGCCCACAAATGTTAATCGGCATGGCGGCTGCAGAATGTGCCCATAAAAAAACACCCGGCACAGCGACCGGGTTTGTCGGGTTATTTGCCTATCTTGGTGCAGCGATTGCAGGTTATCCCTTAGCGCTGATTGTGCAACAATTCCACTGGACAGGCTTTTTTATCGTGGTGGCTTGTAGTGCCGCCGGTATCGCCCTTTCCTTGTTGCCGTTTTTGAAGGCACAGGGATAGGGTTTACCCGCTAAACATCATAAGCCCCCATCACCACCGCTTGATCCAGAATATGCCCCTGCATGGCAAAGTGGAGATCGTTGAAACGAAAACCCGGTTTGAGATCGAGTTTGGTATCAAGGGCGTAGACGATTAATTCATAACGGTGTAAGCAATTAGGCGGTGCCATACCACCGTAGGCAGAGGCCTCACTAAGCTCAAATTTGCCTAGAACACTTGCCCAAGAGTTTGCTCCTTGCACATAATCGGTTGCACTTTGGCTTTCATTTTCTTCCACTGAGGTGCGTTCAAGATTGGCGATGAGCCAGTGTATCCACACAAATCCGCTTGCGGTGATCGCATCTTTATCTTCAAGAACCACGGCGAAAGATTTTGTGCCTTCCGGTGCTTCTTTTATGTCAAAGGGGATGGAATAAGTGGGCATACCATTGGGGCTAAATTGTGTCCCACGTTTGCCATATTTATCTTCAAAGATGCCATTTTTAATGGCGGAGCTTGTCACGATCATCATATCCTCCTATTAATCAGCCCTGATCTCTTTTAGATAGGGCCGTGTTGTGTCATATCCTTTAAGGAAGCTGGTTAAAAATAACCCTTCCAATTTCTGCAATGGCTTGGTTGCGTTCTGCCATTGTGGCTTGGGTGTTGGTGAGATAAATGGAGAGAAGATAGGCTCTACCGTTAGGTTTCCAAAAAACGCTAATAATCGATCTTGAACCCGCTGTTCCTGCTCCCGTTTTGTCGGCGATTTTCCAACCTTTTGGTAAAGTTGAACGAAGTAAATCATTTGCAACCTGATCGTCTAACATCCATTGTATCAATTGCATTTTGGAGTTGTCATTGAGCCTATCTCCAAAAATAAATTGATGAAGTAACTGAGTCGCTTCAATAGGTGTGGTGAGATCCAACCCTTTTTTGAGATTATCATAGTTCATGTCTGGCTCTGTTCGATCAAGTCGGGTTTGGGTTAATCCTACTTGTTTAAAGTAATCGGTCACAGCACTGACACCACCAAGTTGTTTGATAATGAGATTGGCTGCCGTATTATCACTATAACTCACTGCCGCAGAACAAAGTTCAGTTAAATTCATGCTGCTTTTATGCTCAGTAATCGGTGAATAACTGACAATTTCAGTAGCGTGAATGGGTAATTTTTCTTGGAAGGATAGACGATTATCTTCTGATAAATCCAACGCCATACCGCAAACAAAGGCTTTATGGGTGCTGTTGAGTGGAAAATGATGATGCCCCTGATATTCAAAAAGAATTTTTCCCTCCTCAGAAAGCAGTGCCACGCCGACATCGGCTTTTAACTTTTGTTCCTGTTGATGAATAGCCTGTTGCCAATCCGTTTTGGGGATAGCTATGGAGATCATCGGCAAGGTGAGAAATAATGCGAAGACGAGACCTATATGTTTCATTTAATTCTTCCTGTTATGGGTTTACTGAGGCGATGGTTGATATTTGAAGTCGATACCAGTGAAATCTTCACTCTTGAGATAAACCGTTGGATCAATTTTTTACCGAGTAAACCTTAAATTTTGAGGTTTGGGCAAGCACATTAACTTCGCCAAAATACTGCTGTAATAAATCAGGGTAAGGCAGAAACCCATTGGCAACAATACGGAGTTCCCCCCCTTGATTGAGATGCCATTTGGCTTGGCTAATCAGGGCTTTTACGGCTTGATAAGCGGTGTCAATGCCATCATGAAAAGGGGGATTGGAAATAATGAGATCAAATTTTCCTTTAATCTCTGAGAACACATCACTGGCTAAAACTTCGCCTTCTAATTGATTTTCCAAAAGGGTTTTGTGGGCCGATTCCAACGCCATAGCATGAATATCGCTCATCGTAACAGATGAGTGAGGGTTCATTTTTTTGATCATTGAACCGATCACTCCCGCACCACAGCCAAGATCAAGTACTTTACCACTGATAGCGTGGTTAAGTGTTGAAAGCAAAAGTGCGGTTCCTGTATCCAATTTATTGGCACTAAACACGCCCGGTAAGCTGTGAATTGTCAAACCTTGGAGTTGGGGGTGATGATAGGTTTTCCAATAACGATTAAGCGAAAAGTGCGGTAGTTTTTTCAAAGAAAAATGATATAAACCACAACGGCGTGCAGAATCAATTTTGGCAATATCACCAAAAGGGGAAAGCATTTTTTCTACTGAACGCACACCGCATCGGTTCTCACCGATGATGAGCATTTCTTGCCCTTCTTGTGCGTTGGCAAGCAGTTGCATCAATTGGAATTGGACTTCTTGCTTATTTTTGAGCCAATAATAAAGAATAAGATCAGCTTGGCCTTGAAATTCGACAGAAAAATTGACCGCACTTTGGCTTTTGGCGTAATCAAAATATTGGCTCCATATTTGCACTGATTGACTGTGGGCAGCTAATTTTTGTGGAAATTGATCCTTTATGCCGCCGGCAAAGAGAATGGATTTTCCGTGGAAAAGGGGAAGGTGACGTTCTAAAACTTCGCTTTCAAGAGAAATCACGCTTTGAATCCTGTCAGTTATTGGTTTAAAATTAGGCGCTATTTTAGCAAAGATAGTACAGATAAAAAATGATTTCATGGCCTTGTGCCATTTGTTATTTAGGGAATTTCTATGAAAAAAATCATGTTAGCGACAACGCTGACGATGTTGTTATCAGGTTGTCAATTAATTGAGCAATGGCAAGGTAAGCCTCAGGCCTCTTCAAAAATAGAGGAAACACCGGAACAAATTGAGCAATTCAAAAAATTAGATGCTCAGTTTGAACGTGTTAAAAAGGCAGGCGTTGAAATTGAATTTAACGGTGAAAAATATGTAAAACAAACCCGCTCGGTGAAAAGTGAAGAACCTCGATTTTTAAGCCTTGCGGCGAGTGTGGACAGAAGTAATCGAAAATCAATCACCAGTGAAACCTTTTATCTGAAAGATCTGGCTTACGAACCCCAACTTATTTCAAAATATTTAGAGGGAAATAAAAAAGTCTGTGATCTACAAACCTTAACGGAGGGGAACACGACTTATTACGCTTGTGACGGAAAAGATTTCCAACGTTTTATTGCTCTGGTGTACAAAGAAAAAAATATTTTGTCATTCCGTAGCTTAAAAGCCTACCAACAAAAACCAACGGCATCGGAAGAGCAAAATATAGTGAAAGGTTTACAGGGATATCCTCTGGATTCGATTTCTCTTCAATAATGAATATGGATAGACGCAGTCTTCTTTTAAAAGAAATGGGGATAACCCAATGGCAACTCCATCGTCCTGCCGCATTGCAAGGTGCGGTAGGGATTACGGTGGCGGATAATATTCGATTGATTGTAGTGTCTGATGACAATCTGAGCCAGACCCCTTTATTGGCGGATGTGTTACTCAGCCTAATCTTAAAAAAAGAAGATTGCCTCTGTTTGAATTACGATCAAATTCAGCATCTTGAGCTTAATCATTCCGTGCAGTATTGGTTATTGTCGGAAAATGCTGAAAAAATTGACCGCACTTTGCCTTACTGTTTGTGCGCAGAGCGAATTTATCGCTCGCCAAATTATCCTCATTTTATCTCCAGCCCCTCTGCAAAACGCGAGTTTTGGCAGCAGATTCAACAAATTTAATATGATGCCTCAGATTTTTGCGCTTGAAGAACAGGATTTTGAGTGTTTGTATGAGATCGAACAACAAGCACACCTTATCCCTTGGTCTTTAGGCACATTGAAAAATAATCAAGGTGAGCGTTATCTAAACTTAAAATTAGTGGAGAATAACCGAATCATAGGCTTTGCCATTTGCCAAACCGTATTGGATGAAGCCACTTTGTTCAATATTGCTATCACACCGGCAATGCAAGGAAAAGGATTGGGTCGCTACCTTTTAAAAGCACTGATGACACAGCTTAAAGAAAGGGGAATTCAAACCCTATGGCTTGAAGTGAGAGAATCCAACCCGGCACGCCTGCTTTATGAAAAGCAGGGCTTTAATGAAGTGGATATCCGCAAAAACTATTATCCCCTGCCAAATGGCAAAAGAGAAAATGCGGTGGTAATGGCGTGTTATTTATAAAAAGGGTCGTTATGATCTGCACCCCAAAAGTTGGACTAATCTTCTAACTCACTAAGGTGCAGATTTTTTATGACTAAATATAACCCACTTTTCAAACAGCAAGTGCTCGAATTTTATCTCCAACATAATAAAAATCGGTCGCTGACACGCAAACAATTTCATCTTAAAAAAAGCACATTATACCGTTGGATTACCCA
>NZ_MLHH01000034.1 GCF_002000125.1 Rodentibacter heidelbergensis
CGGAACTATCAGTGCCACAGAGCAAGCCCGTATTCATTCAAGTAAAATCATTGAAAATACGGGTAAAATTGAAACGAAACAAGGTGATATTGCGCTTCGTTCACAAAAAAATATTGAGCAAAAAGGTTCGATCGTTGCTCGTCAAGGCGGTATTTCTCTACAAGCAAAAGAGAGGATTGCACAAAGCGGTGAGACGGTGTCAAAAGGGAATGTGGGTTATCAGGCTCAGAACATTCTTATCTCTAAAAATGCATTGATTGCGGCTGGAGCTCATGCTGTTCAGCAAAACGGTTATGATGCGCTCATCTTAGATCCTTCAGCTTCACAAGGAAGCCATTTAACGTTAAGTTCAAAAGAAAAACTGGTTACGCAAGGGAAGAATATAGCCTCAGGTAAATTGGTAGCAGAAGGGAATGAGGTGACGTTAGATCATGCGCAAACCTTAGGGTATGATGTTACACTTTTATCAAAACAAACTGATCTTAATGTTAATCAGGCGAACATCTATGCCACCAATACCCTTGAGCTTTCCACGAAAAAATGGCTTTCTACCCAGGGTAGCCAATTGAGTGCAGATACGATTACGGCGACACAACGTGATTTAAATAATCAAGGGGGGACTTGGGTTCAACGAGGTATCAAAGATTTTGTTCTTCAAACGACTAAACTGAATAATCAAGCCGGTGCCATCAGCTCTCAGGGCAACTTTATGATTCATGCTTACAATGTGAATAATCAACAAGGTAAGCTGGTAAGCCTTGGAGAACAGCACATTCATACGGACAATTTTTTGAATACCGAAGGGAAAATTGTTTCTGGTAATCATCAATCTATTCAGCTTGTGCAGCTAGCCAACGATAAAGGCGTCATTTCCTCGCAGGCTGCTCAACACATTCAGGTTCAGCAACATATTGATAACCGTCAAGGACGCATCAGTGCGGTAAATAGCCAAATTAATGTAGGTTCGCTTGATAATAGCGAGCAGGGATTGTTGGCTGCATCTCGTCATTTAGATATTCGTGCGGATACTGGGGTAAATAATGCAAAAGGCATGATTAATAGCGCAGATGTTTCGGTTAATACAAAAGTGTTAAATAATAAGGCGGGTATCCTCTATGGAAATGACAGCACACATCTTCAAATTGCTAAAACGATTGATAACCAAAATAACGGTAAGATTATCAGTTTAGGTAAAGCCTCTCTTCAAGCAGAAAGGTTAGATAATCGAGCAGGTGTTGTTCAAGTGGCAGGACAGTTGAACCTCACTGTTCAACAGATTCAAAATAATAAAGTGAGTGATGAAGGCTCTTTCATTCAAGCAGACCAATTAACGATTAAGACGGATCACCTTAATAACCAAGGTACTTTTAATTCGTCAATCCAAACTCTCAGACAAGGAGTTTCAGCCAATGAGATAACGATAAATACTCAATCTGTTGATAATACAGAAGGGGGAATCTATGCTCAAAAACAAGCAAATTTGAATGTTGAAAAATCATTGAATAACCAAAAAGGGAAATTGCTCAGTTGGGGCGATATCAGTATTGCTGGTAAAGATCTTTCTATCAATAATGATGGAGGGCACATACAAGCGGTTGATATGCTTGATATTCATGCTCGTTCTGTTTTAAAAACAGGGCATTTGGAAGCGGATAAACTGCGTTTAACGTTGAAAAGTGATTTCACAACCCAGCAAGACATTAATGCAAAAACAGAGTTCAAGATTAATACGACTGGAAACATAGTAAATAATTATAAGCTTTCTGCTGGTGAACATTTAACCTTAAATGCGCAGCAAATTGATAATCAAGAAAAGGGACGTTTAAGCAGTGCTGAAACGCGTATAACGGCAACGGGAAAGATAACCAATCGTGGTTTAATTAATAGTTTTTCTGATGAAGATAACAGTAAAACAGTGGTAAAAGCTGGGCATATTGATAATGTGGGCTGGGGGAGAATTTATGGTGACCAAGTTGCCCTTCAAGCAAACAAAATTGAAAATCGTGACGAACGAAATAAAGCAGGTGAGGTGAAATCAGCTACGATTGCGGCGCGTCAACGTTTAGATCTTGCAGGTCAGGAAATGATTAACGATACCTCATTTTATGAATCTGACAAAAAAGGCGGTTCGACTATTTATAGTGGTGGTCAAATTGAGTTTGGTGCGCATTTAAATGAAGATGATCAGGCAGAAGGCAAAGCCGGTATCTTGCGTAATAAAAGTAGCATTATTGAAGCCGAAGGTGGAATTGCGCTAAACCATATTGAAAAAACCTTCAATACGAATGAACATTTCGAAACGGAAGTGATGGAGATTCCGGAGGAAGGCAATAAAAATCATATCGAATATGTCATGATTGGCACGAACGGTCTTGATTTTAATACCGGCGGCTTGGTGAAAAATGATCGTTTTTGGCATCGTCGTACACCAGGCAAAAATAAGCCAGGTGTGTATGATCTGGTTTGGAAAACAACGCTCGACCGCAAGTTAGAGAATGATGAACTCGAAGCCGGTTATATCCCATTAGCAAATCAAAAAAGCTGCTCATCAAGCGATCCTTCTCTCTGTTACATTAATCCAACTACAGTTTATGGCAGTGATTACGGTATTTGGAAACGTTTCAACCTTAATGCACCTAAAGATGCGCCATCACTTGCATCTCTTCCAACGGTAAGACCGGAACCTGTTAAACCAAGAAAACCAAGACGATTGTCGAATGCAGTGCGTAAAGCGAAGTATGAAGAAGCTATGCGCCGGTATGAAGCTGAAATGGCTGCTTATAAACAAGATATTGATAATTATAATGAAGCAATCAAAGGCTATGACAGTTGGGTAAAAAATAATGCTGAGGTTTTTGCTGAGTTAAATAACCGCATCAAAGCCAACAATGATAGTTTACCGGATCATTATCGTGATCGTTGGACGATGCAAGTGAAAGAAGAAAAAGTGTTAAAAAGTCAGGTGACAAAATCCTTACCAGGGCAAATTCTTGCCGGTGGAGATATTGATCTGGGTGAGAGTTATTTAGAAAACGATAGAAGTACCCTTATTTCGGGTGGATTGATTCATAAGGAAGAAGGAATACTTAATAATCTTGATGAAAAAGGCGTTGAGTTTCACCAACTTTATGGCATGGCAAAATGGGTTCATCCAAGATGGCGTGGAAGACGAAAAGGATGGCGTTGGTATGGTGATAATTATAATGATGTGATTAAACGCCGGGAAACGAAAACATCTTTTGATATGAATATTTTCACTGCTTTATCTCACACTGATAAGGCTTCTGTAAAAAATCCATTCTATGTTGATCAGGTAAGTCATCTTGAGAAGCAAGATAATGATGTGGCATTAACTCCGCTTAACAGGCTTACCGTACAAGGTGCGAACAAGCCGAATGTATTAGAAAATATTGAAAGTCAGTTAAATAATAAAGTTGAAATTCGCACCACTCAACCTGATACGCGTTTACCCACTCAGAGCTTGTATAAAGTAAATCCTGCGGCGGAGAGCCATGTGTTGATTGAAACCGATCCGGAATTTATTAATAAAAATCGTTGGTTAAGCTCGGATTACATGTTCAAAGCGTTGCGTAATGATCCACAAAATATGATGAAACGTTTAGGTGATGGTTATTATGAGCAACGTTTAGTGCGTGAACAAATGAACCGCTTAACGGGACGTCATTTCAGTGGAGATAACCGTACCTTTGAAGCGCAATATAAAGCATTGATGGATGCCGGAGTGACTTTTGCCAAAAAATTTAACTTGGCAGTGGGGGTGAGTTTAACACCAACACAAGTAGCGCAATTAACATCTGATATTGTTTGGATTGAGAAACAAACTGTCACCTTGCCTAGTGGTAAACAGGTAGAAGCATTAATACCACGAGTTTATGTTGTGGTGAAAAAAGGTGATTTAGATGGTGCTGGAACGTTAATTTCCGGTGAGAAAATCTATGTGAATGGCTCTGACTTTGAAAACCAAGGGACGATTGCCGGTCACACCTTCAACAAAATTGAAACTGAAAGTCTGAAAAATAGCGGTAAATTAACCGGTGGTGTATTGAGTGCAAGGGTTTCAGGCAATTTAGATAACATTGGAGGGGTATTAGAAGCCGACAAAGCGATGATTTTAAACATTGGCAACGATTTTAATCATCAATCCACTACTCAGCAAAGTGATATTCAAGCCTATGGTTTAAATCGTCTTGAGACAAACCTAGATCGCAAAGCACTCTTACACGTTAAAGATGAAGAGGGTGTATTAAGTGTGAGTGCTAATAATATTATGCTCAACGGTGCAGCGGTGCGCAATGACGGCAAAGGCTTGACTTTGTTGGATGCAAAAAACAAGTTAAATTTGATCGCACTTTCGGTGGGTTATGATGAAAAACTGGGTAAATCTAGCAGCTATCGTAATGCCGCTTTGCAAGATGTGGTGGTGTCATCTGTAAAAGGCAAGGGTGATGTACAGTTACAAGCAAAAGCGATTGAGACACAAGGTGGTGAGCTTGAAGCACAGCAGCGTTTGATGCTGATTGCAGAGAATGATTTAGTGTTGGGAGCTGCGAAGAAAACGGCTTCGCTTGAGCAGTATCACAAAACGAAAAGTCGTAATGTGGTGTCTTCCCGTTCTTCTGAAGTGTATTCTTATGACAAACTTAACGCTCATGATGTGACTGCCCTTCAAGGTAAGCATATTGAATTAAACGCAGGTGGTAATGCGTTTTTTCAAGGGACGCAAGCAGTGGCAGCACAAGATATTCATACGGTTGCCGGAGGCGCACTTGAAGTGGGTACGGTGACGAATAGCCATGAGCAAATCAAGTGGGAAAAACACAAAAAATCGGGGCTTGCTGCCTCTGTTTCTGGTAGCACGGCACAATTAGGCTATCAGCGCACTAAATCTGCTTCTGAAGGGAAAGGCTATAGTGAAGTGTTGATTGGCTCAAATCTCACCGCACAACAAGGTAAGTTGAGTCTTGAAGCCAATCAAAATGTGAACATTAACGCTTCTCGTCTTGCATCAGGTGGTGATATGACGATTGGAGGCAAGAATGTACACTTAAATGCAGTGAATGAAATTCATCATAGCGAACAGCATCAAAAGCAAAAAACGAGCGGTGTAGGCATTGGTGTGGTGTATAACCCATTAAAACTTGCCCAAGAGAACTATCGCCAAAAAGAGGAACAAGGTGGCACAAAAACGTTTGTGGGCAAATGGATGAGTGCTTCAGAGGCGATTGGCGATGCAGCGGAATCCCTAGGTCGAGGTGTAATGCCTTATGCTCGCCACTCCCGCAGTGAATCTCATCAACACACGCAAAAATCAGAAGCGAAAACGACCGCACTTGAGGCGGGCGGTAAGCTTGTGATTCAAGCGAAAGAAGGAGATATTCGCACCCAAGGCAGTCGCATTAGTGCAGAAGGTGATGCCGCATTTATTGCAAAAAATAACATCACCTTTGATGTTGTCACGCATCATCAAGGCCAACAAGCTCATAGTCAATCAAAAACCTTCAGTGCAGATGGTTTGAACAAATACGTTGCCGGTATGGCAATGCAAAAAGAAAAGGGTGATAGTGCGCTCACACAAGAAGTAGGCACAACAGTTTCTATCGGCGGCAACAGCACCACGATAGCGGAGAAAGGTGATATCACCTTAAAAGGCACTACCTTTGTGGCAAATGGCACGAATCATCTGCAAGCGACAGAAGGCAACGTGAACCTCTTGACAGCCGAAACTCGAGAAAGCAGCCGGCAAGCACGCAAAGGGCATGGTATTGGTGAAGCGGTGATATCGGATACGGAGCGATTTTGGGGTTATAACCGCACGCGTATGAATCAAGCGGGTGAACAAGTAAACCACCAAGGCAGTCGGGTTGCGAGTTTGAATAACAGCGTTTCCGTTTATGCAGGCCAAGATTACACTCAAACGGCAAGTGAAATATTGGCAAAAGAGCGCGTGGACATCAGCGCCCAAAACATCACGCTTAACAACGCCCTGAATCATCAAGAAAACAGCCAAAGTGAAAGTGATTTAAAAATCGGACAGTTTAGTCGAGTGAAATCACCGATAATCGACTTACTTAATACAATAGAAAGTGCGGTAAAAAATGACAGTGCTTCAGAACGGTTGAAAG
>NZ_MLHH01000004.1 GCF_002000125.1 Rodentibacter heidelbergensis
CACTTTTGTCCATTAAGCCAATTCTGAGCCTATCTTCATAAAATAAAATCCCTATTGAGTAAAATCTCAATAGGGATTTTTAGTTGAGTGAATATCTCTATGTTTTCATGTTAAAACTAGGGCTTTGTCGTTTGTTTTAAACAAATATAACCGACAATAGCTGAAATGGTTGATCCGATCAAAATACCTAAACGAGATAATGTACTAATACTTTCACCCGCATCGGCATCAAAAGCAAGACTTGCAAGGAACATCGACATAGTAAAACCGATACCACATAGGATAGCTACGGCAAAAATCTGTTTAAAATTAATGCCTTCAGGCAGTTTAGCGATACCTAACTTCACGGAAAGATAACTGAAACCAAATACGCCGATCGGTTTTCCAATAATCAGCCCTAAGGCGATAGCAAGTAATAATGGTGAAGTTATCATAGAGAAATCCAATCCCTCAAAGCTCACTCCTGCATTAGCAAAGGCAAATAAAGGCAAAATGAGGAATGAGGTCCAAGGGGCAAGTAAATGCTCAAAATCTTCTAATGGTGTTTCACCATTTTTTCCTTTCAATGGAATACAGAAACCGATAATCACTCCGGCTAGGGTGGCATGTACGCCGGATTTTAATACTGAAGCCCATAATATTGTACCTACCACCATATACGCACAAAGTGCGGTGACCTTAAAGCGATTTAAGGCGATAAGTAAAATGATGGCAATCGCAGCAAAGGTCAGGGCTTGAATACTTAATCCTTGGGAGAAGAATAACGCAATCACCACAATGGCACCTAGGTCGTCAATGATGGCGAGTGCTAACAAAAAGATTTTTAACGCGAGCGGAACCTGTTTGCTTAAAAGCGCCATAATGCCGAGAGCAAAGGCAATGTCCGTAGCCATTGGAATGGCCCAGCCATTGGCAAGCGATGGATCCTGACGGGCAATAAAGACATAGACTAATGCGGGAATAACCATTCCGCCTATTGCAGCAAAAGCAGGGAAAATCGCTTGTTGATAGCTGGAAAGTGAACCCTCTAATAATTCACGTTTGACCTCTAGCCCCACTAAAACAAAAAAGACCGCCATAAAACCATCATTAATCCAGTGAATAAGAGTTTTATCAATGGAAAATACCCCTATTTGGATGCTTACCGGAAGATTTAAGAAATCATGATAAGCGTTATTTAATGGTGAGTTAGCAAATAAAATGGCAATGAATGCCGCACAGAGCAGTAAAATGCCGCCGGCAGATTCAAGTTTCAAAAATCGTTGTATCAGCTGTAACACTAAAATTTCCCCAAAAAATTAAAATAAATGTAATAAAAAAATCACTGAAACCGAGATACTACCATATTTTTATTTCTTGAGGGGAAAATCGCAGTAAAAGTGCGGTCGTTTTTGACGATATTTTTGAAGAAATAAGAATGGCGTGACGGAGTTCACATTTTTAAGTTTTGAGGGTTAGGGTTCTCTTTGAGTTTATAGTAAAATGAGCTTTTTTTAATCAATTGAGAAAATTATGTTTAGTCGTAAAGATATTGTTGTTTTAGGAATGATGATTTTTGCGCTCTTTTTAGGGGCGGGAAATATTATTTTTCCACCAATGGAAGGGTTTACCGCCGGCACTCAATGGGCTACCGCCTCTTTCGGTTTCGTTTTAACCGGGGTATTCATGCCTTTTATCACCTTGGTTGTGGTTTCGGTTGTGGGGCGAGGTGAAGTCTTAACGCGTGATTTACCGAAATGGGCTGAGGTGATTTTTTTAGCTACATTATATTTAGTCATCGGTTCTTTATTTGCGATGCCGCGTGTCACCAATGTGGCTTATGAAATGGCATGGGTACCATTGAGCATTACAGAGGACAATTCCCATACACATCTTATTTTTTCGCTTATTTTTAATTTGGTAGGCATGCTTTTCATGCTTCGCCCTAATACGATTATTTCGACGGTGGGAAAATTCATGACACCGGCATTACTGGTGTTGCTGGTTGTGGTTGCTGTCAATGTTATCCTTTCACCGCTTTCTGATATTGTGGAGCCAAGCAAAGCTTATGCGACAAATTCTGCAATGACCTCAGGGCTGATTAGCGGCTATCAAACGATGGATGTGCTGGCAGCCATTGCCTTTGGCGGCATTGTGGCTCGTGCTTTAGCGGTACGAAACGTTTCTTCTACGCAAGATGTGATGAAATATACGATTTCTGCAGGGTTTATTTCCGTATTTTTACTGGCTGCTCTCTATTTTTCCCTGTTTTATTTAGGGGCAACGAGTGCTCAAGTGGCTGAAGGTGCAACCAATGGCGGGCAAATATTCTCTCGTTATGTCAATGCGTTATTTGGTACGGCCGGAACTTGGATTATGTCGGGTATCATTCTTTTAGCCAATATGACAACCCTCGTGGGCGTAACCAGTGCCTGTGCTGATTACTTTTCGAAATTTCATGTGCGTTTGTCTTATTCATTTTGGGTGTTTATTTTCACGGTGTTAACGACAACCATTGCTCAAACGGGCCTAACGGAATTGCTTCGTGTGACAATTCCTGCGTTATTATTGATCTATCCTGTGGCTATTATGTTAGTTTTTTTACAGATTATTCGCCATAAACTCCCGAATATTAAATTGAGCTATTATTTTACGTTATTGATTACAGTGAGTTTTAGTGCTTGTGACAGTTTAAAGAATATAGATTTATTGCCTCAAGGTGTTGAGAATATGCTCAATTATTTACCTCTTTATGCAGAAGGGATGGGGTGGCTGATACCGGCTTTTATTGCGTTAGGGTTATCCTTATTCTTAGGGAAAAAATCAGCTTAATTCGAAACATTATCAATGAAAACAGGGAGGGGAATATTATCCCCTCCCTGTTTTTGAATAGGCCATTATTCAAACCAAATGACACTCGCCATTCTTCCTGTTTTTCCTTCTCGCCGATAAGAAAAAAACAGCGCTTTTTCATAAAAAGTACAGTGTTCTCCGCCCAAAATATGGGTAATACCCAGTTTGTTTAGGCGTTGTATGGCAATTTGGTAAAGATTACCGAGGTATTTTCCTTTTTGAGCCGGATCAGGCTGGAAAGCCTTTTCTGCTTGAGGATCATATTGCATAAATTGCTCAATGACTTCTTTTCCCACTTGGAATGCCTTAGGGCCAATGGCAGGGCCAAGCCAAGCGATAATATTTTGTGGCTCGGTATGAAAACATTTCACCGTTTCTTCCAAAATCCCATCACATAATCCCCGCCAACCGGCATGGGCGGCGGCTACTTCGTTGCCTTGTTTATTGGTAAAAAGCACGGGCAAACAATCGGCCGTCATCACGGCGCAAACTTGGTGAGGTTGATTGGTATAAACCGCATCAGCTTCAATATTGTCACCTGAATAGGGCAACGTGATCACCTTTGTGCTGTGGGTTTGATTGAGAAATAAAGGAGAATGGGGTAAATGGAATTTTTCTACTAATAAAGTGCGGTTGGTTTTGACCGCACTTTTTTCATCACCAACATGATCACCTAAGTTAAAACTGTCAAATGGCGTTTGGCTTACCCCACCTGTTCGAGTAGTCGTAAACGCATGAATATGAGTGGGAACTTGCCATGTGGGAAAAATTGCTTGCATATTAATAGTCCAATTCTTCTTTATGTTCGATATAGTCTGCTTTTAATGCGTTAATTAATTCAACAAAATCATCGGGCAGAGGGGCATACCATTCCATCATTTCACCGCTGATAGGATGCGCTAAACGTAACATCACTGCGTGTAAAGCTTGGCGTTTGAAATTACGCAAGACTTCCATAAAGGGTTCACTGGCGTTTTTCGGTGGGCGAGGGCGGCCTCCGTAAGTTTGATCGCCTAATAAAGGGTGAGCAATATGCGCCATATGAACACGGATTTGGTGGGTTCTCCCTGTTTCTAAACGTAAGCGTAGTCGGGTGTAATTGCGGAAGTTTTCCATAATACGGTAGTGGGTGACCGCAGGTTTTCCCATGGGGTGAACTGCCATTAACGTGCGTTTCGTGGCGTGGCGTGCCATGGGCTGATCCACGGTTCCCCCTTTGGTCATAATGCCTGATGCAACAGCTTCATATTCCCGGGTGATTTTACGCTTTTGTAAATCCCGTACTAATTTCGTTTGTGCCGGGATGGTTTTGGCGATCACCATTAAACCTGTCGTATCTTTATCTAATCGATGCACAATACCTGCCCGTGGTACTTCGGCAATGGGCGGGTAATAATGCAGCAATGCGTTTAATACCGTACCGCTTGGATTACCAGCCCCGGGGTGAACGACAAGATCTTTGGGTTTATTAATCACCATAATATCATCATCTTCATACACGATATTGAGAGGGATATTTTCCGGCTCAAAACGGTTTTCATCTTCAACATCGACCGTAATTTCGATATGCTCACCACCAAGCACTTTTTCACGGGGAATATTGGCAATACGCTGATTTATTTTAACGAGATCCGCTTCAATCCAGGTTTTTAGGCGTGAACGGGAATAGTCGGGGAACAATTCGGCGAGGGTTTGGTCTAATCGCTGTCCTATTTGTTCCGGTTGAACCTCGGCAGAAAGGGTGATTTGTGGCATAAAAATGGGTCTCAATCGTTTTAAAAGTTGGCTTATTTAGCAATGTTCTATACAATAGCCGCCAATTGTATCTGATTTATTGGCTTTCGTAAAAATTAAGGAAAAAATAATGCGTAAAATAAAATCATTGGCATTGATTGCAATGACCGCCTTTGCTGTGGTGGGTTGTTCAAGTGGTAATAAAGAGGTTGAAGAGGCATCGGTTGATACGCTTTATAATAAGGGCGCGACGGCTTTGCAGGAAGGGGGATATTCTGAGGCAATTCGCTATTTAAACGCCACAACGGAACGTTTCCCGGGCAGTATTTATCAAGAGCAGGCTATGCTGGATTTAATTTATGCAAACTATAAGTCGCAGGATTATACCGGAGTATTAGTCACGGTGGACAGTTTCTTAAATCAGTTTCCACAAAGCCAACATCGTGATTATGCGGTTTATATGGCAGGGTTAACCAATGCGGCAACTGCCGACAATGCGATCCAAGATTTCTTTGGTATTGATCGTGCCACAAGAGAAACAACTTCATTAAAAACCGCATTTGCTAACTTCCAGAGTTTA
Organism: Rodentibacter heidelbergensis; assembly: GCF_002000125.1. Classification (GTDB taxonomy): domain Bacteria; phylum Pseudomonadota; class Gammaproteobacteria; order Enterobacterales; family Pasteurellaceae; genus Rodentibacter; species Rodentibacter heidelbergensis. The sequence continues at coordinate 5,147 of NZ_MLHH01000004.1, forward strand.
GTTCGTGCTTTCCCGAATAGTCCTTATTCTCAAGATGCCCTAGCCCGTATGGCGTATATTAAAGATTCTTTAGCTCGCCATGAGTTAGAAATTGCGAAGTTTTATGCAAAACGTAATGCCGATGTGGCAGTGGCAAATCGTGTTGTGGGGATGTTGCAGTTATACCCTGATACCCCAGCCACTTATGAAGGGTTATTCTTAATGCGTGATGCTTATCAAAAAATGGGCTTAGAAACCCTCGCTAATCAGACCCAGCAAGTGATTGATGCGAACAAAGACAAAGCCTTGACGAAAGTGGAGAAACCGGAAGAACCGGAATTAAAGGTGCCGACGGCGACTAATCAGTAAAAACTAAAACCCCGATAGTGATATCGGGGTTTTTCGTTAGCAACAAAATTCTTGTAAAACGAATTGCATCGCATGCCGTTCAAATTGTTTTTGTTTACGATGTTTTAACCGTCTTATACGGGAATTTCGAGATACTGAACTATCCCGTGATTTGACTTTTTTCAAAAAGGTTTTACGTTTTAACATCTCTCTTTTCTCCTTACTGCTCTTCTTTATGATTTATTGCATTTTCCAACTCATTGTTATTTTGATTGTTCTGCACACGGTGATAATTTACGATATTATTCATATAGCGGCGGATATTTTCCACATATTGATAAGCTTCATAACCTCGGGCGTAGCCGTATTTCAGATTATTATAATGACGCTTTTCGGCTAACAGCGGTAAGTTATTTTTTACATCAAGCCAATTATCCGGATTGCCACCTAATTTTTTGGTTAAACGGCGAACATCCACAAGGTGACCCAACCCCATATTATAAGCGGCAAGGGCATACCAAATGCGATCCTCTTGGGCGATGCTGTCAGGCATTTGTGATACCAGCCAATGTAAATAATCTGAACCGGCTTTGATACTTTGTTCAGGATCAGTTCTATTGGTGATTTTCATTCTTTCTGCGGTATCTTTGGTGAGCATCATCATCCCTCTCACGCCGGTAGGTGAGGTCGCATCAGGGTTCCAATGGGATTCTTGATAGGCTACCGCAGCCAGTAACCGCCAATCCAGTTCCCCTTTATATTTTTCAAAGAGCGGTTGATATTGAGGGAGAATTTTCTCAATCGCCGCTAAGTAAGCTCGGCTATCTACATAATCAAATTGTGCAATATGGCGAAAATATTTTTCCTCAATACGATCTATTAAGCCTGTATCTAAAGCATTATTCATAAAATCCAACAGGCTTGCTTGTAATTCATTATAAGAATTATTAGCAAGATACCAATGCACGCTGGCCTCATCAGTTAAATCAAAAGCGATGGCAATATCAGGACGAATTTGCTGTGCCGTGGCGACATCGATAGAATTGGCGATAGTGTAAGGAATTTTGCCTTCAGCCACCTGTATGAGTAATTCTTCTTGTGTGAATTGTTTACTGTTTTTCCATTTTAATTGAGGAAATTTTTGCTGAAATTGGCTGAGGAGTTCTTCTAATTCTTGACCGCCTGCCGTGACAATTTCCTGTTGTAGCGCACTTAAATCTTTGGGTCTATTTCCCCCTTTTTTATAGACTACTTGCCAAGAAGCGGAAGTATAAGCAGGGCCAATTTGGAATTGCTCTGCCCGTTTAGGATGGAAAAGTAAGTTAGCGGCGGCTAAATCAATTTGGTTGTTTTCAAGGGCATCGAAAAGGGCATCGGTATTCTCAAGGGTTTTGATTTCAAGTGGTACGCCTAAATAATCGGCAAAGTGTTTGGTTAACTCATATTCCAGGCCCGATTCCCCTTTCGCATCAATAAAATAATAAATCGGGTTATTAATCGTGCCGACAATGAGCTTACCGCGTGATTGAACCACGGCATAATGATTTTCCTCCGATAGCCTGATTTTCTGCCAAGGGAAAACCATGTCAATTGCCCATAAAAGGAGAGCAAAAGCAGCGATGATGCGTAAAAATAGACCTTTCAAATACGTTTTCCTTATTTACAAGTTTGAAACGAATTCTTCGTGGCAAAGGGGAGGATATTTTCTATCTCTCCCCGCTAAGAGTGATTAACTACGGCGACCTCTCCGAGGTTTCTCGCTAAAAGTGCGGTTGTTTTTTTCATTAAATTTACGACCACGACTGTCAGCGTTGTCCTTGCCTCGGCCTTTTCGTTTTCCGGCAAAATCATCACGGTCATGTGCGTGTTCAGATTTTACTGCACCGAGGAATGACATTCTCATTTGTTTGTTTAACACACGGGTTTTACCGAATTGTTGAAGCAATTCTTTTGGCATACCTTGTGGTAATTCCACAGTAGAATAATCATCATAAAGTTTAATATGGCCGATATAACGGCTATTAATATCGCCCTCGTTGGCAATCGCTCCCACAATGTGGCGAACCTCAACCCCATCCATTCTGCCCACTTCGATACGGTATAAATCCATCGGCTGTGGATTGCCATAGCCTTTTCGTTCGCCACGGCGTTCTACAGAACGTGGGTTTTCACGGCGTTCATTGCGTTCGCGACGGCGTTTTTCCATTGGCGGATCCGGTGGCAGAATGAGTTTTTGTTTGCCTTGGAGCAACATTAACATGGCAGCGGCAATATCTTCTTGTGCTTGATCGGCGGTGAATAAATCTTCCAATAAGCTACGATATTGTTCTAAATCATGATGTTCAAGCTGTTTGGTAATTTTGGCAACGAATTTTTTACGGCGACAATCTTGCAAAACCAAATGATTTGGTAATTCCACTTCATTAATCGGTTTTTTCATCAAATGCTCAATATTGCGTAGCAAACGGCGTTCACGGGGCTCAACGAAAAGTAATGCACGACCGGAACGACCGGCACGACCGGTACGGCCGATGCGGTGAATATAAGATTCGGCATCAAGCGGAATATCATAATTCACCACGAGGCTGATACGCTCAATATCAATCCCCCGTGCGGCAACATCGGTAGCTACCACAATATCAAGGCTGCCGTTACGTAAGCGATCGAGGGTTTGCTCACGGAGTTGTTGGGTCATATCGCCATTCAGTGCAGCAGAACGAAAGCCGTTTTTTTCTAACAGTTCGGTAATATCTAGCGTACCGGTTTTGGTGCGGGCAAAAATAATTGCCGCATCAAATTCTTCCACTTCAAGAAAGCGAAGTAGTGCTTCATTTTTACGCACACCGTGGACATACCAACAGCTTTGCTCAATATCAGGTGCATTTTCGTTATTGACTTTAATTTTCACCTCTTGAGGGTTATTCATAAAGCGTTTGGTAATCCGGCGAATCGGCTCCGGCATTGTGGCAGAGAAGAGGGCGGTTTGGTGTTGTTCCGGAAGTTCCGCCATAACGGTTTCTACATCGTCAATAAAGCCCATACGCAACATTTCGTCCGCTTCATCTAACACAATGAAACGAAGCTCGGATAAATCTAACGTCTCTCGGCGAATATGATCAAGAATACGCCCCGGTGTGCCGACCACCACTTGCGCCCCTTGTTTTAGCGCACGAAGTTGAATGTCATAGCGTTGTCCACCATAAAGGGTCACAATGCGTATGCCTTGTGCATATTTGACGAATTGTTCGCAAGCCTCTGCCACTTGGATCGCAAGCTCTCGGGTGGGCGCCATTACTAACATTTGTGGATATTTAGCCCCAGCATCAATTTGAGCCAATAGGGGTAAAGCAAAAGCGGCGGTTTTCCCACTCCCGGTTTGTGCCATTCCTAATACATCGTGACCCTTTAGTAAATGGGGGATACAGGTTTGTTGAATGGGAGAAGGGGTTTCAAAACCTAAGTCTGAAACCGATTTTAAGATAAAGTCAGGTAAGCCTAAGTCATTAAAGGTGATTTTGTCAGTCATTAAAATACTCGAATATAAAAAGGAAAGCTCAAAGGGCTTTCAGGTTTGTTTGTGGTATCTTTCTCATCCATTTTGCAGGGCATATTAAAGCCTATTGAAGTGCAAGAGGAGAACATCTTTTTGTCCTCTTATTTTCTCCAACCACTTGCAAAGAAAGCATGAGAGATGGCGATGAAAGTGCGAGTTAAAACATCAGGGTTTTATGACCGCACTTTTTCCGTCTTTTTCCTCTTCCGTTTGAGCCGGTTTGAGTTTCATCAGCTCAAAGGAGGCAAAACGATACTCAACAAAGTTATAAACCTGATTTGCCATTGCCAGTTTAAATAAAGCCGCGGCTTCATCAACCAGCCCTACATTGAGTTTTTGTTTTGCTAGATAAAAATAAGTTTCCGTGAGAATTTCAGCATATTGTTGCGTGTTTTGGGCAAACTCACCGGCACGCTGTTGTAATTCTTCTACGGAAATGTGTCCTAAGTAATATTGAACGATAGATGTACCCCAGAAGTCCTCCGATAGCCCTTTTGCTCGTTCAACAAGGTTTTTGTGGGCCTCTTGTGGTTTTAATTTTTGTTCGTTCAAATACAGCCATAAGACACGGTAAGGATCTTTTGTATCGGCTTGGTAGAACTGTAAGAAATCTTGTTCGGCAAGATTATAGCGCCCTACATAATAAAAATTTAAACCACGGTTAAGGTGGGTGTAGTCATAGCTTGGATCTAATTCAAACACGGCATTGAAGGTTTCCAATGCACCGTCATAATCTTCCTCAAGCAATAAGTAAAGCCCTAGATAGTTATACACGGAAGCCATTTTAGGCTGCAATGCCAGGGCTTGGATAAAATCATAACGCGCAAGCCCCCATAAACCGAGAGCGTCATATAGCACACCCCGTTCAAAATGTAAGGAGGCACGTTCTTCGTTACTCATTTTTCCGACAAGCAATACTTGGCTAAGGCGTACAATCATCACCTCTTGTTCAAAGTGAACATTCGGATTTTGTTCAGCCAGTACTACCCGATTTTTAGACACAAAAGTCCCGCTGGATTGGATACAGCCGGCAAGCAACAATATCGTACATAACCCAAATAAATAGGTGAGATAACGGTGAGATAACCGAAAATACTGCATTTGCTCTCTTTTGTGTAACAGGTTAAAAACAACAAAACTTGATGGCGTACCACCAAGTTTTGCTTAATCCTGCTGAGATTATTCTTGCTCATCAGCAGGGGATTGTTGAGGGATTTCCGCCTCTTGTTTCGGTGCAAGATCTTTCATGGTAAGACGAATACGACCTTGGCGATCAATTTCCACCACTTTCACATTGACTTCTTGACCGAGTTGAAGGTAATCGCTCACTTTCTCAACACGTTCTTCAGCGATTTGTGAAATGTGAACTAAACCTTCTTTATTGCCCACGATAGCAACGAAAGCGCCGAAATCGGCTAAGCGGGTTACTTTACCTTTATAAATCGCACCGGCTTCCACTTCTGCAACGATTTCTTCAATGCGAGCCATCACATTTTTCGCGGCATTGTTATCGACAGCTGCAATTTTCACCGTACCATCGTCATCAATATCAATTGATGTGCCGGTTTCTTCGGTTAAGGAACGAATAGTTGCCCCACCTTTACCAATCACATCTTTGATTTTCTTCGGATCGATTTTCATCGTATGGATACGAGGGGCATAGTCAGAAATCTCTGCACGAGGTGCCGGAATGGCTTGTTCCATGACGCCGAGAATATGCAAACGTGCGCTTTTCGCTTGATTTAATGCAATTTGCATAATTTCCGGTGTGATCCCTTCAATTTTGATATCCATTTGAAGTGCCGTAACACCTTCACGGGTTCCCGCCACTTTAAAGTCCATATCACCAAGGTGATCTTCATCACCCAGAATGTCGGAAAGTACCACGAATTTTTCTTCTTCTTTCACTAGCCCCATTGCGATACCTGCAACCGCAGCTTTAATAGGTACACCGGCATCCATTAATGCTAATGACGCACCACATACTGATGCCATAGATGAAGAACCGTTGGATTCAGTAATTTCAGATACCACACGCACCACATAAGGGAATTCCGCAAGGGTTGGCATGACAGCTGCCACACCACGTTTTGCTAAACGACCGTGACCGATTTCACGACGTTTTGGTGAGCCTATCATACCGGTTTCACCCACAGAGTAAGGTGGGAAATTGTAGTGGAATAAGAAATGATCGGAACGCTCACCGGTTAATTCATCGATAATTTGCGCATCACGCTCAGTACCTAATGTGGCAACGGCTAAGGCTTGGGTTTCGCCACGGGTGAAAATAGCCGAACCATGGGTGCGAGGTAACACTCCGGTGCAAATATCTAAAGCTCGCACAGTATCAACGGTACGACCATCAATACGGGGTTCACCGGCGAGGATACGGCCACGAACGATTTGGCTTTCAAGTGCGGTGAAAATATCAACGATTTTCCCTTCACTGATTTCTTCATCTTCTGCAGTAATTTGTGCGATCACATCTGCTTTAATCGCATCAATTTGCGCATAGCGGGTTTGTTTTTCGGTAATGCGGTAAGCATCGCCCAAACGGGTTTCTGCAATGGCTTTTACTTTATTGATTAAATCCGTATTTGGTTCAGGTGCAACCCAATCCCAACGTGGTTTACCGGCTTCTGCGGTAAATTCTTTAATCGCTTCAATCACCACTTGTTGTTGCTGATGACCGAATACTACCGCAGATAACATTTGTTCTTCAGTTAAAATATCTGCTTCAGATTCCACCATTAATACGGCTTTATCCGTTCCTGCCACAACAAGATCCAAACGGCTTTGTTTTTGTTCCGCCATGGTTGGATTTAACACGAATTGATTGTTGATAAAGCCAACACGAGCGGCACCGATAGGGCCGTTAAATGGCACGCCGGATAAGGATAATGCGGCAGAAGCACCAATCATCGCCACTAAATCCGGGCTGATTTGCGGATTGACGGACACAACGGTAGCAACCACTTGGATTTCATTGAAGAAACCTTCCGGGAATAATGGGCGGATAGGGCGGTCAATTAAACGGGCAATTAAGGTTTCACCTTCAGACGGACGGCCTTCACGTTTGAAGAAACCACCCGGAATACGGCCGGCTGCGTAAGTACGCTCTTGATAATTCACTGTTAAAGGGAAGAAGTCTTGACCTTCTTTCACATCTTTTTTCGCCACAACGGTAACAAATACGCTGGTATCGTCCATACTTGCCATGACGGCGGCGGTGGCTTGACGTGCAATCGCACCGGTTTCTAAAGTTACGGTGTGTTGACCGTATTTAAATTGTTTAACAATTGGATTCACAATGTTTTCCTTTGATTTTGATAGTAAAAAACAATGTTTTATTTTCCAGATTGCGACTAGCAAAAGAAATCTTTAAGAAAATTGACCGCACTTTTGCGAAAAAAATTTCTTTTGTTAGCCGCACGCTAATACAGAAAATAAAACTGGCACATTATACAGAGGTTTTGATGCGATTGGTAACTTTATTTCATCTTGCCAACTTGCTATGATGGGTTAATTTTTATTCATTTATAAGGAGAGAAGATGATTATCAGCAGCCTAACCAACCCCAATTTTAAAGTGGGTTTACCAAATGTGATTGCACAAGTGTGCGATTATCTCAATACATTAGATCTCAATGCCTTAGAAGTCGGTCGTCATGAGATTAATGAGCAAATTTATATGAACGTGATGGAGCCGGAAACCGCAGAGCCAAGCAGTAAAAAAGCAGAGTTACATCATGACTATCTCGACATACAAGTGTTAATTCAGGGAACGGAAAACATTGAAGTTGGTGCAACCTATCCGGATTTAGCAAGCTATGAAGATTACAATGAAGCCGATGATTATCAGCTCACCCCAGCAGAAATTGAAAATAAATTTACAGTCACATTAACGCCGAATATGTTTGCCGTATTCTATCCTTACGAACCGCACAAACCTTGCTGTTTAGTGAATGGAAAGGCGGAAAAAATTAAGAAGCTCGTGGTGAAAGTGCCGGTTTCGTTAATTTAGTTTTTATGTCAAGTGCGGTTAAAAATCCTGTTGTTTTTTAACCGCACTTTGGTTGCTTATTTCAGGACAGTGATTGTCCATTTGGCGTCACCGATTTGTTCAAAATTGGTGACTTCATAACCTTCCTCCGCCGCCCAAGCTGGGATGGCTTCGGTGGCTTGCGTACAATCGAATTCAATTTCAAGGCCATCGCCTTTATTCAGTTTTGCCATTTCGGCTTTGGCTTCCACTAGGGGAAAAGGGCAAACTAAACCCAGTGTTGGTAATTTTACAATCATGTTTTTCTCCTCAAATTAAGCGGTAACCGCTTTTAATCGTTGTGGACGGATAATGGTGAAATAGGCGGCAAACCACGTTCCCAGCACCATTAACGGAAGGGATACCCAACCTTGCCATGAAAAATAAGCGGTAGCGACAAGGGCATTGCCGATTGAGCAACCGCCTGCTAGGCTTGCCCCGATTCCCATGAGTGAACCGCCAAATGTGCTGCGTATCATGGTTTGCGTATCCGGTAGGCGAAGACGAAATTCGTTGCTCCCTTTTGCGGCGATAAATGAACCGATAAAGATCCCTAATACTAAGAATACGCCCCAATTAATAAATTTGACCTCGTTGGTAATTAAGAATTGCATGATATTGGCTGATGGCGTAGTGATGCCCAACCCACCAATTCGTCCGGTTGCCACACTTAACGGCCAAGCCGCAAGGGCAATCAAACCGATTAATGTGGCAGAAACAAAAGGATGCCAACGTTTTTCAAATAAAATATGGGCAAGGCCAGTTTTCTTTGGTTTGAGTGTTGCCACTTTTGCTTGTGGTTTCGCCAAGTGTTTATACACCAAATAGCCGGTGATAAGGGTTAATAATGCCACCAGCCACCATGCGGATATCCCAACACTTTCATAAATATTGCGTTCGTCTACTTTTACACTGCGTAATGTTTGATTGAACTCGCCCAAAGGGCCTGTACGCATCATCGCACTAAACAGCATATACATAAACAATGCCACCCAGCTCCCGATTAAACCCTCTGCCGCACGATACCATGTCCCTGTAGCGCAACCGCCGGCATAAATAATACCGATGCCAAACAGAAAAGAACCGACCATCACGGCAACAAATTCAAAGTTTTTAGCCGGTTCAATATTTAACCAACCCACTTCTTTCAAAATGAAAAAACCAACGGATTGCACAGTGATGGCAATCAGCAAAGCAACGAACATTTTATTGCTTTTTGTCACATAGAGATCACGGAATGCGCCCGTGATACAAAATCGTCCACGTTGCATCACAAAGCCAAGCAAAATTCCACAAAATAACCCGGTTAAAAGCATTGGTCCTCCTAAAGTCAAACAAAGAAAAGATAGGGATATTTTTAATGAATTCAGCCTGAAGATGCCAAGAACTTTTGGTTAATTGATATTTCCTTTTGGAATAAAGAGAGGTGTTTTTTGCTAAAAAAGGAAATATAAATATGTGGTTTATCACCTACTTTGTTCTAGTGAGAAAAAGGGGATAAGCTACTCGATTTGGTGAGGGTGGAGGCGTCGATAAATTCACGCCATACGGCGGGTATGGCGTGAAAGTGCGGTCAGTTTTTTTAACGTTTTTCTAAGATGGGTTTTAAAAATCTCGCCGTGTGAGAACCCTCTACTTTTACCACTTCTTCAGGGGTGCCGGTGGCGATAATTTGTCCGCCTCCGCTTCCCCCTTCAGGGCCGAGATCCACAATCCAATCGGCGGTTTTGATGACATCTAAATTATGCTCAATCACCACAATGGTATTGCCTTGATCTCTTAGGCGGTGAAGCACGGCAAGCAATTGTTTTATATCAGCAAAATGCAAACCGGTGGTGGGTTCATCTAAAATATAAAGGGTTTTCCCGGTATCCCGTTTGGAAAGCTCGGTTGCTAATTTAACACGTTGCGCCTCCCCGCCGGAAAGGGTGGTAGAAGATTGCCCCAAACGGATATAGGATAACCCCACATCCATGAGGGTTTGCAGTTTACGGGCAATCATTGGAATGGCATCAAAAAACGCTCGAGCCTCTTCCACCGTCATATCCAAGACTTGATGGATAGTTTTGCCTTTATAGCGGATTTCCAAGGTTTCACGGTTATAACGTTTCCCTTTACATTGATCGCAGGGTACATACACATCCGGTAAAAAATGCATTTCCACTTTAATGACACCATCGCCTTGGCACGCCTCGCAGCGTCCACCACGCACGTTAAAACTAAAACGCCCCGGGTTATAGCCACGAGCCCGTGCTTCCGGTACGCCGGCAAAAAGTTCACGAATTGGGGTGAATAACCCAGTATAGGTCGCCGGGTTTGAACGTGGCGTACGCCCAATTGGGCTTTGGTTAATATCGATGACTTTATCGAAATGCTCCAGCCCTTCAATGGATTTATAAGGGGCATAGTCGGTTTTGTCGGCCCGGTTCAAAGCATTTTGAGCAAGCGGGAAGAGGGTGTCATTAATCAACGTGGATTTGCCCGAACCCGATACGCCGGTAATACAAGTGAACAATCCGACAGGAATATCTAAATTCACATTTTTTAAATTATTCCCGGATGCACCTTTTAGTTTTAGCCATTTTTTCTTATCAAGTGCGGTTCGTTTTTTTGGAATTTCAATTTGTTCCACACCGGATAGGAATTTACCGGTGATAGAATTCGTATTTTCCATAATTTCTTGTGCATTGCCTTGGGCGATCACTTGTCCGCCGTGCACGCCAGCACCCGGGCCGATATCAATGATATGATCGGCGGCACGAATGGCATCTTCATCATGTTCCACCACAATTACGGTGTTACCCAAATTGCGTAAATGGATGAGTGTATTGAGTAGCCGTTCATTATCACGCTGATGCAACCCGATAGACGGCTCATCTAACACATACATCACACCCACTAAACCTGCCCCAATTTGGCTGGCTAGACGAATTCGTTGCGCCTCACCGCCTGAAAGGGTTTCGGCAGAGCGGGAAAGGGAAAGATAATTCAGCCCTACATTAACTAAGAACTGTAAACGCTCTCGAATTTCTTTCAGAATTTTCTCAGCAATCTGTGCCTTTTGCCCGGTTAATGAAAGGGCGGTGAAAAATTCGAGGGTTTCACCAATGCTTTTTTCTGAAATCATGGGTAAATTAGTCGGCCCAATATACACATTTCGTGCTTCCGGGCGTAGACGTGAACCGCCACAATCCGCACAAGGACGGTTGCTGATGTTTTTGGCTAATTCTTCACGCACCGACATAGACTCCGTCTCTTTATAACGGCGGGCCATATTATTCAAAATGCCTTCAAAAGGATGTTTACGAATAACCACATCACCACGATCATTCATATATTGAAATTCAATCTCTTCCTTACCTGAACCGTGCATAATGATGTGTTGGATTCTTTTCGGTAAGCTTTCATAAGGCGCATCCACATCAAAATCATAATGTTTTGCAAGGGAAGTGAGCATTTGATGATAATAAAAATTACGGCGATCCCAGCCTTTCACCGCTCCACCGGAAAGGGAAATGCTTGGATTTTGTACCACGCGTGCTTCATCGAAATATTGCTGAACGCCCAAGCCATCACAGGTCGGACAAGCGCCTGCGGGGTTGTTAAACGAAAACAAACGAGGTTCTAATTCCGGCACAGAGTACCCACAGTGCGGACAAGCAAAATTTGCCGAAAAAACCAGTTCTTCCGCTTTTGGATTATCCATTTCTGCTACAATTGCCGTACCACCGGAAAGCTCTAATGCGGTTTCAAAGGATTCCGCTAAACGAGAGCTCAAATCTGACCGCACTTTGAAACGATCCACCACCACTTCTATGGTATGTTTTTTCTGTAATTCCAGTTTTGGCGGAGCAGACAAATCACAAATCTCGCCATCAATCCTTGCACGAATATAGCCTTGCGCGGCAATATTTTCTAAGATTTTAACGTGCTCTCCTTTACGGTTTTTCACCACCGGTGCAAGCAACATCATCTTCGATTCTTCAGGCAAACTTAATACTTTGTCTACCATTTGGCTGATGGTTTGCGCTGTTAGCGGTACATCGTGATTTGGGCAGCGAGGTTCTCCCACTCGGGCAAAAAGAAGACGGAGATAATCGTAAATTTCCGTGATCGTCCCCACCGTAGAACGAGGGTTATGGGAGGTGGATTTTTGTTCGATAGAAATGGCAGGCGATAAACCTTCAATGGAATCCACATCCGGTTTTTCCATCAAAGAAAGAAACTGACGGGCATAGGCGGAAAGGGATTCCACATAACGACGTTGCCCTTCAGCATAAAGGGTGTCAAACGCTAATGAGGATTTGCCGGAGCCTGAAAGGCCGGTGATAACAATGAGTTTATCGCGGGGAATGGTTAAATTGATATTTTTAAGATTGTGGGTTCTTGCCCCACGAATGTCGATATTTTCCATAAATCATTCGTACTGGTGATTATTTTTGCAAAATTGCGGGCATTATCGCACATTTCAATATCTGTGCAAATATCCAGTTAAATCTTATAGATCTTTTGTAAAAATTCAGGCAAAATAACCGCACTTTTTTAATATAAAAAATGAGGATTTTTCAATGGCAGGAGTAAATAAGGTAATTATTGTAGGTCATTTAGGTAATGATCCTGAAGTTCGTACCATGCCAAATGGGGATGCCGTTGCCAATATCAGCGTTGCAACCAGTGAAAGTTGGACTGATCGTAACAGTGGCGAACGTCGTGAAATCACAGAATGGCACCGTATCGTATTTTATCGCCGTCAAGCCGAAATCTGTGGCGAATATTTACGCAAAGGCTCGCAAGTTTATGTAGAAGGCCGCCTGCGTACCCGCAAATGGCAAGATCAAAATGGACAAGATCGCTACACCACAGAAATTCAAGGCGATGTCATGCAAATGCTAGGTAGCCGTAACGCAAATGCAGGGGGATATGGCGCTCCGGATATGACACAAAGCAGCCCACAGCCAAGCTACCAAGCGAACGCCAACAACAGTTATCAATCATCCCGCCCGGCCCAACAGCAACCAAAACCACAGGCCGAACCCCCAATGGATGGTTTTGATGATGAAATTCCGTTCTGAGTTACATATAATTTAAAACTGTAAAATAAAACCCATATAAATATAGAGAACCCTTTATTTTAAAAGGGTTCTCTTTTTTTACATTAATTTTGACACAATATCTTTAATTTGATAGTATTTATATATGATATTTTTGTAAATTAAATGAATATGTATAGATTAGAAACAGTCCTTTTTTCAAATGGAGAACGTTTTCCTATATTGGTTAATGTTAAAACTGGTATTCCTGATTTTTATTCAACCTTATGGGTAACTGTGGAACTACGTAATCAATCCGCAGTAAACACAATTAGAAATAAGCTGGGAACTATACAGTGGATAATGAATTGGGAAAAACAGAATAATCTTGTTATTAGTGATCTAATTCATAACAAAGTACTCTTAACAGAAAACCAATTAGAATCTCTTATTCGGCATATGAGAATAAATGTAAAAAAGCAAAAGAATGTAATCAATACAAAAAAAAGTGTGTTAATGAAAGGTAGGACTCAATTTATTGATATTTATTCTGCCGTATCTCTTAGTCATCAATATAATAGACTAACAACGCTTTCAGAATACATATTATTTCTATCTAAAGTAATTAATGTATCTAATGAATATATTGAAAAATTGACGAAACTAATTACGTTAATTAAAGAGTCAAGACCTAAAAATCATAAAACATTATCTATCAAACCAGAAAGTGAGCTACCTGATGGATTGTTAGATGAGTTTATGTCTATTGCGAACTTTTCTAATCCTAATAATCCATTTCAAGATATTGGAATTAGAAAAAGAAACCATTTGATGTTTATCTTATTAAAGGAATTAGGGATTAGAAGAGGAGAGCTATTATCAATTCAAATCCCATTTATTGATATAGGGACAGCTAAATCCTCAATTACAATTAGACGAACGCATGATGATAAATTTGACACAAGGAAGAAGCAAGCTGTAAGTAAAACGAAAGAAAGGCGACTTCCTATTTCACAAAATATAGCTCAACTTATCAATGACTATATTATGAACTATCGCTCTAAGATTCCTAACGCTAATAAACATCCATATTTATTTGTAACCCATCGAAAAGGGAAAACGCAAGGAAACCCAATTAGTACCAGTTCTTTTGATAATGTTATTGTACCAACGATGAAAAAGATAGATTCTAAATTTTCAATTATTCATCCACATATTTTTCGTCATGAATGGAACTTAGATTTTTCACGAAAGGTGGATAAAAATAATCAAAATGTAAATCATGATTCTTCTCATAAAGATTTTATTTCTCCTGAAAAAGAAGCAAAGATGAGACAACATCTTATGGGACATACATCCGAGAAATCAGGAAATATTTATAATCAACGTTATATAAGAGAAAAAGCTAACAAGATATTATTAGATCTTCAGATTGAGTTTCAAAAAAAGGTTGATAATTATGAATCAGAATAAACGTCTTAGACAGTCAAGAGATGGGTATGTATTTGATGAAAATGAAAACTCTTGGCATATAAGTAAAGATATTACAATTAATTTCTCTCAAGCTGTATTAGATATAGATCATAAAACACTAGCAGGATTTAAAAAAACACTTGCTATTTATGCTGAAAAATATTCTAGCTACCATACTTTTAATATGCATCGTCGATTCCAAGAATTTGTAATAAGTACTAACTCAAATATTATTGATACATCTGTGATAATAAATTGGAAAGCTACTTTAGGTAAAGAGCGTGAGTGGCATTTAGGAGCATTAAAGGGTTTTTTACTGTCATGGCATGAGTATGGCTATTATGGAGTTGATAAATCTGTTGTGTCATTGCTAGAAAGCTTTACGTTGAGTGGAAATGATAAAGGTAAATCGGTATTAATGAGATGCCCTTATACAGGAGCATTTACCGAAAATGAAATTTTGGCTTTAATGGCTGAACTTGCTAGACTTTGGAGAGAAGATCTTATTTCATTTGAAACATATGCATATATTCACTTACTTCAATCTACAGCTAGAAGACCCATTCAAATACGCCATTTAAAATTTGAAGACCTAAGAAAGGAAATCTCTCAAGGAACATGGAATTATTTTCTAAATATCCCTAGTGCAAAAAAAAGAGGAGGGCTATTTAGAGAAACGTTTAAAAAGCTTGCTATAACAGAGGACTTATATTTAATTCTCCTAAACTTTATGGAACATCAATATAAGAAATTGCTTAGTCTGGTTGATGAAACCTTTATTTCTAGTTATAAAATGAAATTACCAATGTTTATTGATTGGAATTGTTTAAAGAAGAATATCAAAAATAGGAATTTTGATCTTTCATTATTAAACAAAGATATTTTTCATTATTCTGCTTCTTCGTTGGACCTATACTCATTACGAAAATTCTGTATTCACCAAAAAGCAATTTCAGAACGAACAGGTGAAATTATTCATATAACAGCAAGACGTTTTCGCCATACAAGAGGAACAAATCTAGGGAGAAAAGGAGTTGGAGCGACAATCATTGCGGAGCTTTTAGATCACACAGATACGCAAAATGTAAAAGTTTACACAGAAAATACAGCTGATACAGTGCAATACATTGATCGTGTTATGGGAGCTGAAATGGGAAAACTGGCTCAAGCGTTTACTGGTAGAATTATTTCTAATTTAAATGAAAGTGAGAGAGGATATGATCCAACATCTTTAATAACTAATGACGGAGTAGATACTATAGGTGCATGTGGAACAAATGATTTTTGTATAACTGGCTATGAAACTTGTTATTTATGCCCTAAATTTAGACCTTTGGTTGATGGGCCACATCAACAAATATTAAATAAGCTATATAAAGAAAAAGAAGAGCGTTTAAAACGAACTAAAAGTATAGATTATGCATCCTCTAAAGATCGTATTATATTGGCTGTTGAATATGTTGTTCAAGCGTGTAATGAAATGAAAAAAACTATGGAAGCTCATTAATCATGAATAACCCAATTTTTTCCAAGTATATGAGAGTCCAGAATCTAGTTTAGAAAATTTTATCACTTTCTGTAAAAATCAACTTACAGCCTTCGGAAGTGATTGTTGGGAAAATAATCAATGGAGAGATACTTTTAATCTTCACAACATTCAAGTTCGTTTTTCCACCGATAGAGTTAAATCTACATCGTATCAATATGAACCGTTATCTGAACCATTCATTGAATTTGCCAAAGCCTATATTCGTTATACTTATTCTCTAAATCCTATTCGTAATTTAGCCCGACATATTGAATCTTTACGTATAGTTGAAATGGCTCTCTATAATATTAAAGGAAAGGTTGACATACTTCTGCTTGATTATTTAGTTATTCATGAAGTAGAAAATATCGTATCAAAGAAATATAAAAAAGGTACGGAATCAGTCAATAAATTAGGTTATCAACTTCAAAAGTTATTTGATTTTTGTAGAGAAAATCAAATTACACCTCAACTACCTTTATGGGAAAATCCTTATAAACGCCCTAGAGATTTGACTATACTACTGGATGATAAAGGAAAAGAATACCGTTCAAGTAAAATGCCAACAGATGAAGAAATGATGTTGGTTGCTAAACTCTTTCATGATGCACCAAATTTAGATAAAGAAACTGAATATTATACAGCAGTTATGGCCCTACTTATGGTTGCTCCATCTCGTTGCTCTGAGTTGATGTCTTTATCTGTTAATTGCTTAGAATGGGAAGAAGATAGCTTAGGAAACAAGCAATTAGGTATTCGATGGATACCTGCAAAAAATGGAAAAGAGGGTTTGAAATGGGTTCCTAGTAGCATGCAAGATGTGATTATTGAAGCTGTCAAACGTTTAACAAATATAGGAGCTTTAGCAAGAAATGCAGCAAAGTTTGCGGAAGAAAATCCTAATACGTTGATGATATCCGATCAAGACGTACAATTATCCCCTTATTTATCTCAAAAGCCTTTAACTGAAATAGAAATAGGTAAGGCTTTAGGATTTAATGGAAAGTATGGGATTAGAACTAAGTGGTTTAAAAAATTAATGAAGGAAAATGATTTTGTTATCACTTATGATGTTTTAGGGAAATACTTATACGAAAAATATACCTCAAAATTTAATTACTGGCCATATATCGATAAAAATAAAAATGTTAAGGCTTCTGAAGCTTTGTTATTGTTCAGAGAAAATGAATTTCATGATGACTTTTCCCCTAAAAGTTTTTCTTTTGTGTTACCAACGGTGAATCAAATTAATGATAGGTTTTGCTATTCTGAAACTCGTCCTAAAACATCATTATGGGAAAAACATTGTATAGGCACATCCAAAGGAGAATTCATAAGATTACCATCACACAATGCAAGACATTGGTTAAGTACAAAAGCTGAACGAGGAGGAATGGATGAGTTAACTTTAGCTAATTGGGCAGGACGAGCAAGAGTTGCAGATAACAAGGCTTATGATCACAGAACAGAAGAAGAAAAAAGTGAATCAGTTAGGAATTTACTCATTCCCGAAGATATTTCTATCTTAGATAAAATTCATTTGAATCTTCCTATTACCTATGAAGACTTAGGGAAAGATAGAATTGGAATCGCAACGGTAACAGAAATAGGGATCTGTGAACATGATTATGCAATGTCTCCATGTTCTCGTCATGGTGATTGTGAAACATGTAAAGAGCTTATTTGTATTAAAGGATTAGAGTCTTCTTTAGAAATATTAAAGCAACGTGAGACTCAATTAATCGAGCAATTTAATAAAGCCAAAGAACACCATAAAATAGGTGTTTTTGGTGAAGATCGTTGGATAAGTAACCTAGGATGGAGATTAACACATATAAAAACTAAAATTAAGTTCTTAGAAAATAGTGAAATCCCAAATGGATCATTATTAAGAATGCCTGATGAGTACGACCCTTCTCCAGTTAAATTAGCTTTACAGGAAAAGGGAATGGATATAGATCTTCAAAAGCCTGAAACAGCTAGATTAGACGATGATTTATATAGACTAATGGAGTTATAGTATGCCTAAAATTCTTATCACAGAGGAAAATTTAGAAGATATAATCATGTTGATTAATACTTGGGAGGGTAAATTAACATGGGATTTACTTTGTTCTGAAGTTTCACAACTATTGAATATTAAAAGCATTGAAAGACAATCACTAGCTAATTATAGTGATATACAAAAGGCTTTTAGTACACGGAAACAAAGAATAAAAGAAAACTCTAAAGCTAATCCTCAACCAAATGTAACGATAGATTATTTGCAAAAACAAGTAAATAATTTAAAGGCTCAAGTACAACGATTGGAAGAAATCAATGAGCAATACAAGCAAAAATTCATTGTATGGCAGTATAATGCATATATGCATGGAATGACAGAAGATAAGCTAAATAAGCCACTTATTGCAGTTAATCGCCAGCATCGATAAAGAGATACCGTTTGAAATTTAAATTTCAAACAGTATTTTTTCAAAAAGATTATCCTTCTCTTCTTGGGATTCTATCCTCCGGTGTTACTGATGTTAATTTGGCTAATTTCGGGGCTAGCCATTCTCTGAGGTCATCCATTAAGGAATAAACTACAGGCACAAATACTAGGCTCAACAAGGTTGAGGCGATTAAACCACAAATGACAGCGATTGCCATAGGTGCTCTAAATGCCGCGCCTGCACCGCTGGCAAACACGGCCGGGATCATTCCCGCTACCATTGCAATGGTGGTCATTAAAATCGGGCGGACACGTTCCGAACCCGATTGAATTAAGGCTTGATGGCGTATCATTCCTTGTTGACGTTTTTCTATCACGAAGTCCACCAGCAAAATGGAGTTTTTAGTTACGATGCCCATTAACATCAAAATGCCGATCACAGAAGACATATCCAACGCTGCACCGTAGGCGAGCAAGCCAACTGCTGCGCCGCCAATAGAGAGCGGAAGTGCGGTCAAAATGGTAAGCAGTTGCAAGAAATCCTTGAACAACAATACCAGCACTAACAACACCATCGCTACGCCAGACGCCATAGCAAAGCCGAATTGGCTGAACATTTCGTCCATCATTTCCGCATCGCCCGATGATGGCACACGCACGCCGTCAGGCAGGTTTTGCATTATCTGTAGCTCGTTGATTTGAGATAATGCGGTGCCGATGGTTTGCCCTAAGGCTAAATCTGCTTCCACTGCAATGCAGTGTTCACGGTCGAAACGCTCTAAACTTGCCGATGAATATCGGCAACGATACGGCACTTATGGCGAGCTCGTGAATATGCCTGTTCACGCAGTGGTAAAACACCCTGAAAATCTGACGATGGAGCAAGCGGCTGCCAGTTGGATGATGTTTGTAACCGCATACGGCGGTTTGATTGAATTTGGCAAGGTGCAAAAAAGCGATTTTGTTGTATTGGGCGGAGCGACCAGCTCGGTAGGCATTGCCGCCATTCAAATCGCCAAAATGCAAGGGGCAAACGTGATTGCTCTGTCTCGCACGCACGCCAAAGGCGATGTGCTTTTACAGAAAGGGGCGGATTTTGTGATTGCCACCAAAGAAGATGACGTTACGGCTAAATTACTAGAAATTACAAACGGCAAAGGCGTGAATTTGGTGTTCGACCCTGTGGGTGGCAAAGAAGCAGCAAAAATTATCAACGCAATGACACAAGACAGCAAATACATCATCTACGGTGCATTAAGCCACGATGATATCGCCGTGCCTGTGTTCCCAATTTTAGGCAAACACTTAACCGTGCGAGGCTATGAATTGTTTGAAATCACTACCGTACCAGAAAAACTCGCTCAAGCGAAAAAATTCGTGTTTGACGGCTTAGCAAGCGGTCAATTAAAACCAGAAATTGACAAAGTTTTTGCTTTTGATGAAATGGCGGAAGCTCACCGTTATATGGAAAGCAATGCACAGATTGGGAAGATTTTGGTAAAGGTTTGATTGTTTTAAGGTAAATATGCCGTCTGAAAAATAAGTTTCAGACGGCACATCGTTATTTTACCTGCCGATTAAGCCACCACACTAGCGAGAGCATCACAGGCACTTCCACCAGCACACCGACCACCGTTGCCAATGCCGCCCCCGAGTGCAAACCGAACAAAGAAATTGCCACCGCCACCGCCAATTCAAAAAAATTACTCGTGCCAATCAAGCACGCAGGGGCGGAAATTTCGTGTGGTAATTTGAGCTATTTTGCCAAAACGTGAGCCAAGGCAAAAATGCCGTAAGTCTGTGCCAGCAAGGGAATGGCAATCAGCAAAATAATCAAGGGATTGGCAATAATGGTTTGGGTTTGAAAGGCAAACAGCAACACCACCGTCAAAATCCAACCCATAATGGAAAAAGGTTTCAGGCTGCCTGAAAAATATTCCGCTATTCTTTTTCTTTAATACCTTGAATAATCTGACACTTATCAACCGTTTTATTTTCACAACCCACAAATTGCATTAGAAAAGTTTTAACTTGTTGTAGTTCTGTGATTTGTTCGTCCAAATATGCCAAATGTTGCTCGGCAAGTGCATTGATTTCATTGCATTGTTTGTTAGGCGTTTGTTGTAATTGCAACAGCGTTTTGATGTTACTTAAAGAAAGACCGATATTACGGCAAGTTTTAATAAAGCGTAATTGTTCTAACTGATTTTCATCAAACACACGATAGCCGTTTTGTTGATGTGTAGGGGCGATTAAGCCTTGTTTTTCATAATAACGAATGGTTTCCAAATGTACGCCTGTTTGTTCACTGGCTTGTTTTATTTTAAAAAATTTTGACATTTTGGCTTGACCCTGTAATGACTACGGAGTTTATAGTATAGGAAATTTCATCTTAAAACAGGAGCAAAAAAAATGGCGTGCCAAAATTGTTGTGGTTCAAATCAGCCCATTCATCAATCGCCCAAGTACAAAAAAGCCTTGTGGATTGTCTTGATATTAAATTTATCAATGTTTTTTGTGGAAATTGTGATGGGGGTTAAATCAGGTTCAACTTCGCTGTTGTCGGACAGTTTGGATTTCTTGGGCGACAGTGCCAATTATTTGATAAGTTTGATTGTTTTGCCAATGGCGTTAAGTTACCGAGCCAAAGCATCTATGGTTAAGGGGCTAACGATGGGCGGTTTTGGTTTATTTATTTTAATGACAACCATTTATCGTGTGTTTTATGGGGAAATGCCCAGTTATTCTGAAATGAGCATTGTGGGGTTTTTGGCGTTATTGATCAATGTGTCGGCATTGTTGATATTATTAAAATTTCGTGATGGCGACAGCAATGTCCGCAGTGTGTGGGTGTGTTCCCGAAACGATGCGATTGGTAATGTGGCGGTAATTTTGGCGGGTATGGCAGTTTATTTTTTTCAATCAAAATATCCTGATTTAATTGTGGCGTTTGTTTTGGCATTTTTGGCATTACAAGCCAGTCAAGAAATCATCAAAAGGGCTTGGGCGGAATTAAAAGTCAGTTAATTTAAAACACCGTTTGGATTGATGTTCAAGCGGTGTTTTTATTTTTAAATTTTGCAAAATAACTTTCAGGCTGCCTGAAAAACCTACACCCCTTTATTCCCCAGCGATTTTCGGTTTATCCACCACACCAGCGAGAGCATCACAGGCACTTCCACCAGCACACCGACCACCGTTGCCAATGCCGCCCCAGAATGCAAACCGAACAAAGAAATTGCCACCGCCACCGCCAATTCAAAAAAATTACTCGTGCCAATCAAGCACGCAGGGGCGGAAATTTCGTGTGGTAATTTGAGCCATTTTGCTAAAACGTGAGCCAAGGCAAAAATGCCGTAAGTCTGTGCCAGCAGGGGAATAGCAATCAGCAGAATAATCAAAGGGTTGGCAATAATGGTTTGGGCTTGAAAGGCGAATAGCAACACCACCGTCAAAATCAAGCCCATCACGGAAAAGGGTTTTAGGCTGCCTGAAAATTGTGCCACCGATTTACCCGATTTTTGTAAATAAGAGCGGGTAAGCCAGCCTGCCAGCAAGGGCAACAGCACATACAAAACCGTGCTTAAAATCAAGGTATTCCACGGAATTTCTATGTCGCTTACGCCGAGCAATACGCCTGCAATCGGAGCATACGCCACAATCATAATCAAATCATTGACCGAAACCTGCACCAAAGTGTAATTGGGGTCGCCTTTGACCAGTTGCGACCACACAAACACCATTGCCGTACACGGTGCCACACCCAGCAAAATCATGCCGGCAATGTATTCTTGTGCCGACTGTGCGTCCACCCAACCTGCAAAAAACACCCGAAAAAACAACCAGCCGAACACCGCCATCGTAAACGGCTTGACCAACCAGTTGATAAATAAGGTTAAAAATAAGCCCTTTGGTTTTTTGCCCACGTCTTTGATTGCCGACCAATCAATCTGAATCATCATCGGATAAATCATCAGCCAAATCAGTATCGCCACAGGCAAATTCACATGAGCCACTTCCAAAGATGCAACCCATTGAAATACATTGGGCAACCAAACACCCAAAACCACGCCCAGCACAATCGCCAACGCCACCCAAAGGCTTAAAAAACGTTCAAACAACCCCATGATTTACTCCTTATGATTAATAATTTCGCCGTCTTCTTTGACAAACGGGATCGCAAAAGGCGGTAAAAATGCCAAAACTGTTTCGGACGGACGGCATAATTTCACGCCTTTTTCGCTCACCACAATCGGACGATTGATTAAAATCGGTTCACGAAGCATGGCGGAAATGAGTTCGTCATCGCTTAACTTTTCGTTTTGCAAACCAAGCGTTTCATACGGCACTACATTCGTCCTAAGTAACTGGCGGGGCGTGATGCCCATGCGTTTGATTAAATTACGCAAAGTCGTTTCACTTGGCGGATTTTTCAAATATTCAATCACTTGTGGCTCAATACCAGCGTGGCGGATGAGTGCCAGCACATTGCGTGAAGTACCGCAGTTTGGGTTGTGATAAATGGTAATGTTCATAGTTACTCCAATCTTTCAAGAAATATAGAAATATTTGGCAATAATTTTTCAGGCTGCCTGAAAATCACTGGCAAGATTCGCCTGTTTGAGAACAGCAGTTTTGGGTCAGAAAATGGGTCAATGCCATCATCAAATCCAGCTCGGCAAAATAACGCATGTGCCGTCCTTCCTGCACCACACGCACAAGCCCCGAATGCAACAGGCTTTTTAGATGAAAAGACACATTATTCGGGGCAAGGTTAAGCTGTTTTGCCAAGTCGCCAGCAATCATGCCAGTACTGCCTGCGGCGGTAAGTTGTTGAAAAATCGCCAGTCTTATCGGAGAAGACAGGCTCTCAAAGAGTTTGCTTGCTTGTATCGTATTCATAGGCGTAATTATAACAAGAAATTTCAATATTTCAAGTATGGTTGAAATGTTTTTTAATTGTCCGAAGCCACCTTTCCAAATCCAAAAACCCACTTCCCATTTTTCGCTATTCTTATCCTAATTTCAATACATTAAAATACGCTCATTCCATTTCATAAATAAGGTAAAAAAATGACCAAACAAATTCAATTTACAAAAACAGGTTCGCCTGATGTCCTGCAAATCGTTGATGTACAAATCCCCGCCCCCAAATCGGGCGAAGTGCAAATCCAAATGCACGCTTTGGGGCTAAAGGCAAAAATCATAATCACATCATTTAAGTACACTTACACCAGCGTGTAATTGGGGTCGCCTTTGACCAGTTGAGACCAAACAAAAACCATTGCCGTACAAGGCGCCACCCCAAGCAAAATCATACCTGCAATGTACTCGCCTGCCGATTGTTCATCTACCCAGCCAGCAAAAAACACCTTAAAAAACAACCAGCCCACAAGTGCCATCGTAAAAGGCTGTTATCAAGCTATGGCATTCATCTGCTTTGATGGTGGTTAAAAATCGCCCAAGCCTTTTAAGATGGGGCAGTCGGGATTGTCATCGCCCCCGCAGGCATCGCTCCACACTTGCAGGGTGTGTTGCATTGATTTTAATTCTTTGATTTTATTGGATAAAAAATCAATATGACTGGCGGTGAGCGTTTTGACCTGAGCACTTGTGCGGTGTGGATTGTCTTGCAGTGCCAAAAGCTCGCCAATCTGTGCAAGCGAAAAACCGACGCTGCGGGCTTTGGCGATGAATTTTAGCCGAGCGATGTCATTGGAGTTATAAATCCGATAACCTGCTTCACTGCGTGATGGGTTAATTAATAAGCCTGCTTTTTCATAATCACGGATTTGTTTAACGGAAAGTTGGGTAGATTTAGACGCTTGTCCGATGTTCATTGTTGCTCCTTATTGAGTGGTGTGTAAAAAAATGTTATCAAGTAAAAACAACCCTTGACCCTAACGCAAGGTTAGGGTTTATGATGCACACATCAAAACAAAAAAGCAATGCTTTTAATCGCTTAAAAGCACTTTGTTTTGATAATCCACTTTAACTTAACATTCGGAGAAACTGTTATGAACGCTGATTTTGTTCAAAAACGACACGCCCATTGCGGCTGCCAGTCTTGCACGGGGCAAAACTGCCGTCCGGACTGCCAATGCCAAAACGGCAAGCCCTGCATTTGTGATGACTGCACTTGCAACGGCTGTGCGTGTGAATCGTAAAACCAAATAGTGAAGTGGACATTGGGCGAATCTGTCATTTGCCCAATGTTATCAATGCCCATTTTGACAAGGAGAATCTAATGACATTCATCAAAAACCGTGCCGTACATCTTGTCGCTGCCGCTGTTGTTTTGGCGACTTCAACCGCTTTTGCCGACGGCAAAAACGAAGTGCCGACGCACTCGATGGCGTGCGACAATAACTACACCCAAACCACCCACAACTGCCCAAATAACCAAAACGGGCACGCAGCGGTGAACCACGCCCATATGAACCACTCTGCTATGGCGATGGATACTCAAAATGCTCCGCCCCATACCCAAGCCTATCTTGCAATGATGAACAAGATGGGCGATGAGATGAGCAAAGCGGGCAATCTTGCCGATGCTGATACCGCTTTTGCCAAAGGTATGATTCCGCACCATATCGGAGCAGTTGAGATGGCAAAAGTACAGCTTGAATTTGGCAAAGACGAAACAATGAGAAAACTTGCCCAAGCGATTATTGATGGACAACAAAGTGAAATCGACCTGATGAACGCTTGGCTGGCGGGTAAAGACACCGCAACCCAAAACCCGCAAGCCCCGCACGCCAAGGCCTATGCCGCAGGCAAGGCGCACCACGAGGCGATGATGGCGGCAATCAATGAGCCAAACCCTGATGTTGCCTTTGCCAAAGCAATGATTCCGCATCATCAAGGGGCGGTCGAGATGGCAAAAGTGCAATTACAGTTCGGCAAAGACGAAAAAATGAAAAAGCTCGCTCAAGACATCATCAAAGCCCAAGAACCTGAAATCAAGCTGATGCAAGACTGGCTAAAACAGTAGGGGCAATAAGGAAAAAACACCGCTTTTGATAAAGCGGTGCTTTTGAGGTCGTCTGAAAACAGGTTTAAGGCTTTTTCAGACGGCATTTGGGGTTTTCAGGCAGCCTTTAAAACAAGCCCCAAGGAAATGATGATGCCGACTTGTCGGACACATCGGCAAGCGATGTTCTGAACCTTCTGCTTTTTCAGACGGCATCGGTATTTGCAGGCAGCCTGAAAAAAACCGTCATTCTGACCGGCCCAATCCGTACCTGCTTTTTCGGTAAACGACCGGTGATGACCCTATGAACTCAACAGGAGAAATTGTGATGAAGCAAGAAACACACAAACCGCCCAAACACCACGAGTGCCGACACGGACAGCACCGCCCTGTGCAGACACCGTCCGATGCAGCGGCTGCTTCGGGCTACACCTGCCCGATGCATCCGGAAATCCGGCAAGACCGCCCCGGCAACTGCCCTCTTTGCGGTATGGCATTGGAGCCGCTGATGCCTGAATTGGACGACGACAATCCGGAGCTGCGTGATTTTTCCCGACGCTTTTGGTACACGCTGCCCCTGACGGCGGCAGTACTGGTGCTGGCGATGTTCGGCGAGCGTCTGAACCTGATGGATATGGCCGCACAAAGCTGGGTAGAGCTGGTGCTGTCGCTGCCGATCGTGCTGTGGGCGGGGCTGCCGTTTTTCTCACGGGGTTGGCAGTCGCTGGCAAACCGTAGTCCCAATATGTGGACGCTGATTGCACTGGGAACGGGTGCAGCCTTCGTTTACAGCGTTGTTGCCACCGCTGCACCCGGCATCTTTCCGGCATCGTTTGTATCGATGGGGCGGGTCGGCGTGTATTTTGAGGCGGCGGCCGTCATCATCTCGCTGACCTTGCTCGGCCAGATGCTCGAACTCAAAGCCCGGTCGCAGACTTCGGCGGCAATCAAGACCCTGCTCGGACTGGCGCCCAAAACCGCACGGCGTATCGGCCCGGGCGGTGCTGAAGAAGATGTGCCGCTCAGCCACATCCACATCGGCGACCTTCTGCGTGTGCGCCCCGGCGAAAAAGTGCCTGTCGATGGCGTGGTGGTTGAGGGCGCAAGCTCGGTAGATGAATCGATGCTGACCGGCGAGCCGCTGCCGGTGCGCAAAGCCACCGGCGACAAAGTCATCGGCGCCACGCTCAACACCGGCGGTGCGCTCGTCATCCGCTCCGAGCGCATCGGTTCGGAAACCGTGCTTTCGCAGATTGTCCAGATGGTGGCCCAGGCGCAGCGCTCCAAAGCACCGATGCAGCGTATGGCCGACGGGGTGGCAGGCTATTTCGTACTGGCGGTTGTCGCCGTCGCCGTTGCCACTTTCTTTGTCTGGGGCGTGTTCGGCCCGCAACCGTCTTGGGTGTTCGGGTTGATCAACGCCGTTGCGGTCTTGATTATCGCCTGCCCCTGTGCACTGGGACTGGCCACGCCGATGTCGGTGATGGTCGCCACAGGACGCGGGGCAGGCAGGGGCATATTGTTCCGTGATGCCGCCGCTATCGAAAACTTGCGGCGAGTAGACACTTTGGTGATTGATAAAACCGGCACACTCACCGAAGGCCGACCCGCCTTTGACCGTGCCGTTGCGGCAGCAGGCTTTTCCGCCGAAGAAGTGCTGCGTTTGGCCGCCAGCTTGGATCAGGGCAGCGAACACCCGCTGGCCGACGCCATTGTGCAGGCCGCACGGGCACAACAGCTGAAGCTGAGCAAACCCGAACAGTTTGATTCAGGCAGCGGCATCGGCGTGAGCGGCGTGGTTGAAGGGCGTGCGCTGGCACTGGGCAACACGGCGTTTATGCGGCAGAACGGGCTTAGCGTCGAACCACTGATCGAGCAGGCCGAATCCCTGCGCAGTGAAGGTGCCAGCGTGATATATCTGGCTGCGGACGGACATCTTGCGGGACTGCTTGCCGTCTCCGATCCTGTAAAAGACAGCACCCCCGAAGCATTGGCCTCGCTCAAAGCAGCCGGCCTGCGCATCATTATGGCAACCGGCGACGGATTGACCACGGCAAACGCCGTGGGCGCAAAACTGGGCATCGACGAAGTGCACGGCGAAGTCAAGCCCGCCGACAAACTGGCACTGATCGAGCGGCTTCAGAACGAAGGGCGGGTGGTCGCAATGGCAGGCGACGGCATCAACGATGCCCCCGCACTGGCCAAAGCCGATGTCGGCATCGCAATGGGTACCGGCACCGATGTGGCAATGAGCAGTGCGCAAATCACGCTGGTCAAAGGCGATTTGCGGGGTATTGCCACCGCACGCAAATTGTCTGAGGCCACCGTGCGCAATATGAAGGAAAACCTGTTATTTGCCTTCTTATACAACGGCCTGGGGGTTCCCGTTGCCGCCGGCGTGCTGTACCCCTTTACCGGCTGGCTGCTCTCGCCGATGATTGCCGCACTGGCGATGAGCCTAAGCTCGGCATCCGTGGTCGGCAACGCACTGCGGCTGCGCAAAAGCAAGTTGTAGACCACAGCCCCGCAGGCTTCTTCCAATGACAAAACGACCTCAAAAACACCGCTTTTGATAAAGCGGTGTTTTTTATGCCGTCTGAAAAGGTCTTTAATACTTTTTCAGACGGCATTGTGTTTTTCAAACAGTTTCGCAGTGTGCGTCATTGCACCAACCCAATATTTCATCAGGAAAATGGTGCAACAAGTTGCACCCTACATCTTTGATGCTTTTTTAAGACGGCATTTTTTTCAGACGGACTAAAACACCCAATCTTTCCATTTTTAAAAACCAACTTCCCATTTTTCGCCATTCTTATTGTTATTTTAAAACGCTAAAATACGCCCATTTTTTAATATAGGTCAAAACAATGAGCAAACAAATCCAATTTACAAAAACAGGTTCGCCTGATGTCCTGCAAATCGTTGATGTACAAATCCCCGCCCCAAAATCGGGCGAAGTGCAAATCCAAATGCATGCTTTGGGACTAAACCGTGCCGAGATGATGTATCGGGAAGGGGCGTATGTGATTGACTCTGTGTTCCCTGCGACTTTGGGTTATGCAGGGGCAGGCGTGGTCGTGGCGGTGGGCGATGACGCTGGCGAATTTCAAATCGGCGACAAAGTGAGCGTCTGATCTGCCCCCCAAAAGTTGGACTAAAAACCAACTGATTAAGGTGCAGATTTTTTATGACGAAATACAACCAATCTTTCAAACAAGAAGTGATCGCATTTTTTCTCCAAAACGGGAAAAATTGCTCACTCACTCGCCAGCAATTTCAGCTTAAAGCCTCCACGCTACGTCGTTGGATTTCGCAATATAACTATAATGGAATCAATAGTTTAGCCGTACTGGGTAAGAAGCAAAAATATTCCCCAGAATTTAAATTAACCGTCATACAAGCGGTCAAAAAGGGGCAATTTTCTGCAGAAAGTGCTTGTCTGCATTTTGGTATTGCTAATTCAGGGGTGATTAGCCAGTGGTTGCAAGCCTTTGAAAAACAAGGTATAAACGGCTTATTTCCAAAGCCGAAAGGACGACCAGCAATGAAACCGAAATACCCGAAAATGCCTCCCCCCCAAAACCGAAGAAGAACGCTTGCGTTATCGGATTTTGGAACTGGAAGCGGAGAATGCTTACCTAAAAAAGTTGCGGGAACTCAACCAAGCAAAAATGCGGAAAAAGTAGCCATCATGAAAATGTTGAGGGTAAATTTTTCCTTGGAAATATTACTCCATTTGACAGGTTTAAAACGCTGTTCATTCTTTTATCATTTACAGCTTAAAATTGATAAAAATGTGGCAATTAGGCAGGAAATTGTTGAGATTTATCGCAAAAATGACGGCAATTATGGCTATCGTCGTATTACGTTAGCATTGCGAAAAATGTTCGGTGCAATTAACCATAAGCGTGTGCAAGCGATAATGCAACAGCTTGATTTAAAAGGAAAATGTAAGCAGAGAAAATATCGTTCTTACAAAGGCGAAGTGGGTAAAATTGCCGAGAATTTATTGCGACAGGATTTTCACACAAACGCTCCAAATGAAAAGCTCGTCACGGATATTACCGAGTTTAAATGTGCGGAAGGCAAACTTTATCTTTCGCCGATTAAGGACTTATTTAATGGCGAAATTATCGCCTATGACCTTGCCCGAAGCCCAAACTTTGAGCAAATAATGCGAATGATGAAACAAGCTGTCGCAAAGCTCCCGCAAGGAGCAAGCCTGATTTTACATTCCGACCAAGGATGGTAATATCAGATGGCAGGTTATCAGGCGATATTGAAACAAAATGGCATCGTGCAAAGTATGTCAAGAAAAGGAAATTGCTTGGATAACAGTGCGATGGAAAGCTTTTTCGGGCGATTGAAGACGGAATGTTATTTTGGTAAACGATTTGAAACATTTGAGCAACTCGAACAAACTATTCACAAATATATTCATTATTACAATCACGAGCGTATTCAAGTGAGACTAAAAGGGCTAAGCCCTGTGCAATACAGAACTCAGTCCTTGAATTAACGTAGTCTAACTTTTTGGGGGCAGATCAATAATTAAATTTTGTAAAAATAAATCATAAAAAACCAAGAGAAGAAAATACTCACTTTTATTAAAGCATCAAGACCATAAAATATTATCTATATAACCGGAAAGTGAATTACCAGATGGGTTATTAAATAAGTTCATATGTAGCCACTGTTATCGGTGTATTGGTTGAAGTGCCTGTGATGCTCTCACTTGTTGCGTTGTTAAACCGTTGGAATAAATAATGACAAGCAGAGGGATTTTCGCAATTTACAAATTTTCACGAAAATCCCTCTATTTTTATAGTTAGATACCACTATTCCACTTTAAACATCCCCATCATACCGAGATTTTCATGTTCTAAAATATGGCAATGGTACATTTTCAACCCAGTATGTCCTTGCTTAAAGCGAATAATCACTTTTTCATAAGGGCGTAAATTAACCACATCTTTTAACGCTCTGCCTTCTGGCTTAAAGGTTTTACCGTTTAACGTATGTTGAATTACTTCAAATTGAGTGCCGTGTAAATGGAATGGATGATCCATATGGCTTTCATTGAAGATTTCCCACTGTTCCACTTCATTCAATTTGGTAACAAAATCAATACGGTTCATATCAAAGGTTTGACCGTTGATTAAGAACATACCATTCATCATTGGTGGAATAGGGTTGTCCGTTGGTGTTGTAGTAGCGTGATGTGTACCGTGATTCATCATTGGCATATTCGTATGGTTCATCATTTTTTCACTAAAGCGAATTTGGCGAACCTGCTTTGGCTCATCCCAGTTAGGCAAGGACCTTAAGCTTTCAGGTAACTGAACAGGTTCTGATTTCACCTGAATTGTGGCTAAAGTGAGATCTTTAGGCTGTTCTTGAACCATCATCTTACGGCGATCATAATAACCGCTTTGTAAATTGACTGTCCCTTGCGTTTCACCCACCATAATCACTTCAACGCGTTCGGCTGGTGTAAGTAGCAGTTCATCAACAGGCGAGCGAGGTTTTTCAAGTAAACCACCTTCGGTACCCACCACAATCCATTTCACCCCTGGAATGTTTAAACGAAAATAACGAGCGCTAGTGGCATTCCAAAGACGGATTCGTTCATTCGTTTTCACTTGAATCTGGGGCTGATATTGACCGTTGATTAACACAAATTCACCCTCACGACCGTTCATCCAATCTAACATCGTGTTTGCTGGAATGGTGCCATCGGCATTTAAACGCAGATCGGAAATCACCCAATGTTGTTCAGGAAGGTGTGCAAGCGGATCATTTTTCGCTTTAACAACGAAAGTGCCTGCTAAGCCTTTATAGACTTGTTCGGAAACATGGTCATGTGGATGAGGGTGGTACCAATATGTCCCAGCACTGCCTTGAGGTAGCGTAAAGCGATAGACTTTTTTCCCTTGCGGTTCAACCATATCCATCGGGTTACCATCCGCCTCATTTGGTACATCTAAGCCGTGCCAATGTACTGTTGAGGGTTGTGGTAGGTGATTGATAAATTCAATTTCTACGGTGTCGCCTTCAAATACTTCAATTTGTGGCCCTGGTAGTTGTCCGTTATAAGCCCAAAATTCCGTTTCTTTATTGTCTGCGAGACGAATTTTAATTGGCTCTGCTTTTAAAGTGGCTTTGAATAGCCCTGCTTGAGTCGATTGATTAGCAAGTTTTGGCAATATCCCATTAAGCGATAAACCTGAAGGCATTGCCTCAGTTGGCATTAGGCCAGTAGGTACTGAATGCATCATCGCCATATTGCCATGTTGTGCGTGGTTCATCATATTCGCAAGGCTATAAAGCGAGCTACTGGCTAAGCTAATTCCAATTCCATAACGTAAAAAATCTCGACGTTTCATTCTTTCACCCCCCTATTGGTTATAGGATTTGAACACTTCACTTTCACCGTTTTTCTTAATTAAAACAACATCATAAGGTTCTTTGCGTCCGCCGTATGCTTCACCGTCCATACCTGGTGAACCAATCGGCATGCCAGGTGCGGACAAGCCAACTGCATCGGGTTTTTCTGCGAGTAAACGTTTGATATCCTCAGCAGGTACATGTCCTTCAATCACATAGCCATCAATCACTGCCGTGTGGCAAGAGGCGTGTTCATTTTTAATGTTAAAGCGCTTATGAGCATCATAATTGCCTGTTTCGTTGACTTTAATCTCAAAACCGTTTTTCTGCATATAGCTGATCCATTCATTACAACAGCCACAAGTCGGGCTTTTCCACACTTCCATAGAAAGTGTTTGTGCTTGAGCACAAGCGGTTATCCCTAAACTTAAAAGCAACAATGAGCGGGTGAATTTATGTAATTTCATAAGATGTCCTTATTTTTATTGAGATGGAATGGCGCAATGTTAAAGCTTGACCTAGGGTTAAGGTCAAGTAATCTGAAAAAATTCTATCATTTGAAAATTTTTCTCAAAATCCTACTGCTTGTAGTAGAGATATGCCAACGTACCATCCACTATTATTTTTTAAAATGTGATCAGAATTATTATTTATGATGTTCTGAATGACCACCTTGAGTAATCGTGAGTGTGGCTTGCACATAAATACGTTCGCCCACGAAGTCAATTTCTTGGCTATTTAAACCACCGATTTTGACATCGTAACCTGCGATTTGAGATGATCAAATATGCATTTCGAGCAACTTGTCACGCGCTTACACACGATCATCAAACACGGCGTTTTGCAATCCTAAATCATCATATTAAAACGCTATAGTCAATAAGTGTAAAAATGGCATAATCAACTCAATGAATTTATGGACAAATATTATCTGTTTGGTATTTTATAGTAAGTACATTGTGTAAAAATAAAATCTGAAATTTAGTCTTTTTATACTTTATTTTTACGTACTCATACTTCAATCTGGGAAACTTAATATTTAATTAATTGATTTAAAAGAATTTTATAATTTACATTCTTAAGTGATATAGAAACAACCGTTTTGAATTACATATACATAAATTCTATAAAAATACATCATAAAGCTCAAAGAGAAACCCTACTAAAACAAGGTTTCTCTTTTTTAGTTTTGATGTACTTTTCAATATTCACTAGTATTTGTACATAGCTTTTTTGTAAATTCAGATAAGATGTATAAGTTAGAAACAATGTTTTTTAAATGAATAAGAGAGAAGGTTTTCCTCTATTAATCAATAAAGGTATAGGTTACGGTAGAACGACATTACCAATCTGAGCTAATCATCCGGATATACAAAAAGTTATTTAATAAATAGAAGAAAAAAATAAAAGAAGTGCTAAATTTAATCCTTAAGCAAATGTAACAGTGGATTATCTACATACTTTACTTATTTTATCTCTGAACTGATATGCCAAAACCGTAGCCTGATCTCACTTAATTGCTATACTTTAGCTAGTCGCATTTAATTATGCACTATGCTGTCTAGAATTTTAGACGGCATTTGAAAAGAAATACTAAGTTTCATTAGTAAAACTTTGCTTTTTACTCTGCAATATAGAATATATCTCTGAAAATTTTTTGAGTTTTTTCTCCTCAAGTAAAAACCTAATAAATTCAAGCATTCGTTCAATACCTCCAACTTTAAGGAATTCAAGACTAGAATAAATATCTTTATTCAATTTATTATTAATCCAATCCTTTAAAAATCTCAAAAATTTATCTTTAATTTTACAGCCATATTGTAAGAAAATTAATTCACTAAATATTTCTTCGTATAGTTCTTCTTTATTACTAATATCTTCCCAGTAATCTACTCTCAATTTATCAAAACAGCTAATAAAAATTATTTTAAGTTCATCATTTGATATTTGATATACCGGAAGTAAAAACTCTTGTAGGAAAAATCTTTGGATTTTCTTATCATGTTGAAAATTTTTTTCAAGTGAAAAGATCGCTTTTTCAACCAAATCCTTATTTGAATAAGGAATATTCATTGCAATAGAGTAATGGTACACATATGATAGATTACGGCCAATCCCTTGGTAGCGTGGAATTCTGAATTTACCTGACACAAATCCTTCTAATACAGTATCAATTAGCTCTAAAAAAACTTCATTATTAGTTTTATATAATTTATATTGTATTATTGTAAAATAATTTATAGATTTAATACAGTCATAAGGAATATCTGATATTAATAATACATTCTTTATTCTCTTGATAAATTCGTTTAGCTCTTCACTATTCCATTTAATTAAACCTAAAATCAACATAAAATTCAGAAAGGAATTAGATATATCATTTGAATAAAATGAATGGCTATGCTTTACAAATAGCTCAGACAAATTACTAAAAACTGTTCGGATGTATATTTTTTCATTTTCACCAAAATGTAAGAAGTTTTCTCCACTTCCTTCTTTTTCTGGTTCTCTTGCAAAAGGTATAATGTTTTCTAGCAAAATTGACAAAGTATCTTTAAACTTAAGATATTTGATCATAATGAATAGATCGTATACAGAAAATTTAAAGATTTCGTTTACTTTTGAAATTTCAATTTTTCCCGTAATATATGATGTCATTAAGTTTCTAAATTCAGAATAAAAATCTAAAACTACATCATTATCTGCACAAAAACGCAATAATTGGATTAAGCGATCATTAGACCTTTGCTCTTTATTATTGAAACTAAATCCACCATTCTTATTGCTTTTAGCAGCTTTTAAAAAAGTTGTATTATCAATAGTAGAATCGAAATGAAATTTGTATATCGATTTAAAATCTAATAGTTCGATTAGTGGTTGTAGATGTTTTTTACTTTTAGAGGGATATCTATTGTTTATTAAATCATTAGTAAATTTATAATTAGCTTCCTTTCTAAATTTATCTATTAAATCTTTCTTTATATGTGTATCATGGCTTAATTTATAAGCAAAAACAGATTTATTAAATTTGCAAATCATTGCTGATAAATACTGCTTTCGCATAAGTTTTTTAGTTACTTCGGATGATAAATTTTGGAATATTGATAATTTTTCGTCTTCAGACTTATCATGAAATATAAGAATATCGAAATTAGTTTTTGTCATTTTGCTAGAAAAAGAAATAAATCTTGAAAATTTGTCTTTCTCAGCAATAAATCCTTGGTTGAATCTTTGAGTTTCAAAATGTTTTGTAATATCAAATGTGAAATTATTATTCTCAATAAATGCTACACCAGCAGACAGAAATGAAGAGAAAATATAATCTAGTTTATTTTTAAATAATTTAGTCTTTTCTTCATTTTTAAGGATCTCAAAGAAATGAGCATAAACTTTTCTGATATTATCACTATAATCTATGGTTAAGGAATTACTATGAAACTCTAAACCAAAGCAATCATAATGGTATTTTATTGTGCAATTTGAGAAAATATTTGTGACTTGTTCTGGTAGTAAAGTATTCAATTCATCCAAGCCGACTAATTTGTTGTAAAAAAACTCTACAACATCGATATCAGAAATATCTTTCTTTTGAGAGAATGGCTCCCCATTTATAGTATTCTCTACTGAGTAGAAAAATTTCTCATATAATTCATTGTATATAATAGATTCAGATTTGATCTCTAAATGTTTTATTCCGTGGTTTTCTAGATATTTCTTTTGAGATGATTCTGTCTTCATATTTAATAAAAATCTAGGTGGGGATATTTTAGAATTTTTCTCAATCCATTTTATTATCTGTTTTAAATCACTATCATTATATGAATAACCAAGAAATAAAACAGTTGTTGTTGATAATATATGCTTTAAAAAATTATCAAATAAAGGGTTATTTATGCTATAATTTAAATAATCATCTTCTTTGAAGATGATGTTATGAGATTCAAAATCTCCATGAATTTTGATCAATTTATTCGGAAGTATTGACTTAACTAAATCACTTTCCGTTTTTACTATGTCATAAATTAAACCATTTTCTGCAATAGTCTTTTCTAGCAAATTATCCCAATTTGTTGTAATAATGTACTTAGGTTGTAATATTTGAAATAGTTTTATATGAAAATCAGATGGTGCTGCATGTAATGGAATAGACTCTCTTAATTTCTGATAAAGCCTATATTCACCAAATTCAAGATAATATAGCTGTGCTATTTTAAGATAATCTGTTTCATTTGTATTTATTTCACTTTTTAACGTTTCAATTAATTCTCCCCAAGAGGGAAACTTAATAGTATCTGTTTCAGAGAATTTTGAAAAGCCAGAACCAACGAAAACTGTTAAGCTATCATTCTCTTGAGCTTTTGAAATTGAGTCAATATCTGCTTGCATAAATTGCATTTCTAAAGTACCTCTAATATTTACTAGCACTTATCTTAATCTTATATAAGGAATTAGTTCAACAAAAACTCCCCAATATGCTGATGCACAATGCCATCTATATTATCCTGCCAAAAATCGTCCATCGTGATCACATATTTCGGGTAATTATCCGTGATGGTTTGCAACGGAGAAAATTCACGCTGAACGGTTTGTTCGCTTTCTAATTTATACGCTACCTGAATATAAATTTTTTCATTTTGCTTTTGAGCGATAAAGTCAACTTCTTGCGTACCCAGTTTACCAATATACACTTGATAGCCACGGCGTTTGAGTTCTAAATAAACCAGATTTTCTAAAATGCCAGAAATGAGACTTGTGCGAAAGCCCATTGTGGCGTAGAGCAGTGATACATCGCCTAAATAGAATTTTTCTTGAGTTTTTAAAATCTCTTTACCTTTAATATCAAAGCGTTCCACACGGTGTAAAATAAAGGCACTTTCCAAAGATTTCAAATAGTTGTAAACGGTGTTTAAATCCACTTTTCTCTGCTGGCTTTTGAAATAATCCGCTACATTTTTGCCTGAAAAGGTGTTGCCGATGTTGTCAAAGGCATATTTCACAATGCGCTCTAACAACTCTACATCACGAATTTTGTTGCGTTGTACGGTATCTCGTAAAATCACAGAGGCATAAATATCTTGCACGATTTTATAGACGGTTTCCTGAGAATAATCAGCCGTATGTACCATTGGAAAACCGCCTTTGCGTAGATATTCGTTAAAAAGAGCAGTGGAGTTTTGTGTACTTTGCTGTGTGTAGTTTGCTTTAAAATCTAAAAATTCTTGATACGATAATGTAAAAATAGGGATTTCTACATAACGCCCGGCGAGGTAAGTTGCCAGTTCTGATGACAATAAATGTGAGTTTGAACCGGTGATATAGAGGTCAAGATTGAAATCTACCATAAAAGCATTAACAGCCTTTTCCCAGTCTGTGACTTCTTGAATTTCATCAAGTAAGAGGTAGTATTTTTCTGATGTGTGAATTCTCTCTTTGACTAAGTTATAGAGCTTGCCGGCGGTTTTAAAGTCAGTAAAAGCAAAACTTTCAAAGTTGATATGAATGATTTGTTGTTCGGCAATGCCTTGAGCTAATAATTCTGCTTGCAACAACTTTATGACAGTGGATTTTCCTGAACGACGAATGCCTGTAATCACTTTGATTAAAGGCATGTTGATAAAAGGTTTGATTTGTTTGAGATAGTTGGGGCGATTGATCATCTTTAATTTTTCTGGTTTTGTTCATAAAATTAAGATGATTTTATCATTTATTTATGGTTATAACCATAAAAAACAGGTTGAAACCAAGATGTTTACAGGTATAACCAAAATATAAAACGGGGGATTTGAAAAATCCCCTCTGCACTTAATTTACATTGCCTATGCCCGAAGTTTGGCGGCGCCCAGTTCTAATTGTTTTGCCAAACATTCTTTTGAGGCAATGAGTTGTTTACCAAAACGTCTATAAAAATGGCGTTTTAATTTTGCTAGGCGATTAATTTTTGCAGCATTTTCTTCACGAAATAATTGCTGGATATTTTGTCTTACCAGCCCTAATTCTTGTAATGCTACATTGGTTTTTGCTTTTAATTCATTGAGCTGTAATGCGATTTTTTCCTGTGTAGATTGCTCTAAGTGTTGAGCTAATGCTTCTTTATCGGCATTTTCGTTCTGATAAGCTTGTTCGAATTCTGCGATTTCTGCACTAAAATCCAGCTGTAATCCTTGTTCTAAATCCATTAGTACAGCAGCCCCATATTCCATTTGCGCCATTAATTGTTGTTGGCTTTGTTGTAGTGTGGCTTGAATTTCACGGCTTTTTGCGATTTGTTCATGTAAGGATTGGATTAATGCCTGCTGTTTTTCTATCGCCTCTACTTTAAATTGCTCGATTTTTTGTTGAGTTTGCCGCATTAAATCATTCATCGTTTTGTTGTGTTCCATATTTTTTCCTTATTTAAAGTTTATTTTTTTAAATAAAAAGTGTGGCTTTCAAATTGATTAAGCCCTATCACTTGGTTATTTTCGATTAGCCTGTTTGCCTTTCGATGAGTTTATTAAAACAAAAAGATCTTAAGGAGAAATTAAGAGAAGGGGAAATAATGAATATTCTTAACGATGAGCGATGAAATAAGATTAGAGAAGGGGGGCTTTTAACCCTTGGTAATTCTTCCTCAAATTTAACCGCACTTTAGGTTGGGCTTAAAGTGCGGTTGTTTTTATCAGCCTTTTTCTTCTTCAAGATTGAATGTTTCCAGTGATTTAAATGATGATATTTTTTACCGCAATCGCATTGAAAGCACTCATTCTACCAGTGCAGAGAGGAGTGTGGCATAAAATTGAGCGGATGGTTGAAAACCGCGATATTTTTGATTTCACCCTTGATGAGCAGGATTTAGCACAAATTGCGACACTCAATCGTGATGAGATCATCTTCAATCACCGTGATCCGAAAATGGTGAAAGGGTTGGCAGAACATCGCGGATAAGGCGATCAATATTAATAAATGATTTAACGATTAATATTCAAGAGGAGAACTTATGTCTAGTTGGTCGGAAGGCTATGTGAGTGATGTAAACTACACGTTTGGTTATTATTCGGAACTCAATCCTAATAATGCGATTGTTCCCTTTCTTATGGCGGGGTTAGCCTTACCTGAATCGATTTTAAACGGTCAATATCATGCTTGTGAGCTTGGTTTTGGACAAGGGGTATCGGTAAATGCCCATGCAACGGCGGGGTATGCCAAATGGTATGCCACGGATTTTAACCCCTCTCAAGCCAATTTTGCCCGTCATCTTTCTCATATTGCCGATAATGGTGCATTAATTGCAGACCAAGGTTTTAATGAATTTTGTCAACGTGATGATTTACCGGAATTTGATTTTATTGGATTACACGGCATTTGGTCTTGGATTTCCGATGAAAACAGGGCGATTTTGGTGGATTTCATTCGCCGTAAATTAAAAGTGGGTGGGATATTATATATCAGTTATAACACCTTACCGGGATGGTCGGCTCCTTCACCGTTGCGTCATTTATTGCTTGAGCACCATAACACGATGACCTCTACGGCGAACAGCCGTCAACAAAATATCAAAGACAGTGTAGAATTTGTCGAGAAAGTGTTTGCACAGAGCCCATCTCTTACTCAAAACTCACCGCAACTTCAATCTCGCCTTGAAAGCTTGAAGGATAAAGATCTCAATTATATTGCCCATGAATATCTGAATAAAGATTGGCAACCGATGTATTTTGCCGATATGCAAAAATGGTTGGAAATGGCTAAGTTAATTTTTGCTTGTTCCAGTAATTATTTAGACGATTTCAACGACACGCTCTATAACCAAGAACAGCGTGAATTAATGGCAAGTTTTAGCAATCCCTCCTTTGCGCAAACAGTGAAAGATTTTATCTTGAATAAGCAGTTTCGTAAGGATTTTTGGGTAAAAGGTGCACGTCATTTAACTCCTTATGAACAAAGTGAAGCGTGGAAAAAGCTACGCGTCTTGCTACATACCCCGCGTTTGAAAATTGAAATGAAAGCCTCAAGCCATTTAAATGTCGGGTTAAATGAAACGTTATTTAATCCTGTACTCGATATTTTACAAGATCACAAAATTCATTCTGTGAAAGCAATTGTAGAAACCTTAAAAGATCAGATAAACGAAGACGGTATCTTTAACGTCTTGGCAGTGCTTGCGGGGAAAAATAATCTAGCGATTGTTCAATCTGAAGAGGCGATTGAGCAAGCCCGTCCTCATTGTGTGGCCTTTAATCGCTATATACTGGAACAATCCCGTTCTTCGCAATTCAATATTAGCTATCTTGTCTGCCCGATTACCGGTGGGGCGTATCATATTGACTTGGTACAACGTTGGTTCTTGCTGGCGCATATTGAAGGCATTGCGAAAAATAAACAGGTGGAATTTGCTTGGGATCTGTTAAAGGCTAACGGATTATTTATGTCGAAAGAGGGGAGAACCCTACATGATGACAACGAAGGCAAAGCCATGATGAAAGATCTCCACAAGGCGTTTGTAGAAGAACAACTTCCGTATTTAAAATGTTTAGCCATTCTCTAAGCAAAGGAAAAATAAGGGAAAGGTATTCATGATGAGCAAGGCAATCCGACAGCAAAAACGGGATCGACCGACTATTATGCCTTAGGTACGCATACGCTCAGTACCCTAAATGGACGGGATAATTCAGCGATTTTATGGAATTTTGAGGGCATTGATTATGCTTTAAAAGCCCATTTATTCGGTTATTTGTTCAGTCGTGATAATTTAAGTGCGGTTAATCGTGAGATCGTTACCGTCAGCACCCTTGCAGGGCTGGAAACGGTGCGTTCTCATCTAGGCATTTTGAGAAATCTCGGTTTAAATGAAGTGGAATTAAAACGGATCACTGCTGAGTTAAGTAAGTCTAATCCAGTGGCTGCGGATAAGGCGAATGAGGTGTTAGAGCGGTTACAAAAACAGTGATAAAAATGACCGCACTTTTGAGTAAAACCGTCCGGATAATCACTCGGGCGGTTTTGATTATTCAAAGGGATTAAATAATCTCACGCCGGTACGGGCAAAATCTGCCGTGTTGCGTGTGACCAATATCAAATTGTGTTGAATGGCACTTGCGGCAATCCACGCATCATTTTCAGGGGCGTGGTCTGGAATATGTAGTTTGGCGCAGATTTGAGCGGTTTTTTCATCAATTTTGAGGATTTTTCCATGAAAAGCTGATTTCACCTCTATTTCTAGCCAATATCTCAACAATTTTCCCTGCGTGGTGTCTTTACGTTCAACAGACATCACGCCTCGCTCTAATTCCATCATTACTACTGCGTTGGTAAACATTAATTCTTTTGATGTGGCTCTAACCCAGTTTGCTACGCTTTGATGACATTTATTTTTAGCTAATTTTCTGATTTCACTAATAATGTTGGTATCCAGCAAATACATTATTTCCCCTTATTCTGAAAAATCAACAGGACGTCGTTGGGTCCGACTGCGTGCTTGTAATTCCCACTCAATATCGGCTACATCAGGATTGGTAGGGCAAAGTGCATCAGCAATGCTGATAAACGGTTTTTGTGTTTTTTCATAGTCTGAATAACTCATCAACACAAATGCCGGTGTACCACGATTGGTGATAATCACTGGTTCTTTTAAGGCGTATTTTTGGGCTTGACTGGAATGTTGGTTAAATTCACGGCTGGTCATAATGGGCATATTACATCTCCCTTAATGTAGATAAGTAGATACAATATTAGTGCGTTTTTTTGCCTTGGACAAGGGCAATATTATTTTCTTTAAAATAAACAGCCGAAATATGCTTGACCTTAACCTAAGGTTAGGGTTTAAGATGCCTGCTCAATTTAACCCAATGGAGTATTTTATGAAAAAACAAATGATCGCATTACTCGGTTTAACCCTTGGTGCAGCAGCGATGGCTAACACCACTCATCACCATCAAGCCACTCATCTTACCCCGATGTAGCAAGAATTAATGGTGGGAATGAATGAAATGCACCAAGATATGATGAAAGGTATGGAAAGCCAAGATGCGGATATTGCCTTTGCTGCGGGGATGATTCCTCATCATCAAGGTGCGGTGAAAATGGCGGAGATTGAGCTGAAATATGGCAAAGATCCTGAATTACGCCAACTGGCTAAAAATATTATTCAGGCGCAAGAAGAGGAAATTAAATTTATGCAACAATGGTTGAAGAAACACCAAAAATAACATAACGATTTCATCTCATTATAAAAATAGTTGCTCTACAAATTTTAATATCCTTTATCAGATTAAAAGTGCGGTCGATTTTAGGGGCATTTCGGCTTATATCAGCCATCAATTAGCCGCTTTTGCAAAAACAGGAGAAAAAGCGACCGCACTTTTCACTCAAAAGAGATTATTGAATTTTACTCAATAGCCCATTCAATTGTTCCCATCTAATCAAAACAATCTTTCCCACCTATAATGGGTTTAACTTAATTTTATGGAGAAAAACAATGATTGCTTTATTTTCCGCCCCGATTGGCGTGTTGGTGGGAATGGGGATTGCTTTTCAAACGGGAATTGAAGAACTTTTGCTAACCAGGGATGATAAAACCACTTAGCCTGATTGCGCCTAAACTCAATGGGATAGTTGATGATCTATCACAATTGTATTTCGACACAAGTAGTAATAAGTACGTTAAATAAAATAAAGGCCGGAATGGATAAAACATCTCAAAATCCGACCGCTCTTTCATCACCTTAACCAAACACTTTCGTCAGATGAGCTTTGTAATCAGCGATATATTTTGGCACATCCGGTGATTTGATTACATCGTTGCAAATGAAGGTCGGTAATGCTTCTTTGATCCCAATAAATTCATTGGCTTTGTGGAAGTGAAGATATACCCCATCCACGCCTTGTTCTTCAAAGAAATCGTTAGGTGCGGTGAAGGCCTCAATAGGGGCGTTCCAAGTTAAAGAAAGCATATGTTTTTTACCGTGGAGCAAACCACCCGTGCCGTAGCCTTTGGTCGGTTCAACACGATGACGACCATCACTGTGATAAAGTTTGCCGTGTCCGGCGGTAAAGACCTCGTCAATGTATTTTTTGACCGTCCAAGGTTCACCCATCCACCAACCCGGCATTTGCCAGATCACGGCATCCATCCAAAGGAATTTTTCGACTTCTTCTTCAATGTTATAGCCGTTATCAATCACGGTTTCCTGAATGTTGTGTCCAAGTTGTTTCAATACTTCACAAGCAGTGTGGTGCAAGGTGTGGTTCAGTTGTCCGTTTGAATGACCGAAGGCTTTGCCGCCATCTAATAATAAAATATTCATATTCTTTCCTTTCTAATCGAATAAAATCACGGCTTTTCTATAAACGTGATATTCATGCCGTAAAGCTTTGAGAGTTAAGCGGTTTGGCGTAAACCCAGCGTGCCGTCGTCTTCCATTTCTTTTGCCACACCAATCACTTCTGCCACTTTATCCCCCTCTTTAAAGAAGACGAAACCGCCGTTTTCCATTTTTGTCCAAACTTCATCTTTGGTGAGGGGGAAGGTGGTGATAATGGTTACTTTATCGCCATCTTTGGCGTAATCATTAAAATCAATCACGCCATCGTCATCAATTCGGTGTGCTTTTCCGAAAGGGGCTTTGCGTGTTAGATAATGCAAATTGGTTGAACAATGGGCGATCATCCATTCTCCATTCGAAAGAATAAAGTTGAAAGTGCCATGGGTAGCAAGTTCTTTGGTCACTTCTTGAATGGCTTCAAAAATTTGTATTTCGGTCGGTTTTTTTCGGAAACGATTTTTTAAATATTCCGCCATATAGCAGAAAGCGGTCTCGGAATCGGTGGAACCAATAGGTTGGCAGAAACTTTCCGACATATCGGGTAAGTTTTTTAAATTACCATTATGAGCGAACACCCAATTTTCACCCCAAATTTCTCTAATAAAAGGATGAGTATTTTCGATATTTACCTCGCCTTGTGTGGCTTTGCGAATATGGGCGATAACATTGAGGGATTTAATGTTGTACTGTTTCACACAGTCTGCGATAGGAGAAAGGGAGGCGGGACGATTGTCACGAAAAATACGCACGCCACGTCCTTCAAAAAATGCAATTCCAAATCCGTCAGAATGGCAATCTGTTAAACCGGCACGACGCCGAAAGCCTTCAAAGGAAAAAACAATATCCGTTGGGGTATTGCAATTCATACCGAGTAATTGACACATAAAATCCTACTAAAATACAACTTATTTAATAACCTTATAATGTGTGCAGATTTAACACCATTATAAGGTGAATTTCAAGTGATGTATTGTGGGATTTTTAGACAAAAATGTGATAGGAAATCGCCAGCGGTTATTTATACAATTTATGGTACATTTTTCGCAATTCAGGCATTTCGCTGAGTTTTTCTTTGGCGTCATTTAACTGATTTTGTTCGGCAAGCGTTTTGGCTTCCGTGGCAACATCAATGACTTTTTGTAAACCCTGTTGATACCCCGGGAATTGAGAAATATCGCCATCCCATGCGGGTGGAACAGTGGCTTTCGATTTTTCGGCGGCCTCAATAAAAGCACTCATATTATTTTTAAATTCTTC
Source organism: Rodentibacter heidelbergensis (assembly GCF_002000125.1). Lineage (GTDB taxonomy): Bacteria > Pseudomonadota > Gammaproteobacteria > Enterobacterales > Pasteurellaceae > Rodentibacter > Rodentibacter heidelbergensis. The sequence continues at coordinate 49,444 of NZ_MLHH01000004.1, forward strand.
AGCAGACTCCGTGCGATTGGCGAAATTGAGGCGTTGCGCCATAATCATCATTTCATCGCGCAGATTAACTTGATTGGAGGCAAAAGTAGATGTGCAAAGCATCAAGAAAGCAAAGAATGTAAAAAGTTTTTTCATAAACAATTCCTTATCTTTTAGAGATTAAATTCAATGTTATTTTAAACATAGCAAAAAGCCGCTAAATTTCTCTAGCGGCTTCTTAGAATTTGGCTCCTCCTGCGGGACTCGAACCTGCGACATATGGATTAACAGTCCACCGTTCTACCGACTGAACTAAGGAGGAAATGGTGCCTCGAGGCGGAATCGAACCACCGACACGGGGATTTTCAATCCCCTGCTCTACCGACTGAGCTATCGAGGCGTTATTATAGGCTAGTGCCGAACAACGGGGCGTATTAAACTATTTTTTCGGTTATCGGTCAACAACTAAATTTAAAAAAGTGAAAAAAAAATCGTATTTGAATGGTTAATAATCAAAATGGTGATAAAAAAGACGAATTTTGTCTGATTTTTTTACTTTCTCGCTAAAATTAGAAAACGGCAGTCGTAAGGGTTATCTTCATCTTTTTGGCGATATTGTTCAAATTCAATGTGCCATTCAGCCCAATTTAAGGGAGGGAAAAAAGTATCGCCATCCAGTTCGGTTTGAATTTGCGTTAAATAGAGTTTATCTGCTTGGGGTAAATATTGCTTAAAGAGTTCACCGCCACCAATAAGCATTATTTCTTCTGAATCTTTGACAAAATCGACCGCACTTTCAAGGCTGTTTTTCCAGATGATCCCTTCATGTTCATAGGGTTGACGTGATAGCACAATATTCACACGTTTGGGCAGGGGGCGACCAATACTTTCAAAGGTTTTACGTCCCATAATCACCGGTTTCCCTGTGGTATTTTTTCTAAACCAAGCCAGATCGGCGGGAAGGTGCCAAGGCATTTGGTTGTCTTTACCAATCACGCTATTGAGAGTGGTGGCAACAATTAAACTGAATGTCATAAAAACTCCTTGTTGAAGAGTGAAGCAATATATCACAGCGCCACATAAAGTTAATGCTTTTTAACAAATTTAGTGATAACGTAAACGGCATTTTTTGAGATGAAAATAAAGCAAAATGAATAAGAAAACCATTGTTGTTAAATTTGGCACCAGCACCTTAACTCAAGGCTCACCAAAATTAAATTCGCCGCATATGATGGAAATTGTCAGACAAATTGCACAGCTTCATCATGAGGGCTTTCGTATTGTGATTGTTACTTCCGGCGCTATTGCCGCAGGTCGTCATTATTTAAATCATCCTACGCTACCTCCGACCATTGCATCCAAACAACTATTAGCTGCGGTAGGGCAAAGCCAACTGATCCAGGCTTGGGAAAAATTATTTGCGATTTACGATATTCATATCGGACAGATCTTATTGACCCGTGCAGATATCGAAGATCGTGAGCGTTTTCTCAATGCCCGTGATACCTTGCATGCGCTTTTGGATAATCACATCATTCCTGTTATTAATGAAAATGATGCGGTGGCAACGGCAGAAATTAAGGTAGGGGATAACGATAATCTCTCGGCGTTGGTGGCCATTCTCGTGCAAGCAGAGCAACTTTATCTCTTAACGGATCAGCAAGGGCTATTTGATAGTGATCCCCGTAAAAATCCGCAAGCAAAATTGATTTCAGTGGTGGATAAAATTACCGATCATATTCGTTCCATTGCCGGAGGGAGTGGTACAAATCTTGGTACAGGCGGGATGAGTACGAAAATTATCGCCGCCGATGTGGCAACCCGATCCGGTATTGAAACCATTATCGCCCCGGGCAATCGTTCAAATGTGATTGTGGATTTAGCCCATGAACAGAATATTGGCACAAAGTTTACTGCTCATCACTCAGATCGTTTGGAAAGTCGCAAGCAATGGTTATTTGCCGCCCCTTCAGCCGGGGAAATCACCATTGATGAAGGGGCCGAACAAGCGATGCTTATGCAAAATAAATCGTTATTACCCGCAGGGATTGTCGCGGTTGAAGGGCGTTTTTCTCGTGGTGAAGTAGTGAAAATTTATAACCAGGCAGGCAAAAATATCGCACTGGGTATGCCTCGTTATAATAGTGATGCCTTATTGCTGATCAAAGGAAAAAAATCTCAAGAAATTGAAGCGGTTTTAGGTTACGAATATGGCGCAGTAGCGCTTCATCGTGATGATATGATTATTTTATAAGGATGTATTGTGAAAAAAGCCTTTATTTTTGCTTTGTTATGGGGTTCTTTGACATTAAATGTGTTGGCAGATAGTGGTGCAGGACGTTCTCCCTTTTATGTGAATAGCTCAACAAAACGTTTAAACACAGCCGATTGCCATGATGCGGATGATTGGTATCTAGATGGTTTTAGAGTAGGAAAAACGTTCAGTGCTTATCAACAAAGTTTATTGCAACAGCGTATTAATTACTGTCAGCAATACGGGGGTGTTTCTAGTGGGTTAAAGTCGGCATGGATGCAAGGTTATAAAAAAGGAGCACCACTTCAGAAAAAACAGAGTAAGAAAAAACGAAAAAAACACGCTCGAGTTTAGCTTGATATAAAGGGAGCGGTTGAAATTCACCTTGAAAATCAACCGCTCTTTTTCTTTGAGATTAAAGAATATCTAATAATTCCACTTCAAATACAAGAGTAGAGAAAGGTGGGATTGACGCACCTGCGCCACGTTCGCCGTAGGCAAGTTCGTGAGGAATAGTCAGTTTCCATTTAGAACCTACCGGCATCATTTGTAATGCTTCTACCCAGCCACGAATGACACCATTAACCGGGAATTCTGCCGGTTGACCACGGGAAACGGAACTGTCGAAGACCGTGCCGTCTGGTAATGTTCCTGTATAGTGAACACGCACTTTATCGGAGGCTGAGGGTTTCGCACCGTTCCCTTCGGTGATAACTTCATATTGAAGTCCGCTGTCTGTCACGCTGACGCCGGCTTTTTTCGCATTTTCTGCTAAAAAAGCTTTGCCTTCTTCTTCGATGGCTTTAAATTGGGCTTGTTGTGCTTGTGCCGCTTGTTGTTGAAGTTGCTGCACGGAAAGCATTAATTCATTGATATCCAATGCCGGTTGATTGTGATTAATGGCATCGAAAATTCCTTTGGCTACTGCTTCAACGGTAATCTCCATTTGGCTATCTAATAATTGTTGACCGATTTGTAAACCGATACCGTAGCTACCTTTTTCTGAAAGGCTGTCTAATTTAACTTGTTCAAAATTCATGGTGTTTTCCTTTGTTAAATATTAGTTTTTATATGCCAAAATTTCACCCATACGAACCGGCTCGCCTACGCTGAGGTGGTCTGCCAATCGTACTTGATTTTCTTGGAATAAATTAATGACGGTAGAGCCGAGTTGGAACCAACCCATTTCTTGACCTTTTACTAGTTTCACTGCATTTTCGCCTTCGTAGGTCCAGCTTTTCACTTCATGATGACGTGGTGGATTGATGACCCCTGCCCATGTTGTCCCAATGCTTGCGGTGACCGTTGCCCCTACTAAAATTTGTACCATCGTGCCAAATTCTGTATCAAACACACAAATTACCCGTTCGTTACGGGCAAATAAATTCGGTACATGCTGAGCCAAAAACGGATTGACGGAGAATAAATCGCCGGGAACATAAATCATTTTACGCAGTATCCCATCGCAAGGCATATGCACACGGTGATAATCTCTTGGCGAAAGATAAGTGGTGACAAACTCACCATTTTTAAAGGTATCCACTAATTCTTTTTCTTCTGCCAATAAATCCTCTAAACGGAAAAAATGCCCTTTGGCTTGTAATAAGCGATTATCATCAATATGACCATATTCACTGATACGACCGTCTGCCGGCAAGCAAAGTGCGGTCGGATTTTGGTTAATTGGACGGGCGTTATCTTTGAGCGGGCGAATAAAAAATTCGTTGAAACTTTCGTAGTCATTAAATTGTTCTTTTTGCGCAATACTCATATCAATGTTGTATTTTTTCGCAAAGGCTTTGATGGAAAGATGGGTGATTGCTCCCCATTTTTGCTTAGCAAACCAGCCGGCAAATTGGGTTAAATAATGTTGAGGCATCACATATTGAAAAGCCACTTTTAAACGTTGCCAATAAGAAATTGAATGCATATTTATTTTTCCTCATGAAAATGAGCGGTGATTATAGCAATTTTTGTCATTCTTCCAACGTTTAAATTCTATGTAACGGTGAGGGAAAAGGTTTGGTCTATCGCCATTGTTGGGAACACTTACGTTTTAATAGTAGATTTTTTGAGCGAGATGAGAAGCGGGCGATTTTGTAATCGCTATTAAAATACCGTATAATTTCGCCTATCTTGCATTTTTTTAAAAGGGATTAAACGTGTCAGAAATTCAAGCAGACAGAGTGATTGAAGCAAAAGAAATTATGACTTTATTACCACACCGTTATCCGTTTTTATTAGTGGATCGTGTGTTGGATTTCAAAGAAGGCGAATGGTTAAAAGCGATCAAAAATATCAGCGTGAATGAACCCTGTTTTACCGGGCATTTCCCCGGAGAGCCGATTTTACCGGGCGTGTTAATTTTAGAAGCGCTGGCGCAAGCCATGGGGATTTTGGCTTTCAAAACCCACGAATTAAAAGGGGGAGAGCTGTTTTATTTTGCGGGGATTGATGAAGCCCGTTTTAAACGCCCGGTCCTACCCGGGGATCAAATGGAATTAAACGTTAAAGTCATCAAAGAACGCCGTGGGATCACCGCATTCACCGGTATTGCAACGGTCAATGGTGAAGTGGCTTGTGAAGCGAAATTAATGTGCGCTCGTCGCTAAGTAAGGAAATAACTATGATTCACTCAAGTGCAAAAATCCACCCGACAGCATTAGTTGAAGACGGGGCTATTATTGGTGAGGATGTGGTCATTGGTCCTTTTTGTATTGTTGAAGGAAGTGTGGAGATTAAAGCACGCACCGTGCTGAAATCTCATGTGGTCGTACGCGGTGATACGGTAATTGGTGAAGATAACGAAATTTATCAATTTGCAACGATTGGGGAAGTCAACCAAGATTTAAAATACAAAGGTGAAGCGACGAAAACCATCGTAGGAAATGCCAACAAAATTCGTGAACATGTGACGATTCATCGTGGCACGATTCAAGGGGGCGGGGTTACCCGTATCGGCAATAATAATCTTCTGATGATTAATGTTCATGTGGCACATGATTGTCAAATTAAAAACAACTGCATTTTAGCCAATAATGCCACCCTGGCCGGTCATGTGGAATTAGATGATTTTGTCATTGTTGGGGGAATGTCTGCCATTCACCAGTTTGTTGTGGTGGGCGCACACGTTATGCTCGGCGGCGGCTCTATGGTGAGCCAAGATGTGCCGCCTTATGTGATGGCGCAAGGCAACCATGCCCGCCCGTTTGGTGTGAATTTAGAAGGGTTAAAACGCCGTGGGTTTGATAAGCCGACAATGCATGCCATTCGTAATGTTTACAAAATGATTTATCGCAGTGGGAAAACCCTTGAGGAAGTGATACCGGAAATTGAACAAATCGCAGAAACAGATTCTGCCATTAGTTTTTTCACTGATTTTTTCAAGCGTTCGACACGCGGTATTATTCGTTAATCTCGAACCTTTATCCTCCTTCCAAAATGGAAATTTTCAAGAAATCAATTGTAAATCAACCGCACTTTCAGATTAAAAGTGCGGTTATTTTTTAGGATAAATTTAATGAATAAAGAAAACATCACCATTGCCCTTGTTGCCGGAGAAGTGTCGGGCGATATTCTCGGTGCCGGCCTTATTCGCCAACTGAAAATTCATTATCCTCATGCCCGTTTTATTGGCATTGCTGGGCCTCGTATGTTGGCTGAGGGGTGCGAAACCTTGGTGGATATGGAAGCGCTTTCTGTGATGGGGTTGGCGGAAGTGGTGAAGCATTTACCTCATTTGCTAAAAATCCGTAAAAAGGTGATCCAAACCATGTTGCGTGAAAAGCCTGATGTGTATATCGGGATTGATGCACCGGATTTTAATTTAGATGTGGAGTTAAAACTCAAAGCCAATGGCATTAAAACCATTCATTATGTCAGCCCTTCCGTGTGGGCGTGGCGTCAAAACCGTATTCACAAAATTGCAAAAGCCACACACCAAGTATTAGCCTTTTTACCTTTTGAAAAGGCCTTTTATGATAAATTCAATGTGCCTTGCCGTTTTATCGGTCACACCATGGCCGATGCCATTCCCCTTAAACCCAATCGAGCCGAGGCGTGCCAATTTCTCAATATTGATCCTACTCAACGTTATTTGGCGATACTGGTTGGAAGCCGAGGTTCGGAAGTTGAATTTTTAGCCGAGCCTTTTTTGAAAACCGCCTTATTGTTGAAGGCACAATTTCCTGATCTGCAATTTCTTGTGCCTTTAGTGAATGAAAAACGCCGACAGCAATTCGAAGCCATTAAGGCAAAAGTAGCACCGGATTTAGCGATGCACCTGATCGATGGCAATGCACGCCAAGTTTTAATTGCTGCACAGGCTACATTATTGGCTTCCGGCACAGCCGCGCTTGAGGCCATGTTATGTAAATCGCCAATGGTGGTGGGTTATAAAATGAAACCCCTCACTTATTTACTGGCTAAACGCTTGGTAAAAACGGACTATATTTCCTTACCTAATCTCCTAGCGAATGAAATGCTTGTGCCGGAGATGATTCAAGAAAATTGTGAACCTGCATTACTGGCCGAAAGATTGGCGGTCTATTTATCGGACGAAGAAAGTGCGGTTAAAAATCGCCATGTTTTAATTCAACGCTTTACGGATTTACACCAACAAATCCAATGTGATGCGGATAAACAAGCGGCCCAAGCGGTGATTGATTTATTAGAGGAAAACCAACATGTTTAACTATCCCCAAGGCTATGAGCTGATTGCCGGTGTCGATGAAGTGGGGCGGGGGCCTTTAGTGGGAGCCGTGGTGACAGCGGCTGTCATTTTAGATCCGAATCAGCCCATTGAGGGCTTAGCCGATTCTAAAAAATTGACGGAAAAAAAACGCCTTGCACTGGCAGAAGAAATTAAACAAAAGGCGCTCGCCTGGGCGTTGGGGCGGGCGGAAGCAGAGGAAATAGACGAACTGAATATTTTGCAAGCATCCTTACTTGCCATGACAAGAGCGGTAAAATCCTTAAAAATTCAACCGCACTTTGTGCTGGTGGATGGCAATAACATTCCTCAAGATCTTGATATTCCCGCCCAAGCCATTGTCAAAGGCGATAGTTTAGTGGCTGAAATTAGTGCTGCCTCTATTTTGGCAAAAGTGGCGCGGGATCAGGAAATGGAAGCCTTAGATCGTCAATATCCTGAGTATGCCTTTGCGCAACATAAAGGCTATCCGACCAAATTACACTTAGAAAAACTCGCTGAATTCGGGGCATTACCTCAGCACCGCTGTAGTTTTGCACCGGTTCGTAAAGTTTTGGAACATCGCTAAAAGTGAGGAAAGGAAATGAATACCTTATTTACTCATGCACTTTGGGTTAGCCCACTTTTTTGGACGCTGGTGTTGCTCGCCATCGCTGTGGTTTTGTTCATCAGAAACAAAGTGCGAATGGATGCAGTTGCGCTTTTGGTGATGTTAGCGTTCTATTTGAGCGGTATTCTCACCACCCATGAAATTTTTGCCGGTTTCAGTGACCCGAATATTATTTTGATAGCTTTGTTGTTTATTATCGGTGAGGGATTGGTGCGTACCGGTGTGGCTTATCAAGTCAGTGAAGGGATCTTAAAACTTGCCGGAAATAGTGAAACCAAAGTTTTGGTATTACTGATGCTTGCGGTGGCAGGGTTGGGGGCATTTATGAGTTCTACGGGGGTCGTGGCAATTTTTATCCCTGTGGTGTTGATGATTTGCCGCCAAATGAACCTTTCCCCAAAACGTTTAATGATGCCGCTAAGTGTGGCGGGGTTGATAAGCGGTATGATGACCTTGATCGCCACCGCACCTAACTTGGTGGTGAATGCCGAATTAGTCAAAGATACCGGTGTGCGTTTAAAGTTTTTTGATTTCACACCTATCGGCATCGTCATTTTATTGTTAGGTATTGGCTATATGCTTTTAACCCGCCGTTGGTTGGGTGGGGCGATTGCCACCGATAACCCGGAAAATAGCCAACGTTCAATGGGCGAGTTGATTGATGAATACGGTTTACGGGGGCGTGCAAAGCGTTTTGTAGTGCGTAACGGTTCGCCTTTTATCGGTAAAAATTTAGATGAATTGCATTTACGCACCAACTATGGGGTGAATGTGTTGGCGATCGAACGTTGGAAACGCTTCCGCCCAACTTATATGATGCCTCTTGCCACTTCGGAAATTCACGAAAAAGATATTTTGATGATCGATATCGGGCAACAAGAATTTAACCTCACCGAATTTTGCCACACTCACAATTTAGAGCCGGCAGAGATTAAATCCCAATCTTTTGATGAGCAAGCCAAATCTATTGGTATGGCTGAATTATCCTTAGTACCGGGATCGGCGTTGATTGATAAAACCACACAAGAGGTGGCATTTCGCTCCCGGTATGGATTAAATGTCGTGGGGATCAAACGGGATGGCGAATTGCTCTCCGACAGCTTTTCCGGCACACCTTATAAACTGGGTGATTTAATTCTTGTAATTGGCGATTGGAAAGTCATTCGGCAAATGCGTAATCGCACTAAAGATTTTGTGGTGCTGACTTACCCGAAAGAAATGGAACGTGTTGCACCGGCGCAAAGCCAAGCCCCCCAAGCTTTGCTTTCCGTATCGGTGATGGTGTTATTAATGGTATCCGGCATTGTGCCCAATGTCATTGCTGCTCTCATTGGTTGTTTAATGCTGGGGTATTTCCGTTGTATTGATGCCAAAAGTGCTTATGAGGCTATTCATTGGCCAAGTTTAATTTTGATTATCGGCATGATGCCTTTTGCCACCGCATTACAAAAAACCGGCGGCATTCAGCTTGCGGTGGAGATGATGCTCCGCTTGGTGGGGGATTGGGGGATGTATTTCGTACTAATGATGTTGTTCGTCTTTTGTGCGGTAATAGGCTTATTTATCTCTAATACCGCCACGGCAATTTTAGTCGCCCCCATCGCCATTTCATTGGCACAACAGCTTCAAGTTTCCCCTATTCCTTTTGCGATGGTGGTGGCAATTGCCGCTTCTGCCGCCTTTATGACACCGGTTTCCTCACCGGTGAATACCATGGTAGTGGGGCCGGGGGGATATAAATTTAGTGATTTTTTAAAAATTGGCGTGCCCTTTACTTTGATTGTCATGGTCGTCAGTGTCTTTTTAATTCCATTTTTATTTCCCTTTTAAGCATTGAGATTTAAAACAAAATTTAAGGAAAAATATGACCGCACTTTTAAAAATAGGATTGGTTTCCGTTTCTGATAGAGCTTCATCCGGTATCTATCAAGATCAGGGGATTCCTGAATTACAGGCTTGGTTAGAAAAGGCATTAATCGATCCTTTCTCTGTAGAAACCCGATTAATTCCCGATGAACAAGGCATTATTGAACAAACACTCAAAGAATTGGTGGATGAGCGGGGGTGTCATCTTGTGTTAACCACGGGGGGAACGGGGCCTGCAAAACGGGATGTAACGCCTGATGCCACTTTGGCGGTTGCTGATCGTGAAATGCCCGGATTTGGTGAGCAAATGCGTCAAGTAAGTTTACACTTTGTTCCCACAGCGATTTTATCCCGTCAGGTAGGGGTTATTCGCAAAGAGAGTTTGATTTTAAATCTACCCGGGCAGCCAAAAGCCATTAAAGAAACCTTAGAGGGGGTGAAAAACAAAGAGGGCAAGGTGTTAGTGAACGGTATTTTTAGCGCTGTCCCTTATTGTTTACAACTCATTAGTGGCCTGTATATTGATACCCACCCGGAAGTGATTGCAAGTTTCCGCCCAAAATCGGCAAAACGAGAAAATTTGGAGAAAGAAAATGAAAAAAATTGAAGCAATGATTCGTCCCTTTAAATTAGATGATGTGCGTGAAAATCTTTCCGACATTGGTATTAGCGGGATGACCGTCACTGAAGTGCGGGGATTCGGTCGCCAAAAAGGGCATACAGAGCTTTATCGTGGGGCAGAATATATGGTGGATTTTCTCCCTAAAGTGAAAATGGAAATTGTCGTGCCTGATGATTTACTCGAACAATGCCTTGAAACCATTGTAGAAACCTGTCAAACAGGCAAAATTGGCGATGGAAAAATCTTTGTTTATGATGTCGAACGGGTGATCCGCATTCGAACCGGTGAAGAAAATGAGGAAGCGATCTAGTGGAAAATAACTTAAATTTACACCGCACTTTGTTAGGTATTGCTGCCGTTGTTGTGATTTTAGCAGGGATCAAATTAGCCGCAGAAATTGTTGTGCCATTTTTACTGGCACTTTTTATTGCCATTATTTGTTCACCGGTAATTAAATCAATGACCGATAGACGAGTGCCTCACTGGTTGGCAATGGTACTATTATTTGTTTTTATTTCCCTGATTTTCTTCTTTTTAATCGGGTTAATTAATAGCAGTGCTCGGGAATTTACCCAATCGATTCCCCAATATAAAACCTTGCTTTCAGAACGAATCAATGATCTGATGGCATTGGCACAACGTTTTAACTTACCGCTTTCTTTTTCTCGAGATACGATTCAAGAATATTTCGATCCGAGTATCATCATGAATTTGGTGAGCCGAGTGTTACTCAATTTTTCCGGTGTGGTGAGCAATGCCTTCGTCTTGGTGCTGGTGGTGATTTTTATGCTTGCGGAAGCACCGACAATGAAACACAAATTCGCCGTTGTGATAAGCGCTACTCCTCATGATGTAGAAAAAGAAGAACGGCATATTGACCGCATTTTACAGGGGGTGATTGGCTACCTTGGCATTAAAAGTATCACCAGTTTACTGACCGGTGTTGCGATTTTCATTTTGTTGGAAGCCTGCGGTGTTCAATATGCCATTTTATGGGCAACACTCAGTTTCTTGCTTAATTATATTCCGAATATTGGTTCAATCATCGCCGCCATTCCTATTATCGTACAGGCTTTATTATTAAATGGTTTTGGTATTGGTTTTGCAGTAACAACCGGCGTGATTGCCATCAATATGGTGATTGGTAATATTCTTGAACCTAAAATGATGGGGCAACGTCTTGGGCTTTCCACTTTAGTGGTTTTCCTTTCCCTCTTATTTTGGGGATGGCTGTTAGGAACCGTGGGGATGCTCCTTTCCGTTCCCCTCACCATGGCATTAAAAATTGCCTTAGAAGCCGACCCTAATACGGTAAAGTATGCAGCATTGTTGGGTGATGTGGAAAAGGAGTAACTCATAGCATAACTATCTTCCCGCATTTCTAACACTGTCTAAAATCTAACAAGATATGTAGTGATATGTTTTTTTGTATATCATTGCATATCTTGTTATATATTCACTTCCTTAATCATTTTTATTTCTTAGGTCATAACTGAAGTCGATTAGCCCTCATGTGATAACACTAGAGAGCTTTTTAATACAATCAATTCCCTTGATTTTTATCCCAATTAATCCACATTCGGTTGATTTGGCGTTGCCCTTCGTTCATACGGGTGCGGAAGTACATTTTTAAACGCATGGCTTCTACTTGCTCACCAAAAAATGAGGCTTTTAAATCGTAGGTTGCGGTTAACCTATCTTTTCCGATAGGAAGCACTTTGATAGCTTTCAACATATCGTAATAGAGCACGCCGTCTTTTAAATTTTTTAGCCAATCCGCTTTTGTAAAGCGTTCCCTTTTTCCATTGCGGATGACGGTTAATACAAAATCATCAGCAAGTAATTGATCAAGTTTAAGGTAGTTTTCGTTTTCAAGAGCGATCACAAGCTGTGTGTACAATTGTGCCAGCTCAAGCTGTTCTGAGTCACGGTTTCGCATATCATATAATGCAGGTGCGATAGCAATCGCACTGATAGCAAGTGATAACAAAAGCGAGAAAAAAACATGGCGTAATTTCATGCTGTTTACCAAATTAAAAAGACGACGGGAATAATGTTCATCACCAAGGTGGTGGTACCGGCTAAAATGAGCTTAGAGGTGCCAAACATAAGCCCTTGGTTCACGCCTTTATCTAACTTCACAAGCATATTGGCCATGGCTGTATTGGCAAAGAGGCTGACAAAGGCAAAGAGTATTAAATAAAGGTAAGCCGTGATAAAAGAAAGAAAATCGATAACATAAAACCAAGGCACAATCAGCGCAATCACCAAAAGCGGTGCAATATAGGTGAGTTTTACTACGCCAAAATCAAGCTTTCTGGAAAAGCGGGCTTGGAATAGTACCGCAATCAAATTATTGATAAAAAAAGCAAGAGGGATAGATTCGGGATTATCCAATAAATTACTGAAAATATAAGGGAAAATAATATAAAAGGAGGTGCTCATCGCCAGTGGGATAAAGAGTAATAAATGAGCAAATATGAAGCGTTTAGTTAATATTTGCTTCATATTATGAAATCGAAAGGCGCTGCTTCTTACTTTGCAAGGGGCTTCTTTCACGGCAACAAGCATAAAGAGCAACATGGATACTTCAATAGCACAGCTTAACCAAATCAACATTTCCGGTAATTGGAAATGTAAAAACGGTAGGGCGAGTAGCGGGGCAAACATTGAAGCCAAACTTTGAATACGCAAAAATTTTCCCTGTGCTTTGGCTTTATCCTGATAATTATCTGCGGCCGTTGAAAGCAGTAAAGCTCGGGCATTGGTGCCAAATAATGTGCTACCTAAACCAAAAAAGAAGGTTGCCAATAACAAAAGTGGGTAATAGTCTGTGGTAATCAGCAAAATATAGGCAGCCGCATCCATTAAACAACCGATAAGCATCATTTTTGAGCGACCGAAACTGTCTCCCCATGCGCCGGCAAATAAAGAAAAGGCTTGGCTGGCAAAGACTAACAATGAAAAGGCACTGGCAATTTGCGAGGTATCAAAGCCTTTATTGTTTTGTAAATAGATAAAAAAGACGCTTTGCATTGCGGTGTAGGCCACACCGGAGAAGAAACGCCGCCATAAAATCACATTTTGAATATTCATAGTTTATGACTTCCGAAATTAACCCCTCGCATTATAGTAGATTTTCTTTTATTGCAATAAGGATCTTGTGTATTGGCTATCATATTGGCGAGTTGCAAAAATGCGGTCAAAATTGACCGCACTTTGATCTCAATGGGGTTGATGTAATCGTTGCCGCAACGCTTCTGCTGTTTGGCAGGTTTTTATTTTTTCAAAAATGACATTCGCCTCATCGTATTCTTTATTTAGATAACGTAACCATTGTTTAATGCGTGCCACATGGTAAAAGCCTGAATCGTGAAAATTTTCCATTTCGGCGTATTTTTGTAATAATTTTTGAATATCTACCCAAGGCATTTTGGTGGTGTTTGATTTGAGTACATGGCTTAAATTTGGAATGTTTAATGCACCACGTCCCACCATTAAAGCTTGGCAGCCGGTGGTAGCAAGGCAATGTTGTCCATCCTGCCAATGCCAGATTTCCCCATTTGCAATCACCGGAATGGAAAGGTGTTTACGGATTTCCCCGATTTTTTCCCAATTGATGCGATCGGCACGATAACCATCAGCTTTGGTGCGACCATGCACGGTGATCTCGGTTGCCCCGCCTTGTTGAACGGCATCGGCAATTTCCATTGCTTGGGAAACATCATCCCAGCCTAACCGCACTTTCACACTCACCGGGAAAGATAGAGGGATGGCTTTCCGTAAAGCCTGTGTGGCACGATAGATTAATTCCGGTTGTTTGAGTAATGCCGCCCCGCCGTGGCTACCGTTCACGGTTTTAGAAGGACAACCACAATTAAAATCAATACCGTGCGAACCCAAGCTAATGGCTCGGAGGGCATTTTCGGCTAAGTAATCGGGATGTTGTCCAAGTAATTGCACCCGAACTGCTGTTCCTGAGGGGGTGAAACCCTGACTTTTCAGTTCAGGACATAAACGATAGAACACCTTTTCAGGCAGGCACTGATCAACCACACGGATAAATTCCGTAATACATAAATCGTAATCGTTGATTTCAGTGAGAAGTTGGCGTACGAAAGGATCCAGTACGCCTTGCATAGGGGCGAGAATGACACGCACGTTTTATTTCCAGCCTTTTGATTTGCAAATCAAATCATAAGCGGCTTGAATTTGTTGTGCTTTTTCTTTTGCCATTTCCATCATTTCAGGGGGTAATCCTTTGGCGACCAATTTATCCGGGTGGTGTTCATTCATTAAGCGGCGATAGGCCCGTTTGACGGTATTGCGATCATCCGTTTCATTCACCCCCAGCACATTATAAGCATCGTTTAAGGTTGGACCGGAAGTACGTTGGTATGCTCCTTGGTTTTGTTGATATTCGTAATGCCCCCCTTGTTGATAGGCACCTTGCTGATATTGCTGATAAAAACCGCCTTGCGTGAAAGCACGAGCCGCCATTTCCATTGCGATCATTTGCTCAAATTGCATGCGGGAAAGCCCAAGTTCTTCAGCAATCACATAAAGGACTTCTTTTTCACCCTCATGTAGTTGCGAATCTGAGAAGGCTGCCTGCACTTGCACATGTAAGAACATTCGTAATAAATCGGCACGTTGTCCACAACCGATACGAAATTCACGAATGACTTGGCGAATAGGAAAATCCGTTTCTTTGCCACGGCGAAACGCATCTTGGGCAAGACGGCGACCTTGATCGTCTAATTTCATCTGTGCCATTAATTGGTTAGCCAGTTGAATATCTTCTTCCGTTACTCGGCCTTTGGCTTTACTCAAATGCCCCAATACGGCAAAGGTGGTTTGCATAAAAAGGGCTTGGCGTGTGGTTTTTCGATTGAAAAAGCTCGAATTCACCGCCCCCAGTTCGTATAACTTTTTATCGGCAATAGAACCTAAAATCAGCCCTGCAATGGCACCAAAAAATCCCCCGATTTTCCAGCCGATAAACACCCCTAACATTTTTCCAATAAAATTCATGCTTTTCCTCTAAAAAGTGCGGTTGTTTTTCACCGTGTTTTCTAAAATAGCGACAAAGATCGATTTATCAAGTTTTATACGCCAAACTCAGCTCGGTAGGCGTGCATTGCACTCAAATGCTCACGATAGTTTGGATCTTGCTCAATAAACTGCATTAAATCGTCTAAATCAATAATGGATAAGACACGGCATTGATAATCTCGTTCCACCTCTTGGATAGCGGAAAGTTCGCCTTTGCCACGTTCTTTGCGATTTAAGGCAATGAATACGGCAGCAAGTTCGGCATGATTAGCGTTGATGAGTTCCATCGATTCACGGATTGCTGTGCCTGCGGTGATCACATCATCGACTAATAAAATTTTGCCTTGCAGTGGGCTGCCGATTAAATTGCCACCTTCACCGTGATCTTTGGCTTCTTTGCGATTAAAGCAGACCGGTTTATCCAGGTTGTAACGGTTAAACAATGCCACAGAAACGGTGGTGCCAATAGGGATCCCTTTGTAAGCGGGGCCAAAAATGACATCAAAATCGACCGCACTTGCTTGAATCGCTGCGGCATAAAATTCGCCCAAACGGGCTAAATCTGCGCCGGTATTGAATAATCCGGCATTAAAGAAATACGGACTTTTACGTCCTGATTTCAAGGTGAACTCGCCAAATTTCAATACCTGACGGCTTAAGGCAAATTCAATAAAATCTCGTTTATATTGTTCCACGTTTTATCCTTATAAGCCTAGGGCTTCACGTTGTGCGGCAAAAATTTGTTGGCAGCCTTGTTTGGCTAATGCTAATAAAGTGAGTAATTCTTCATGGTTGAAAGGTTCACCCTCTGCCGTGCCTTGGACTTCGATCATTCTGCCGTCTTCCATCATCACCACATTCATATCTGTTTCGGCGGCTGAATCTTCAATATATTCTAAATCACATACCGCTTCCCCCTCCACAATCCCCACGGAAATGGCTGAAACTAAGGCTTTAATTGGATTGGTTTTTAAACTCCCGTTTTCCATTAATCCGTTAATGGCATCACATAAGGCAACGGCAGCGCCGCTAATCGAAGCGGTACGAGTGCCGCCATCGGCTTGAATGACATCACAGTCTAAGGTGATGGTGCGTTCACCCAGTGCGTTTAAATCGACCATGGCACGCAAAGAACGGGCGATTAAACGTTGAATCTCTAAGGTTCTCCCCCCTTGTTTGCCTTTTGCCGCCTCTCGTGGCATACGGCTGTGGGTGGAGCGTGGCAACATACCGTATTCAGCCGTTACCCAACCTTGATTTTGACCTTTCAGAAAACGGGGAACGGTTTCTTCCACACTGGCGGTGCAAAGCACTTTGGTTTCCCCAAATTCAACCAAAACCGAACCTTCCGCATGTTTCGTATAATGACGGGTAATTTTAATTGGGCGGGGTTGATCATTCTCTCGGTTATTTGGGCGCATAAAAAATTCCTTTCTCAGTTAATAAAAAAGCGCACTATTCTAGCACGCTTTTATTTATTCACGACGGATTAACACGCTCAAAATCACGAATTTTATTAAAAGTTTCTTTTAAATCCGAAGCAAAATTAATTTTTTGTATTTCAGGTGTGGTGTTTGATTTCACTAACATTCTCAAAGGTTGGAATTGCATGTTACATAAGTAAAGTTGCTGGTGGGGTAGCATATGTTGTACAAAGCGGGTAAGGGCATGAATTCCCCCTGTGTCTAACACGGTCACCGCATCGCACTGTAAGACAATATGCTTGATTTCGTGATCCGTATGCACGGTTTTGTCATGTAAATCTGCAAATAATTTATCTGCAGCGGCAAAAAATAAAGGTCCACTGATGCGATAAACCAACACATCATTCAGATCTTCCGGTGCATTATGCTCAATGGCTTTCGTCATTTCGGCTATGGTGCGGATAAAGAGTAGGCTGGCGAGCAATACACCCACACTTATCGCAATCACCATATCAAACAATACGGTCAAAATTAAACAGGTGAATAATACCGCGATTTCATTTTTGCTGGAGCGGCGGGCAAGGGTAATGATTTCCTGTACACTGGCCATATTCCATGCCACGACTAAAAGCAGGGCGGCCATTGATGAAAGCGGTAAATAAGAAAGGGCTTGAGCGAAAAGTAATAAAGCAAATAATACTAAAAGGGCGTGTACCACACTGGCAATGGGCGAAACCGCACCGGATTTAACATTGGCGGTGGAGCGGGCAATCGCTGCGGTTGCGGTAATGCCGCCAAAAAAGGGCGAAACGATATTGCCTAAACCTTGAGCTAATAATTCATTATTGGAATGGTGTTTGGTGTCTGTCATATTGTCTAGCACCAGGGCACAAAGAAGGGATTCTATCGCCCCCAATACCGCCATTGAAAATGCCGCAGGTAACAAGGCCTGCAAGCTATCAAAATTCCATTGAATCACTTCCCCTTGTGCATTGGGCACATTCCACGGCAAGACAAAATCGGGCAGTACATTGGGAATACCTTGCCCTATCGTGCCATCCGGTAAGGTATATTGGAAAGCAGAGCCAATAGTTTGAACATGAAAACCGAAATACTGTAAAACTAATGCAACAAGGGTTCCAATTATCACCGCAGGTAAATGCCCCGGTATGGCGAGGCGTAATTTATACCATTGGGTCAAAACCAACAACGTGGTGAGGCCTACCAACGTATCAGACCAATTTATTGTGGGAAGTGCGGTCAAAATTGCTTGAATTTTTTCCAAATAATGAGCCGGCATTTGTTCAATCGTCAAACCGAGAAAATCTTTAATTTGGAGTGTTCCAATTGTAATACCAATACCACAGGTAAAACCGAGGGTAACCGGCAGAGGGATATATTCAATGAGGCGACCGAGACGGAATAATGCCATTAAAATTAATATCACGCCGGAAAGTAGGGTTGCCATCAGCAAACCACTTAAACCAAATTGCTGGGTAACGGGATATAAAATCACCACAAAAGCCGCAGTGGGGCCGGAAACATTAAAACGTGAGCCACCGGTTAGGGCGATGATTATGCCTGCAATAATAGCAGTATAAAGCCCATGTTGTGGCGGCACACCGCTGGCAATCGCCAATGCCATGGAAAGCGGAATGGCAATCACACCCACAGTTAAACCTGCAATAACATCTTGAAGGAGTGATTTTTTTGTATAACCAAGACGAAATGAATCCTTCAATGCGCTGAAGGGCTTAACAGCCAAAAACACATTTTTGGAAAATAATGATTTAATGTGCATAAAAAAACGACAGAAAGTGAATAAAACGCCATTATTCTAACGAAAATTTGTGAGGATTTTTATGTTCTAGCTCAAAAAACTTGACTAAGGCGATTCAAATCTTTATAGTTTGCGCACCTCAACACGGTGAGATGTCCGAGTGGTTGAAGGAGCACGCCTGGAAAGCGTGTATGTGCGAAAGTGCATCGGGGGTTCGAATCCCCCTCTCACCGCCATGTAGCTTGTCAAATAACGTCTTTTCTGTCAAAAAACAACGTAAAAACAACACTTTAACAGCTTTCTATTTGTTGTTTTCGTTCGCTATTGTTTGTCTTTGTTGTCGTTTTTAACTCCCTATTTAACTCCCTAGCAATTTGGGCTTACTTTTTGTGGAGTTAAAACGGCTAATGTTTAACCATAACAAAGGCTTTCATTATGAAATTAGTTAAACCTCTCTCCGATTCCACTATTCAATCTCTTAAACCTCAAGAGAAAGAATTTAGAAAATATGACGGCAAAGAATCAGGGCTTTTTATCCGTGTTATGCCGAGTAAAAAGAAAACGTTTTATTTTGAATATAAATTTGCGAAAAAGCTGAAGAAAATCAAGCTGGGCGATTATCCGACGCTTTCCCTTACTGACGCGCGAGATATGGCACGGGAATATAGGGGGCTTGTTCTTCGTCACATTGATCCTCGTGTATATCGTGAATCTTTACTTAATCCGGTAGAAGAAAAGAAAATCACCTTTGCAGAAATGGCGACGAGATGGCGCGATAAGCGGTTAAAATTGGGGAAACTCAAGGCGCAAACCGTTAATGAGGCTTTTCGCCGCGTGGAGTTGCATTTATTCCCTAAAATCGCAGACTTGCCGATTGATGAGGCAAATTATGAGACTTTTGGCCCGGCGCTTTCACCACTGAAAAATTCCAATACGCTTTATAAAATCAATATTGCGATTAATCAGATTTTTAGAATGGCGGAGGATGAAGATTTAATCGTGAAAAATCCGTTTAGAAAGATTCACGATGAGTTTACTTATGTGGAGACAAAGAATCATCCAACCATAACCCCCGAAGAATTGCCGCACTTGTTCAAGGTTTTGCAAAATTCAGATATTAAAAAACCGACCGCACTTTTAATCGAGTGGCAGTTATTGAGCATTTTGAGAAGTTCCGAGGCGGTGAGGATTGAATGGGCTGATATTGACTGGGAGGCGAAAGCCTTACATATTCCGGCAGAGCGAATGAAAGGCGGTAAACGTGCGCATAGTGTTCCGCTTTCCTCTCAAGCCTTGAATGTGTTAGAGCAAATGCGCCGTTATACGGGCAACCGTAAATATGTATTTTGTAGCCGTGTTGCTCCCTATAATCGACCAATGAATAGCGGTGCGGCTAATGTGGCATTGAAACGAATGGGATTTAAAGATTTATTAGTTGCTCACGGCTTACGCAGTATTGCCAGCACTTATTTACATGAATTAGACTGTTTTTCGTCTGAATCAATCGAATTATGCCTTTCTCATGAAAATAGGGGCAAAGTTCGCAAGGCGTATGATAAATCTAAAAAATGGAAATCAAGACAAGCCATTATGCAATGTTGGGGCGATTATGTAGAGCAATGCAAGTTAGAGGCTATGAAAGCCTAGACCATCATGGGGCGGCGCGTTCCGCCCTTTATTCTTCTTCGCACTCGTCTTCATCCTCGCATTCTTCATCATAGTAAGGCTCAACATAGTGATCTTGATGTTGTTTATTCTTTGCCTGTTGCTCTTCCTTTTTATCTTTGTAATGCTTAACGACTTTATAGACAACATAGGCGGCGACCGCTTTTTTAATTATGCCACTACCCTTTTTCTTTTTTTCCGCTATTGCCGGATTGATAAAACCCAATGCAATCACGGCGACAAGCGCATAAGTTAGCCCACGTTTAAACATTGATAAACCCTTGTCCTTACTGGTTTTTCTATGGCTTTATTATATCAAAAACACAAGCCCCACAATACTAAAAAGCCTAATTTCCCCCTGATTTTTAAACGATTTGCCCTTGCGAAAAATCGCTAGCAAACCCTCGCCACGCCCGCACGCTTTTTGTAGTGATTTCAACGCAAATTTTAAAAGCCCTTCAAGCCTTGCCAATACTGGCGCACCTCGATGTTTTAAATATTCGTTCATCAACGCAAACCAACGCAGAAAAACGCAAAATTTAGGCGTAAAAATGCCAATTTAGCCCAATTTTTAGCATCCAAAATCGGACAGTTCCCCGCATTGATAAAAAGTGCGGTTGAATTTGCTCTTAATTTTTCCACCGATTTTGTGAAACACCCCGCCACACTTGCCACTTAATGCGTGCTATTCCTGATTTATCCATAATAAAAACCGCTCCGAGGCGTAACGCACGGACACACAGCGCACCAAATTTTTTTAGGTAAAAAATGCAACAACAAAACGGACTCACCGGGCTTACTCGTTGGCTAATGGATACAAGGCACTACACCATAGGGCAAATGATGAAGGACAACACACAAAACGAACGCTTTTTAAGAGTGGATGACGTGATAAACCTCACGGGGCTTTCACGCTCCACGATTTACGACAAAACGCGGCTAGGGAAATTCCCCGAAGCCGTAAATCTAGGCGGCAATGCGAAAGCATGGCTAGAAAGTGAAGTGCGCGCATGGATGAATGCACGCATCGAACAACGCAACAACAAAGCAAAACAGGCAGGCAAAAAATGACCCAACTCACCCTACAACACCCCGAAAAACAAGCGAAATTGACCGCACTTTTAAGCGACTTCAACGGCAAAAAAGCGGCACTCATCGCCCTTTCTGATGAATTGAATACACTCGAGCGCAAACAGGCGAAAAATAACGCTACGATTGCGGCAGTACGCCACGAGTTTGAAACGGAAATCGCCAAAATCAAGGCAAAATTTGAGACAGAAAGCGAACTTACCCTTGACGATTACAGCGCCACGCAAAAATTAAAAGCGGAATTAAAATCACGTGTGGATTTCTTCACTGCCTTGAATGAAGACTTAGAACAAAAACTTTACGACAAGCGCGAAGAAGTTTACACCGCCAAACAAGATTTTCTCACTTTCCGCAAGCAGATTTGCCGATTCACCGCCGAAGCCTTAATTGATGAATTTATGACGAAAAATAAAGCACAAATTGCGCTATTTAAGGGCTTATTTGTGCAATCCGGTGAATATGATCCACAAACCGGCAGGGATAGCCACGATGAATTTAACGACTTCATTATCAAAAAATTCAACGTGGAATTAACCACGCCGGAAGAATTAAAAATCCCACCGCTGGCACTGGCTGCCGATTGGAAACCAAAAACCCCAACGCAAAAGCACGTTGAGCGCTTTCAAGTGCAAGAAGAAAAAGGCTTAAAACGTTTATTAATTGAAATGTAAGGATGACAGTATGCAAAAACTCACTCAAGAAAAATTTACCGCCTACAAAAACGAACTTGAAGGCGTAGAAATGCAAGAATACAGCCATTTCAACGACCACGCCAAAGTGGAAAAGATTATTAAACAAGGCATCAAAAATCACGCTTTCTTAGGCTTAATCACCACAAAATTTGTTGAAGATTCACCAAATAAAACTTACGCCCTCTCTTTGCCGATTGTCAGCAACACAGACACCGACAAGCACGCCCGAGAACCGCGCAATATCGTGCAAGATATAACCCCTTTTGAGTGCGCCCAAATTAATCTCGACGTTCGCCTTTTGCATAGCGAACTGGATCTTTTTACCGAAATTGATTTTGAAAAAGCCCTTAATGCCCGTTTAGGCGGAGAATTGGCGAAAAATCTCACCATGGTAGGCTTTCACGGCACACACCGCGCAGAAGATTCCGACCCACAAGCCCACCCACTGGGCGAGGATATGGCGAAAGGTTGGCATGCACAGCTAAAAGAAAAAGCCCAAGTGATTCAAGCCGGTGAATTAAGCGGGCAAACCACCGCTCAACTTATCAAAAAAGCCCTTGAAAAATTGCCGGTAACACTTCAAGAAAGTGGCGATTTAATCGCAATTTGTGGGCGAAATGTTTTAGACGGTGCACTGATTCAGCTTGAGCCAAAACAGCTTAATGCACAAAATGGCGTGCTTTTAATCGCACAAAATCTTATCGGGGGCTTGCGTGCAATCAATGCGCCTTTCTTTCCGGCAAATTGTATTTTAATCACCACGCTTTCAAACCTTGCCATTTATTTAAAACAAAACACAGCCCGCCTATTCTTCAAGCAAGAAGTGCGCGAAGATAGCCTAAATGTTTATTTTTCGGTACAGCTTGATTATTTGCTGGAAAATTACCGCCATGCGGTTTTAATTGAGGGCATTGAGGGGCGGGCATAATGGAAGAAAAAACCATTGAAGCGCATGCGGCGGATTTACTTCACGCCACAAACCTGTTTTTGAATCACAGCGTGCAATGCTTAGTCAAACAAGGCGCAATTCAGCCCAGTGAAAGAAATGCACTTATGCGTGAATATTCAAGGCTTATGGCTGAACAAACCCGTGAATCTGACCGAATTTCAAACGAAACTCAAGCCCATTCCTTTATTTTAAGTTATTAACCCACCGCCCCGAAAGGGGCTTTTTTTATACCTCAAAAAGAAACTTTTAAAAGTTTTTTAATGTGCTATGATTCCTGCGAAAAAGACAAAAACGACAATCTAAAACAAAAAGGGGGGGATGATGGCAATTCATCAAATTTTAACGCAACAGGTGGCAAGCATTACCGATTTAAAGCGGGATCCGATGGGGATTGCACAGGCAAGTGAACAGGGCGCTATCGCCATTTTAAACCGAAATCAACCGGCTTTTTATTGTGTTACTCCCACACTGTTTGAATATTTTCAAGAACTAGCGGAAGATGCGGAGCTAGGTAGAATTGCACAAGAACGTATGAAAGAGGGTGAATTTATTGCGGTGAACCTTGATGACTTATAGCCTGAAATTCCATGAAAAAGCGTTAAAAGAATGGCAGAAATTGGGCGAGCCAGTAAAAAGCCAATTTAAGAAGAAATTGTACGAACGGTTAGAAAATCCCCATGTGCAAGCGGACAGATTAAGAGGATTTTCGCCCGCACTTTATAAAATTAAACTACGCACAGCGGGGTATCGCCTTATTTATGAAGTGCGAGACAATGAAATCACCGTTTTTGTATTATCCGTAGGCAAGCGAGATCGCCTTAAAGCCTATGAAAACGCACGCCATAGACAAAACCAATAAACCCCGTTTAAAGCCCTATTGATGGGCTTTTCTTTTTATTTAAGGATTCATCAAAAATGACAAAAAATAAACCCACTTTACCACCGAGAAAATGGTATAGCTTGCAACAAGCAGCGGATAAATTAACAAGGGAATTTAATGAGCCGGTAACAATAGAGGATTTAATTCATTACTGGATTCACGGTTATTTAATGTTTAGCGTGAAAATGGAATATAACGTTCTATCATTAAATATAGGGAATAATCGTTTCCTTCAAACAAAAGAAAATGATTTACCCCAAATTATTTTAGCTAATGAGATAAGAACCATAAGCGAGAAAGACTTTGAGTTAGAAAATATATTTTTTGCACAAACATTTAAGCAAGCAAAAGAAAATGAATTTAGGCTTTGGACAGAAAGAAAAAGCTTTAAATTTATAGGCGATAAGATAAATGATGTAAGAAGATTGTTAGAATGTTTACCGGTTAAAGAGGATGATATATTAAGAATGAACGGTTTTTTTAACTTTCCTTTTCATCATCACCCAAGAAAAATAAAAACAGAAGAAACAATATTAAATAATGGATTAAACCTAGATCTAGGGATAAATTATCTGCTCACTCCAAAAAATAATGAACAAAACAGGTTATTATTTATTTTATACTTAAAAGAAAATCAAAATATTCACTTCAAGATTAATGATTTCTATATACTGCATTCAGATTTTGACGATTTTATTAATGGCAAGAAATACACGGACGAAATAAAAGGAAAGATTGAGGAAATTGAAAAAGAAAAAACATCACCCCGAAAACAAGCCAACCAAGCCGAATTTATTAAAGCCTTACTCAAATTGCACTATGGCATAGATGAACCTGAAAAAGCGAGAAGACTTTTAAACGGAGAATTAGCCAAAAAATTTGCCAGTGCTGGAATAGAGATTAACATCACGCCGGAAACGCTTAGAAACTGGCTTAATAAAACAAAATAACCTTTCATTTTTTTGGAAATTTCCAAACTATTTTTGGAAATTTCCACTTTTCAAAAACTCCTTTCCCTACCATACCACCCCGACAAACAAGACAAAAAAGCACGTTATTTGACAACACCAACGAATTAGAGGGAAACGTATGGAAAAAACCATTGATTCACAACAACGCTATTACTCAACCGCCACACTTTGCGAAATGTTGCAAGTTTCTCGCAGTTGGCTATGGGAACAATCAAAAGCCGGCAAATTTCCAAAGCCGGTTAAGTTTGGGCGCTTGGCCCGTTATCCGGTTGAAGCCGTGGAGCGTTATTTAGCGCAGCAAAATCACACTGCAGAAAACCCCAATGCGCACTAAGGGGGAAAGATGAGCGGATTAACGATTTATTGCCCGTTTTGCGGGCATAAAGTAGGTATTCGGACAAGTAGCAAACTTTCTTTACTGGTTACCAGTGCTCGCCTTTATTGCCCGCAATGCAACCAATTACAAGCGGAATTTGTGGGGCAAATCACCAACATTCGCCGTGCGGTTTTTGTGGATTGCCCGGAGGCGAACGGCTGGGAGAAAAGCGAAAAAGAACTTTTGAAAGAGGCAGGGATGAAACCCATGACCAATGAAGAACGTTTAGCACAGCTTAAAGCATCCGGCAACACACAAGGAAAGATCAATTTCTAGTCTTGACGCCGAAATGCAGCCAAAAGAAAAGCCCCCGCGGGAACGGAGGCTTAAATCCTAAACCAACTAATTATCTAACCATAACTAAGGATTCATTTATGAAAAATGAACAGGCATATTATAGCCAAAAATCAAGCATTTATCATCAAACGCACAAAAAAAGCCGTATTTTGTCAAATTCAGCCTTGACAGTTAAAACGAAATTAAACTATATTAAATCCGCTTTAGCAAAATCTAAAGCCGGTCACTGCAAGATCGTTTTTATACACAAGGCGAACAGCACGCCAAATCGTGCTTTTTTTGTTCGTAGCGTTTACGCACCTATTCAATATAGCCTATTTTCTGATAGTCTATTCTCAATGGTAGCGCATAATGGGAAAGGTTCCGCCCTTTGCCGTGTTCCTTGTGTAACGGTTTTGCAGCCCGTTATGTGCTACCGCCCAAGCCTGCAAACTTTAGCGGTAGTTCCTCAAAACTTACACAAGGACACCGCAGAGATGATCTACAAATTTCTATGCGTGAATCGCACGCACCCGCACTTTAATTTGTGCGTTCAAACTATTCAAGCCAACAACGAAACCAACGCGCGCCTAAGCCTTAGCGCCGATTTTCAATGCCTTTCACTTATCGCCAAAATCAACCCAAAATTTGACCGCACTTTTACACAAGGGGGGATTTATGCCTAATTCTTGCACCGGAAAACTAATTCAAACTCATGAAGGTATTTTAATTTATCGCTCCCCTGACAAAGAGAAAAGAGCAAATCCTTCCTTATTATTGATTGATGAATTAAATGCGCGTTTCAACATTCCGACACAACCGGAAGAACGAGATTTAACAGATTCCCTCGCCTTTTTTGGCGTTTGCTATTTAGCCTTAATCAAAGAGCTAAATGGTACACCTGCTTTAAAGTGGCTAGATAACTACCTATGCGATGTTTATTCACAAAACGGGCGTTACCCACTCGAACAAACGCTTGAAAAATATGCGCAATTCAAGGCACAGCAAGGGGGCAAAAATGGCATTTAGTATCTACTCTCTCACTGATGAAAATAATCAAACCGCTTACTATGCCGTGGTGAAAATTCAAATTAATCGGAAGAAACTCATTTCAAGCCGCTATTTTGAATCAGACAAAGCCACCGCCCGCCAATGGGCAAAAAGCGAAGAAACAAGGCTGAAACTGGAAAACGGCGGAAAGGTAAGCAATATCGAAAAAGTAACCTATGTACGCCACACCGCTTTACAACAAAACAGCAGCGCAAAAGCCTTTAATGATTTATTCAAAATCATGGGCGGAAGAAAACAACAGCCACAAGGAGCAACAGCATGAACACCTATTCTTTACACTTTCCCAACGGCGCAGAATTGGAATTTTTCGCCAGTGATAGCGGGCTATTTAATGCGGCTTTCTTGGGGCTTGAATTTCCTAAAAATGAGCAGATCAATTTTTACGAAAGACGAATGAATAAAATTAAAAATAGACGCAAGGCACAACGCCTAGCACGTCGTAAAAATCGGAAATAGGGGAAGAGGGAATGAACGCAATTCAACAAAAACCAAAATTAACGCTGGCAAGCCTGAAATGCATTCTTGCTGATTATGACGAACGCCTAAGCCGACTTGAAAACGGCAAGGCAACGTTTAATGATGATGAAATCTGGACGGCCCGACAAGTAGCAGACTATGCCAAAATTTCATACGGCTATTTAATGCAAAAACTGATTCACGAACCGCATTTTCCGGCAAGCGTAGGCACACCAAAGAAAAACGCCCCGAAAAAATACCGCGCAGGCGATGTGATTGCGTTTTTTAAGCATAGAAATCAAGGTTAGGGGGAGTTATGGCATATAAAAAACAACCGCCAAAAGTACCGCACTTTGACGAACAAGGGCGCGTAGCCTATGAGCATATTTACGCTTTGATTGGTGATAAAGCGTGGAAAGCTTGGGGATTTGGGAAGGAGAAAGGCAACGGGCTAGAATGGGGGTTATTGCGCGATAAATTAGGCTTAGAAAATGATTATAAACCGATCATTTTAGACGCTGAAAAACTGGCAAATGCGGGCAATTATCAAATTTTAAAAGACGATATTCACGCCGTAACATTTTGCCGTTTTGGTGAAGTCAGCCAAGCACAAGAAACTGCCCTACTTTTAGCCATTGCCAAACATTCAAAGGCTGAAAAAGTCTTTTTTGCCGATAACTTGGGCGAAAACAAGCAGGATTTAAGCGCCTATGTTTTACGTTTAAGAGAAAATGAACAGGCACTCAATACGGCTGAAATCGTGATAGAAGCAGAAGAACAAGGCAACGCCCCACGCAAAACACCTTATGTTGAATATCGAGAAAATGGCAAGATTAAAGGGTTACATTATATAACGCCTAAAGTGGATAGGGACACCGGTGAGATCATTCAAGAAAAAGAAACGTGGATTTGTGACAATTTAGAATTAGCAGGAGAAGGCAAAACCGCAAGCGGTGAATATTATTATTTGTTCCAATGGCAAAACCGAGACGAAAACACCCCTAGAACTGTAGCGATTGCCCGTGAAGATTTTGGCACAGATTCCGGCTGGAAAATGTTGAAGGCGCAAGGCTTGAAAATGACACAAGGATCGGGCTTAACGCAGAAACTCACCGAGCATTTTCACTTTAACGGCAACCATTCGACACAATGGACGATCACCAACGTTACAGGTTGGCTAAATGGGGCGTATTTATTACCAAATGGGGAAATCATTGGCACACCTAAAAAGCCGATTTATTTCACCGATAAAAGCGGCTCAAGTTTAGGCTATATCACCGCCGGTACGCTTGCCGATTGGCAACGGGAAATAGCCCAAAATGTAAAAGGCAATGTTTCGATGATGTTGGGCGTGGCGGTTGCACTTGCCGCCCCTATGCTTTCACTTTTAGGGCGTGAATCCTTTGGCGTTCACCTTTTCGCCGAAAGTTCAAAAGGGAAAAGTACGACATTGAACATAGCTAACAGCATTTACGGCAACCCAGACAAAATCAAATTAAGCTGGAGTACCACGGCAACCGGCGTTAAAAACGAAGCCGCCGCACGCAATGACGGTTTTATTACTCTTGACGAAATCGGGCAAGCCAAAGACGGGAAAAACCTTGAAAATATCGCTTATGACCTGTTTAACGAGACGGACAAAATACGCGGCGAGAAAGAAGGCGGAAACCGCCAAATAAAACGCTGGAAAGTAACCGCACTTTCAACCGGTGAAAAGGATTTAGAAACCCAATTAAGGTTACAAGGGGCAAAAGTCCACGCAGGGCAATTAGTGCGGCTTTTAAACGTTCCACTGGAAGAAGCGCATAATTTGCACCATTTCCCGAACAATAAAGCCCACGCCGACCACCTGAACGAAAAAGTGCAAGAATGCTTTGGCGTGATTGGGCGTGAATGGATCGCTTTCCTTGCCAATAATGCGGACAGCATAAAAACCACCTATAAAGCAATCCGGCAAAAATGGTTAGATTTATCTAGCAATATGAGCGGGCAAGTTCAACGTGTAGCTGGTGATCGTTTTGCCGTGCTGGAAACAGCGTTATATTTAGCCAAAGATTTAACCCAATGGACGGAAGAAGAAAGCGCACAAGCCATTTTGAAAAACTTTCTCAACTGGAAAGAGGAATTTGGCGAAAACAGCCGAGAAGAAACCAGCATTATTGATAGCGTGGTGAATTGGCTTTTAGTCAATGAATCTTGTTTTATTGAGTATCCACACGACCCAAACGCAAGAACACCGCAGAAAATAGCCGGGGTGAGAGTGTTATCGGATAATGTGAAAGAATCTAAATTTACAGAGCATTATTTTGTGATCCCTTCCGTTTTTTATGAGGCAATGAGTATTTACCCCAAAAATATGCTAAAAAGCGTGCTGTTCAATGCCGGCATATTGAAAAGACCACAAACAGAAGAGGTAGGCTATGAATTTATGTTCAAAGTACCTAAAAAAATGATGGGAAAACAATTTAGGGCATTTAAAATCATGCCGTTTTCAGATGAGCCGGAAACCGAAGAAGAAAACAGCTAAATTACCAAAAGAGCAAGGCGGACACCTTGCTTTTTTATGCTCTGAAAAAGATTTTTTGTAGGTTAAATTGATTTTTTATAGGAAAAATAGGAATAAATAACAATAAATACTTATAAATCAATGTCTTATAAAAATAAACAGTTACTATTTTATAGTTTATTATTCCTATTTCATTGCTTTTTATTCCTATTTTTTCCCTTTTCATTCCTATTTTGAAAAAATAGCGTTTTTCCGTTCCTAAAAAATTCCTATTCTGTTCCTATTTGGAAAACTAAAAATAGGAACGATTTTTAGCACTTAAATATTTGATAAATAAAATAAAAAAATTTTCGTTCCTAAAATTCCTACGTTTCCTATGAAAAAAACATACTCACAGAAAAAAATTATTTTTATGAAAAATACTTGGTGGGGCTGATGATCTTTTATATGAACAAAATGTTTTTATTTTTTTCTACTTGTCTTAGAATCAAGCATAATGACAACTAGGATACAAAAAAATGATTACATTATTTTTGGTTTTGATAAGTGTTCCAGTCTATTTAGTGATTGCAGGACTTATAATTGGGGGAACATATTTTATCAATATTCTCCCAATGCTCCTTCCAATCTACTTAATCATAGTCTTTTTGGTGTATATGTTTACCCCGCTAAAACCATGGTTTAATAAACATCAAACTAAAATAAACACGATTGGAAAATTACTCACTTTAATCCTGTTTGGTCCATTAATCGTAGTGTTGGCCGTTGCAATTCTTGCATTACCTTTCGTCATAATTTATGCAATAGCTGATAACCCGTTCTTATGGTATGCCATTATTTTGTTTTTTATTGGAATCTTTGCATATAACACGAAAAAAGATCTCAAACGTAAAAGAGAAAAACAGATTTGGAAAGAAACGCAAGAACGTGCGGCTATGCACAAATTCTTTTATCGTAAATAGAATCAAAGCCAATAATTAAACGAAATTTAAAGATTGACCGAAGAAATGTTTTTCTTGAAAATGCCGCCAAGCAAAGATAAATAATAGATTTTAACTCCCCAAGATACTCCCTACACTATAAATGGGAAGTTAAAGAAGCTAGGCATATCAAGGCTTGACAGTAAAAAGTGATTGTTCCCTCTCACCGCCATCTATCTAGTCAGATAACCTCTTTCCTTTTAAAAACAATACGTTAATCATTTTCAATTTGTTGTTTTTGTTGGATATTACTTGTTTTTATTGTCGTTTTTAATTCTCTAATTGATTTTTCAACATTTTAGTCTCTCATTGAATATCTCTTAAAACATTGCTAATTTTCTTATTGATAAAATAATAAATAATCTTATAATCTAATTATTTTGAGTATACCTTAGGAACTATATGAACCGAATAAATTGGACAAAAGATGCCTTGCGGCAACTTTTGAAAATAGATAAGAGGTATCAAAAAGCGATAAGAGAAAAGGTCAATGCCCTTGAATCCTTCCCTAATGAAGCACTAGACACTAAGAAGTTAAGAGGTGAAGAAAGAAAGTGGCGGCTAAGAATTGGCTGTTATCGTATTATTTTTGAAGTGATAAATAGACAACCAAGAATTATCAATATTCAAACCATAAAACGCCGTAATGAACGCACTTATAGTTAGGAGAAAGTAACATGAATTTAAACCACCGATATATTAACGACCCACAAGGGAAACCGGAATTTGTTATTTTACCTATTGAGGAATATGAAGATTTATTAATGAAGGCAAGCCCTTTTGATAATGATAATGCTATCGAATGGGAAAATATTCCCCTTGAACCTAACGAGGATGGGGCGGAATTAATTCCCAATGATGTAGTGAATATCATGTTTAATCAAGATGTGAGTTTGTTGGCTGCTTGGCGTATTTATCGCAATCTTTCACAATCTGAAGTCGCAGAGCGCACTGGATTAACTCAATCCGCGATTTCTCAAGCAGAACGCAAAGAAAGCAAACCACAAAAAAAGACCCGAGAAAAATTGGCAAAAATCTATCAATGTAAACCGGAGCAATTAGAGATTTAAATTTCACAACGTTACATTAACGATTTCTTTTTATTAAGCATTTTATTGAAAAAATGAAATAAAAATACGGCACTGAGCCGTGTTGGGTTAGAAAAATAAAGGGCGAAAATATCGCCCTTTTTGTTGTTCGATATAAAACGAAACTGAATGATACGCTTTCGTTTTATATTGTTGATTATTCATCCAGGAAGCTGCGTAAGGTTTCCGAGCGGCTTGGATGACGAAGTTTGCGTAAGGCTTTTGCTTCAATTTGTCGAATACGTTCACGGGTCACATCAAATTGTTTGCCCACTTCTTCAAGTGTGTGATCGGTATTCATATCAATACCAAAACGCATACGCAATACCTTCGCTTCACGAGGTGTTAAGCCTTCCAATACCTCATGGGTTGCCGCTTTAAGACTTTGTGCTGTTGCTGAGTCTAATGGTAATTCAAGGGTACTGTCTTCAATAAAATCACCTAAATGGGAATCGTCATCATCACCGATTGGGGTTTCCATCGAAATTGGTTCTTTGGCAATTTTTAACACTTTACGGATTTTATCTTCCGGCATTCCCATACGTTCTGCTAATTCTTCAGGTGTGGCCTCTCGTCCCATTTCCTGCAACATTTGGCGGGAAATACGGTTGAGTTTATTGATGGTTTCAATCATATGCACCGGAATTCGAATGGTACGGGCTTGATCGGCAATTGAGCGAGTAATTGCTTGGCGAATCCACCAAGTGGCATAAGTGGAGAATTTATATCCTCGACGATATTCAAATTTATCCACCGCTTTCATCAATCCGATGTTACCTTCTTGGATTAAATCTAAGAATTGTAACCCACGGTTGGTATATTTTTTCGCAATAGAAATCACCAAACGTAAATTGGCTTCCACCATTTCTTTTTTCGCTCGGCGGGCTTTTTGCTCACCACGGGCTACGGCATCGCAAATGGTGCGGATTTGTTTAACGGTCAGGTTTGAATTTTCTTCGAATGCCGCTAAATTGGCTAGGGCTTCACGAATACGTTCTTCATATTTTGGTAAACGTTTTGCCCAAGGTTTTGTGGATTTTAAGGCTTTATCTAACCAAGCATCACTGCTACCAAAGTTGATGATAATTTTTTCAAATTCTTCTTTTGGCATACCTGCAATATCAATCAATACTTTTTGTAACTGGCGTTCTTCGGCACGCACACGTTTCATCATATTTTTCATTGATAATACAAGTAAATCGAATTGTTTCGGTACAAGACGGAATTGTTTAAAGGTTTCGGCTAACACGATCACTTGAGCTTTGGCTTTTTTGTGATCTCGTCCGTGTTTGGCGATAAGTTCTAAGGTTTTTGCGTGTTGTGCTTTGAGCTCCATGAATTTTTCACGGGCTACTTCCGGATCGATGCTGTTGTCGGAATCACTGCTGTCTGATTCGGAATCATTGTCTTCATCCTCTTCATTATCCTCGATATCCACATTGTCATCGCCATTTTGCTCATCTTTATCGAAATCTTCCGATAATTCAGGGCTTTCTTCTGAAGTGGCATTCGGATCCACAAAACCGGAAATCAGATCGGAAAGGCGAACATTGCCTTCTTCTACCTTATCGTATTGGGCGAGCAAATCATTGAGGGCTTCCGGATAAGCCGCAATAGAGGTTTGAACCTCATCAATCCCTTCTTCGATTCGTTTAGCGATACTGATTTCATCTTCACGGGTTAATAAATCAACGGTACCCATTTCTCTCATATACATCCGCACAGGATCGGTTGTACGACCGATTTCCGATTCCACATTAGAGAGAATTTGTGTCGCCTCTTCTACGGCATCTTCATCGGGAATGGTATCGTTTAACATCATCTCGTCACTTTCCGGCGCTTCATCCAAGACCGGAATGCCAGCATCATTTTGCAGGGTTTGGAGTAATTTGTCGTAGTATTCGGGATCAACCACATCTTCAGGGAGAAGATCGTTAATTTCCGCATAGGTTAAATAGCCCTGCGTACGACCTAATTCCATCAGTTGTTCGATTTGTTCTGAATATTGTTCTGATGTAGATTGCTGATTTTGTTCCATTGTTATACCTGTGTCGTATTGTTTTCGATGGATGAATTTCTCGCTTTTTGGCAAAAGATTTTATCACTGTTATTAAGGATTAACTAACTGTTTTTTCTGTTCTTCTTTGCCGGTGATAAGCGTGACAAGCACTTGTCTTTCCTGTTCGGTTAATCCTTCGGATCGTTCTTTCGCAATAAGCATGGCAATATCGCGTTCAATCGCTTGAATATTCAAACGGCGATAATTTTGTGAAAAGGCATTGATGATTTCTTTTTCGTCCAGTAAATGCTCCCATGTAGCTAAAATTTCAAGGGGGCGGTAGTATTGTGTATCACGAAAATGCTCTAAAATTTGCCCCATGGTAATCCCTTCCCGTGTGCGGCAAAGTGCGGTCAATTTTTCCAATAAATCGTAACCGGCCTCGCCTCGCAATGCCATTAACCCTGCTTCGGTAATACGATTGACTAAATGGGTATTTTGTAACAAAAGCGAAATCACCAAACGCATAGGGGTTTTCTTCATTTTCGATGAAGTATTAGGGCTCACTACCGGTGCAGATGATGCGGTTTGTTTAGGAATTAAACTCTCCAGTTGGGATTCATCAAAAATCCCGAGCTTTTGTGCCAAACTATTGCGTAAAGACAAGCGCAATGCTTCCCCGGGAATTTGACGAATTAACGGGGAGGCGAGTGCGACTAATTTCCCCCGTCCCTCTTTGGTGGAAAAATCCACCTGTGGATTGAGGTGGGCAAAGAGAAAATCGGTGAGCGATTGTGCGCTTTCAATATATTCTTCAAATTTCTCTTTGCCGTACTGGCGAATATAAGTATCCGGGTCTTCGCCATCGGGGAGGAAGATAAATTTAATTTGTCGTCCGTCTTCCAAATAAGGCAACGCATTTTCCAATGCCCGCCATGCGGCATCTCGTCCGGCACGGTCGCCATCATAGCAACAAATCACTTGTTCGGTAGAACGGAAAAGCAATTGAATTTGTGCTGATGTAGTGGAAGTGCCAAGCGAGGCAACCGCATAATCCACCCCAAATTGGGCAAGCGCCACCACATCCATATAGCCTTCTACCACCAGTAATTTTGAGGGGCTATCATTGCTTTGCAGTGCTTCATATAAGCCGTAAAGTTCGTTCCCTTTGTGATAAGTTACGGTTTCTGGTGAGTTTAAATATTTGGGTTTTTCATCACCCAATACCCGACCACCGAAGGCAACCGTTCGCCCACGTTTATCCCGAATAGGAAACATAATCCGATTGCGAAATTTATCATATAGGCTGCCACGATCGTTTTGCGATAGCATACCGAGATCCCGTAATTTTTGCTGCGCTTCACGGTTAATGCCGAATTGGCGTAATACGGTATCCGGCGAATTCGGCACAAAGCCGATTTGAAAACGCTCAATAATCTCAGGGGATAGCCCACGTTGTTGTAAATAGTGCTGTGCCGGAATATTAAGCGGCAACTGTGTTCGATAAAATGCGGCAATATCCTGCATTAATTCATACAGATTGCGTTTTGTCTGATAGCTGATTTGTGGACGCTGATTTTCCGTATTCGCCCGTTTTTCATAAGGCACTTCCAACCCCGCCATGGCAGCCAGTTCCTCAATGGCCTCGACAAATTCCAGTCTGTCGTAATTCATTAAAAAAGAAATGGCATTACCGTTTGCTCCACAACCGAAGCAATGATAAAACTGTTTTTTCTCACTCACCGTAAAAGAGGGCGTTTTTTCGTGGTGGAAAGGGCAACAGGCTTGATAATCACGCCCTGCTTTTTTCAGCTTTACACGCGCGTTCACCACATCAACAATATTGGATTTTGCCAGCAAATCATCAATAAATGTCTTTGGAATTAAGCCTTTCATATTGATTGCCCCCTTGAAATAGGATGTGAAAGTGCGGTCATTTTTGGGCGAGTTTTAAAGCAACAAAACCGTGAGACCAAAGGTATCACGGTTTGTATAACTCGAGTTAGAAAATACTACTGATTAGTATAAACGGGTATTGCGCGCATTTTCACGAGCATTGCGTTTTGCGTGACGTTTTGCAAGGGTTGCTTTTTCACGTTTACGAACAGTAGTTGGTTTTTCATAGAATTCACGAGCACGAACTTCTGCTAAAATTCCTGCTTTTTCGCAAGAGCGTTTGAAACGACGTAAAGCTACGTCAAATGATTCGTTTTCACGTACTTTAATTACAGGCATAAGCCAATCACCTCAATGAGTTTAATTTAATTGCAATTTAAAAATTTATCTATGCCATAAATGGCAAATTCAATAAAGGTCGCAATTCTAATCTACTTTCGGGGAGAAAGTAAAGGAAAGAATATGCAATTTGCCCTAATTCATGGTTTCAACTGGTTAAAACCGACCAAACAAGGTAAAATTGCGCCTTATTTTAAAAACTAAATTGAGAAAATCAATGAAAATCTTAGGCATTGAAACCTCTTGTGATGAAACAGGGGTGGCGATTTATGATGAAGAAAAAGGGTTAATCGCAAACCAACTTTATAGCCAAATTTCGCTTCATGCAGATTACGGCGGTGTGGTGCCGGAACTGGCCTCCCGAGATCATATTCGCAAAACCGCCCCACTCATTCAGGCCGCTTTAGCCGAAGCCCATTTGAAGCCGGAAGAGATTGACGGCATCGCTTATACCAGTGGCCCCGGGCTTGTGGGGGCATTGCTTGTAGGGGCTACCATTGCCCGCTCTTTGGCTTATGCGTGGAATGTTCCTGCGATCGGCGTTCATCATATGGAAGGGCATCTGCTCGCGCCAATGTTGGATGAAAACCGACCGCACTTTCCTTTTGTGGCGTTACTCGTATCCGGAGGGCATACCCAATTGGTGAGCGTAGAGGGTGTGGGGCGTTATGAAGTGATTGGCGAATCTATTGATGATGCCGCAGGGGAAGCCTTTGACAAAACCGCTAAATTACTTGGCTTAGATTATCCGGGGGGGGCAGCACTTTCCCGTTTAGCAGAACAGGGTTCACCGAACCGTTTCAATTTCCCACGCCCAATGACGGATCGTCCGGGGCTGGATTTTAGCTTTTCCGGTTTAAAAACCTTTGCTGCCAACACAATCAATCAAGCACTCAAAGAAGAGGGCGAACTCACCGAACAAACCAAAGCGGACATCGCCTATGCTTTCCAAGAAGCAGTGGTGGATACCCTGGCCATCAAATGTAAACGGGCATTAAAAGAAACGGGCTATAAACGTCTGGTTATTGCCGGTGGCGTGAGTGCCAACAAAAGATTGCGTGAAACCTTAGCAAAATTAATGAAAGATTTAAAAGGCGAAGTCTTTTATCCCCAACCGCAGTTTTGTACCGATAATGGCGCAATGATTGCCTACACCGGTTTTTTACGTTTAAAACAAGGCGAATATAATGAATTGGCTATCGAGGTCAAACCACGTTGGGCAATGGCGGAACTCCCCGCAATTGAACAAAGATAATGAAAAATATGCAACGCTAAGTGATGTAATCAAGCCTCATCATTTAGCACATTTGAAAACAGACGAGTAAATCATGGCAAAGCTATACTTTTATTATTCCACGATGAATGCCGGAAAATCCACCACACTGTTACAATCCTCCTATAACTACCGTGAACGTAATATGAACACCCTTGTTTATACGGCAGCGATTGATGATCGTTTCGGGGTGGGGAAAGTGACCTCCCGTATCGGCATAGCCCAAGAGGCGAACTTATTTAATGCCGGAACGGATTTATTCAGTGAAATCAGCCAACATTTACAACAGCAAAAAATTCATTGCGTACTGGTGGACGAAGCGCAGTTTCTCACAAAACATCAAGTCTATCAGCTCAGTGATGTGGTAGATAAACTGAAAATTCCTGTATTATGCTACGGGCTACGCACCGATTTCCAAGCGGAACTTTTTGAGGGAAGCCAATATTTGCTCGCCTGGGCGGATCAACTGGAAGAACTCAAAACCATCTGCTATTGCGGACGAAAAGCCAATTTCGTTCTTCGCCTCACGGAAAGCGGTGAAGTGGTGAAAGAGGGCGAACAAATCCAAATTGGCGGCAATGACACCTATCTTTCCGTCTGCCGCCTTCATTACAAAGAAAAGAGCGGTCAGATTTAATGGCGTTTTCAGGTTTTTCAAAATAATGGTGATATGAAATTCAAGATAATGAAAACAATATTTCAAGATTTTCTATTGCTATTTTTTTAAGTCTTTTTTGATTTTATTCTCTAGGTATGTCCCCATTTCTTTACTGTGGTAAGGGAAGAGGGTTTGTTTGCCGTTTAACACAACCTTTTGATTTGACAATCGCAAAATCTCCCCCAAAATTCCACCGCTCTTTTTACTCTCCTTCTTTCAACAATCGATCAAAATCACTTTCAAAGCGTTGGTCTTGAATAACTCGGTATTTTTCAAATTCGCTCAAAGCATGGGCCTTGGCAATTTCGGCGGTAACTTTGCCTGCGTCTTGTAACACCGCTCGGTCGGTGGCGTCTAAAAAGCGGTTGAGCCTTGTTTCCCAATCTTGCATTGTCATTGGGATTTGGCGTAACGCCATATCTTCCGCCATATCCAAATAAGCGGATACCAAGCGTTGAAGTTGAGCTAATTCATTGTCAGATAAATAATTTTTTGCTACCACTACATCAAAAGGATAAATTTTTCCCTGTGGAGCGTCTTTCCAAGTGGTCAAGCCCATATTCGGCTTGCTAGCGTTTGCTCGTTCTATAATCAATTCTGCAGCGGTATGACCGTGAATTGCCCAGTGCAACTTGTTTTGCACTGTGGCAAAAAAGCGTTTGGTTGCAGTAGCTGTGCGGTCATAATCAATGGAAGTCGCATAAATATCGGTGATTTTTTGGTAAAACTTGCGTTCCGATAGGCGAATTTCTCGGATACGGGCAAGTTGTTCTTCAAAATACTTTTTACCTAAACGAGTACCATCATTTTTCAACCGCTCATCGTCCATCGCAAAGCCTTTGATAGTGTAGGTTTGGATAATTTCTGTTGCCCACTTGCGAAATTGCACCGCTCGCTCAGAATTAACTTTATAACCTACTGCAATAATCGCTGAAAGATTATAGTGTTTGGTTTGGTAATTTTTACCATCATCGGCAGTTATTCGAAAATTTCTAATAACTGAATTTTCCGATAACTCATTATCATCAAAGACTTTTTTTAGGTGATAGTTAATCGTAGGCACTTCAACATCATAAAGCTGCCCCATCATTTTTTGGCTCAGCCAGACATTTTCGTCTGCATAAATGGCATTAACTTGGCTCTCGCCTGTGGCAGTCATAAAGGTGAGGTATTCCGCCACTGAAGACACCATTTCTGATTTTGTCATACAAGCTCCTTAACTGAAATCTGGTTTAGTTTAATGCCATTTACAATGAGGTCAACGGAGAAAAGGCTATTTTTCGAGTGAGATCGCAAAATCTTGTATTTTTGCATATAAATAACGCATAAATGAATTTCAGTTATCGCCAATTGAAGATTGTCGGGCTTTTTTGTTGGAGGATTAGATTAATTATAGAAGATACGGCATAATACCGAGGTTTTACTGCCTCTATTAAAACAGTCATAAGGGTGTCGTAGCGGCCTCTAAAAAATTTCAACTATTTCAATCTATAATAAACAGGCAGTCGTGTCGTTACTTTTAATTTAAAAACACAACATCAAATAAATATAAGGTCAATTTTATGTTAAAAAACAAAACTTTCGGAAGCGCGTTAATTATTGCGGGAACCACGATTGGTGCGGGAATGTTGGCGATGCCGCTCACATCTGCGGGCATGGGGTTTGGTTACACCTTACTATTGCTGGTGGGGCTTTGGGCATTGCTGGTTTATAGCGGATTATTATTTGTCGAAGTCTATCAAACGGCGGATAAGCTCGATGACGGGGTCGCCACATTGGCAGAAAAATACTTTGGCGTGGCAGGCCGTGTGTTAGCAACCCTCAGCTTATTGGTTTTACTTTATGCCCTTTCTGCCGCCTATATCACCGGGGGTGGCTCTTTACTTTCAGGGCTACCCACCGCATTTGGTTTAGAAGCCCTTTCCCTGAAAAGTGCCATTATCATTTTTACCGTGGTTCTCGGTGCTTTTGTCGTGATCGGCACAAAAGGGGTGGATGGCATCACCCGGTTATTATTTATCGGTAAGCTCATTGCTTTCGCTTTTGTCTTATTTATGATGCTCCCTAATGTGGCGACAGAGAATTTAATGGCATTGCCGTTAGATTATGCCTTTGTCATTTCGGCTGCCCCGATTTTCTTCACCTCTTTTGGTTTCCACGTCATTATGGCAAGCATAAACAGCTATTTAGACGGCAATGTTGCGCAATTTCGCAAAGCAATTTTGATCGGAACCGCCATTCCGTTGATTGCCTATTTAGTCTGGCAATTAGCGACCCATGGGGTATTGAGCCAAAGTGAATTTGTGCGTATTTTACAAGCCGATCCGACCTTAAACGGTTTAGTCAATGCGGTGCGTGAAATCACCGGTTCAAGCACCATGGGCGAAGTGGTGCGTATTTTCTCTTCCCTTGCCCTTATCACCTCTTTCCTTGGGGTGATGTTAGGTGTATTTGAAGGATTGGGTGATCTCTTTAAACGCTATCATTTGCCTCATAACCGCATTTCCCTCTCACTTGCTGCTTTTCTGCCGCCATTGGTGTTTGCCTTGTTTTACCCTGAAGGATTTATCACCGCATTAAGCTATGCGGGGCTATTGTGTGCCTTCTATTGCTTAATTTTGCCTATTGGCTTGGCTTGGCGTACCCGTCAAAAAAATCCGACCTTACCTTATCGTGTTATCGGCGGCACGCCGGCGTTAGTGATCGCTTTGTTGATAGGCGTGGTGATTATGATTATTCCGTTTCTTATTCAAACCGGCTATTTACCCTCTGTGGCAGGATAGTATGGCGGGCTAAAGTGCGGTCATTTTTAAGGGAGTTTTTATGTCTATTCAATGCCCCCTACTTGGCATTACCGGTTATAGCGGAAGCGGCAAAACCACGCTTTTAGAAAAACTCATTCCCGAGCTTATTGCTCGTGGTATTCGCGTGTCTGTCATCAAACACAGCCATCACAACGCACAGGTGGATAAAGAGGGCAAAGACAGTTGGCGAATGAAAGAGGCAGGCTCTGCACAGGTCATCATGGCGTGCGATAACCGCTGGGCGATGATGACAGAAACCCGCTCTCCGGTTTCCCTCAATTATTTGGCTCAACAATTTGACGAAACATTAACGGATCTCATTTTGGTGGAGGGGTTTAAAGAAGAGCCGATTCCCAAAATTCTTCTCCACCGCCAAGAAATGGTGAAAGCCTTACCTGAAATCGATGACAACGTGCTTGCCCTTGCCACTAATTATTCCCTTGAAACTGACCGCACTTTGCTCGACATCAATCAGATTTCACAGATAGCAGATTTTATCGAACATTGGTTATCCCACAGGAAGAACCATGACAGAGAGCAATAATTATCGAGGATTAGCCTGGGTGGCGGCGATGGCACTGTTTATGCAAAGCCTTGATGCCACCATTTTAAACACCGCATTGCCGGCCATTGCAGCGGATTTACATGAACCGGCCTTTGAAATGCAAATGGCGATTATTGCTTATTCCTTAGCCGTTGCTTTATTTATTCCCCTCACCGCATGGGCGGCCGCCAAGTTTGGCACCGGCCGAGTGTTTCGCACAGCAGTGTTCACCTTTGTATTAGGCTCGGTGGCTTGTGCGGCTGCACCCAATTTAGAAAGTCTAATCCTCGCCCGAGTGCTTCAAGGCATCGGGGGCGCATTTATGATGCCCGTTGCCCGTTTAGCCATTATTCAAACCGTGCCTAAACAGCAACTTCTCAACGCGTGGAATCTCATGGCAACGGCCGGATTAATCGGGCCGATTTTAGGGCCGATCTTAGGCGGTTGGTTGGTGATTCATGCCACTTGGCATTGGATATTTTTAATCAATATCCCTATCGGGCTATTAGGCATTTGGACGGCAGGTTTGGTCATGGATAACCTCAAAGGTGAGGAAGAAAAATTAGATTGGACAGGTTTTTTATTATTCGCTCTCGGTTTGGTGGGATTAACACTCGGTTTAGATTTATTAGGAGAACGCCGCCAAAACCTGTGGGCTGCTTATGGTTCGCTCATGTTCGGTGTAGGCTTATTGGCCCTTTATGTGAAGTATGCAAAAGGAAATGAACGGGCAATACTCCCCCTTTCTTTATTTCATACACGGACGTTCAGACTAAGCATTCTCGCCAATGTGTTTATCCGTTTATCGGCTTCCGGTATCCCTTTTTTATTGCCCTTAATGTTTCAGCTTTCTTTTGGTTACAGTGCAGAAACATCCGGCTGGTTGCTTGCTCCCATTGCTTTAATGTCCGTGCTATTTAAAACCCTCGTCGGGCGAATTCTCAATAAGTGGGGGTACAAAACAACGCTCATTTCATCCGCACTTTTGATGGCACTAGGCATTGTTTCTATGGCATGGTTGAACAACCAAACCTCCCTTGGCTGGATTGTCTTCAATTTAATGTGGTATGGCGCTTGTATGTCGATGATTTTTACTGCGGTGAATACCTTAACCGTAGGCGATCTTACCCAACAGCAGGCTGGTGTTGGTTCAACGGTACTGAGCATTGTTCAACAAGTGGGCATTGGTTTCGGCATTGCCGTTTCCTCCATGATTTTAAATTGCTATCGCCAATTTTGGGGTCATGAAGGGGAAGGGCTACAACAAGCCTTCAGTGCCACTTTCCTCACCTCTTCACTTTTTGCTTTGGCATTGGTGTTTACCCTTGCAAAACTCCACAAAACAGACGGCGATCATCTCCGCAAAAAAACATCTTCTCATTAAGGCTTATCACTGCCTATTTCATCTTCTCATCGCACTGGTCTTTAAATTGAAATGTTAAAGAATAGTTAATTTCTTGGCTAAACGATTGCTTTTGTGTTTTTCGATATTTAAGTGCAGAAAAATCGTCAATTTCTTGCCGGATTGAGTGATTAACCGACTAAATTACTAGAATTTCAACTGGTTAGACCTCCCCCCCTCAGACACTTTCTCACGGTTTTCTCTAGGTTAAATGTTAAAAACTGGTTAAAATCCGCCTCCACTTTGTTTTTGTATTGTTATCAAGATGCTTTTGGCAATTTTAATGATTGGTAAATGCTAAACAAAGTAAAACCTAATAGAACAAAAATTTAAAGGAATGATTATTTATGAACAAAACTTTTAAGGTTATTTTTAACCGAGCGACACAAACTTGGGTCGCGGTATCAGAATTAGCAAAAGGGCATTGCAAATCCTCTTCCAACAATGTCCTTGAAATGTCAGAAGTCAATAAAGAAAGTCGTAATTTTTCAACCTTTAAAAAGATTGCCCTTGCTTCAGCCATCATGATGGCGCTATCCCCAAATGCCTTTGCGGTTAAAAGCAGCACTGTTCAATGGACTGCTGGGCAAGGGACGGCAATTGCAGGTGGGGAGGCCCGTGGAGATAGTAATTCCATTGCCATTGGGCGGGAAGGGCCGGGACATCCAGGCGCCCGATCGATTGGCGGTGGGGCAATTGCCATTGGAGGAAACTCACTTGCCGGAGGGAATCTGGGCATTGCGATAGGATTTGCTTCAAAAGGACATGGTAAAAATGCTGTTGCTATCGGTGGGCATAGCGAAGCTGTCGGAGAGGGGGCCGCAGCATTAGGTGGATACAGTAGAGCGATGGTGAATAGTGTTGCAGTAGGGAAAGAGGCGGAAGCCATTGCTGAAAACTCAACTGTGATTGGTGCCAATAGTAGCGTAGTGAATGCAAATAATGTACAAACAGTTGTTGTTGGAAGCAACGCTTTTGTTGATGGGGCGAAATCCGTGGTCGTGGGGGACAGTGCAAGTGCCTCTGCAATTTATTCAACGGTGATGGGATTTAATGCTTCCACCCATTCTAAAGGCTCAACAGCAATTGGTACGAATGCCACCACCGCAGATGGTGCAGATGAGGCCATTGCCTTAGGCACAGACAGCCAAGCAGG
Organism: Rodentibacter heidelbergensis; assembly: GCF_002000125.1. Taxonomy (GTDB): domain Bacteria; phylum Pseudomonadota; class Gammaproteobacteria; order Enterobacterales; family Pasteurellaceae; genus Rodentibacter; species Rodentibacter heidelbergensis. The sequence goes on from NZ_MLHH01000004.1 coordinate 92,815, forward strand.
TGGCCCTCGTTCTATTGCCATCGGTAATGTGGCGGATGCGCAAGATGAATCTTCCATTACTCTAGGCGACAACACCCGAGCAACCGGCTATGGCTCGATGGCGTTCGGTAAAGGTGCTGCAACAGAAGCTGGCCACAGTTTGGCACAAGGGGTAGAAGCACACACTGAAGCAGAATATGCCATTGCAATTGGTAACAAAGCAACGGTTGCACGGGGAGACAGTGAATACGCTATTGTGGTGGGGACGAAATCAACAGTCAAAGGGCAAGATTCTGTTCTCATTGGTTCAAATTCCGGCATTGAATATACCCGAGGCACTGCGCTGGGGAGCAATATCGCCGTTCAATCTATTGGTGGAACCGCAATTGGTGAGGGAGCCAAAGTGGGAATGGGGGCAGATAATGCGGTTGCATTAGGGGCAGGCTCTGAAGTTGGCCATGTGCTTCCTGTGCCGGATTTATCCTTTAAAAATGACAAAGGGACGACAGTAGGCGTTACCACCATTGCAGGGAGAGCACCAGATAGTGCATTGTCTATTGGTAATTCAACCCACAAACGACAAATTGTGAATGTCGCTGCAGGGCGTGTTACAGCGAGTTCGACCGATGCCGTAAACGGTAGCCAACTTTATGCGGTGATGTCGCATGTCGGTTTTAACCTGAAAGAAAATCGAAATATCAAAGCCCGAGTCAATAATGATAGTACCGTGACGATTATGGATACGGACTATATTAAAACTAACATTTTTAGTGGTAATCGTGAGTCGATTATCAAAATCAATGCCCAAACACAGGATATCTCGGTGGATAATTCGGGCAAAGCCTCAACAGCTCGTGGGGCGAAGGTGGGGCTTACCAACACCACAACCGTTGTAGCCACGATTAATAAAGCCCTAGATAACTCCGGTTTCTTGCTTAAAGCCAATACCGATAAGGGCGAGAAGATCACTAGAGCGGGTCATATTGGTATTAACCAAGATAAAAACATTATCGTTGAACGAAAAGGCAGTGATATTACGATTAAAACGAAAGATGAAGTGGCTTTCACAAAAGTGAAGTCAGCCACCGTTGATGCTGATTTAGTCACTACGAAAAACCTCACCGTAACTGGAACGTCAAATTTAGCAACCGTGAATATCAACAAAACCCTTTCGGCTAATGAGGATGTGAATTTAGGTGGTGCGGGGAAGACAGTAAGCTTTGCGACCGGTGCGACAATTAATGCCAATAAAAATAAAATTACCAATATTGCCGATGGAGTGAATAAGAATGATGCGGTGAATAAAGGCCAATTGGATAAAGTGAGCAATGTCGCCAATGATGCTAAAAATACCGCAGATACGGCTAAAAATACAGCGGATACTGCTAAAAACGCTGCAGACCTTGCCAAAAATGCTGCTGATACTGCCAAAGACAGGGCGGATATTGCGAAAAACACCGCAGACATTGCTAAAAACACGGCAGATACCGCAAAAGACACAGCGGATATTGCTAAAAATACCTCTGATACCGCCAAAGGCACAGCAGACACCGCTTTAGATACGGTCAACAAAGGTTGGAACATTCTTGCCGAAAAAGGAGACGGCAATGTTGCCGGTGGCAAAGCAGAAAAAGTAGAAATGGGCAACACCATTAAAGTGATCGCAGGTAAAAACCTCAACATCACCCAAAATGGCAAAGCCCTCACTTTTGCTTTAAATGACTCGCCAACCTTTGATGCCATTACCACAGGTGATGCGAACCTTGGTGGCGCAGGCAAAAACTTCACCGTAAAAAATGGCACCGATATCAACATGGGGAACAATGTTGTTAAAAATGTTGCCGATGGGGTGAACGCAAATGATGCGGTGAATAAAGGCCAGTTGGATAAAGTGAATACTGTCGCCACTGATGCCAAAAATACAGCGGACACCGCAAAAGATACCGCTGATCTTGCCAAAGATACAGCGGATACGGCGAAAGATACTGCCGATCTTGCTAAAGACACTGCAAATACGGCTAAAGATACCGCAGATCTTGCCAAGGATACCGCCGATACAGCAAAAGATACAGCGGATGCCGCTAAAGATACCGCAGATGTTGCCAAAGACACAGCTGATACAGCGAAAGATACCGCAGACCTAGCCAAAAATACCGCTGATACCGCCAAAGGTACAGCAGACACTGCTTTAGATACGGTCAACAAAGGCTGGAACATTCTTGCCGAAAAAGGGGATGGCAATGTGACCGGTGGCAAAGCAGAAAAAGTGGAAATGGGTAACACCGTTAAAGTGGTCGCAGGCAAAAACCTCAACATCACCCAAAATGGCAAATCCCTCACTTTTGCTTTAAATGACTCGCCAACCTTTGATGCCATCACCACAGGTGATGCGAACATTGGTGGCGCAGGCAAAAACTTCACTGTAAAAACAGGCACTACCATCAGCATGGGAAATAATGTTGTTAAAAATGTTGCCGATGGCGTGGACGCAAATGATGCGGTGAATAAGGGTCAGTTAGATAAAGTGAGTAATGCTGCCACCGATGCCAAAAATATCGCAGACACCGCCAAAGATACGGCCGATCTTGCTAAAGGCACGGCGGATACGGCGAAAGATACCGCCGATCTTGCTAAAGGCACGGCGGATACGGCGAAAGATATCGCCGATCTTGCTAAAGACACGGCGGATACGGCCAAAGATACGGCAGATACGGCTAAAGATATAGCAGATGCTGCCAAAGATACGGCGGATATTGCTAAAGATACAGCAGATACAGCAAAAGATACAGCAGATACAGCAAAAGATACGGCGGATACCGCTAAAGATACAGCAGACCTAGCCAAAAATACCGCCGATACCGCCAAAGGTACAGCAGACACTGCTTTAGATACAGTCAACAAAGGTTGGACTATTCTTGCCGAAAAAGGAGATGGCAATGTTGCTGGTGGTAAAGCAGAAAAAGTGGAAATGGGCAACACCATTAAAGTGGTTGCAGGCAAAAATCTCAACATCACCCAAAATGGCAAAAATCTTACTTTTGCTTTAAATGACTCGCCAACCTTTGATGCCATCACCACCACAGGTGGGGCAACCATTGGCGGCGATCTCAGTGTTGCCGGCACCAGCAACTTAGGTAGTGTAACCCTAAAAGCAGGTTCAACCTTTAATGCAGGTGGCAACCGCTTAACTAATTTAGCGAAAGCAACGAAGGGTAACGATGCAACAACCCTAGACCAAGTTCAAGGGCTGATTAAGGATGCGACAACAAAAGCAACGAATATTAATAGTAATAATCTGAAGACGACAAACGGCGATATTACTCACTTGAAGTCAGACGATGTGGTGGTGAAGGATAAGTTAGAGTCTAAAGGTAACACGATTTTATCCGGTGACACCACCATTGGCGGTGCGGGTAAAAACCTGACGGTGAACAAAGGCACTACCATCAACATGGGCGATAATATCGTTAAAGGTGTTAAAGATGGTGTTGCACCGACAGATGCGGTGAATAAGGGCCAATTAGATAAGGTGGCAAAGAATCCGTTGACTTTTGTGGGTAACACTGGACAAACCGACCGCAAACTGGGTCAGACCCTAAATATTAAAGGGGATGGCACAACGGCTGGGGCTTATAGTGCGAAAAATGTGAAAACCAAAGTCACGGCAGATAAAGTTGAAATTCAAATTGCAGAAAACCCTGAGTTTAACACCCTTTCGACCAAAGGTGCGGCTGATATTGGTGGAAACCTTAAGGTGAAGGGAACAACCAATACAAAAGATCTTACTGTTACCAACAATGCCAATATTGAGAAAAACCTCACTGTGAAAGGGGATTCCACGGTAAAAGGCAATGCCACCTTTGAGAAAGATGTGAAAGTGGCGGGTAAAACCACCACAAAAGATCTCACGGTGACAAACAATGCCAATATTGAGAAAAACCTCACCGTAAAAGGGGATTCCACGGTAAAAGGCAATGCCACTTTTGAGAAATATGTGAAAGTGTCCGGTAAGACAATCACCAAAGATCTCACGGTGACAAACAATGCCAATATTGAGAAAAACCTCACCGTAAAAGGGGATTCCACGGTAAAAGGCAATGCCACTTTTGAGAAAGATGTGAAAGTGGTGGGCAAAACCACCACCAAAGATCTCACGGTGACCAACAATGCCAATATTGAGAAAAATCTCACTGTAAAAGGGGATTCCGCGGTAAAAGGCAATGCCACCTTTGAGAAAGATGTGAAAGTGTCCGGTAAGACAACCACCAAAGATCTCACAGTGACCAACAATGCCAACATTGAGAAAAATCTCACCGTAAAAGGGGATTCCACGGTAAAAGGCAATGCCACCTTTGAGAAAGATGTGAAAGTGGCGGGTAAAACCACCACAAAAGATCTCACGGTGACGAACAATGCCAACATTGAGAAAAATCTCACCGTCAAAGGGGATTCCACGGTAA
>NZ_MLHH01000005.1 GCF_002000125.1 Rodentibacter heidelbergensis
AAGATGTGAAAGTGGCGGGTAAAACCACCACAAAAGATCTCACAGTGACCAACAATGCCAACATTGAGAAAAACCTCACTGTAAAAGGCGATTCAACTTTTGGTGGTCAGGGTAAAACCTTTACCGTATCGAAAGGAACAAAAGTGGATATGGGCGGCAATGTGATCACTAATATCGGAGAAGGAAAGGTTGCTGCTGGCAGTAAAGAGGCGGTGACGGGTGGTCAACTTCACAAGGCGATTCAGAACTTCAATACCCTCACGGATAAAGGGCTGAATTTTGTGGGCAATAACGCTGCGGTGATTAACCGTAAATTCGGTCAAACCCTGAAAATCCAAGGCAGTTTATCAGCGAATAAAGAGGCGGATAGCAGCAATATTCGTACAGTATCCAATGCTGCGACCGGGGCAATAGAGATCCTTATGGCAAAAGATCCGACATTCCGTAAGCTCACGGTGAAAGATAACGCTACCTTTGATAAAGATGTGAAAGTGGTAGGCAAAACCACCACCAGAGATCTCACCGTGACAAACAATGCCAATATTGAGAAAAATCTCACCGTAAAAGGGGATTCCACGGTAAAAGGTAATGGGACGTTTGAGAAGAATGTGACGGTGGCGGGTAAAACCACCACAAAAGACCTCACGGTGACGAACAATGCCAATATCGAGAAAAATCTCACCGTAAAAGGGGACTCCATGGTAAAAGGCAATGGGACGTTTGAGAAGAATGTGACGGTGGCGGGTAAAACCACTACCAAAGATCTCACGGTGACGAACAATGCCAACATTGAGAAAAACCTTACTGTAAAAGGCGATTCAACTTTCGGTGGTCAGGGTAAAACCTTTACCGTATCGAAAGGAACAAAAGTGGATATGGGCGGCAATGTGATCACTAATATCGGAGAAGGAAAGGTTGCTGCCGGCAGTAAAGAGGCGGTGACGGGCGGTCAACTTCACAAGGCGATTCAGAACTTTAATACCCTCACGGATAAAGGGCTGAATTTTGTGGGCAATAACGCTGCGGTGATTAACCGTAAATTCGGTCAAACCCTGAAAATCCAAGGCAGTTTATCAGCGAATAAAGAGGCGGATAGCAGCAATATTCGTACAGTATCCAATGCGGCGACCGGGGCAATAGAGATCCTTATGGCAAAAGATCCGACATTCCGTAAGCTCACGGTGAAAGATAACGCCACCTTTGAGAAAGATGTGAAAGTGGCGGGTAAAACCACCACCAAAGATTTGACGGTGACAAACAATGCCAATATTGAGAAAAATCTCACCGTGAAAGGGGATTCTACGGTAAAAGGCAATGCCACTTTTGAGAAAGATGTGAAAGTGTCAGGTAAGACAACCACAAAAGATCTCACGGTGACGAACAATGCCAATATCGAGAAAAATCTCACTGTGAAAGGGGATTCCACGGTAAAAGGCAATGGGACGTTTGAGAAGAATGTGACGGTGGCGGGCAAAACCACCACAAAAGATCTCACGGTGACGAACAATGCCAATATTGAGAAAAACCTCACCGTCAAAGGGGATTCCACGGTAAAAGGCAATGGGACGTTTGAGAAGAATGTGACGGTGGCGGGTAAAACCACCACCAAAGATCTCACGGTCACCAACAATGCCAACATCGAGAAAAATCTCACTGTGAAAGGCGATAGTACCGTTGAAGGCACGACAACCACAAAAGATCTCACGGTGACGAATAATGCCAACATCGAGAAAAACCTCACCGTCAAAGGGGATTCCACGGTAAAAGGCAATGGGACGTTTGAGAAGAATGTGACGGTGGCGGGTAAAACCACCACCAAAGATCTCACGGTCACCAACAATGCCAACATCGAGAAAAATCTCACTGTGAAAGGCGATAGTACCGTTGAAGGCACGACAACCACAAAAGATCTCACCGTGACAAACAATGCCAATATTGAGAAAAATCTCACTGTGAAAGGTGATAGCACTGTTGAAGGAACGACAACTACAAAAGATTTGAGCGTTACTAACAATGCGACGATTGAAAAAGACCTCACTGTGAAAGGTGATAGCACTGTTGAAGGAACGACAACTACAAAAGATTTAAGCGTTACCAACAATGCGACGATTGAGAAAGATCTGACTGTAAAAGGCGATAGCACCATTGAAGGAACGACAACCACGAAAGATTTGAGTGTCACCAACAATGCGACGATTGAAAAAGACCTCACCGTGAATGGCGACAGTAACACGAAAGGGAATTCAACCATTGGTGGAAATCTCACCGTTGAAAAAGATCTTCGTGTGGAAGGTAAAACGGTGTTAGATGAGTTGAGAGTTAATCAATCTCTTACCCTAGCCGATGATGCAAGAATTGACTTAGGCCGCTCAGATATTACCGGTACCTTTGATATTTATGGGGATACGGATAAGAAAACCTTAAGCCAAGCCTTAACCCAATTGCAAATGGAAGGGCCGCTTGTTTACGTTGATCCTGAATCCGGTAAAGATGTTCAGCATCGAACTGATGTCGTCAGACTTAATAGTGGTTCGGATAAACCGGTCAGAGTGACAAATGTTGCCGATCCTAAAGAAGCGAATGACGCGGTAAATTTAGGCTATTTTAACCAAAAATTATCGTTAAATATGGGACAAGTGAATAGCCGTATTAACCGTGTGGATCGCCGTTTGCGTAGTGGTATTGCTTCTGCTGTTGCTATGGCTTTACTCCCTCAAGCCTATCGTGCAGGCGATCGTATCGTAAGCCTTGGTGGAGGAACATACCGCGGGGCATCGGCTATTGCGGTAGGGTATTCCAGAGTTTCCGATAATGGTCGTCTTATCATTAAAATTGGTGGTAGTGCGAACAATGCGGGAGATTACGCCGGCGGTGCAGCCATCGGCTGGAAATTCTAGTGAATCAAAAGTGCGGTCAAAATTCATGAAGTTTTGGCTGCCTCTTTAAAATAAGAAAACGGACATACGCTATTTGGTATGCCCGTTTTTTTATTGCTCAGGGAAAACACTTTCGATGAAAATGGTAATTGATGTTTATGTGAATAATGGTGTCACCGAAAAATGACTTTTTTGTGAGGCTATCCATAAATCATAATCCGCTTGCTGATGTAGCCAACTTTCAGGGCTTGGGCTGTCTTTACCAAGCCAAGCATGCAAGCGTAATGCCATATCAGCACTAATCTCGATTTAGCCTTTATTTATTCAACCAAAGAGGAAGTGCAATCGTCACCGCTAGGCCCCCTAATTCACTTTTTTCAGCCCAAACTTTGCCTTGGTGTTCTTTAATCACATTAGACACAATAGCAAGTCCTAGCCCGGTTCCCCCAGTTTCACGAGTGCGGGCCTCATCGACACGATAGAATGGTTGGAAGATTTTTTCAAATTCATCGGGATGCACCCCGGATCCGTTGTCATCGATGCGGATCCTGATAAATTCTTCTTCTTCTTCTTGGATAAAAATACTGAGTTTGATCTTATCCTTCGTGTATTTCAACGCATTTCTAATGATATTTTCGACCGCACTTTGCAACAATTTAATGTTGCCGTTAAGCAAAATAGGTGTGCCGTTATTGGGGAGAATGATCGTTTGTTCAAACTCAATTTTTCGTTGCTCGGCTTCAAAAAGGGCATCTTGTATCACTTCGTTCCAAAGCTTGTCGGCAAGGAAAATATTTCGTTTGATTTGTGTGTTCATTTGTTGGCGGGAAATTAAGAGCAACTCGCTGATCATTTTATCCATCCTCTCAATTTCTTTTTCGATGCGTTGTACCGCAGGGTTATCACCGGTTTGGTGACGAACCAAGGCGGTGGCTAATTGTAAGCGGGTTAGCGGTGTTTTTAGTTCATGAGAAATGGATGAAAGTAAATTCTGGTGGTTTGAGATTAAATTGTTAATTGATTTTGCCATTCGATTAAAACTTTGTCCCACTTGGCGAAGTTCGAGTGGCCCTTGTTTTGTTAATTGTGCATCAATTTCAAAATCCCCCAGCGCAATGGTATTTGCCGCTTTTTGTAAGCGGGAGATCGGTTTCACAATGGTATGGGTAAACCACCATAATAAGGGGCTGGTGATAAGGAGTGTGAGTAAAAAAATGATAAATGGATGGTCAATCATATACCGTAAAATTTCTTGGTAGTGATTAACTTGAGAAATAAAAAAAAGTGAATAAGGTTTATTAAAATCGTCTAAATAAATTTGGAAAGGGCCGGCAATTTGAATTTGTCCAAAGCTTTTTTTCATGGGTTGGATAAATTCATCCACTTGATCTATAAAACGATAGAGATCATTTTTTTCATCGTTAAATGCACCGAAAAGCTCTTTTTTGTAAGGATCAAATAATACTGGTCTGCCATCTGTGGCACGATCAATGGGAAGTATGGGCACTTCAGCGACTAAGGATTTGATTTTATTATTGCGAACCGATTCAGCAATTTTCTTTTGATAATAGGTGACTTCATTTTCTTGTAATGGCGAAAGGCTGTTATCAAAATAAGGTAAGGTTATAACAAGCAGCATCATTGAAAAGAAACCGAGCCAAAATACGCTAAAGGTTCGGAAAGTGAGCTGGTTTAAACTAAATTTATTGTGATATTGCATCGTCATTATTTACTGATTAAAAGATAGCCTCGACCCCGTAAGGTTTTAAACCAAGGGAGATCATTTTCTCTTGGTGGGAGTTTTTTGCGTAGATTTGACATGTGCATATCAATGGAACGATCAAAAGGGCTTAGGGATTTACCTAATACATGCATGCTCAGTTCTTCACGCGTAATCGGCTCCCCTTGAGCAAGCACCAAGGCTTCAAGTAATGAAAACTCGGAAGCAGTGAGGGGTAGCTCTTGGGTTTTATAGAAGGTTTGCTGATAGCGCTGATTAAGCCTTAATCCATCAAAAGAAATCCAACCTTCATTGTTTGGCGTTTCTTGGCTTTCTGAGGCGTTGTTGAGATTGCTTTCGCTTCTGCGCAAAATGGCTCTAATGCGGGCGACTAATTCACGATCATTAAAGGGTTTTGATAAATAATCATCGGCACCGAGTTCTAACCCTAACACACGATCGATATCATCACCACGGGCGGTGAGCATCATCACGGGAATGTTGGATTGTCGGCGGATTTGTTTTAGGGTTTCAATACCATTTAATACCGGCATCATGACATCTAACAAAATTAATGAATAATCTTGTTCAAGTTTATTGAGTGCTTCTTGTCCGTTGTTTGCGACATCCACATCAAAGCCTGATAGGGAAAGCACTTCTGAAAGTAGGTCTGTCAGTTCGATATCATCATCAACGAGTAAGATCTTTGACATTATCAACCCTCTTGAGATTTTATTCAAAAATAAAAAAGAAAAATCACTACATTCGTATCATTAATGTAGTGAGTAAAAGCTGATTACCAGAATTTCCACCAAGATTTTTTAGTATTTTCGCCTGTCCGTTCTATGATCGTATTATTTTCTTTTTCAGAGGCGACTTCCGGCAATGGCTTATCTAAATGCGTGTTAGTCACGATGCCCCGTTGGTCAAATTTGACTGTGAAGGTATGTTGTTCCGGTGCTTCATAGGCACGTTGTTGTAAGAAAACATAGTACCAAGTTAAATTGTTATAAGGATCAATTAAAACAGGCGTACCAAGTAAATATTGCACTTGTTGAACGCTCATCCCTTCTTTCACTTGCGCCACTGTGGCGGCTTCTAAATAGTTACCCTGTGGTACATCAATACGGTAAACCACTTTTTCAACGGTGGAGCAGGCAGAAAGGCTTAATGCCAAGACAGTGGCGCCAAAAAGAGTTTTAAATTGCATTTTCTTTACCTTAATTTTTTGCAAAATTAGTCAAATAATACCCAAAGTTCGTACAGTTGCCAAACTAATTCTCTGATTTTAAAGATTTTTGTAGTTGATCTTTTAAATTAGGCGGCAGGCCTTTTATGGTGAGGACATCACTTATCGGATCCCAGTGAATACGACTGTTAAGCAAATCCGCATCAAAACTTAGTGTAATTCCCTTACCTGAACCGGAAAATTTAGTGAGAGATTTTAATGCTGAACGCACAGGCGGAATATTTTCTTCCAGTCCGTAATCTTGTGTTTCGGCAAAGGCGATAAAAGATTGCTCGTTTAGAGTGGGCAAATTGGCGGAAAGTTCCGCTAATTCGATGTCTTCGCCCCCGGCGATTTGCCCTTTGCAATATTCAAAAACCTGTTTTTTTACCGCTTGAGTTTGTTCTTTATTCAGTTCACCCTGTTCGCAATAATCACTGACGGCTTGCAGTAAACATTGATTTTGAACTTGTGGATTTAACCCTTCTTCCGCCCCTAAAAAATCCATAAAGAAATCACTGATCTTTCTTCCTACACGGCCTTTAATAAAGGTTAAATAGCGATTGGAATTGGCATTTATCTGTAAATCCGTCAAATTCACCCGTGCGGCAATATCAAACTGGGTGATATCAAGATATTCGGTGCGATGAATATCTAAATGTTCATCCACCAACATACTGTGACGACTGTCCAACAAGGCAATAAACAGGTAATCGGTGGCTAAGAAATTATATTGACATAAAATCAGCGTGCCGCTGTCAGCAAAAGAATATTGGCTTAATTCAGCGGCTAAGAGTTTGGTGGCATATTGGCTAAAGCCTAAAAATTCGATTTCTTGTTCTAATAAACGGTTTAAATGTTGAGCGAAGACGGAATTTTCTTGGAAAACCCCAAAGGCTTTTGCTTTGTTTTGATAGCCTTGGTGGAGTTGTAGCATCATTTGTTCCACTTCCGGTGTAATGCTGAGCAACTCATCCCGCAAAATGCTTTCCATTTTGGCATTTTCCCCATCGGCTTGTTTGATGAGCTGGTGTAAGACAATTTGGTTTACGGTAATACTCATTTTCTTTCCCTTTTGCTTTCATATCATACCGAAACGGCGCAACGCCTATTTTCAGTTGGGTTGTGAGATAGGCTCTGCTTATCTCTAGTCCTCGATGTTTTCTCTAAAAAATACGCCAAATTATAACCGCACTTTTTCAGCAAGAAAAAAGAAATTATTTAGGATCTTGTCAATAATCGGGTATGATAGAGGCACTTTTTTATCTCTTATTTTTATCATGGCTCAACATTCAAAATATTCCGATGCGCAGTTAAATGCGATTATCAATGATATGATTGCCGTGCTGGAAAAACATAAAGCACCGGTGGATTTATCACTTATTGCATTGGGGAATATGACAAGCAATTTGCTCACCACCAGTGTGCCACAAAGTCAGCGGGAAGCCTTGGCAGAGGCTTTTTCTCATTCTTTGATTAACGCAGTGAAAACGCACTAATATGATGTGGTTTAAAAAAGGCACTTTCAGTGGAAAACAATACCGTGATGAAACCTCACAAAAAATCTCGTGGGGGCATTGGTTTGCCTTTTTTAATATCATTATCGCGATTTTAATTGGCGCCCGTTATGCCTTTTTGATTGATTGGCCGGATACGCTGGGTGGAAAACTTTACTTTTTTGTCAGTTTATTGGGGCATTTCAGCTTTAGTGTTTTTGCGGTGTATTTGTTGGTGATTTTTCCTTTAAGTTTTATTGTGAAAAATCATCGTACTTTTCGTGGTTTGGCGGTGATTCTTGCCACGATTTGTACCACTTTGTTGCTTTTTGATACGGAAGTCTTTCATCGATTTAATTTGCATTTGTCATCGGTGGTTTGGAACCTGTTAGTCAATCCGGAAAATGGTGAAATGTCTCGTGATTGGCAGATTTTCTTTGCGCCGATGCCGGTGATTTTATTGATACAAATGCTTTTTTCCCGTTGGAGCTGGGAAAAACTTCGTAGTTTGGAACGGCAAAAATGGTTGAAGAAAGTGGGCATTTTCTTCACCTTAAGTTTTATCGCTACTCATTTGATTTATGCTTGGGCCGATGCCTATTTGTATCGTCCTATCACTATGCAGCGTTCCAATTTTCCGCTTTCCTATCCGATGACGGCACGTTCTTTCCTAGAGAAACACGGTTTGCTCGACAGTGAACAATATACTCAAAAACTCAATCAGGAAGGGCGGTTAGATGCCTTAAAAATTGATTATCCTAGAAATAAGCTCAAGTTTGCGCCAATGGCAGAAAAACCGAATGTATTAATTATCACGGTTTCCGGTTTGCGTTATGATGCTATTTCCAGTGAAAAAATGCCGAAATTGGCGGAGTTTGCTACCAGTACAACGCAATTTACTCATCATTACAGCAGCGGTAATACGAACAATGCCGGGTTGGTTGGGCTGTTTTATGGTTTAAATGCGAACTATATGGACAGCATTTTAAGTAATCACACGCCTTCGGTATTCATTGAAAAATTGCGAGCAGAGCAATATCAGTTGGGGTTATTCTCCGCAACGAATTTTAAAGAGAGCCTTTTCCGTCAGGCATTATTCCGTGGGATAAAATTACCTCAAGGCAAATTAGGCAATAAAAGTGCGGTCAAAAATTTCAATGAATTTATGGCGGCAAGAAAGGAAAATGCCCCTTGGTTTGCTTATCTTGATTTGGAATTACAGGCAAAAAATGAGGGGGAATATCATCAGGCGTTAGCAAATATTGATCCGCTAATTGACAGTGTATTAGCCAACACACCGTTAGATAACACCCTGGTGATTATCACCGCAGAACACGGATTAAGATTTGCGGAAATGAATGAGAAAGAGAGTTTCAATTATTTTGGTCGTGATGAAATTCAGGTTCCACTATTGGTTTATTGGAAAGACTTGCCGATTGGCGAGGAAACGGGGCTGACAAGCCATACGGATGTGCTACCGGCATTGATGACGACGCTTTTTAATGTGCAAAACCCGATGAATGATTATTCCCAAGGGCGTAATTTATTTGATTTGACCGGCGATGATTGGGTATTGGTTTCTAATTATCGTTGGAATGTTTTAATCCTCCCGAACGGTACGCAATATCATATTGACCGAAAAGGAAATTACAAAAAATTTGACCGCGCTTATCAGGAACTTTCCTCTGATCGTCCTCCACTTGGGCTTTTTTTGGAAATGTTTAAACGTGAAAATTCCTTTTTTGAGAAATAAGGGTGTAGGAAATTTTCAATATTATGTAGTAGTTGCACAATAGATAATTTTTCGCTTTCTCTGTTTAGGGGAAGCAAGGCGTAGCCCTGAGGAGGATTGCAACAAAGTTGCAAAAACTCGGTGAAAATAACTGCATTTCCCCCCCTCCGCCTGCGGCACCTCCCCCCGTAAACGGAGGGAGGGAAGATAGCCAATAGTTTTGTGCAAGTGCTATATAACACCGGAAATTTTCGCTATTTTTTCTCGTTAAAAAGGAATAGCTTTTTAACCTTTAACCCTTTATACTTGCGCTCCAGTTTAAGACTGGAAAGATGTTATTAATGAAAATCCGTGAGTTTTTCATAACATTATTACTATGCTTCTCGCCACGTTTGTCGTGCCTTTCAATTAATACGCTTCTCGTCTTTTTATCCTCATTCTTGTTATGGAGTTTGTATGAAAAGTCATGTTCGTAGTTTTAAAACCTATATCCGTGATGAAATCATCAAAAAAGGTGGCTGGGTGAATGCTCATGCCCATGCCGACCGTGCCTTTACGATGACACCGGAAAAAATCGGGATTTATCATAGCAGTAATTTACAACAAAAATGGGATTTGGTGGATGAAGTAAAACGGACGTCAAGTGTGGATGACTATTATGCCCGTTTTTGCCAATCCATTGAGTTAATGATTTCTCAAGGGGTAACGGCATTCGGCACCTTTGTGGATATTGATCCTATTTGTGAAGATCGCGCGATTATCGCTGCCCATAAAGCCCGTGAAGTCTATAAACACGATATTATTCTCAAATTTGCCAATCAAACCTTAAAAGGGGTGATCGAACCTACGGCGAGAAAATGGTTTGATATCGGCTCTGAAATGGTGGATATGATCGGTGGCTTGCCTTATCGTGACGAAGTGGATTATGGTCGGGGGCTTGAGGCGATGGATATTTTGCTCGATAAAGCAAAATCCCTTGGCATTATGTGCCATGTGCATGTGGATCAATTTAACCATCCCGGTGAAAAAGAAACCGAACAACTTTGTGATAAAACCATTGAACATGGTATGGAAGGTCGGGTAGTCGGTATTCATGGCATTTCAATTGGCTCTCATTCAAAAGAATATCGCTATAAATTGTATGAAAAAATGCGTCGGGCAAAAATGATGATGATCGCCTGCCCGATGGCGTGGATTGACAGTAACCGTAAAGAAGATTTAATGCCATTTCACAATGCTTTAACCCCTGCTGATGAGATGATTCCGGAAGGCATTACGGTTGCACTGGGAACGGATAATATCTGCGATTATATGGTGCCGCTTTGTGAGGGGGATTTATGGCAAGAGCTAAGCCTTCTGGCGGCAGGTTGCCGTTTCCCACATTTAGATGCGATGGTGGATATTGCCAGTATTAACGGGCGTAAAGTGCTGGGGTTAGATCCTATTTAAAACTGCACTTTCGATAACGCTTCGTCATTGAAAAAGCTAACGTGATTGATGTGATACGTTAGCTTTTTTGATGAGATATTTGACACTTTTTTGCCTTCTGCCTATTATCTCCACCATTATTTTTAATCTCTCTGGTCTAAAATCATGCAATCAAATAACGCTTTAACCCTACTTAAAAACGCCCTTGCCCAACGTATTTTAATTCTCGATGGGGCAATGGGAACGATGATTCAGCAATATAAACTCAGCGAGGCGGATTTTAGGGGCGAGCGGTTTAAAGAAAGTGCGGTCGATTTACGGGGGAATAATGATTTACTCACCCTCACACAACCTTTGTTGATTTCAGCCATTCACGAAAAATATCTTGAGGCCGGGGCGGATATTATTGAAACCAACACCTTCAGTTCTACCACAATTGCCCAGGCGGATTATGATTTACAAGCCATTGCTTATGAACTGAATTTTGCCGGTGCAAAACTGGCACGTCTTGCAGCGGATAAATATTCCACTCCGGAAAAGCCTCGTTTTGTGGCGGGCGTTTTGGGGCCTACCAACCGAACCGCTTCGATTTCACCGAATGTGAACGACCCCGGTTTTCGTAATGTGACCTTTATGGAATTGGTGGAAGCCTATGCTAGAGCAACCCGAGGGTTAATCGAAGGCGGGGCGGACATCATTATGATCGAAACGATTTTCGACACCCTCAACGCTAAAGCAGCGGTTTTTGCTATTGAGAGCGTATTTGAGGAACTGGGTGTGGAACGACCTATTATGATTTCCGGTACGATCACCGATGCTTCAGGTCGGACCCTTTCAGGGCAAACGACAGAGGCGTTTTATAATTCCCTCCGCCATGCCAAACCGATAAGTTTTGGGTTGAACTGTGCTTTAGGGCCGAAAGAGCTACGGCCTTATGTGGAAGTGATGTCGAAAATCAGCGAAAGTTATGTTTCCGTTCACCCGAATGCGGGCTTACCTAATGCCTTTGGCGGCTACGATTTAGGGGCCGATGAGATGGCGGCATATATCAAAGAATGGGCGGAAAATGGTTTAGTTAATATCGTGGGTGGCTGTTGTGGCACAACACCGGAACACATTAAAGCCTTTGCTCAAGCGGTGGAAAATATTCCGCCACGTCCTTTACCTGAAATCCATACCGCAATGCGTTTATCCGGGCTTGAACCGCTTAACATTGATGAAAACAGCCTATTTGTCAATGTGGGGGAACGCAATAATGTAACGGGATCGGCGAAATTCAAAAAATTGATTAAAGAAGAAAAATTTGCCGAAGCCATTGAGATCGCCATTGATCAGGTGGAAAACGGTGCACAAGTGATCGATGTGAATATGGATGAAGCCTTGCTGGATTCACAAAAATGTATGACCCGTTTTCTTAATATTATGGCAACAGAACCCGATGCGGCAAAAGTGCCGGTGATGATTGATTCCTCTAAATGGGAAGTGATTGAAGCGGGTTTGCAGGCCATTCAAGGCAAAGGTATTGTGAATTCTATCTCGTTAAAAGAGGGCGAGGAGAAATTTATTCAGCAAGCCAAATTGGTTCGACGTTATGGTGCTGCGGTGGTGGTGATGGCCTTTGACGAAGTGGGACAGGCGGATACAGAAGATCGTAAAGTAGAGATCTGTACAAGGGCTTACCATATTTTAGTCAATCAAGTGGGCTTTCCACCGGAAGATATTATTTTCGACCCGAATATTTTTGCCATTGGTACGGGCATTGAAGAACACAATAATTACGGTGTGGATTTTATCAATGCAACCGGGCGAATTAAACAAACCTTACCCCATGCGAAAATTTCAGGTGGGGTGTCGAATGTGTCTTTCTCTTTCCGAGGCAACAATGTGATGCGTGAAGCCATTCACGCCGTCTTCCTTTATCATGCTATCAAACAAGGGATGGATATGGGGATTGTCAATGCCGGTCAGTTGGCTATTTATGATGATCTCGATCCCCAATTGCGTGAGGTGGTGGAAGATGCCGTGCTAAATCGCCGCCCGGATGCCACAGAACGCCTTTTAGATATCGCAGAAAAATATCGAAATCAGGGCACTTCCCAAGAGGAAAACGGTGTGGCTGAGTGGCGCACTTGGCCGGTGGAAGAGCGTTTGAAACACGCCTTGGTAAAAGGGATCACCACCTACATTGTGGAAGATACGGAAGAAGCCCGTCAAAAATTTCCTACCCCGCTTGAGGTGATTGAAGGGCCGTTAATGGACGGTATGGATGTGGTGGGCGATTTATTTGGCGATGGCAAAATGTTCCTACCGCAAGTAGTGAAATCTGCCCGAGTGATGAAACAATCGGTCGCCTATTTAGAGCCATTTATCAATGCTACCAAACAAAAAGGCTCATCAAGCGGTAAAGTGGTGATCGCCACGGTAAAAGGGGATGTGCATGATATTGGTAAAAATATCGTCAGTGTGGTGTTGCAGTGTAATAATTTTGAAGTGATTGATTTAGGCGTGATGGTGCCAGCGGATAAAATCATTCAAACAGCGATTGATGAAAAGGCAGATATTATCGGTTTAAGTGGTTTGATCACCCCTTCCCTCGATGAAATGGAATATTTTTTAGGTGAAATGAACCGCTTGAAGTTGAATATTCCTGTCATTATCGGTGGAGCGACCACTTCCAAAGAACATACGGCGATTAAGCTTTATACGAAATATCAGCATGAGGTGATTTACACCACTAATGCCTCTCGCGCGGTGACGGTGTGTGCGGCGTTGATGAACCCGGAAACCAAAGCCGAACTTTGGGCGAGAACAAAACAAGAATACGAGAAAATCCAGCAAGCCTTTGCTAATAAAAAAGCGCCTCGTAAACAGTTGTCCATAGAAGAAGCCAGAGCTAATCGCTTTGATGCCTTCAGTGGTGAGTGGGCGGATTACCAAGTGCCTCATCCAAAATATACCGGCATTGTGGAATATAAAAATGTGCCAATTGCCACATTACGCAAATTTATAGACTGGTCACCGTTCTTCCGTTTATGGGGGCTAATGGGAGGCTATCCTGATGCTTTTGATTATCCGGAAGGGGGGGAAGAAGCCCGCCGAGTGTGGAATGATGCGCAAAACGTATTAGATGAATTAGAACAAAATCATAAACTCAATCCAAGTGGGGTGATGGGGATATTTCCGGCCAACCGTGTGGGCGATGATATTGAAATCTATCAGCATTTTGACCGCACTTCGGTTATCGGCAAAGCCTATCATCTCCGCCAACAAGGCGAGCGGGGGAGAAACAGTAAAAGCCCTTATAATCTTTGCTTGAGCGATTTTATTGCCGGCAAAGAAAGTGGCAAACAAGATTGGTTGGGGATGTTCGCAGTTTGTGCAGGGATTGAAGAACATGATCTTGTGGAAGGCTACAAAGCCGCAGGGGATGACTACAATGCCATTTTACTGCAAGCAGTGGGTGATCGTTTAGCAGAGGCTATGGCGGAGTATTTACACTTTGAACTTCGCACAAAAATTTGGGGATATAGCGATGAAACCTTTGAAAATGAACGCTTAATCCGTGAAGAATATGTGGGTATCCGCCCGGCACCCGGCTACCCAAGTTGCCCTGAACACACAGAAAAACAGATCATTTGGGATTTACTTGAAGTGGAACAACGCATTGGTATGAAACTCACCGAAAGCTATGCCATGTGGCCTGCAGCCAGTGTTTGTGGTTGGTATTTCAGCCACCCGGCAAGTCATTATTTTACCCTTGGGCGCATTGATGAAGATCAAGCGGTAGATTATGCCAAACGGAAAGGTTGGAGCGAGAAAGAACAAGAAAAATGGTTAGGGGTAGTAATGAAATAACCATCAATTTTTCTTTCATTTAAGATAAAAGTGCGGTCAAAATTGATGGTGTTTTTTACGATGATGTAAAGCGTGTTGTACGACAGGGATATTCTGTCTGCCTAACCCCTTGAAATACTTTTATATAAAGGACAGAACGCCCGTATCCTGAAATTTATATGCCAAAATCCACATTAAAAAAACGGCGACATAGGTCTAGCCTTGTCGCCGTTTTTCATTTCGGTTTACTCAGCAATTATTTATTTAATTTTGCCTTGTAAGTCGGGTTCATTAAGTTTTCTACAGAAAGAATATCATCTAACTGTTCTGCCGTTAATAAGCCTTTCTCAAGCACGACTTCACGCACGCCTTTGCCGGTTTCTGCACAGATTTTACCCACTAAATCGCCATTGTGGTGGCCGATGAATGGGTTGAGATAGGTGACGATACCGATAGAATTGAAAACGTAGTTTTCACAAATTTCTTTGTTGACGGTGATGCCGTCCACACATTTATCCCGTAGGTTGACACAGGCATTAGCTAAGATATCGATAGATTCAAACATCGCTTGACCAATAACCGGTTCCATCACATTTAATTGCAACTGACCGGCTTCTGCCGCAAAGGTCACAGTGGTGTCGTTACCGATTACTTTAAAGCATACTTGGTTGACCACCTCAGGAACAACAGGATTCACTTTTGCCGGCATAATAGAAGAGCCTGCCTGCAATTCCGGAAGATTGATCTCTTTTAAACCTGCACGAGGACCGGAAGAAAGTAAACGTAAGTCATTACAAACTTTAGAGAGTTTCACCGCAGTACGTTTCAATGCACCGTGAACCATCACATAAGCCCCGCAGTCAGAGGTGGCTTCAATAAGGTTTTCCGCCGGTGTACAAGGTAATCCGGTGACGTCTGCAAGGTATTTCACGGCAAGTTCGGTATAGCCCTGAGGGGTATTTAAACCGGTACCGATCGCTGTGGCACCAAGGTTGACTTCCAGTAACAATTCGGCAGTTCGTTTTAAGTTGCGTACTTCTTCTTCAAGCAAGACGGCAAAGGCTTTAAATTCCTGCCCCACGGTCATTGGTACGGCATCTTGTAATTGGGTACGCCCCATTTTTAAGATGTTGGAAAATTCTTTGGCTTTATTTTC
Organism: Rodentibacter heidelbergensis; assembly: GCF_002000125.1. GTDB lineage: Bacteria > Pseudomonadota > Gammaproteobacteria > Enterobacterales > Pasteurellaceae > Rodentibacter > Rodentibacter heidelbergensis. The sequence goes on from NZ_MLHH01000005.1 coordinate 15,471, forward strand.
AAAGCCTTCTTGTAGGTATTGAATTTTATCAACCAATTTCAAAATACTGTTATAAACGGCGATACGGAAGCCGGTCGGGTAGGCATCATTGGTTGATTGGCTGGCATTGACGTGATCCATTGGATTGATGATATGGTATTCGCCTTTTTGATGCCCCATTTTCTCCAGTGCAAGGTTGGCTACCACTTCATTGGTATTCATATTTACCGATGTACCGGCGCCTCCCTGATACACATCAGAAGGGAATTGATCCAAACATTTTCCAGTGGTTAAAATTTCATCGCAAGCAGCCACAATCGCCTTGGCAATATCCGCAGGAATTGCACCTAATTCACCATTAGCAAGGGCGGTGGCTTTTTTTACCATTACCATTCCACGGACAAATTCCGGCACATCAGAAATGGTCACATTTGAAATATTGAAATTTTCGACAGCTCTTAATGTATGAATTCCCCAGTAAGCGTTGGCAGGTACTTCACGGTTGCCGAGTAAATCCACTTCTGTTCTAAATTGTGTCATAGTCTTCACCTATTTGGGTTAGTTAATTCGTGGTTATTATAGGAATTTCTACAAGAAAAAAATTGATCTAAGTCACAATTTTAAAATGGTACATCACGACATATTTTCATTTTTCGCATTAGTTTTTTTAGGGGAAAATTTTTTGATTTTCCCCCTTGAAAGGGCGATTTTGCACCCTATTATAGTAAACGCATTTCAAACTTTTAGAAGGAAATTAACCATGAATATTCGTCCGTTACATGATCGTGTCATTATTAAACGTGAAGAAGTCGAAACCTTATCGGCAGGCGGCATTGTATTAACCGGTTCTGCGGCAACCAAATCGACCCGTGCAAAAGTGTTAGCCGTGGGGAAAGGTCGTATTTTAGAAAATGGCACGGTTCAACCTTTAGATGTGAAAGTAGGAGATACCGTCATTTTTAATGAAGGCTATGGCGTGAAAAGCGAAAAAATCGATGGTGAGGAAGTGCTCATCATTTCTGAAAACGATATTTTAGCAATTGTAGAATAATGAAAATGCGGTGAAAAATGACCGCACTTTTCATCACTTGAGATAACAAATAACTGAGAAAGGAAAAATAAAATGGCAGCAAAAGATGTGAAATTTGGTAATGATGCCCGTGCAAAAATGTTAAAAGGTGTGAATGTTTTAGCTGATGCCGTGAAAGTGACCCTTGGCCCGAAAGGTCGTAATGTGATTTTAGATAAATCTTTCGGTGCACCAACAATCACCAAAGACGGGGTATCTGTAGCTCGTGAGATTGAATTAGAAGATAAATTTGAAAATATGGGCGCACAAATGGTGAAAGAAGTGGCGTCCAAAGCCAATGATGCCGCCGGTGATGGTACAACCACGGCGACAGTTCTTGCTCAAGCGATTGTAAGCGAAGGATTAAAAGCGGTTGCGGCAGGCATGAACCCAATGGATTTAAAACGTGGGATTGATAAAGCCGTTAGTGCGGTGGTGGCAGAGCTTAAAAACCTGTCTAAACCTTGCGAAACCTCAAAAGAAATTGAGCAAGTGGGAACGATTTCTGCCAACTCTGACAGCGTTGTCGGTCAGTTAATTGCACAAGCAATGGAAAAAGTAGGTAAAGAAGGGGTGATTACTGTAGAAGACGGTACCGGCCTTGAAGATGAATTAGCGGTGGTAGAAGGTATGCAATTCGACCGTGGTTACCTCTCTCCATACTTCATCAATAAACCGGAAGCGGCAACCGTTGAATTGGATAACCCGTATATCTTATTAGTGGATAAAAAAATTGCCAATATCCGTGAATTATTACCGGTGTTAGAAGCGGTGGCGAAAGCAGGCAAACCATTATTAATTATTGCTGAAGATGTTGAAGGTGAAGCCCTTGCAACCCTCGTGGTGAACACTATGCGTGGTATTGTGAAAGTGGCAGCAGTGAAAGCACCGGGCTTTGGTGATCGCCGTAAAGCCATGTTACAAGATATTGCGATTCTCACTGCGGGTACCGTGATTTCTGAAGAAATTGGTATGGAGCTTGAAAAAGCGACATTAGAAGATCTTGGTCAAGCAAAACGTGTGGTGATCAACAAAGACAACACCACCATTATTGATGGCGTAGGTGATCAGGCACAAATTAACGGCCGTGTGGCGCAAATTCGTCAGCAAATTGAAGAATCCACTTCGGATTACGACAAAGAAAAACTTCAAGAGCGTGTGGCAAAATTAGCCGGCGGTGTTGCGGTAATCAAAGTGGGTGCGGCAACTGAAGTGGAAATGAAAGAGAAAAAAGACCGTGTAGATGATGCGTTACACGCAACCCGTGCTGCGGTTGAAGAAGGTATCGTTGCTGGGGGCGGTGTGGCATTAGTGCGTGCTGCTTCTAAAGTGGCTGCAAGCCTACAAGGTGATAATGAAGAACAAAATGTGGGGATCAAACTGGCATTGCGTGCAATGGAAGCGCCTTTACGTCAAATCGTAACCAATGCCGGTGAAGAAGCCTCTGTTGTGGCAAGTGCGGTGAAAGCGGGCGAAGGTAACTTCGGTTATAACGCCAGCACCGAACAATATGGCGATATGTTAGAAATGGGGATCTTAGATCCAACCAAAGTGACCCGTTCTGCATTACAATTTGCTGCATCAGTAGCCGGTTTAATGATTACCACTGAATGTATGGTGACTGAGCTGCCAAAAGAAGAAAAAGCAGACCTCGGTGCCGGCATGGGCGGTATGGGAGGCATGGGCGGAATGATGTAATTTTCCCCCAATGATAAGATAAAAAGTGCGGTCGTTTTTCCTTTGGAAAAGCGATCGCTTTTTTATTGTTAAAGGGGTACACTGGACGCATTTCATTACAGGAATAAATTATGACCATCTTTCAAAGCGAACTTAATCAACAACTTAAATCTCAGGGCATTGGGATAAATGCCACAGAACTTCACGGCTTTTTAAGCGGCTTAATTTGTGGCGGCATCAACGATCAAAGTTGGCAGCCTCTACTTTATCAATTTACTAATGATAATCACGCCTATCCAACTGCACTTTTAGCGCAAGTGAGCGAACTTTATCAAGCCATTTCCAACGCATTAGCGGATGTAGAAAGCTTTTCTTTTGAATTGGGTTTAACGGAAAATGAAAATGTCTTTGCCCGAGCAGATAGTTTGTCCGAATGGGCGAATCATTTTTTGTTGGGTTTAGGGCTGGCACAACCGCATTTAGACAGAGAAAAAGGTGAAATTGCCGAGGCGCTCGAAGATTTACATGACATTTGCCAACTGGGTTATGATGAAGACGATAATGAGGAAGAAATGAACGAAGCATTGGAGGAGATCATTGAATATGTTCGCACCATTGCTACGTTGTTTTACACCGAATTTCATCAACCGACAAAGACAGAAAAACCGATACTACATTAATTAATTGAAGTGCCGTTCATCAAAAAGGAGAAAAAAATGGATTTAGCCTACAGAGCAGAATTACCTCGGGAAGAATTTGCAGCACGTCGCCAACAGGTGTTGGCACAAATGCAACCGAATTCGGCATTGTTATTGTTTTCCGAAATTGAAAAACGCCGTAATCATGATTGTCATTTTTCTTTTCGGCAGGACAGTTATTTTTGGTATTTAACCGGATTTAATGAGCCTGATGCCGCCCTATTATTGGTGAAAACCGAACAAACTGAAAAAGCCATTGTTTTTCTTCGCCCTCGGGATCCTTTACTTGAAACTTGGAATGGTCGCCGTTTAGGGGTGGAACGTGCACCGCAAGCCCTTGAGGTGAATGAGGCCTATTCCATTGACGATTTCGCCCTTCATTTTCCCAAAATGACCCAAAATCTGACCGCACTTTACCATGTGCCGGAATATCACCTGTGGGGAGATAAATTGATTGCAGACAGTGGGGTTAATTTTTCGCAAGTGTTAGACTGGCGTCCTATATTGAGCGAAATGCGTTTAATTAAATCACCGAATGAAATTCGCCTTATGCAGCAAGCTGGACAAATCACCGCATTAGCCCATATTAAAGCGATGCAGGAAACCCGAGCCAATCGTTTTGAGTATGAAATTGAAGGGGACATTTTGCATGAGTTTAATCGGCATGGCGCACGTTTTGCGGCCTATAATTCCATTATTGCCGGCGGGGATAACGCTTGCATTTTGCATTACACAGAAAACGATCAACCCTTAAAAGACGGGGAGTTAGTGCTAATTGATGCCGGTTGTGAGTTTGCGATGTATGCCGGTGATATTACAAGAACCTTTCCTGTAAACGGCAAATTTAGCCAAGCCCAACGTGAGATTTATGAATTGGTATTAAAAGCACAAAAACGAGCCATTGAATTGTTGGTACCGGGCAATTCCATAAAACAGGCGAATGATGAGGTCATTCGCATCAAAGTGCAAGGCTTAGTGGATTTAGGTATTTTACAAGGTGATGTAGAGGCGCTTATCGAACAAAAAGCGTATCGTCAGTTTTATATGCACGGATTGGGTCATTGGCTTGGCTTAGATGTGCATGATGTGGGGGAATATGGCGAGGAACGTAGCCGCACCCTCGAAGTCGGTATGGTGATAACTGTTGAGCCGGGGCTATATATTTCGCAAGAGGCGAATGTGCCTGAGCAATATCGAGGCATTGGTGTGCGTATTGAGGATAATTTATTAATGACGGAATATGGCAATAAAATTTTAACGGCTGCCGTGCCAAAGGAAATTGAAGAGATTGAAAATCTTATGGGGAAAAAATAGGGAATTTCTCAAAATGTGATCTAGTGCAAGTTTTTTTGATTATTGAAGTGCTACTATGGCGTCAAAAGAAAGACAAACTCAATCAGATAGGAGTCGATTATGTATAAACATGTTTTAGTCGCAGTGGATCTTTCCGATGAAAGCGCCTTTTTAATCAAAAAAGCAGCGGGGATTGCCAAACGTCATGAGGCGAAGCTTTCAATTATCCATGTCGATGTGAATTTTTCGGATCTTTATACAGGGCTGATTGATGTGAATATGTCTTCTATGCAAGATAGAATTTCAAGCGAAACTCAAAAGGCATTATTGGATCTGGCAGAATATGCAGGTTATCCGATTTCGGAAAAATTGAGTGGTAGCGGTGATTTACGTCAAGTACTTGCTGATGCGATTGAGCAGTATGACGTTGATTTATTGGTAACGGGACATCATCAGGATTTTTGGAGTAAATTAATGTCTTCTACACGCCAAGTAATGAATTCAATTAAAATTGATATGTTGGTTGTTCCACTTCGTGACGAATAGGCAACGGCTAGTTATTAGTTGTTTGAAATAAATTAAACCGCACTTCTCAATTGCGTACTTATCGCGTAACAGGGTGCGGTTTTTATTTTCTTATTTTGGTGAATGTTTTTTATTTGATGGATATTTTTTATCATAAAAATTGCAAGTCGTTTAAATCATAAACAAAGATAGGCGTTACAAGAAAAAAACCATTCTCTAAACTTAAAAAATATGCAAGAATACCGCGCCTTAGTTTTTTAACTTTAAATGATTCTTAACAATAGGTTTACGATGAAAACAACAGCGGAAATCAGACAATCGTTCCTTGATTTTTTCCATAGTAAAGGGCATCAAATTGTCGCAAGTAGCTCTCTTGTCCCAGACAATGATCCGACATTGCTTTTTACTAATGCGGGAATGAACCAATTTAAAGATGTATTCCTTGGTTTAGATAAACGCCCTTATTCCCGTGCTACAACAGCACAACGTTGTGTGCGTGCAGGCGGAAAACATAATGATTTAGAGAATGTAGGCTATACAGCACGTCATCATACTTTCTTTGAAATGTTAGGTAATTTCAGTTTTGGTGACTATTTCAAACATGATGCCATTCGTTTTGCCTGGGAGTTTTTAACCTCTCCACAATGGCTTGCCTTACCAAAAGAAAAATTGTGGGTAACGGTCTATGAAACGGACAATGAAGCCTATGATATTTGGCATAAAGAGGTAGGCGTACCCGCAGAACGTATTATCCGAATTGGCGATAACAAAGGCGCACCTTATGCCTCAGATAATTTCTGGGCAATGGGGGATACCGGTCCTTGTGGGCCTTGTACGGAAATTTTCTATGATCATGGCGATCATATCTGGGGCGGGCCTCCGGGTTCACCTGAAGAAGATGGCGACCGTTACATTGAAATTTGGAACGTAGTATTTATGCAATACAACCGTTTGGCTGACGGCACAATGGAAAAATTACCACGCCCGTCAGTGGATACCGGAATGGGATTAGAACGGATTTCAGCCGTATTGCAGCACGTTAATTCAAACTACGATATTGATATTTTTAAAACGTTAATTGCGAAAGCTGCAGAAATTGTAGGAACTACCGATTTAGCCAATAAATCTTTGCGGGTTATCGCAGACCACATTCGTTCTTGTGCTTATTTAATTGCAGATGGGGTGATCCCGTCAAATGAAGGGCGTGGTTATGTTTTACGCCGTATTATCCGCCGTGCAGTACGACATGGTCATTTACTCGGTGCGAAAGAAGCGTTTTTCTATAAACTGGTTCCAACCCTAATTGATGTCATGGCAGAAGCCGGTTTAGAGGTGAAAGAGAAACAGGCAAATGTAGAAAAGCTGTTACGCTTGGAAGAAGAGCAATTTGCCCGCACATTAGAACGAGGATTAGCGCTTTTAGATGAGGCCCTTGCCGAGGTTAAAAATGGCGTACTTTCTGGTGAAGTAGCATTTAAACTGTATGACACCTATGGTTTCCCATTAGATCTTACGGCAGATGTTTGTCGTGAGCGTAATATTACCATTGATGAAGCCGGTTTTGAGCGCGAAATGGAAGCACAACGCACCCGTGCGCAGGCCGCTAGTCAGTTTGGGGTCGATTATAACAATGTCATTCGTGTTGAAGGTGAAACCAAATTTGAAGGCTATACCGAATCGGAATCATTGGCAAAAGTGACCGCACTTTTCCATGATGGCAAATCGGTCGAACAAATTTCTGCCGGTCAAAGTGCTGTGGTGATATTAGAAAACACCCCATTTTATGCAGAATCGGGCGGTCAAATTGGTGATAGCGGTCATTTACTGGCACAAGGTATTGCCTTTAATGTGAAAGATACACAGAAATATGGTCAGGTATTTGGTCATATTGGTGAGTTAGAACAAGGTACGCTCTCTGTCGGTCAAATCGTGAATGCCGTGGTGGATGTTGAACGTCGTCATCAAACCTCACTTAACCATTCTGCAACCCATTTATTGCATGCCGCATTACGCCAATTATTAGGCACGCATGTAGTGCAAAAAGGTTCACTAGTGGCAGATAATGCATTACGTTTTGATTTTTCTCATCCTGAAGCGATAACGAAAGCGCAGCTTGCAGAAATCGAGCGTCTTGTGAATCAAAAAATCCGGGCCAATTTCCCTATCCAAACGGATATTATGGATATTGAAGCCGCAAAAGCCAAAGGGGCAATGGCACTCTTTGGTGAGAAATATGCTGATCAGGTTCGTGTATTAACCATGGGCGATTTCTCTATTGAACTATGCGGAGGAATTCACGCTAAACGAACCGGTGATATCGGTTTGTTTAAGATTACAACAGAAACTGCGGTGGCTGCCGGTATTCGCCGTATTGAAGCGGTGACGGGGGAGCAGGCAATCAACTGGATTTTAGAGCAACAGCGTATTCTGAATCAAAGTGCTGACCTATTGAAATCAGATGTCAACACCCTAACAGATAAAATCCAACAGCTTCAGGATAAAGCGAAAAAAGGGGAAAAAGAACTGCAAAGCTTAAAAGAAAAAGCGGCGATGCAGGCGGGGTCTGATTTAGCGAAAAGTGCGGTTAAAATTAACGGCATTTCAGTGATTGTGCATCAATTAGAGGGTGTTGAAACAAAATCACTGCGTGTCATGGTTGATGATTTAAAAAATCAACTTGGCTCGAGCGTCATCGTATTTGCTTCTGTTTTAGATGAAAAAGTCAACCTCGTAGTAGGTGTGACGAATGATATAACGGCAAAAGTCAAAGCTGGTGAGCTGGTGAATTTAATGGCTCAGCAGGTTGGTGGTAAAGGCGGTGGTCGCCCGGATATGGCAATGGCAGGAGGCTCCCAACCGGAAAATGTGGCACAGGCTCTGACTGTGGCGCAGAACTGGTTAAACGAAAATCTGTAGTACAAGCCTTGGTTGGTGGGATTGCCAACCTTTCCTTGATTGATAGGGATATCTAATAAATGCAAACTAAGGAGATAAAAGATGTTAATCTTAACTCGCAAAGTTGGCGAAAGTGTACTTATTGGAGACGATATTTCTATCACAGTTTTAAGTGTACGTGGAAACCAAGTAAAGCTCGGTGTTCAAGCACCTAAAGAAGTATCTGTTCACCGAGAAGAGATTTACCAACGAATTAAGCAGACGAAAGATGAATCTTCCAATGATTCACCTTGATTATTCAGATAACTTAATGGATTTAAACATGAAAGCAATTATTCCTGTCGCCGGTTTAGGCACGCGTATGTTACCTGCCACGAAGGCAATTCCAAAAGAAATGCTCACGTTGGTGGATAAACCTTTAATTCAGTATGTCGTGAATGAATGTGTGGCAGCCGGCATTAAAGAAATTGTGCTTGTAACCCATTCATCAAAGAATGCGATCGAAAACCATTTTGATACGTCTTTTGAACTTGAAACCATGTTAGAAAAGCGTGTTAAACGTCAACTTCTTGAAGAGGTGCGTTCTATTTGCCCGAAAGATGTGACAATTATGCACGTTCGCCAAGGTAATGCAAAAGGTTTAGGGCATGCGGTGCTATGTGGCCGTCCGCTAGTGGGTAATGAACCTTTTGCAGTGGTATTACCTGATGTATTGCTTGCTGATTTTAGTGCAGATCAGAAGCAAGAAAATTTATCCGCAATGATTAAACGTTTCAATGAAACACAAGCCAGCCAAATTATGGTCGCACCTGTTGCTCAAGAGGATGTGAGCAGTTACGGTATTGCCGATTGTGGCGGTGCGGAATTAGTAGGGGGAGAAAGTGCCAAAATTCAACGCATTATTGAAAAACCGGCTGTTGAAGATGCCCCTTCTAATCTTGCTGTGGTAGGGCGTTATGTCTTTTCTGCGGCAATTTGGGATTTATTGGAAAGAACACCTGTGGGTGTCGGTGATGAAATCCAATTAACCGATGCCATTGATATGCTCATTGAAAAAGAAATGGTCGAAGCATTTCATATGACAGGTCGTACCTTTGACTGCGGTGATAAAATCGGTTATATGGAAGCTTTTGTCGAATATGGTCTTCGCCACGAAAAATTAGGCAAGGATTTTAAAGCCTTTATTAAAAACTTGGCGAAAACCCTGTAAAAGACTGAAAACTGAGATTTTTAGAAACGGTTTGTCTGCCTCTTCAGCATTAAAGTAATGAATGATGAAGAGGCAGATTTTTTATTGGCTTTTGTGAAAGCTTATAACGCTCATTGTTGCCCTTTTACTTACGATGCCTTTATCAGTAAAAAGATAATTGATCGATGATCAAAAGTTCCTTAAGGGTTTGGAAAGCCTTTAATTAACCCAATAAATGATAAAGCAGTAGGTTAACACCAAACCCACCAACAACTAACCATACGAAAACCAAGAAGCCTAAGAGTAATGGCTTTAATCCCGCTTGTTTCACGGTGCTGATGTTGGTGGTAAGCCCAAGTCCTGCCATTGCTGCCATGAGTAAAATGGTGTCAATTTGAACTAATATTTTTACCCATTCCACAGGTAATAAATTAAAAGAATTAAATACTGCAACGAGAATAAACATCAACGCAAAGTAGGGAATAGCAATCGCCTGCGTTTGTTTTTCCTCTTTGTGTAAAAAATAAGAGAGGACAAGTAAAAAAGGCGCTAACATCATTACCCGTATCATTTTGGACACTACGGCAACATCAGCTACATTCGCATTAATATTACTTCCCGCCGCATAAACCTGAGCCACTTCATGCACTGTCGAGCCAATGTAAATGCCAAATTGATGAGGATTGATTGCCTCAATTAAAATGGGATAAAGCAACGGGTATAAAAACATAGAAAGCGTGCCGAAAATAACGATTAACGCAACGGCAACCGAAACTTTATAAGAAGGGGCTTTTACTACCGGCTCACTGGCGATGATTGCCGCCGCCCCGCAGATACTGCACCCGGCACCGGTGAGTAAAACGATTTGTTTATCAATTTTCAATAGCTTAATGCCAATCCAATAAGTGATCAAAAAGGTGAAGATCAGCATAAGCGCATCGGCAAAGACAGCATTGACCCCCACTTGCCCGATATCCTGTAAGGTTATTCTAAAACCATATAACACGATGCCAAGACGAAGTAATTTTCCTTTGGCAAAGGTGACACCTTGATGGGTAGAATTTTCGATTTTAGGGTAGAAGGTATTACCACATAAAATTCCGAGAATAATCGCCAATGTTAGTGTACTGATATTGAGATTTGTTACCCAGGCATGATTTCCAATGAATACAGCGATGGTTGTGATCACCAACACCAAAAATAAGCCCAAAATAAAGTTTAAATGTTTCATCAGGTTTTTCTCTTTAGAGGACAGCATTGTTACTGCGGTGAATTAACCTATCATTCTTTAATGCGGATTTCCAGCACGAAAATAAGGTTATTGCGCTTGCTTACTTTTTGTCTATAAGAAAATGGCTTATGCCGATGCATAAGCCAAAATCCGAAAACAGTGAAAAAATTGACCGCACTTTAGAAGAAGAGAATACTTCCCCATATCACAGCCGCAATACAAAGGGCTACAAATACGGCAGCAGAGCCTTGATCTTTGGCTCTGCCTGATAGCTCGTGGCGTTCGGTGCCGATGCGATCAACCACTGCTTCAACGGCACTGTTTAATAATTCCACCGCCATGACCAGCAAAACCGATGAAATCATTAAGGCGATTTCAAGTTTCGTTTCCCCTAGAAAGAAAGCGAGCGGAATTAAAATGGCTGCAAGAAAACACTCATGGCGAAAAGCCGTTTCATTTTTAAAGGCGCTTTTCAAACCTTGGAGGGAATATTTTGTTGAATTGATTAAATGGGTTAATCCCGTTGTTTTGTACATAAATTTACCTATAAACGTTTTGCTTCAATCACATCATCTAATTTGGCAAGTCTTGCTAAGATCTTGCTTAAACTTTCTACATTGTGAAGTTCAATTTCCATATCAATGGTTGCCAGTTGTTTTTTGGTATCCGCCCGGCTCGCCACTCCTAACACGCTGATTTTTTCATTTGCCAACACCGTGGTGATATCTCGTAATAATCCGTTTCTATCACTGGCGATAATACGAATATTGATATGGAAACCTCGGGCATAATTTTCTCCCCAAAGGGATTCCACCACCCGTTCCGGATGGGCGGCTTGCAATTCTAAAAATTGTTCACAATCACTACGATGAATAGAAATGCCTCGCCCCATTGTGATATATCCCACAATGGCATCCCCGGGAATAGGCTGGCAGCAACGGGCAATATGATGCATTAAATTACCTACACCTTCTACAATCACACTGCCGTTCTTTTCTGCATTTTTTTGCTGAGAATTGACCGCACTTTTATTGGCTACATGGCGAAGAATTTCTTGGTCCGCCTGCTCGGCGCTCACTTTAATCAGTTTACTTTGTAAAAAGTTCACCAAATGATTTAAACGAATATCACCACTGCCAATTCCTGCATAGAGATCCTCGAGGCTTTTGAGGTTATAACGAGGCAGGGCATAAGGCTCGACTTGCTTGATATTCAGATTTAGACGGGCAAGTTCGTTATCCAGCAATTCCTTTCCTGCCGGCACATTTTTATCACGATCTTGTTTTTTAAACCAAGCTTGAATTTTTGAGCGGGATTTTGCGGTGTGGGTAAAACCTAAATTCGGATTAAGCCAATCCCGACTTGGGTTGGGATTTTTCTGGGTGATGATATCGATTTGATCACCCATTTGTAATTGGTAGGTGAAAGGAACGATACGTCCTCCCACTTTTGCGCCAATACAACGATGACCGATTTCACTATGAATAGCATAAGCAAAATCAAGCGGCGTTGAACCGGCTGGCAAATCGACCACCTCGCCTTTTGGCGTAAACACATAGACCCGATCATCAAAAACTTGGCTACGCAATTCCGCCATCACTTCACCGGAATCGGTAATATCATCCTGCCATGCTAATAATTTACGCAACCAAGCGATTTTTTCTTCATAAGCGGATAAGCTACCTGTCGTGCCTTCTTTATATTTCCAATGGGCTGCCACCCCGAGTTCTGCATCATCGTGCATTTGCTGGGTACGGATTTGCACTTCAATGGGTTTACCGCCTTTTCCTAACACAACAGTATGAATGGATTGATAGCCGTTTGGTTTTGGATTGGCGACATAATCGTCAAATTCTTTGGGTAAATGTTTGAAATGGGTATGAACGATGCCTAATGCGGTATAACAATCTTGCAATTTTTGAACAATAATTCTTACCGCTCTCACATCGTAGAGCCCGCTAAATTCCAAGTGTTTTTTCTGCATTTTACGCCAAATACTGTAAATGTGTTTTGGGCGGCCATACACCTCTACCTGCTCAATATTTTCACGCAAATAACCACTTAATTCTTGCACAAAATCGGCAATGTATTGCTCACGGTCGAGGCGGCGTTCTTGGAGTAATTTAGCAATAGTACGATATTGTTCGGGGTGCAGATAACGGAAGCAATAATCCTCCAGTTCCCATTTTAATTGCCCGATACCTAAACGGTTTGCTAAAGGGGCGTAGATATTGGCGCATTCTTTGGCGGCAAGCACTTTTTCTTCTTCGGAACAGCGATTTTCAGCATCTCTCAGAAAGGTGATGCGTTCGGCAAGTTTAATAATTACACAGCGGAAATCATCGACCATGGCAAGGAGCATACGGCGCACATTATCCACTTGTAAGGCATTGGCAGAATGGCTGGCATTAAGTTGACGGATATTATCCATCTCTTCCACGCCTTTCAGTAATTTAGTGATTTCCGGGCCAAAATCTTCTTTCAAGCTCTCCCAATCTGCCAGCCGATTTGCCACAATAGGGAAAAGCATCGCGGTAATCAGGCTTTCTGCATCCATATTCAGCTCATGCAAAATCTCCACCATTTCGACACCGGATTGGCCTGTCAATGTGGCATTTTTCATTTCATCAGGGTGAGAATCCATCAAATTGCGCACATAGTACCATGCCTCAATCAGACGCTTCTCCGTTTGTTCTGTCAGTTTTAACGCAGCACACCATGGTTCAATCACAAAATCTTTTGGATTTAACAAATGTGATCCACGAACAGCAACCATAATCCCCCCCTTGTTGATGAAGAAAAGAGCAACATCCTGTCACTCCATTTTAGCCAGTCATTGTAACAGAATGAGCCACTTATTTTGTAGAAAATAACGTTATGGATTCCAAATGCCCCGTGTGGGGGAACATATCAACCACTGCGCTTTTTTCAATTTTGTAGCCAAATCCACGCAATATTTCTGCATCACGCACTAATGTCGCCGGATTGCATGAAACATAAAGGATTTTTTCCGCCTTTAGCTCACTTAATGCGGTTAGGGCAAAGGCAGCACCACTACGAGGCGGATCAAGCAAAATCTTATTAAAAGGCTGGTTTGCCCAAATCTGCCCAACAAAAGATTGGTCAAGATTAGCTTGAAAAAATTCAATATTCTTGATCTGATTTCGCGCGGCGTTTTGTTTTGCTTTTTCCGCCATGTCAGCCACACCTTCAATACCGACTGCACTTTTTACCCGTTTCGCAAGAGGAAGGGTGAAATTTCCCATTCCACAAAATAAATCTAAAACATGATCGGTCGGTTGAAGCGCAAGCCAGTCTAGGGCAGTTTGTACCATGGCCTCATTTAACTTGCGATTAACCTGAATAAAATCTTGGATATCAAAATGAAATTTCATGCTATCGCTAAATTGGTAATAGGGAGGCTCGCCATAAAGTTGTTCTATCCCCTCATCACTTTGTAGAAAAAGCATGATATTTTCTTGCTTGGCAAAATGGATGAGTAAAGTGCGGTCAATTTCGGCGAGATTTCCCATATAGCGTAACAACATCGCCACGCCATTGTCTGCGGCGACCAATTCAATATGTCCAAGTTGTTTTGGGGTGGAATAATCGCTCAAAAGTGCGGTCAGTTTAGGGAGTAAATGATTGATAGCAGGTTCGACCACTTCACAACGAGCCACTGAGATTAAATCATGCGTGTTTTTCTGGCGAAACCCCATGTCAATTTGTTTCGTTTTGGGGGTAAATTTTAGGCTTAAACGCACCCGTCGGCGATATTGCCAAGGCTCACCACAAATCATTGGTTGGAAATCAATAGGCTCTTGCTGAAGTTTTACCAAACGTTTGAACAGAGCGGATTGTTTCGCTTCACGTTGCATTTCGATGGGAATATGTTGAGCTTGGCAACCACCGCAACGTTCATAATAGGGACAGGGTGGCAAAACCCTATGGGGGCTTTTTTCAAGCCATTTTTTGGCTACTGCCCGTCCATATTGGCGTTTTTCTTCGATAACGAGCGCTTCTAGTTTTTCTTGAGGTAAGGCATTTTCGATAAACCAAGTCTTACCGTTAATTTTTGCCACACCTAAACCTTGATAATCCAGCTCGATAATGGTTGCGCTGATCTTTTGTGGTGGATTGGATTTTTTCTGTTGAGTATAAAGCAGTGCCATTATTTTAAAAATAAAACCTGTTGAGTGAATAATTCCCGGCTTTTTAAGGGTTTATCGCCTAGGTAGGGTTTGAGTGCTTGACGTGTAAAACGCTTAGCCGCTTGACGTACCGCCTCATCGGAGAAATCAAGATTGGCAAAGGCAATCAGCTCCCGCCCGTAAAAGGTGAGATTATCTTTCACCAAAGAGGCAATAAAGCCTTTTTCCTCACGATAGCGATAAGTCATGGTTGGATCGACCGGCTGACCGGAACCGGCGCAATGTAAAAAATCCACACCATAGCCCAAAATTTGAAGTAAGTTAAATTCAAATAAACGTAAGCAAGGTTCGACATTGGCTTCGGTTGCCAAACGGGTTAAACATTGTAGGTAATGTTGGAATAATTGTGGATTGGCCGTTTCAGGCTCTATCACACGAGTGAGCAATTCATTCACATAAAAACCACTATAAAGTGAGGTTTGTTGTAAGGGTAAACTCATCGCTGCCGGTTCTGCTTTGGTGAGGGTTTTCAGCCCGCGTTTTCCTGTCCAGCGCAATAAAAGGGGCGTGAAGGGCTGTAAAACGGATTTCCATGTTGAGCGTTTTGCCCGTGCACCTTTGGCGATGACGGTAAGCCGACCGCTTTCTTCTGTGAAAAGATCGACTAACAAACTGGTTTCACTATAAGGACGGCGGTGTAAAACAAAACCGCGTTGAAGCTCGTTTAACACCGCTTATTTGCTCGTTGATGAGGAGGTGGATTTAAGCCGACATTGCGCTGCTAAAATTTCACCGACACTGGTTTTCAAAGTGCTAAAATCATTGCGTTCAAACCATGTCCAACGGATATTACCGTAATTATTGCCCCGCTCGGAAATCATCAGGGTGAGTTTTTCCGTAACTTGATTAAAGCTGATGGACACTTGTTTTAACATTTTTTTATTTCGTTTCTGTGTGGTGTGCACCACACGAACTTCCTTATCATCTTTGCAAAAATACAATTTTGCTGAACCGATTTGAGAGGTTTTATCCACTTTTTGTACCACCATTTTTTGTTGAGGCGGTTCATTTAATAAAGGGCTTTGGCTGCAACCGCTCAGTAAAAGTGCGGTCGAAATAAATAATGTTTTCTTTAGCATAATCCTCCACCGAAAGGAAACAAAAAGGGCGAATGTTCGCCCTTAAAATTATTTTTGGAATTGATATGAACCGTCAGACTGACGTACAAATTTTGCTCCGTTCGATAAACGCAGCTCATTGACTCGCCCTTGTCCGTTCAAGGAAACTTGAACTTTATCGCCCGGTTTAAAACTGCTCAACGCATTGCCTGCACCATTGGCTTTGGTCATCGCATTCACATCGGAAATATTCAAATTGTTATCACGGAACACCTGCATCAAAGAAACCCCTTTCGGCACGGTTAAGGTTTTGCTTGCGCTACCGGAGGCGGTTGTTTTCACAGCATTGGTTGCCGGTTTTGCTTCAACAATTTGTACTTTGCGTTCATTTTTCTCTATGGCTTTTTTCTCGACAGGTTTGACTTCTTTCACCGGCGCTTGTCGTACCTGTTCGCTTTTCGCTTGAGCCGGTTTCGTTTGAACCTGTGGTTTCACAACGGTTTTTTCGACAACTTTAGGTGCTTGTACAAACGGTTTAGCCGTTTCACGGCTGACCGTTTCACGACGGGCTTCAATCTGTTTGGCCGGTTGTGGACTAACCGGAGCAATAGGGAGGGTTTCAGGTTGTACAGAAGGTGCTGCCACAACGCTTTCCTGCTGTTTTGGCGCATCTTTTTGTGCATCGCCCATATATTCCATTTTGCCGGGTTCTGCTGAAGCATTGGCTTGTGGCTCAGCAACCGGTGCCGTTTCTTGTGGCGCAGGAATATTATCTAACACCGTGGTTTCAATGGGTTGTGATTGATCTAAGGATTGGAATTGCACCGGAATTTCATTGCTGTTTTGTAGCTCAAAGGATTCCACCGTATCCGAATTCGGTTTTAAGGCGAAAAAGAGGATTAACAGCAACACTAACGCCAAAATCGCAATAAAAAGACGACGGTGTTTTTCCGGTAAAATTTGTAAGATTTTCCATTTTTCAGGGCGTTTTAATGCCGTTGCTACGGCAGCAGCCCCACCGGCTAAGGTTTCTTTGGCCTGCTCAGTGGTTGAAACCACGCTTTCTTTAAGTTCTTCTACTTGGTCTTCAACTTTTTCAATAGTTGTTTGCGTTACATTTTCAGCAGTGGTTTTTAATTCCGTAGTAAACGCTAAGTGGGAGGATTGAGCGGTTTCTTGTGTCGAACTTTCACCAAAAGTCGGTTCTTTACGCACATGAAATTGCGTTTCAGGTTGATCTTTACGCCCAAATAATCCTTTTGCTTTATCAAAGAATGATTCACTTGATTGGATCGGTTTTCTTGGCGTAATTGAATCCGCTTGATTGAGCCCGAGATCAAGTTCATTTTGTGATTGGTTATCGTTTGATTGATTGTTATTCATAGAATTCACAGATTGCCTCATTTAATAATTATTCTTTTGATCTCACCACGACAAAAGTGCGGTGAAAAAATCCGGCATATTTTATCGGATCTTATTCGGCGTATAAAGTCTTATTTGGTTCACCTGCGATCTCACGGGCTAATTTAGGCACTAAATAACCGGAAGTGAGGGATTGTAAGGTTTTATAAATGGCGTGGGCGTCCGTATCGCTCACAAGAAAATGGCTTGCCCCTTGCACTTTGTCTAGCAAATGCAGGTAATAGGGTAAAATCCCAATGCGAAATAATTGATCACTGAGTTTTTTTAACACTTGCGCATCATCATTAACACCTTTCAGCAACACCGATTGGTTAAGCAATGTAACTCCCGCATGACGGAGTTTTTTCATCGCCTCGGCTAAAAGATCATCAATTTCATTAGGGTGATTAATATGGGTGACCATCACCGTTTGTAAAGGGGTTTCGGCCAAAATATGACAAAGGGGATCGGTAATACGTTGGGGGATAACAATCGGTAAACGGGTGTGGATACGCAACCGTTGTAAGTGCGGTAGATTTTCAAGCTGTTTTATCAACCAAGCCAATTCCTGATCTTTCGCCATTAAGGGATCACCGCCGGAGAAAATCACCTCTTCGATTTCGCTATGTTCGGCAATGTAATCTAATGCCTGTTGCCAGCTTCTTTTATTGCTTGGGTTTTCATCATAGGGAAAATGGCGGCGGAAACAATAGCGACAATTGATGGCGCACCCCCCCTTCACCATAAATAAAAGGCGATTTTGATATTTATGCAAAATATTGGGAACGGCATTGGCCTCTTGTTCTTCGAGGGGATCAGGCGAAAACCCCTCCGCTTGCACAAATTCCAAATCCGAACACATCACTTGTAAGAAAAGGGGATCTTTTGGGTTACCTTTTTCTATTTTATCCACAAAAGGTTGAGGCACTCGAAGGGCGAAAAGCCTACGGGCATTGAATGAGGGCGCAAAATCTTGTTCTGATAAATTTAATTGACGGAGTAATAAACGAGGGTCGGAAATGGCATTTTTTAGAATAGGGAGCCAATTTTGTTCTTCTCTAATGGTGGGGTCTTGAGTTAAAATACGCACTTTTCAAACCATTTCTATTTTTAGGATATTTAATATGGCTACATATACTACCAGTGATTTCAAACCGGGTCTAAAATTTATGCAAGACGGCGAGCCTTGCGTGATTATTGAAAATGAATTCGTTAAACCGGGAAAAGGTCAAGCATTTACCCGCACCCGTATTCGCAAACTCATTTCAGGCAAAGTGTTGGATGTGAACTTCAAATCCGGAACGTCTGTTGAAGCCGCTGATGTGATGGATCTCAACTTAACCTATTCATACAAAGACGAAGCGTTTTGGTATTTCATGCATCCGGAAACTTTTGAACAATATTCCGCCGATGCAAAAGCCGTAGGGGAGGCTGAAAAATGGTTGTTAGACCAGGCTGATTGTATCGTTACTTTATGGAATGGTTCACCTATCACCGTGACACCACCCAACTTTGTTGAATTAGAAATTGTCGATACCGACCCTGGCTTAAAAGGCGACACGGCAGGTACCGGCGGTAAACCGGCAACCCTCAGTACCGGTGCGGTAGTCAAAGTGCCTCTGTTCGTCCAAATCGGCGAAGTGATTAAAGTGGATACCCGTTCAGGCGAATATGTTTCTCGTGTAAAATAATCGCCATTATTAACGAAAAAAGCGCGGTCAAAAAAACGATATTATGTCGCAAATGCACAAAAATAGAAATTTTAATAGAACGTAGGGACACACGCAGTGTGCCCCTACAAGATAACAAAAAAGCAACGTTGTGAAACTGCTGCATAATACCGAAAAAAATCTTGTGGATTTCTGACCGCTCTTTTACTTTATAAAGGATTTTAAATCTAAGAAGGTTATTTGCTTAACAAAGGTGATTCATTAGGCTATACTGCCGATTTGCCAATGATTAACAATTAAGTAAGGAGCCTTTATGACACGAATAAAAAAGACATTAGTTAAATTTAGTTTAACAACACTCGCCGCATTAATGATTTCAGCTTGTGGAAGTAGTGGGGGAGGAAGTAACAGTGATCCGCAACCAATAACGCCAACACAGCCGAATCAATCAAACGTTGAACCTTCACAACCGGCACAACAACCGGACGTAGTAAATCCTGAAGCGCCCCCACCCACAACCGGATGAAAAAAACGATCAAAACGCCAATTCTACTGAACCACAACCATCTAAGCCAGTACAACCATTAACACGGGTAGAGGCGCCTGCTCATTCGGTGGATAAGCGACCTGCAGGATACTTAATCCCTAAGGCGGAGGGTAATGTTCAAGAACTATTTACGACAGCATCTTCTGAAGATAATTTCAATGTGATTAATGTTGAAGGTAAATCTATTACACTTATACCACTGAATGTCTATGGTTCAATTTCAACGATTATTGATGCAACAAAATTTCGTTATGTGGGTGGAGGTCAAACTACTCGTTTGGGTTTTGTCGCCGATAAAGACTTGCAAAATCAATATTTGGTCGCTTACGGTGTAAACCTGACAAACAATATGCCAACCTCCGGATCTGCGACTTATGAAGGTATTGGCGTTCATACTTACTCTAGTACAGACAAAGGCATCATTGATGATTTTGTTCAAACAAAAGCTAAATTTACGGCTAACTTCTCAGATAAAACCTTATCAGGTCACTTAACCACTAAGAGTAATAACGTTATTGATATTTCCGCTGACATCAATGGTAATCAATTCTTCGGTGAAAGTTCAGCGGGGACGATAACAGAGGGGCGATTCTACGGTGATAATGCCGGTGAACTAATAGGTAGTTACATCAATCCTAAAGAAACCTACCTTGGTGTGTATGGCGCGCAAAAAAAATAATTTTTCCTCCTTACGCTCATTTAATAAAGCAAGCATTGCGCTTGCTTTATTTCTATCCTGATATAATACAAAATGAAATTGACGAAAACTTTATTAGCCTCGCTATTGGGTGTCGTATTTTCTGCCGTTGTGCAAGCTGAAATAGCACAATCGAAAAATGACTTAACCCATGATCGCCTTCAGGTCGCCGCACCAAAACTCAACGAACAAGTACCAAATGTCGCAAAAGAAGAAAAATCGATCCTTTCAGTAACCAAAGAACAATTAGCTCAATATCCTGATTTAATCGTTCGAGGAATGGTTCCGGCAGTGTTGCAAAACAACGGCGAAGTGGTGGAATTATTGCTACCGCTTTATCAAAATTTGCCTGAAAAAGATCCTGTACTATTTGAATGGGCGAAAGCAATTTACGCCCGCCGACAGGGTGATACTGGGCAAGCAGTACAACGTTATCGTTCGCTTTTTAGCCAACATTCCGATATTCTTCCATTGCGTTATCAACTAGCCCAAGTACTCTTTCTAAATAATGACAATGAAGCAGCAAAAGACCAATTCCAAAAACTGCGTGCCGAAAATATTTCCCCTGAAATGGTGGTTGTGATTGATGAATATCTCTCGGCTTTAAACAAACGAAACCAATGGAAAGTGAACGGGGGGGTGAGTTATTTAAATGAATCAAACATCAATAACGCGCCTAAATCCGGCACAAAAATTGGCAATTGGAATGCTTGGGAAAAAGAAAGTGCGCAGGGTTTTTCCTACGCTTTAAATGCAGAGAAAAAATGGTCTTGGGCGAATAATCTCTACACCAAACTGCAATTTGAAGGCCAAGGGCGATATTTTTGGAATAACAAAAAATACAATGAATTCACCTTTCGTGTGGGGACTGGGGTAGGTTATCAAACTGCACGTTTTGAAACCTCACTTATGCCCTTTATGGAAAAACGTTGGTATGGCGGTGGTTCATCGGGCAGTAATTCATTAAAACAATATTCAAAAAATTCTGGGCTACGATTAGAGGCAAATTATTGGCTCAATGAAAAATGGCAAATTTCGACCGCACTTGAGTATGGCGAACAGCGTTATGATTGGCGAAAACATCTCAATGGCAATAATTATCTTTGGTCCAACAGCCTGCTTTATGTTCCAAAGAGCGGGCAATATTGGCTGGCAGGGCTCGATTACAACCGTGAAAATACGAGAGATCGAGATAATGCCTACCAACGCAAGAATATGCGTCTTACTTGGGGGCAAGAATGGCCGTGGGGAATTTCTTCCCGTTTAACCCTTGCTTATGCAAGACGAACTTATAAAGATATTGATTTTTTTCAAATTCGTCAGAAAAATGATGAATATTTTACTTCCGTCACTTTATGGCATCGTGATGTTTATTTTTGGGGAATAACGCCAAAAATAACTTGGACTTATCAAAAAATAAACAGCAATCATCCCTTTTATCGTTATGATAAAAGCCGTGTTTATTTAGAAATGAGCAAAACCTTTTAAGGAGATTTTTGATGACGCTCACACAACGGTACAAACAAGCCGCTAAGGAAGCAAAATGGGCATTTGGGCTTACCCTGTTATATGTGGTTGGCTGGTGTTTGTGTGCTTACTTACCGAAAGAAACCCAAGGGCCTATTGGTTTTCCCCTTTGGTTTGAGCTTTCCTGCATTTACTTACCGATTTTGTTTTGCGTTGTCGGTTATTGGGTGGTTAAAATTGTTTATCTGGATATTTCCTTAGATATTGAGGATAAAGGAGATAGCCGGTGAACCTTGGTATTATTTTTCCTTTAATTCTCTATCTTGCCTTTGTATTTGGTGCGGCGATCTATGCTTATGTGAAACGAACCAAAGGGGATTTTTTAACGGAATATTATGTGGGCAACCGTTCGATGACAGGTTTCGTTCTGGCTATGACAACGGCGTCCACCTATGCCAGTGCAAGTTCTTTTGTCGGTGGGCCGGGGGCGGCTTATAAATATGGATTAGGTTGGGTATTGCTTGCCATGATCCAAGTGCCGGCGGTGTGGCTTGCTTTGGGCGTATTAGGCAAAAAATTTGCCCTCCTTTCACGGGAAACCCATGCGCTCACGCTTAATGATCTGTTTCTTTATCGTTATAAAAACAAATATCTCGTTTGGCTTTCTAGTCTAGCGTTGTTACTCGCCTTCTTTGCGGCAATGACGGTGCAATTTATCGGTGGGGCAAGATTACTTGAAACCACCATTGGGATTTCTTACACACAAGCGCTTTTACTGTTTGCCTTTACCGTGGGGATTTATACCTTTATTGGTGGTTTTCGTGCGGTGGTACTCACCGACACCATTCAAGGAACGGTGATGATTATTGGTACGGTTATTTTACTTGGTGGTACAATCTATGCCCTTGGCGGCGTGGAAAGTGCGGTCAATAAATTAACGGAAATTGATCCGGCATTAGTCAGTCCTTATGGCCCGAATGAAATGCTCGGTTTTCAATTCATGGCCTCCTTTTGGGTGTTGGTCTGTTTTGGTGTGGTGGGATTGCCACACACTGCAGTGCGTGCCATGGCATTCAAAGATAGTAAAGCCTTACATCGTGGCATGCTAATTGGTACCATGGTGCTTTCCTTTATTATGTTCGGAATGCATTTAGCCGGGGCATTAGGGCGGGCGATTATACCGGATTTAACCATTGCGGATCAGGTGATTCCTACCCTCATGTTGCAGGTGCTGCCACCGATTGTGGCAGGCATTTTCTTAGCTGCCCCCATGTCTGCCATTATGTCCACCATTGATGCGCAACTTATTCAATCATCGTCAATTTTTATTAAAGATTTATATCTTGCCGCCAAACCGAATGCGGCAAAAAATGAGAAAAAAATCAGTGTCTTTTCTTCAATTATTACGCTCATTTTGACCGCACTTTTAATTTTGGCAGCGCTCAATCCGCCTGAGATGATCATTTGGCTCAATTTATTCGCTTTTGGTGGATTAGAGGCGGCTTTTTTATGGGTTATTTTGTTGGGGATTTATTGGGATAAAGCCAATGCTTATGGTGCATTAAGCTCAATGATGGTGGGGTTAAGCAGCTATGTTTGGCTTACCCAATTTAATATCAAGCTCTTAGGCTTCCATCAAATCGTACCGGCATTGATCTTCGGTTTAATCGCATTTTTGGTGGGGAATAAATGGGGCGAGAGCCGTAGTGGAAAAAACAGTGGAAAAACAGCAGAAAAAATAACCGCACTTTAGGTGTTAACTGGTATGATGTGTTAGGGTGCTCTACAGGTATCCGGAATAAGATTAAATTGTTTAATAGGTTATTACCAGACACAGAAAGTGTGTCTTCACAATGAAATAAAAATCATGCTCTATCAAATTATCGCACTGCTGCTTTGGAGCAGTTCATTAATTGCCGCAAAATTCACTTATTCAATGATGGATCCTGTCCTCGTGGTGCAAGTGCGGTTAATTATTGCAATGATTTTTGTTTTTCCGCTTTTTCTACGCCGTTGGAAGAAAATTGATAAAGGGATGAGAAAACAGTTGTGGTGGCTCGCCTTTTTTAATTATACAGCGGTTTTCTTACTACAATTTATCGGTTTGAAATATACCTCAGCTTCCAGTGCTGTTACGATGATTGGGCTTGAGCCTTTACTCGTTGTGTTTGTGGGGCATTTCTTTTTTAAAGACAAGGCAAAATGGTTTCATTGGCTCTTCGGTGCTTTCGCCTTTTTCGGGGTGGCGGTGATGATCAACGGCGGACAACACAATGAAGGAATTAATGAAATTAGCCTATTCGGCTGTTTATTAGTGTTAGCTGCCGGCATCATTTTCGCCTGTGTATTACGTTGGACACAATCCGTCATTGCAAAAATCTCTACCCAGGCTTATACCTCGGCAACCATTGTATTGGGAACAATAACGACTTTGCCATTCACCTTCCTACTAACTGAAACTTGGGAAGTTAACCTCAATGGATACGGCATTATCGGGTTATTTTATCTCGCCATCGGTTGCAGTTGGCTGGCCTATTGGCTATGGAATAAAGGCTTAAATACGGTAAATGCCAATCTTTCCGGCATTTTAGTTTCCCTTGAGCCGTTATTCGGTATTTTATTTGCCGTCGTTCTACTGGGTGAAACCCTTTCATTTTCTACCCTAGTCGGCATCGTAATGATTATGTTTGCCACCCTAGGCTCAACCTTACTGCCGAAATTATTGAAAAAATCGGTATAATGCCCCTTCTCATTTAGGAAAAATAGCGTGAAAAAAATTGATCAACAGAGCCTAGAAAATGCTTATCGTTTGTTTGAAAGTGGTGATATTCATCAAATTGAAATCGGCTCAACAAAAGGCTTACAACAAATTCATCAATATCTTTTTGGCGGACTTTATGAGTTTGCCGGCATAATTCGTGAGCAAAATATCTCAAAGGGGCATTTTCGCTTTGTAAATTCCCTTTATTTAAAGGAAGCGCTCGCCAAAATTGAACTCATGCCGGAAGAGACTTTTGAGGATATTGTAAGTAAATATGTGGAAATGAATATTGCTCACCCCTTTTTAGAAGGGAATGGACGTTCAACAAGGATCTGGCTTGATTTAATTCTTAAGAAAAACTTAGGTAAAGTTGTCAATTGGCAACATATTGATAAAACACAATATTTACAAGCGATGGAACCTAGTCCAATTAACGATTTAGAAATTCGTTTTCTATTACAAATGAATTTAACCAGTGATGTTGATAATCGAGAAATCATTTTTAAAGGAATTGAACAATCTTACTATTACGAAGGTTATGAAAAAGACTAATTGAATAAGGAAAAGATATGGCTTGGATTCAAATTCGCCTGAATAGCACTAATGAAAAAGCAGAAAAAATCAGTGATTTCCTAGAAGAAATCGGTTCGGTATCCGTTACTTTTATGGACAGCCAAGATACCCCTATTTTTGAACCCTTGCCCGGTGAAACCCGTCTTTGGGGCAATACCGATGTGATCGCTTTATTTGATGCACAAACCGATATGGCAGAAATTGTCGATTTACTGAAACAAGCTGGGCATTTAGATGAGCATACCGCTTATAAAGTCGAACAAATTGAAGACAAAGATTGGGAGCGGGAATGGATGGATAATTTCCATCCAATGCGGTTTGGCCAGCGTTTATGGATTTGCCCAAGTTGGCGAGAAGTACCGGATGAAAATGCCGTCAATGTGATGTTAGACCCCGGCCTTGCATTTGGTACGGGCACGCACCCGACAACCGCCCTTTGTTTAGAATGGTTAGACGGATTGGATTTAAAAGGCAAAACCGTCATTGATTTCGGTTGTGGTTCGGGTATTTTAGCTATTGCAGCATTAAAACTGGGAGCAAAAAGTGCGATTGGCATTGACATCGATCCGCAAGCCATTCTTGCCAGCCGTAATAATGCGGAACAAAATGGTGTGGCGGATCGTTTACAACTCTTTTTATCGGATGAAAAACCGGAAAATCTAAAAGCAGATGTTGTTGTTGCCAATATTCTTGCCGGCCCCTTAAAAGCGCTTTACCCCGTGATTAGCCAACTTGTTAAAGAAAACGGCCATTTGGGTTTATCCGGTATTTTAGAAAGCCAAGCCCCATCAGTTTGTGAAGCCTACGCACAAACCTTTCGCTTAGAGCCTGTTGCTGTACGCGAAGAATGGTGCAGAATTACAGGTAAGACCAGGTAATCGTTTGCATGGACGTTGGTAAAGGGAATGTTTCTTCTCATTATTTCCATTTATCAGTGTCTATTTTACTCAAACTATCCGTCTTATCTTATTCCATTGCGCTTTTGTTCTGTGTTATAGAACAAAACGAATGAATGACGATTATCAAATCATCACTCAAAGATGACATTCTTATTAAGTGATGTGACCTCTTGCTAGAAGCAATGAGGTTTTATCACTCGGAATAAGGCGTTTTTTTGAGCAACTTTCCCTTGCAAACTCAAGCAAAATGCGTATCATAGCACGCCTTGTCGGTTGTTGCCTCATTTCACCATAATGCGGGCAGCAACGCTGGGGTTAGGCTTGTAAGGGTGGTAGAGGTGAAAATCGGTTCATACCAATTGAAAAATCGTGTTTTACTCGCCCCCATGGCAGGCATTACCGATAAGCCCTTTCGCCGCCTTTGTGCACATTATGGTGCGGGACTGACATTTTCAGAAATGATGTCCACCAATCCTCAGGTTTGGCATACGGAAAAATCTCAACTTCGTTTAGCCCATAGTGATGATCTCGGCATCAATGCCGTGCAAATTGCAGGATCTGATCCTTTAGAAATGGCGAAAGCGGCGGCCATTAATGTGGAGTACGGGGCAGAGATCATTGATATTAATATGGGATGTCCTGCCAAAAAGGTAAATCGTAAACTTGCCGGTTCTGCGCTTTTGCAATTTCCTGATTTGGTAGAAAACATTCTACGGGAAGTGATCAATGCGGTGAATGTACCGGTGACGTTAAAAATTCGTACGGGCTGGGATAAATCCCACCAAAACTGTGTGCAAATCGGTAAAATTGCCGAACAATCCGGCATTCAGGCTTTAACCATTCATGGGCGGACGAGAGAATGTCTTTTTGAAGGTGAAGCAGAATACGACAATATTCGTGCGGTAAAACAAGCCATTTCCATTCCTGTCATTGCAAATGGCGATATTGATTCCGCTCAAAAAGCAAAATCAGTACTTGATTACACCGGTGCTGATGCAATTATGATAGGTCGGGCAGCGCTTGGTAATCCCTGGCTATTTCAGCAGGTAGTGGGTTTTATTGAGCATGATTCGATGATTCAACCACCCGGTTTAAGCGAAAAGTGCGGTCAAATTTTGCATCATATTCAAGAATTACATGAATTCTATGGTGAACAAAAAGGCTATCGCATCGCCCGTAAACATGTGGCTTGGTATTTACAGGGGATTCAACCTGATTCCGTTTTTAGACAGACTTTTAACACAATCAGCCATCCTAAGGAACAACTTGTTGTGTTAGAAGAATTTTTTAATTCAATTTTGGATAGAGAAAAATGTTAGAACAACAACGTAATCCGTCTGATGCGTTAACCGTATCCGTGTTAAACGCTCAATCACAAGTAACAAACAAACCATTGCGTGATTCTGTTAAACAGGCATTACGTAATTATTTATCACAATTAGATGGTCAAGATGTCAATGACCTTTACGAATTAGTATTATCGGAAGTTGAATACCCAATGCTTGATATGGTGATGCAATATACCCGTGGTAATCAAACCCGAGCCGCCAATATGCTTGGTATCAATCGTGGTACGTTGCGCAAAAAATTGAAAAAATATGGGATGGGTTAACCCCCTCTTTCAATCAACGCCTTACTTAAAGGCGAGGTAACCTTCATTTAAGCAAATCACCTTCTCATCAACAAGGTTGAGTTTATTTATAGACCCCACAAGAAAAGCATTGTGGGGTTATTTTTTATCTATTGGTTGTGTGCGATGGTATTTTACATCACCCATTTTCTTTGATTTGAGAGCAGCCGGCTAAAGTCAATGTCCTTTCTAATAGTTTTCTTGATCTATCACAACAAATGTTCATTTTTTTCTTCATTTACCTCTTTTTGGTAGTTTCTCTTTCTAGGGGATAAATTACATAATTCAGCACCGATAAATTAGGCGAGAAATTATTCACAAAAGGCGAGAAAAATGGTCGTTGAAAACTTACCACGCAGAGCATTTTTACGGGGTAGATTTTTAACTTCATCTCAGCAAGAAAATACGCCTCGGTTTGATGCCGTTCGCCCGCCTTGGTCAATCGGTGAACGTGAATTTATTGACAAATGTACCCGTTGCAACGCTTGTCTTACAGTCTGTGAAACAAAGATTTTAATCAAAGGTGAGGGCGGTTTTCCGGAAGTTCGCTTTGACAATGGCGAATGTACTTTTTGTCAAAAGTGTGTTGAGGCTTGCCAACAACCGGTTTTCCGTTCGGTGGATGAAGCGCCTTGGGAACATAAAATTCGCATTCATGAGCATTGTTTAACACAGCATCGTATTGAGTGTCGTTCATGCCAAGATAGCTGTTCTATGAATGCCATTCGATTTCGTTTGCAAAGCGGTGGTGTGGCGCAACCTTGGGTTGAGATGGAGCAATGTAACGGCTGTGGGGCTTGTATACAAAGCTGTCCTGTGAGTGCCATTAAAATACTAAAGCATGAATAATACAAATGTAACCTT
The DNA here is from genome assembly GCF_002000125.1 of Rodentibacter heidelbergensis. Classification (GTDB taxonomy): domain Bacteria; phylum Pseudomonadota; class Gammaproteobacteria; order Enterobacterales; family Pasteurellaceae; genus Rodentibacter; species Rodentibacter heidelbergensis. Next base: position 43,805 of record NZ_MLHH01000005.1, read on the forward strand.
AGAAAATGCACAAGATTGGCATGTTGTTGGGCTAATTGTGCAAGGCAATCCTGAAAAATTAGCGGAAATTCAGACCGCACTTTCAGCGATTAAACATACGGAAATCCCTGTTTTTGATGAAAAAATGGGAAAACTTGTCGTGGTGATGCAATCACATGATCAACATCTTCTGCTGGATAATATCGAAAGTGTGAAAGAGATTGATGGGGTGATTAATGTATCCTTGGTGTATCACGAGCAAGATGAGCAAAAGAAATAAATTGATCAAATCAATCTGTGAGAAGGGGTGATGCAATGAATTTAAGTCGTCGAGATTTTATGAAAGCCAATGCGGCGATGGCGGCGGCAACTGCGGCGGGATTAACTATTCCGGTTAAAAACGTTGTGGCGGCAGAAACTGAAATCAAGTGGGATAAAGCCGTATGCCGTTTTTGTGGAACGGGTTGTGCGGTGTTAGTAGGTACGAAAGAGGGCCGAGTGGTCGCCTCTCAAGGTGATCCGGATGCCGAAGTAAACCGTGGTTTAAACTGTATTAAAGGTTATTTCTTACCTAAAATTATGTATGGTAAGGATCGTCTAACACAGCCAATGTTGCGTATGACAAATGGCAAATTCGATAAAAACGGGGATTTTGCGCCGGTTTCTTGGGATGTGGCTTTCAAAACCATGGCGGAAAAATTTAAAGAAGCGTTCAAAAAGAACGGTCAGAATGCCGTTGGGATGTTCAGTTCCGGTCAGTCCACTATTTGGGAAGGCTATGCGAAAAACAAACTTTGGAAAGCCGGTTTCCGTTCGAATAATGTGGATCCGAATGCCCGTCATTGTATGGCATCTGCCGCAGTGGCATTTATGCGTACCTTTGGTATGGATGAGCCAATGGGTTGCTATGATGATATTGAACGTGCTGAAGCATTTGTGCTTTGGGGTTCTAATATGGCGGAAATGCACCCGATTTTGTGGTCACGCATTACAGACCGCCGAATTTCTAATCCTGATGTGAAAGTGGCCGTACTTTCTACCTTTGAACATCGTAGTTTTGAGCTTGCCGATTATGGTTTGGTGTTCACACCTCAAACGGATTTGGCGATTATGAACTACATCATTAACTATCTCATTCAAAATGATGCGATCAATTGGGATTTTGTTAATAAACACACCAAATTTAAACGGGGTGAAACCAATATCGGTTATGGTTTACGTCCTGAAAATCCGTTAGAGAAAGACACCAACCGTAAAACAGCCGGTAAAATGTACGATTCCTCTTTTGAAGAATTGAAGCAATTGGTCTCAGAATATACCCTTGATAAAGTGCATGAATTATCCGGTGTACCAAAAGATCAACTGGAACATTTGGCAAAACTTTATGCCGATCCAAATAAAAAAGTGGTGTCTTTCTGGACAATGGGCTTTAACCAACACTCCCGTGGGGTTTGGGCAAACCACCTTATCTACAATATCCATTTATTAACCGGCAAAATTTCTATTCCGGGCTGTGGCCCATTCTCTTTAACCGGTCAACCTTCAGCCTGTGGTACAGCGCGTGAGGTGGGATCTTTCCCACATCGTTTACCGGCAGATTTGGTGGTAACCAATCCGCAACACCGTGAAACCGCTGAACGTATTTGGAAATTACCAAAAGGGACGATCTCTGAAAAAGTCGGCTTGGATACGATTGCCCAAGATCGTGCAATGCACGATGGAAAAATGAACGTCTTGTGGCAGATGTGTAACAACAATATGCAAGCGGGGCCGAATATTAATGCTGACCGTTTACCGGGCTGGCGTAAAGAAGGCAACTTCGTGATTGTTTCCGATCCTTATCCAACGGTTTCTGCACTATCAGCAGACTTAATCCTACCAACAGCGATGTGGGTGGAAAAAGAAGGGGCATACGGTAATGCAGAACGCCGTACGCAATTCTGGCGTCAGCAAGTGAAAGCACCGGGTGAGGCGAAATCTGACTTGTGGCAGTTAATGGAGTTTGCCAAATACTTCACCACCGATGAAATGTGGACGGAAGAATTACTTGCACAAATGCCGGAATATCGTGGTAAGACTTTATATGACGTGTTGTTTAAAAACGGTCAGATCGATAAATTCCCATTAAGTGAACTGGCAGAAGGTCAATTAAATGACGAATCTGAACACTTTGGCTACTACGTTCACAAAGGGTTATTTGAGGAATATGCGGAATTTGGTCGTGGACACGGTCATGATTTAGCGCCATTTGATACCTACCATAAAGCCCGTGGATTACGCTGGCCGGTGGTGGATGGCAAAGAAACCTTATGGCGTTATCGTGAAGGTTACGATCCTTATGTGAAAGAAGGCGAAGGGGTGGCATTTTACGGTTATCCGGATAAAAAAGCGATTATCCTTGCTGTTCCATATGAGCCGGCGGCAGAATCACCGGATGCGGAATTCGATTTATGGTTATCAACCGGCCGTGTGTTAGAACATTGGCATACCGGTTCGATGACCCGTCGTGTACCGGAATTACACCGTGCATTTCCAAATAATTTAGTGTGGATGCATCCACTTGATGCTGAAGCAAGAGGGTTACGTCATGGCGATAAAATTAAGATTTCTTCTCGTCGTGGTGAAATGATTTCACATTTAGACACAAGAGGACGTAATAAGCCGCCAAGAGGTTTGGTTTATACCACTTTCTTTGATGCCGGTCAGCTTGCTAATGTGTTAACACTTGATGCAACCGACCCGATTTCAAAAGAAACCGACTTCAAAAAATGTGCGGTAAAAGTGGAAAAAGCGGCTTAATATTTTTACAAGGTGAATGTATCTTGCCTTCCCCGTAAACGGGTGGAGGCAAAAAATATGTAAGAAATCAACCGCACTTTACTTCATTCTCTCTTCCCATTCACTGAGAGTGTTAATGTTGTAAAGTGCGCTCAATGATTAAAAAGAAAATGAAAAAGCCTAATCTTAATCCTGAACGCCGCCGATTTTTAAAAGAAACTGTCCGTACCACGGGCGGGCTTGTTGGCGTGGGGATTTTATTAGGATTACAACAAAATCAGAGCCTTGCTCGTGAAGGCGTGCCTTTACGCCCTCCTTTTGCGTTGCAAGATGCTAAAGCGTTTTCTGCGGCTTGTATTCGTTGTGGTCAATGTGTGCAAGCATGCCCCTATGATATGTTGCATTTAGCTTCATTATTATCCCCGGTGGAAGCAGGAACGCCTTATTTTATTGCTCGTGATAAACCATGCGAAATGTGCCCGGATGTTCCCTGTGCCCATGCTTGCCCGAGTGGGGCATTAGATCGCCATGCGACAAATATTAATGATGCCCGAATGGGATTATCGGTACTGCTTGATCACGAAACCTGCTTAAACTGGCAAGGGCTACGTTGTGATGTGTGTTATCGGGTTTGTCCTTTAATCGACAAAGCGATCACTTTGGAAAAACAACATAACCCCCGTTCAGATAAACATGCATTGTTTATCCCAACGGTTCATTCCGATGCCTGTACCGGTTGTGGAAAATGCGAACAAGCCTGTGTTTTGGAGGAAGCAGCGATAAAAATCCTGCCGATGGATTTGGCGAAAGGAATGTTGGGGAAACACTATCGTTTAGGCTGGGAGGAAAAAGCGAAAGCCGGTCATTCTCTTGCACCAAAAGAAATGATTTCCTTACCAACCCGAATGCCTGAAACCCTCGCTATGCCAGAGCCGGCTGAACCTGTGTTAGCACCGGTTTTAGGAGGGGCGAAATAATGGCAAACGCACCGAAATATGCCGGTCGTGAGGCGAGAGAGAAATGGGGCAGGTGGTATGCTCATCGCTTTTTATTTTGGCGGCGTTTAAGCCAACTCAGTATTCTTGCGATGTTTTTGAGCGGACCTTATTTGGGTGTTTGGATCTTAAAAGGGAATTACAGCGGGAGTTTACTGCTGGAAACCGTGCCTTTTAGTGATCCGCTCATTACCGCAGAAAGTCTTGCAAGCGGTCATTTGCCTGATTCGCTCACACTTATCGGTGCCGCCATCATTGTGCTTTTTTATGCATTGGTGGGGAGCAAGGTGTTTTGTGGCTGGGTTTGTCCGTTGAATATGGTGACCGATACGGCCGCATGGTTACGCCGAAAACTGGGTATTCGGCAAACGGCAAAACTCCCACGAGGATTACGCTATGGTATTTTGCTGATGATTTTAATCGGCAGTGCGTTAAGCGGAATGTTGTTGTGGGAGTGGATTAATCCTGTGGCGGCATTAGGTCGGGCCTTTGTTTTTGGCTTAGGCGCAACGGCTTGGTTAATTCTGGTTATTTTTCTTTTTGATTTATTGATTGCCGAACATGGTTGGTGTGGGCATTTATGTCCGATAGGGGCAATGTATGGTGTTATTGGCTGCAAAAGTCTTATCCGAATTAAAGTGATTGATCGTACGAAGTGCGATAATTGTATGGATTGCTACAACATTTGCCCGGAACCCCAAGTATTGCGTTCACCTTTACATGGTAAGAAAGACGAAAGCCTACTGGTGCTTTCCAAAGATTGCATTAGCTGCGGACGTTGCATTGACGTTTGTGCTGAAAAAGTATTCAAATTCTCGACTCGATTCGATCATTCAGGGGAGTGATTAATATGACTAAAAAACAATCTAAAATTTTAGTGGGATTAATGACCGCACTTTTTGCCGGTTCATTAATGGCAACAGAGGTTCAACCGGTGGGCAAAGATTTAACCCAATCACCGGAAAATGTAACACCTGCATTTCACAAAGCGCCACGCCAAAGTGAATTATCAGCGTTAAATTATGTAAACCAACCACCGATGGTGCCGCATAGCGTGGCGAATTATCAGGTGACAAAAAATGTTAACCAGTGCTTAAACTGTCATAGCCCGGAAAACTCACGTTTGAGCGGTGCAACGCGAATCAGCCCAACGCATTTTATGGATCGTGATGGGAATATTGGCTCGGATACTTCTCCTCGTCGTTATTTCTGTTTACAGTGCCACGTTTCCCAATCCAACGTAGAGCCTATCGTGCCAAATGATTTCAAACCAATGAAAGGCTACGGTAACTAAGAGGGAAGACTATGTCAGAGAAAAAACCAAACTTCATTGTGCGCTTTTGGCATTGGTTTCGTAAACCAAGCCGAATGGCGGTTGGCACGATTATTACACTGGCATTTATTGGCGGGATCTTATCTTGGGTTGGCTTTAATTATGGCTTGGAGAAAACCAACACCGAGCAGTTTTGTGCCAGTTGTCATATGAATGATGCCTATCCGGAGTATCTTCACAGTGCTCATTATCAAACCCGTACCGGTGTGGGGGCGAGCTGTCCGGATTGCCATGTACCGCATGAATTCGGGCCAAAGATGAAACGTAAAATCATTGCGGCAAAAGAGGTGTATGCACATTATACGGGCAAAGTGGATACCTTAGAGAAATTTAACGCCCACCGTTTGGAAATGGCAGAAAGAGAATGGGCAAGAATGAAAGCCAATGATTCTCAAGAATGTCGTAATTGCCATAATGTGGAGCGAATGAATTTTAGTGAGCAACGACCTGTTGCTGCGAAAATGCATGAGAAAATCAAAACAGAAGGCAAAACCTGTATTGATTGCCATAAAGGTATAGCACACCAATTACCGGATATGCGAGAAGTAGAATCCGGTTTCAAAAAAGACGCTCAGTCAAAATAAAAACTTCGTTTATAAAAAATCGGCATCCATTATTGGTGCCGATTTTTTGTGTGATGACATCAATTTATATAAAACAGGGTTTATTGAGCAAAATACCATTTTGCTAACAAAATACCGCTGTTGACGGCAATATTCAGCCCACTTTTGAGTGGATTACTTAAAGATAAGCGAAGATTGAGGTCTTGATTTTCGTATAAATCAGCGGTGTGCGTTTCGCTTAGTAAAAAAACGACTTTCCGATGAAATTGCACTTGATCGAGAGGCTGTCCTGCTTTGTCTTGTGCAATATGTACCACTTGGTAACCGGCTTGGCGAAGTTGTTGCAATGCTGATTCGCTGTCCAAACATTCCAATAAACGGAGGTGTTCTGCCCCGCCTTCTGCAACACGCATTGCCGCTGAAGAATAGATTGTTTCGGGATGGGCAGTAATCAGATTTTTTACCCCATAAAAGGCACAGGTACGCAATACGCCCCCGATATTTTGAGCATTATTGACCTTATCCAACAAAACTAAGACATCTTCCTGACGGGGAATTGCCAAATAGCCCGCTAAGGTGAAAGGACGTGGTTTTTTCACCAACATACAAATGCCAGCGTGGTGTTCTGTGCCACTGACAAGGGATAGCTCTTTGTCATCTACGATGTGATAAACTTTTTTGTTTGCTGCTAAATAACGCAATATTTCGCCGATCTTATGGGACATTTGCACCGTCGCCCAAATTCGCACAATGTTTTCCGGACGCTGTGCAAACAATTCCAAACAGGCATTTTCACCACAGACTTTCATTTCTTCTGCCCGATTTTTCTTGATTTTTTCCGGGGCTCGGGGAGAAAGTGGGCCGGTTTTCTTTTCTTTAGGCTTATTCTCGCTCTTCCGACTTTTTATCACGACTTTTACTTGATTTTGTTCACCCTTATCTTTAGAAGGCGCTTTGTTGAGAGAAAGCGTTTCAATATGCGGTTCGTGCACTTTGCTTTGAAGATGAGTTTTATCACGTTGGTTATCAAAGTGCGGTCGATTTTGACGGTATTTTTCATCGTTTTGGCGATCTTCAACAGACGGAGAACGTGCACCTTTAGGACGACGTTCTTGAAAAATTTTGTCAGAATGGGATTGAAAAGTGGGTTTGCGGGAATGGTTCATGCTCTGTTACTCAGGAAATTTTTGTCTAAAAAATAGTCAAAAAATATGAAAATTTGTGAGCATTATAACGAAAAAAAACCTTTTTTCTATTAATCCTAAGAGGAAATATTGTAAACTAGCCGCTCCTTAGAAATTGTAGGATAGATTATGTTAATCAATAAAGTAAAACGTACTGAGCAAAAGCTCCAAAATTTGCCTTTTTTACCCTTAGAAAAAGCGCAGGTTGAGTTTTTGTTTAGTCCGGTTGAATTTAAAGCACAACTAATTGAATTAATTAGAAATTCTAAAAAACGCATTTATGTCACCGCACTTTATTGGCAAAAAGATGAAGCAGGGCAAGAGATTCTTGACGAAATTTATCGCATAAAACAAGAGCACCCTGAATTGGATGTCAAAATTCTTGTCGATTGGCATCGGGGTCAACGCAACCTACTCGGGGCGGAAAAATCGGCAACCAATGCCGATTGGTATGTGGAACAGCGTCAAACTTACCAGCTTTCAGAGGATCCGAATATGTTTTTTGGGGTACCGATTAATACCCGTGAAGTGTTCGGTGTTTTACATATCAAAGGATTTATTTTTGATGATACGGTACTTTATAGCGGTGCGAGTATTAACAACGTTTATTTACAACAAGGTGATAAATACCGCTATGATCGCTATCAAAAAATCACCAATCAGGCTTTAGCCGATGCGATGGTGAATTTTATTAATGATTATTTATTAGACTTCAGTGCGGTTCATCCCCTTGATGTCACAAATCGCCCTCGTACCAAGGAAATTCGATCTGCAGTTCGTGCTTATCGTAAAAACTTAGCCAATCATGCGGAGTATAGCTTGGAAAGTGCGGCCGATTTTTCCGATATTTTAAGCATTTCCCCTTTATTTGGTTTAGGCGCATCCGGCAATGAATTAAACCAAATCATTGAAGATTTATTTTTGCAGGTTCAAGAAAATTTAGTCATTTGTACCCCTTATTTTAATTTTCCTCGTACCCTGCAAAATAAAATTAGCACGCTTTTAGAGGCAGGCAAGAAGATCGAAATTATCGTTGGCGACAAAGTGGCAAACGATTTTTATATTCCACCGGAACAACCGTTCAAAATGGCAGGCGCTTTACCTTATTTATACGAAAGTAATCTCCGCCATTTTTGTGAAAAATTCCAACAAGAAATTGAACAGGGGCGATTAACAATTCGCTTGTGGAAAGACGGTGATAACACTTATCACTTAAAAGGGGTGTGGGTGGATAATCGTTATATTTTATTAACCGGTAATAATTTAAACCCTCGAGCGTGGCGTTTAGATGCGGAAAATGGCCTATTAATTCATGATCCGAAGCAAGAATTGCTGGATCAGGCTGAAAAAGAGCTTGAGCATATTCGTCAACATACGCATGTGTTAAAACATTATTCTGAGTTAGAAGCGCTTTCCCAATATCCAGAACCTGTTCAAAAATTATTGAAAAAATTTGCCCGAGTTAAAGCGGATAAATTAGTTAAAATGATCCTTTAATTGAGAAAGGGGAAAGGTTTGTCATTTCCCCTTGAGCTTCCTAGTTATTCCAACTAGACTACCCATTCTTTTTATCAACTAAAGACTACTATGCGAGTTTCCGATTTCCATTTTGATTTACCTGACGAGCTTATTGCTCGTTATCCAAAAGAAGAGCGTTCCTCTTGTCGTCTTCTGACATTAAACGGTGAAAATGGTGCTATTTCTCACCGCACTTTCACGGAGGTATTAGAGCTCATTGAGGAAGGGGATTTATTAATTTTTAACAATACTCGTGTGATTCCCGCCCGAATGTTTGGACGCAAAGCCAGTGGCGGAAAAATTGAGGTGTTAGTCGAACGGATGTTGGATGAGCACCGTTTTCTTGCCCATATTCGTTCTTCAAAATCACCAAAGGAAGGGGCTGAGTTAATTTTAGGGGAGGATAAACTGGGAGAAAATCACGGTATTTCTACGGTAATGACGGCACGTCATGGCAGCCTTTTTGAAGTGGAATTAAAGGATAAAACCACCACAGTTTTAGCGGTGTTACAACAAATTGGACATATGCCATTGCCGCCCTATATTGATCGCCCTGATGAAGAAGCGGATCAAGAATGTTACCAAACCGTTTACAGCAAAGTACCGGGAGCAGTAGCCGCCCCCACTGCGGGCTTGCATTTTGATGATGAACTGTTGGCAAAACTTCAAGCTAAAGGCGTCAATTTTGAATTTGTGACACTCCATGTGGGGGCGGGGACATTTCAGCCGGTTCGTGTAGAAAATATTGAAGATCATATTATGCACGCCGAATATGTGGAGCTTTCACAAGAAGTGTGCAATGCCATTATTGCTACCAAAAAAGCGGGAAAGCGTGTGATTGCGGTGGGGACGACTTCCGTTCGATCGATTGAAACCGCAGCCTTGTCTGCAGAAGAAAACGGTAATTCGGATTTGATTGAACCGTATTTTTCCGACACTTCAATTTTTATTTATCCGGGGAAAATATTCCGAGTGGTGGATGCCTTAATCACTAACTTCCATTTACCGGAAAGCACGCTCATCATGTTGGTTTCTGCCTTTGCCGGTTTTCGCCACACAATGAATGCTTATAAAAGTGCGGTCGAAAATCGCTACCGTTTTTTCAGCTATGGTGATGCCATGTTTATTACAAAAAATCCGAAGGTAAAGGGATTGGAATAAGTCGTTTGACTTAAAGAAAGGCAACGCCTACAATAAAAAACAAGAGATAGCGCTAACTATCTCTTGTTCCGGTAAATCTGCTTAGCCAGCGCTACCTTTTAATAGCAGGCAAAGCAGAGTAACGATGATTAGTTTAATAATAAATTTAATCATGGTTTTTATCCTTAATTGGATAGTTAAAACATTAAGGATCTACTTAAACAGCCCGTCAGGTGCCACTGGCGGACTGATTTTTCGCAGATCCGCCTCTGCTCAAAGAGCATTGAAAAAAGTATAACATAAAGCCTGTAAATTTAAACAGGCTTTTTTATTGACAAAATCTTCGAACTGTTTATTCGTTGAGGAAATGAAAATGAAATATGAATTAGACAAAACCAGCGGTAATGCACGCCGTGGTCGATTGGTGTTTGAACGTCCACAAGGCACATTTAGCGTGGAAACGCCTGCATTTATGCCGGTGGGCACTTATGGTACGGTAAAAGGGATGACACCGGAAGAAGTGCGGGCAACGGGCGCTGATATCTTATTGGGGAATACCTTCCATTTGTGGTTGCGCCCCGGACAAGAAGTGATGTGTAAACACGGTGATCTGCATGATTTTATGCAGTGGCATCGCCCAATTTTAACGGATAGTGGTGGTTTCCAAGTATTTAGCCTCGGTAAATTACGCAAAATTACTGAAGAGGGCGTCAAATTTCAAAATCCGATTAATGGCGAACGCATCTTTCTTTCCCCGGAAAAATCCATGGAAATTCAATATGATCTCGGCTCTGATATTGTGATGATTTTCGATGAGTGTACCCCTTATCCCGCCACCTTTGACTATGCCAAAAAGTCTATGGAAATGTCTCTTCGTTGGGCAAAACGTAGTCGTGATCGCTTCGATGAACTTGGCAATAAAAACGCCCTTTTCGGTATTATTCAAGGGGGGGTATTTGAGGAATTGCGTAAAATCTCTTTGGAGGGCTTAGTCAACATCGGTTTTGACGGTTATGCCGTAGGCGGATTGGCCGTGGGCGAGCCAAAAGAAGATATGCACCGTATTTTGGAATATATCTGTCCACAAATTCCGGCAGATAAACCACGCTATTTAATGGGGGTTGGGAAACCGGAAGATTTGGTTGAAGGTGTTCGCCGTGGTATCGACATGTTCGACTGTGTGATGCCAACCCGTAATGCCCGTAATGGTCACTTATTTGTCACGGACGGTATTGTGAAAATTCGTAATGCGAAATACCGTGATGACACCAGCCCACTCGATCCTCATTGCGATTGCTACACCTGTAAAAATTACACGAAAGCCTATTTATATCATTTGGATAAGTGCGGTGAGATTTTAGGCGCTCGTTTAAATACCATCCATAATTTGCGTTATTATCAACGTCTTATGGCTGAAATTCGCCAAGCAATCGAAGAAGATCGCTTTGATGATTTTGTGGTGGAATTTTACGCCAGAATTGGCAAACCGGTTCCTCCCTTACAGCTTGGTTAATATGGCTTCATGAGCGATAGGGTATGAAAAATGCGGTGATTTTCATCTTTTTCTTAACCTTGTCTGCAAGACGGGAGAGAGTGCTACATTTTATAGCATTTAAAAATTAGACAAAGATCAAGGCAAGAGCATTTTTTGCAAGACAAAAAAACAAAATAGCTTTATCATAGCGCACGATTTAGGTTCGCCTAATACGCATTTTTATTAACTTAAAGAGGAAAACAAAAATGGCAAAAATCGTTAAAGTGATTGGTCGTGAAATCATCGACTCACGCGGTAATCCAACTGTTGAAGCAGAAGTTCATTTAGAAGGTGGTTTTGTAGGTCTAGCCGCTGCACCATCAGGCGCATCAACGGGTTCTCGTGAAGCATTAGAATTACGCGATGGTGACAAATCACGTTTCCTAGGTAAAGGTGTATTAAAAGCGGTTGCAGCAGTTAACGGCCCTATCGCAGATGCATTAGTGGGTAAAAATGCTTTAAACCAAGCTGAGATCGACCAAATTATGATCGACTTAGATGGTACAGAAAACAAATCAAACTTTGGTGCTAATGCTATCTTAGCGGTTTCATTAGCCAACGCAAAAGCGGCCGCTGCTTCTAAAGGCTTACCATTGTACGCTTACATTGCAGAACTCAACGGTACGCCGGGCGTTTATTCTATGCCATTACCAATGATGAACATCATCAACGGTGGTGAGCATGCAGACAATAATGTTGATATTCAAGAATTTATGATCCAACCGGTAGGGGCAAAAACATTGCGTGAAGCACTTCGTATTGGTGCGGAAGTATTCCACAATCTCGCAAAAGTATTAAAAGCAAAAGGAATGAGCACGGCTGTTGGTGATGAGGGTGGTTTTGCGCCAAATCTTGCTTCTAACGCTGATGCCCTAGCTTGTATCAAAGAAGCGGTAGAAAAAGCCGGTTATGTATTAGGTAAAGATGTGACCTTAGCAATGGACTGCGCTTCTTCTGAGTTCTATAACAAAGAAACCGGCAAATATGAAATGAAAGGCGAAGGTCGTTCATTCACTTCCGAAGAATTCACGCATTATCTTGAAGAGCTTTGCAAACAATATCCGATCGTTTCTATTGAAGACGGCCAAGATGAGTCTGACTGGAACGGTTTTGCATATCAAACCAAAGTATTAGGCGACAAAGTGCAATTAGTGGGTGATGACTTATTCGTTACTAACACTAAAATCTTAAAAGAAGGTATCGAAAAAGGTATCGCAAACTCTATCTTAATCAAATTCAACCAAATCGGTTCTTTAACGGAAACCTTAGCGGCAATCAAAATGGCGAAAGACGCCGGCTATACTGCGGTGATTTCTCACCGTTCCGGTGAAACCGAAGATGCGACTATCGCTGATTTAGCGGTGGGTACGGCAGCAGGTCAAATCAAAACCGGTTCTATGAGCCGTTCTGATCGTATTGCAAAATACAACCAATTAATCCGTATCGAAGAAGCATTAGAACGTGCAGGCACACCGGCTGCGTTCCCGGGTTTAAAAGCCGTTAAAGGTCAAGCCTAATCGTTGGTTAATTTAAACTGAAATCGCACCGCGTTTTTTAAGGATAGATCTGCACCCCAAAAGTTGGATACATTAACCAGCTGATTAAGGTGCAGATTTTTTATAAACAAACATTATTCATGTCTAATTTAAATAAAATAAGCCTGTAAAATGATTTTGTTAAAACGTTCACAGATACCATTTGTCTGCGGGTGTTTTACTTTCGTTTTTATATAGTCAATATCATTAATTGCCAAATAAAGCTCATAATTGTGATTTTCTACCTTATCACAATATTTTCTCCCTCTGTCAGTAAGAATACGTAATATTAGTAAATCTTGGCAAATGCAAACTTTGCTGTATGTATCAATAAAGGTTTGCTGATAAATGCGTCCAACACCTTTAAGATTACCTACATAGAAAGTATCTTGTCCTCCCAGATAGCCTGGGTGAGCAGTTTCAATTTCACCATAAGCAAGCTCATCTTTCTTTTTACGCTCTAAGGCTTGTATCTAGGAATACCTTGCTCGGCAACTAGCTTTTCAACTGCAGCCAATCACTGTGTTAAATTAGCAATATAGTGCCTTAAGCAAATCGGCTGGATACCACCTACGGAAGCAAAAATACCTTGTTTCGTACTTCGTTATTGACCCGAGCTTATCCGAATACTGGATTATCCAAAGCAAACTACAACACGGCTTTTCAACTTTTTCATCGACTCGATTTTTAATGTTAGGGACACGTCAGTTTTAATTGAGTCACGCATCCACACCGCTTTCTTCAACTGCCTGTTGATAGCGATAAAATATATCTTGGAGCATACCCATGATTTTGCAAGCTTGGGAATGTTACCTAGTTCTTAAGCTAAATTGAGTAAACCGGTCCAGTGTTTAATGAGGGGATTGTAATCATAAAACATGAGCGTTTCCTCTTCAGGAAACGCTCATGTTTTATTGTGATTTGTCAGATTTAATCTGATCTTCTACATTGTTTTTGCATATTGTGTTAAACATCCTCTTCTTTTGCCCATTCTAATGAGCGTTTTACGGCTTTTTTCCAGCCTTTGTAACGGCGTTCACGTTTTTCGTTATCGTTATCTGGGGTGAAAGTGCGTTCTACACGGGCTTTATCTCGTAGCTCGTCTAAATCTTTCCAGAAACCGGTGGCGAGTCCTGCAAGGTAGGCTGCGCCTAGGGCGGTGACTTCTTTCACCACAGGACGTTCTACATTCACATCTAAAATATCCGCTTGGAATTGCATTAAGAAGTTATTGTTTGTCGCTCCACCATCTACACGGAGATGTTGGAGGCGTTCACCTGAATCAGATTGCATTGCCTCTAATACATCACGGGTTTGATAGGCGATAGATTCAAGGGTCGCTCGCACAATGTGGTTACGATTAGCGCCACGGGAAAGCCCGAAAATAGCGCCTCGTGCATAAGGATCCCAATAAGGTGCTCCTAAACCGGTGAACGCCGGCACCACATAAACACCATTACTATCCGGCACTTTTTGGGCAAAATATTCGGAATCGAAACTGTCGTGAACAATTTTGAGTTCATCACGCAACCACTGAATAGAAGCCCCTGCAATAAAGACTGAACCCTCTAACGCATATTCCGGTTCACCTTTGGCATTACAAGCGATAGTGGTAAGCAACCCATTTTTTGAGGTGATGGCTTTATTACCGGTGTGGAGCAGCATAAAACAACCTGTACCATAGGTGTTTTTGGCCTGGCCTGCATGTACACATAAATGCCCATAAAGTGCAGCCTGTTGGTCACCGGCAATCCCTGCCACCGGAATACGCACACCGCCTTTACCACCGATGTTAGTCTGACCGTAAATTTCAGAGGAGTTACGGACTTCCGGTAGCATTGAACGAGGAATATTCAAGATTTCAAGCATCTTGTCATCCCACTGTTTGGTGTGAATATTAAATAACATGGTGCGTGAGGCGTTGGTGTAATCGGTGACGTGAACTCGGCCTTGAGTTAATTTCCATACAAGCCAGGTATCTACTGTACCAAATAAGAGTTCACCACGTTCTGCTTTTTCACGCGCCCCTTCCACATTATCCAAAATCCATTTTACTTTCGTGCCGGAAAAATAAGGGTCTACCACTAAGCCTGTGGTGTGGCGAATATAGTCTTCATAGCCGTCTGCTTTGAGTTTATCGGTAATATCCGCAGTACGGCGGCATTGCCAAACAATGGCGTTATAAACCGGGGCACCTGTTGCTTTTTCCCACACAATAGTGGTTTCACGTTGGTTAGTGATGCCGATTGCGGCAATTTCATCAGAGGTAATTCCGGCTTTGGCGACCACTTCATTGAGTGTGGAGCTTTGGGTCGCCCAAATTTCCATTGGATTATGTTCTACCCAACCTGCATGTGGGTAGATTTGTGTGAATTCTCGTTGAGCAATTTCGACGATGTTAGCATTATGATCTAATAATACCGCTCGAGAACTGGTTGTGCCTTGGTCTAAAGCGATAATGTATTTTTTGTCTGCCATGGTAAACTCCTTAGAAAACGTTTGAGTGATAAACGAAAATTTTGAGCTTAAACGAACAAATTGCGCCGTTAACCTAATCGAATTCTCATCAAGTTTAAAGTGTGACTTTGTTATTTCGTGATAGGGATCACAAAAAAATTTTCTTTTTCGATAAATTATGTGATCTGTTTCTCATTTCTCGCATTTAATTCAAATACTTCCTTGAATTGTGGGGTTTTTATCAGATAATGACTGGGCTCAAATATGAGTATCTCACCTTTGATCGAACAACGAACATAATTGCTTATCGGCAGTTCTTTTAGAAATGCCTTCTTCAATCATCGTATGGAGATTCTCTTATGAATGTATATTTCGCAGAGTTTTTCGGCACCGCTTTAATGATTCTCTTAGGGAATGGTGTGGTGGCGAATGTTTGTCTTGATAAAACCAAAGGGCAAAGTTCAGGTTGGATTGTCATCACCACCGCTTGGGCATTTGCGGTGTATGTGGCAGTGACGGTTGTTGGGCCTTATAGTGGTGCTCATTTAAATCCCGCTGTGACTTTAGGGCTTGCCGCAAAAGGAGCATTCGACTGGGGCTTAATGCCGGGCTATGTTATCGCACAGATTTTAGGGGCGATGGTGGGGGCCTTATTGGTTTATATTGTGTATCGTGACCATTTCTTAGCCACTGAAAATGAAGGTCTAAAACGTGCGTGTTTTTGCACAGAGCCGGCAATTCGTCATTATTCCAGTAATCTCATCAGTGAAATTATCGGCACTTTTGTGTTGATTTTCGTGATTTTTTATCTTTCAGGCGCGGGCATTACTCTACCGGGAACAACAGAGGTAACGCCAATCGGATTAGGATCTCTTGGTGCATTGCCTGTTGCTATTCTTGTTTGGGCGATCGGGTTGTGTTTGGGTGGTACAACCGGTTATGCCATTAATCCTGCACGGGATTTGGGGCCACGTTTAACCTTAGGGCTTTTCCTTCGTCGTCGCTTAAACACCAAAGCGGATTGGGGATATTGCTGGGTGCCTATTGTCGGGCCTATCATTGGGTCTTTATTGGCGGCCGGGTTTTATGCCCTCGTGATGTAGCCAATGTGAAAACAGGTTGAAAATCAACCGCACTTTTCAAACATAAAAAAGAACCCAATCTTTCATTGATTGGGTTCTTTCTTTTGCTTAGGAAATGATTATTTACCTTTTAAGAATTCAACGCCTGTATCCGGGAAATCGGTAAATACGCCTGTTGCACCGGCTTTATTGAATAAGGCATCATACATTTGATTTACATCGGTAAAAAATTCCGGCAAGGCATCTTTACGCACCGTGTAAGGATGGAGTTCTACGTTATATTGTGCTAATTCTTTCACTAACGGCGTATATTGAATATTGCCGACTTTCGATTTTTCTTTGTCGATTAACATATACCAGCCCGGTCCTACGCCATCAGCGTATTTCACCACCTCAGCCATTGCTCCCGGTTTGAACATCCAATCGTAATCGTAGTTCACCCATTTGCCTTGGGCGTTTTTTTCCTCAGTTTCATGCCAATCGGTGTAAGCCACGAGTTGAACTAATTTCACATCCATTCCCATTTTTAGCAGTAATTCGGTTTTGATACGTTTTAGCTCGTTGAAATCGAAGGTTTGTAAATAAACCTTATCGGTTTTCTTGTCATAACCGTATTTTTTCAACACCTTGAGGGTTTCCGCCGCAATATCTTTGCCGTTTTGGTGATGGAACCAAGGGGCTTTAATTTCCGGGTAAATCCCTACTTTTTTACCGGTGGATTTTTCTAAACCTTGAATAAATTCAATTTCGTCCTCAAAGGTATGAATTTTGAAATGGGATTTCCAAAGCGGGAAGCGGTTAGGATAAACAGCGATTTGTTTTCCTTCTTTGGTTTCAAAGTTTTCCGTCATATTTAAACTTTGAATTTCTTTTAAGGTAAAGTCGATCACATAGTAACGACCGTCCTTACGGTGTCGGTTTGGGAATTTTTTTGCCACATCCGTTAGGCCGTCTAAAAAGTGATCATGAATGACGATAAGACGACCGTCTTTTGTCATCGCTAAATCTTGTTCTAAATAATCAGCCTGTTGACCAAAGGCAAGGGCTTTGGATTCCAGTGTATGCTCAGGTAAATAACCACTTGCACCACGGTGGGCGATAATGAGTTTCTCTGATTTCATATGATTTGCTGTCATAGATTGGCTGCTACAACCGGCTAATACGCCGGCAGCGAATAAAGCAAGGGCTAGGGGTTTAAGTTTCATAAATCTCTCCTTAAAAGAGCGGTCAATTTTGAGATTGTTTTTGATGAATAAAAAAGGCGACTTTAGCTTTTGCTTGTCGCCTTATTTATGTAAATTATTTCGTACCGTAGGTATCGCCTAATTTTGCTTTGTGTTTACTTTCTTCAATCATCACAATGAAAAGGAGTAATACTGCTAAGATACCACCGGCGATCATCACATAGAAACCGCCATCCCAGCCGTAATATTCTGCTGCCCAACCAACTACAGCAGAAGCCGATACCGTACCACCTAAATAACCGAATAAACCGGTGAAACCTGCTGCCGTACCTGCAGCTTTTTTCGGTGCAAGCTCAAGGGCGTGTAAGCCGATTAACATCACCGGACCATAAATTAAGAAACCGATAGTCGTCATTAAAATAAAGTCGGTTAATTGATATGGGTTTTCATACCAAGCACCGTAGCTTGCGATCTCTGCTTCCGGTGTTGCCGGGTTTTTCCATAAAGCGACAACGGCGATCGTGGTTAAAATCATAAAGATGAAACCGGTTAATCCACGTTTACCTTTGAATACATGGTCAGAAACCCAACCACATAATAATGTGCCCGGAATTGCAGCCAATTCATAAATGGTGTACGCCCAAGCCGTTCCCTTAATGTTGAAGTGTTTTACTTCACCTAAGTAAACCGGTGACCATTTCAACACACCGTAGCGAATTAAATAAACAAAGACGTTAGCAATGGCGATGTACCATAACAATTTGTTTTTCAACACATAAGTCATAAAGATTTCTTTCGTGGAAAGCTCATGCTCGTAGGTTTTTTCGTTATAGTCATCAGGGTAGTCATTACGCCATTTTTCAACAGGCGGTAAGCCACAAGATTGTGGGGTATCTTTCATCACAAGATAAATTGGAATAGCGATGATCATCGCTGCAATACCCGGATAGTAAAGGGCTTGTTGCCATACATCTTTCGCTGTGGCTTCTACCCCATGTGTGCTGAAATAAAGCGCACCGGCGAGAAGTACCATAGCACCCGGTACCATACCACCAAGGTTGTGGGCGGTATTCCAAATAGAAACAATGGTTCCACGTTCGGATTTAGACCACCAGTGAACCATTGTCCGTCCGCATGGCGGCCATCCCATACCTTGGAACCAACCGTTTAAAAAGATCATGATCCACATGATAACGATGCCGGATGTTGCCCACGGGAATAACCCCATCATGGTCATACATAAACCGGACAGTAATAAACCGAACGGTAAAAAGACTTTCGGGTTAGAACGATCCGAAAGCATTGCCATAAAGAATTTTGATAAACCGTAAGCTAAACCGGCTGCCGTACCGACAATACCCAATTCAGCTTTATTATACATACCTGCTTCAATTAACCCTTTTTGAGCCAAGTCAAAGTTTGCACGCACAAAATAATAAGCGGCGTAGCCAAAGAAGATTCCTGCGAAGACCTGCCAACGTAAACGTTTATAGGTGGAATCAATTTTTTCCGCCGGAAGTTCCGCAATGTGCGGTGCGGGTTTAAATGGTCCAAACATAATTTTTCTCCAACATATTGAATTATGATTTGTCCTTTCCCATTAAAAAGAAAGGAGAGTGTGCATAATAATGAAAAATAAAAAATAAGAAAGTTTGAGAATAAAAAAATGTGAAGTTCTTCACAGAAAAAATGATCTTACAATGAGTGAATTCGAAAATAATGTGATCTACTTCACAAAATAATTTTCTTTTTCGCTCAAAATGTTGTTTATTTAGGCATAATTCTCTACAATTTGATTAATTTTTATCTTTTATTATTTTTTTGTGGGCTGTGGGGGTAAACATGGGATTATCGCCTAATTTATATCGAGATGTTGGAGATTTCTCTCCCTTATCAACAGATGTGATTATCATCGGTGGTGGGGCAACCGGTGCGGGGATTGCCCGTGACTGTGCATTGCGGGGGATTTCCTGTATTTTATTGGAACGCCGTGATATTGCCACCGGTGCAACCGGGCGTAATCACGGGCTTTTACATAGTGGTGCCCGCTATGCTGTTAATGATCAAGAATCAGCAGAAGAATGTATTAAAGAAAACCGCATTTTGCGCCAAATTGCCCGCCACTGTGTTGATGAAACGGAAGGGTTATTTATCACCTTACCTGAAGATTCCCTCGATTATCAAAAAACCTTCATTGAAAGCTGCACCAAATCCGGTATTGAAGCTGTGGCGATTGATCCTCAACTTGCCAAAATAATGGAACCTTCCGTTAATCCAAATTTAGTGGGCGCTGTAGTAGTGCCTGATGGCTCTATTGATCCTTTCCGTTTAACTGCCTCCAATATGATGGATGCGGCAGAAAATGGTGCTAAAGTTTTCACCTACTGTGAAGTGAAAAATCTCATTCGGGAAGGCGGGAAAGTGATTGGTGTGGATGTTTATGATCATAAAAACAAAGTGAAACGCCAATTTTTTGCACCGGTGGTGGTGAATGCCAGTGGCATTTGGGGACAAGGGATTGCGGAATATGCGGATCTCAAAATAAAAATGTTCCCTGCCAAAGGCGCATTGCTGGTGATGGGACACCGTATCAATAAAATGGTGATTAACCGCTGTCGTAAACCGGCAGACGCCGATATTCTTGTGCCGGGTGATACCATTTGTGTGATTGGCACCACTTCCAGCCGTATTCCTTACGATCAAATTGACAATATGGAAATTACCCCCGAAGAGGTGGATATTCTTTTCCGTGAAGGGGAAAAACTGGCGCCAAGTTTACGTCATACCCGTGTGCTTCGTGCTTATGCAGGGGTTAGACCATTAGTGGCAACGGATGATGATCCGTCCGGTCGGAATGTCAGCCGTGGTATTGTTTTATTGGATCATGCCGAGCGTGACGGCTTAGACGGATTTATCACAATAACCGGTGGTAAATTGATGACTTATCGCTTAATGGCGGAGTGGGCAACGGATTTGGTGTGCAAAAAACTGAATAAAAATGCGTCTTGTGTGACCGCAGAGCGTCCTTTACCGGGTTCGACAGAAAGTCGCCAAGAAACCAATCAAAAAGTGATTTCATTACCAAGCACCATTCGTTATTCCGCAGTGTATCGTCATGGGGCGAGAGCCAGCCGATTGTTACAAACCGATCGTTTAGATCGTTCTATGGTGTGTGAATGTGAAGCGGTGACAGCAGGTGAAGTGCGTTATGCCGTTGATGAGCTTGATGTGAATAATCTGGTGGATTTACGCCGCCGCACCCGTGTGGGCATGGGAACTTGCCAAGCAGAACTTTGCGCCTGTCGTGCTGCCGGGTTGATGAACCGTTTTGAGGTTGCCACGCCTCGCCAATCCACCACACAACTGAATGCTTTTATGGAAGAACGTTGGCGTGGAATTCAGCCTATCGCTTGGGGCGAGGCAATTCGTGAGGCGGAATTTACCGCTTGGATGTATGGCAGTGTATTGGGGTTAAATGATGTGAAACCCCTTGAAGAACAAGCACAACAGGGGACGGACAGTAATGAATTTTGATGTAGCCATTATTGGTGGCGGTTTGGCAGGATTAACCTGCGGTATCGCCCTTCAACAACAGGGTAAACATTGTGTGATCATCAACAACGGACAAGCCGCTATGGATTTTGCTTCCGGTTCATTTGATTTATTAAGCCGTTTGCCTGACGGCAGTGCGGTGGAAAATTTACCCGAAAATTTGACCGCACTTTGCAACGCATTACCGGCGCATCCTTATAGCCTATTGGGTGCAGAACAGGTGATAAGCAAAGCGCAAGCCTTTGAAGACTTGGCGCAATCGCTCAATCTTCATTTAGTCGGTTCAAGTGAAAAAAATCACTGGCGTGTTGCGGGGCTGGGGAGTTTGCGTGGCACATGGCTTTCCCCGAATAGTGTGCCTACGGTAGAAGGGAACGAACCTTTCCCACACAAACGCATTGCAGTGTTAGGGATTGAGGGGTATCACGATTTTCAACCGCAATTATTAGCGGCAAATTTAGTGCTTAATCCCCAATTCGCCCATTGTGAGGTAACAAGTGGTTTCTTAAATATTCCTCAGTTGGACGAACTTCGCCAAAATGCCCGTGAGTTCCGTAGTGTTAATATTGCCCAGCTTTTAGAGCATAAATTGGCTTTTGATGATTTAGTGAAAGAAATTGTGGAGTCTGCGCTTGGGGCAGAGGCGGTCTTTTTGCCGGCGTGCTTTGGGCTAGAAAATCAAGCATTTATGACCGCACTCCGCCAAGCGACAAAACTGGCATTATTTGAACTCCCAACCTTACCGCCCTCATTATTAGGTATGCGTCAGCGTCTTCAATTACGCCGTCAATTTGAATCTCTTGGGGGCTTAATGATGAATGGTGATAGTGCGGTGAAAGCGCATTTTGATGGTGATCGTGTGCGTTGTATTATGACACGTTTGCATAATGACGAAGAAATTGTTGCGGATAATTTTGTGCTTGCTTCGGGCAGTTTTTTCAGCAAAGGCTTAATGTCCGAATTTGATCGAATTTTCGAACCGGTGTTTTATGCCGATATGACAGGGGTAGCCGGTTTTGATGAGAAAGATCGTTTCACTTGGACGGATAACCGTTTCTCTAATCCGCAACCTTATCAATCGGCCGGGGTGGTGATTAACGCCCATTGCCAAGTGCAAAAGAGCGGTCAATTTTTAAAGAATTTATATGCAGTGGGGAATGTCATCGGGGGTTTTAATGCGTTAGAACTCGGCTGTGGTTCCGGGGTAGCTGTGGTGACGGCATTGACGGTTGCCGATGAAATTTTGGCGAAATAGGGGGGCGATAATGGATACCAATATTCAACGATTAATTGACAGCGCAAAACAATCGCTTAATTCGGCCTCAAGCCATCAATATATTGATGAAAGTTTTGAAAGTTGTATTAAATGTACCGCCTGTACCGCTGTTTGTCCGGTTTCCCGTAATAACCCGCTTTATCCCGGCCCGAAGCAATCCGGCCCCGATGGAGAGCGTTTGCGTTTAAAATCGGCTGAACTTTATGACGAAGCCCTTAAATACTGCACCAACTGTAAACGTTGTGAAGTGGCTTGTCCGTCTGATGTCAAAATTGGTGATCTCATTGTTCGGGCGCGTAATAATCATTTGGCTCAACAGAAAAAACCGCTGATGAACAAATTGCGTGATGTTATTTTGAGTAACACCGATGTGATGGGAAAACTCAACACGCCTCTTGCCCCTATTGTGAACCGTATTACAGGATTGAGCGCAACAAAATTTGTGCTTGAGAAAACTCTTAATATCAGCAAAAAACGCACCTTACCGAAATATGCCTTTGGTACGTTTCGTAGCTGGTATATGAAAAATGCCTTGGAAGCGCAGAAAAAGTTTGAACATAAAGTGGCCTATTTTCACGGCTGTTATGTGAACTATAACAATCCCCAACTGGGCAAAGAATTTTTGAAAGTATTCAATGCCATGGGGATTGGCGTGATGTTGTTGGAAAAAGAAAAATGCTGCGGCTTACCTTTAACGGTGAACGGTTTTCCTGAGCGTGCACGCAACATTGCTCAATTCAATACCAATTTTATCGGCAAAATGGTGGATGAAAATGGTTTAGATGTGATTAGCGAAGCCTCAAGTTGTGCGTTAAATTTACGGGATGAATATCATCATATTTTGGGCATCGACAATGCTAAAGTCCGCCCACATATCCATATGGTGACCCCTTTCTTATATCGGCTTTTTAAAGAGGGGAAACGCTTACCGTTGAAACCGCTGAAATTGCGGGTGGCGTACCACACGGCGTGTCATGTCGAAAAAGCAGGTTGGGCGCCTTACACATTGGAGGTGTTGAAACAAATTCCGGGATTGGAAATCATTATGTTGCCATCACAATGTTGTGGCATTGCCGGTACTTATGGTTTTAAAGCGGAAAACTATGACACCGCACAAGCTATTGGGAAAAGCTTATTTGAGCATATCAACGAAGGCGGATTTGATTATGTGATTTCTGAATGTCAAACCTGTAAATGGCAAATTGATATGTCTTCCAATGTCACCTGTATTCACCCATTGAGTCTACTTTGTCAGTCAATGGAAGCCTAAAAAATAGCAGTCATTTGACTGCTATTTTGTTTTTTTTACTTTTCGTTTTTAATATTAGGATTGGTTGTGTTCGTAGGCATAAAGCGTATTATGCATCAACATTGCCACCGTCATTGGGCCGACCCCACCGGGGACGGGGGTGATATAGCTAGCTTTTTGGGCGGCCGCTTCAAATCCGACATCACCAACTAATTTTCCTTCAATACGGTTAATCCCAACATCAATCACGACAGCCCCTTCTTTTACCCATTCACCCGGTATTAAGTTAGGTTTCCCCACGGCGACCACCAAAATATCCGCTTGACGAATATGAGCTTCAAGATCTTTTGTAAAACGATGGGTAACGGTAACGGTGGCGCCTGCCAGTAATAATTCTAAGGACATAGGGCGACCGACAATGTTTGATGCCCCCACAATCACCGCATGTTTACCATGTAAATCAATACCGGTGGTTTCTAATAATTTCATTACACCATAGGGGGTGCAGGCTCGTAAAGTGGGGATACGTTGGCATAAACGCCCAACATTATAAGGGTGAAAGCCATCCACATCTTTTTTAGGATCAATACGTTCAATAATGGCTTCAGAGTGAATTTGTTTTGGTAGCGGTAGCTGAACCAAAATACCATCAACAGTGTTATCTGCGTTTAAGGTATCAATTAAGCTGAGTAACGCTTGTTCAGTCGTGTCTTCCGGTAAATCATAGGATTGAGAACGAATGCCAACTTCTTCACAACTTCGGCGTTTACTTTCTACATAAACTTGAGAAGCAGGATCGGACCCCACCAAAATCACAGCAAGGCCCGGTGCACGTTCTCCTTTGCTACGATAATTTGATATTTTTTGTGAAATATCGGATTTGATTTGCTTAGAAAGTAGGGTACCGGAAATAATTTTTGCTGTCATTGGGAAGCCTTAATGAATAAAAGTAAACGTTTGCTATTTTAGCTGACAACGCATAAATTTACAAAATCAAATCTATTAGGCGGAACAATTGGAATAATTTTGAGCAATTAATAGAAAAACGATAAAAATTGATTGACTGAATAAGAAACCGCTCTATAATTGTGCGCACTTGTCGGCGAGTAGCGCAGCTTGGTAGCGCAACTGGTTTGGGACCAGTGGGTCGTAGGTTCAAATCCTATCTCGCCGACCATTTCTTTTTATCTTCCTTCAAAATTTGTGCCGGATACAAAAGATATCACCTTTAAAATGCGCCCTTAGCTCAGCTGGATAGAGCAACGCCCTTCTAAGGCGTGGGTCAAAGGTTCGAATCCTTTAGGGCGTGCCATTTCGTTATTATCAAAATAGACTTTCTTATCCATTTTTTATCAATCAAGCTTGTAAAGCTGGCAAGAACAGCAGTTTTTGGTTCACCTTAGATCTTACAAAGAAAATCCCTATTGACTGATTTCAATAGGGATTTAGTGTGATTGGGGAACGGAAGTATTATTGACTTCTGTTTCTGGTGAAAGGCTTAGTTGAACCTTTTATTTTACTTTTTGTAATTTGGCATAGGCATTGAGCAATGCTTGATGTTCTTTGAAATTTTTTAATTGCTCATCACTTGCCGGTAGGTTGTAGAAAGGATTACCCCCTTCAGCGACAGCCGCCCAAGCTTGTTTTACCGTTTCTTCGCCATACATTTTTTCAAAGGCAGTGCGATATTGTTCAGGTATGCGGTTTTCGTCTAAATAAAGTTCAAGCACGCTGATTAACGCTCGGTAGTAGTTTGCTCGTTGCGGTGTGAAAACCGAACCATTCATATTCAATGTCCAGTTTGCCCAATCTAAGGCTTGTTCTAATTCACCTAATGCCAGGTGAAGCATGGATTTCAATTCGCCCACCCGTAAGGTTGTCCAACCACTTGTTTTTGGAGCAACGATACCGATAAATTCTCGTACACGGGTGGCATCATCAATATTTTGTGCATCCAATTCTTCTAATAATTCTGCATAGGTTTCCGGGGTATGATGCCAGTGAGGTAAATCCAGCAAAATTTCACGCCAATCCATTCCCATATTGTTATTGGCATAAATTAAATCATCTACGGGATAAATATCAGACATACCCGGCACGATAATACGGCAAGCGTAAACGCCCAAATGCTGGTAATCCATAATGTAGACTTCTTTGTTTTCCTCACGGAAAATCGCCATAAGGTTATGATATTCCTCTTGTGTTGTGCCGGAGAAATCCCAATGAACAAAGGTATAGTCAGGGGTTTGTTTGAATAAATCCCATGAAATTAAACCGCTGGAATCAATAAAATGCGTTTCGAGGTTGGCATGATCAGCGACATCCTCATTATTAAAAGAAGGGGGGGCAAAAACGTCTAAATCTTTTAAACTTCGACCTTGCAGGAGTTCTGTTACGGTACGTTCCAATGCCACTTGGAAATTAGGATGAGCGCCAAAAGAGGCAAAGCAAGTCCCATTGTTTGGGTTGAACAGCACTACGCAAATTACCGGATATTTCCCGCCTAAAGAGGCATCAAAGGCGTAAATCGGAAAGCCTTCTTCCTCTAATTTAGCAATAGCGGTTTGGATGGCAGGATAGCGGTTCATCACCTCTTGAGGGATTTCCGGTAGGCTGATGGCTTCTGCGATAATTTTATTTTTGACATAGCGTTCAAAAACCTCTGATAAGCCTTGCACACGGGCTTCAAATTTGCTGTTACCCGCAGACATCCCATTAGACACATAAAGATTGGCAATAATGCTTTGTGGAATATAGACGGTTTGTTCATCGGATTGGCGAACATAAGGCATTGCCACAATGCCACGCTCATCATTGCCCGATTGTAAATCCACTAATAATTCCGGTGTAAGTTCACCGTTAGGATCAAAATAGGTAAGCAACTCATCGTTTAAAATCCCTTTCGGTAGGCTTGTTTCATCCTCAATTGGGAACCATTTTTCACTGGGATAATGAACGAAATCCCCCTTGGCAATCTCTTTCCCTAAATAGAAATCAGCAAAAAAATAGTTGGTGGAAAGACGTTCAAAATATTCTCCCAATGCCGAAGCCAGTGCGGCTTTTTTGCTTGCTCCTTTACCGTTGGAAAAACACTGAGGGCAATCTTTATCCCGAATATGAACAGACCACACATTAGGTACGGGATTGAGCCAAGAGGCTTCTTCAATATTAAAGCCCAGTTCGGTTAATTTTTGTTGAAATTTTGCAATACTGTCTTCTAATGCAGCATCTTTACCGGGAATAAAGGTTTGTTCAGTCATGATTGTTCCTAAATAAACGAAAAAAGTGCGGTGCATAATAGGGGAGTTTTGGCGAGGGGGCAAGGATTGATTTTAATGCCGTCACTATTTAGTGTTAGGTTCAGCGGTGCATGAGGTATTTCTTCTTGGAATGCTTCCGCCGGTTGCAAAAATGTTGGTGTTTTTGACCGCACTTTTTCCCTGTTGAGGGTTAAGGGATAATGGCGTTTTTGTGCCACAATCAACGTTAAAGGTGAAAACAGTGTTGCCTGCTGTGGTTTGATCGCAAGGTTTTGGCACGAAATGATATCGAAATGCAGCAATTCAAGCCAATCAATAATGCGCCAAGTAGGATATTGGCGGAAAGGAAACGTCCCGAGTTTCTGTTTAAAAATCAGTGGGCTGAGTGGATTAAACAACGAAAGAAATAACCAACCGTCATCGCTTAATACACGGTGGGTTTCACGCAATATTTGATGGGGATCTTGCGCAAAGTTAAGAGTATTGGCAAGAAACGCCGCATTGATTTCTTTTTGGATAAAAGGCAGTGCCGTTAATTCTGCTTGAATGAGCGTGTCATTTGGCGTTAAAGGCGTGGTTAAATTGGGCGAGATGTTTTCACACACCCACATTTGATGACGCATGGGTAATTCTGTGGGGATTTCGGCACTTAATGCTCCAAGCT
Source organism: Rodentibacter heidelbergensis (assembly GCF_002000125.1). GTDB lineage: Bacteria > Pseudomonadota > Gammaproteobacteria > Enterobacterales > Pasteurellaceae > Rodentibacter > Rodentibacter heidelbergensis. The sequence continues at coordinate 71,088 of NZ_MLHH01000005.1, forward strand.
TTAACACTTGATAACCTAAAATTTTTGGCAACCAAGGGGCACAGGCTTTTTGTAATGCGTTACAATATGCCTCACCCTGTGGCAATTGCTGCCAACTGGTTGGCGAAGAAAAGGAACGTTTTGATTTTGCGTGCCAGTTGAGCATCATCCATCCAAATTGAGAGAAGAATTATGTTAGTTGCCTTACCTGCGTTGAATGACAATTATATTTGGCTTTATCAACGGGAAAATTTACCGCTTATTATTGTCGATTTACCGGAAACGGACAAGCTTTTTGCTTGGCTTGTGGCGAACCCTACTCCCATTGAGGCCTTGTTGCTTACTCATGAGCATGATGACCATACTCAAGGGGTGGCTTCCTTTAAGCAACGTTATCCGAATGTGCCCATTTATGGCTCGCAAGAATGTGCCTCAAAAGGGGCAACGCATATTGTCAATGAGGGGGAAATTATCACCCCGAATTATGCTATCCAAGTGATCCCCACCGGCGGCCATACAGCACAGCATATAAGTTTTCTGGTGGATAATCATTTATTTTGTGGTGATGCATTATTTTCAGCAGGGTGTGGGCGGGTATTTACCGGTAACTATCAGCAAATGTTTGAGGGGTTAGGGCGTTTAAAGCAACTTCCTGACGATACCATTGTATGCCCCGGTCATGAATATACTTTAAGCAATTTGGCTTTTGCGGAAACTGTGATAGAAGAGAAAAGTGCGGTCAAAAATCATCGTATTTTTGTGGAACATTTACGTCAGGAAGGTAAACCCAGTTTGCCAACAACACTGGAATTAGAGAAACGCATTAATCCCTTTTTACAGGCGAAGAGCGAACAGGAATTTATCGCATTACGTCAAGCAAAAGATCGCTTCTAACTATTTTAGGTTATTCTAAATAGATTGTGCGGTGTTGATTTGCCGAACGCATAACAATTCATTAAAATAGCGCACAAGTTTTTCTTGAATGTTCACCGCCGTTAAAAGTGCGGTGATTTTTAATTGCATTATGACCCTTCTTGTTCTTGGCATTAATCATAAAACCGCGTCCGTTTCTGTGCGTGAAAAAGTGGCTTTTTCTGATGAAAAGCGCCGCATTGCCTTGCAACAAATTCAACAGCAAAATCTTGCTGAAGGTGCGGTTATCCTTTCTACCTGTAACCGAACGGAAGTGTATTTGCATCATCGCCAAATTTCTCCCCAAGAATGTGATGAATGGCTGAAAAATGCAGAAAAATGGTTTGCCAATATCCATCATCTTCCCTTAGATGAACTGAGTTCCAGTCTTTATGCCCATCAAAACCAACAGGCTGCCAATCATTTAATGAGAGTTGCCAGTGGGTTAGACTCTTTAATTTTAGGTGAGCCACAAATTTTAGGGCAGGTTAAACAGGCTTTTCAGATAAGTGAAGATTACTATCAAACAGAAAAAGTGCCTTTTTCAACCGAGCTTTCCCGTTTATTCCAAAAAACATTTTCTACGGCCAAACGAGTTCGCACGGAAACCCATATTGGTGAGAGTGCGGTTTCGGTGGCTTATGCCGCTTGTAGTTTAGCCCGTCAGATCTTTGAATCCTTACAGGAACTCAATATTTTGCTGGTGGGGGCCGGAGAAACCATCGAATTAGTAAGCCGTCATTTATTACGCCATGGTGTAAAAAAATTAATGATTGCCAACCGAACCTTGGCAAGGGCTGAACAATTAGTGGCAAATTTGGCAACAGAAACGGACATTGAGGTGTTTTCCTTAGCGGATTTGCAAAATGCTTTAAATCAAGCGGATATTGTGATCAGTTCCACAGGTAGCCCTAATGTATTAATTCACCAAGAAATGGTGAAAATTGCTCAGAAAAAACGCCATTATGCCCCGATGTTGTTGGTCGATATTGCCGTGCCACGGGATATTGATGAAAGTGTGGCAAAATTAGACAGCGTTTATCATTACACCGTAGATGATTTACAAGGGATTATTCAGCACAATTTAAACCAACGCGAGCAAGCCTCCAAACAAGCGGAAGGGATCATTGCACAAGAATGCCGTGATTTTTTTGAATGGTTAAAAGTGCGTCAATTTTCCAATCTGATTAAGCATTATCGTGATGATGCAGAGCATATCCGCCAAGATTTGTTGGAAAAAGCATTACAGCATTTACAACAAGGTGATAATGCAGAAAAAGTATTGCAAGAGTTGAGTTATAAATTAATGAATAAACTCATTCATGCGCCGACACAAACCATGCAATCAATGATGAGAGCCGGCAATGCAGAAGGCTTGCATTTGTTTTCCAATACGCTCAATCTTTCCCATCCTCTTGATGAAAAAAACAGTTAAATTTTTGACCGCACTTTGTGGCTTTCTTGCCTTTTCTTCACAAGCCTCATATCGTAGTTTTACTGAATCGCACATCACTTATGGTATTTTCCAAGCAAAACCGGAAGAAGTGCGGTTACATTGGCGTGATAGTGAAGGGAAAAACTACCGCTCAATCACCAATTTAAAACGTGCCTTAGAAAAAAATTATCAGGTCAAAATGATTATGAATGGGGGGATTTATAGTCAAAATGATGTGCCGGCGGGCTTGTGGATCGAAAAGGGAAAAGAATTAAATCCTTTAAATACTAAACGGGGAAGCGGTAATTTTCATGTGCAACCCAACGGGGTCTTTGTTTTAGTGGGGAAACAACCCTATATTTTGACGACAAAAGCCTATCAACAGAAAAAATTAAAACCGACATTTGCCCTGCAATCAGGGCCGATGCTCCTAATTAATGGAAAAATAAATCCTCAATTTCGCCCTACTTTGGAAAGTTATCATAAGCGTAATGCCGTATGTTTAAACAAGCAAAATGAACTTTTCTTTATTCTCACCACCTCAGGAAAACCCAATCTTTATACCTTTAGCCAAGCATTACAAAAAATAGGATGCCATAATGCCTTGTATTTAGACGGGACGATTTCTAATTGGTATATTCCGAATATATCAAGCAGTTTTCATTGGCATTATTTCGTGGGGATGATTTCAGTTGCTGCGGTGAAAGAAAAAGAATAAAACCGTTTTTTTTATAAGCAACTAAATTCAAAAATAGGATTTTTTATAAAAAGTGATTGACTAGGTTCGGACAAATCAGCATAATACGCCCCGCAAAGCCGATATGGTTAGCAAGATGGCTACATAGCTCAGTTGGTTAGAGCACAACACTCATAATGTTGGGGTCGCAAGTTCGAATCTCGCTGTAGCCACCATGCGGGACTGGCGAAATTGGTAGACGCACCAGATTTAGGTTCTGGCGCCGAGAGGTGTGTGGGTTCAAGTCCCTCGTCCCGCACCATTTATCGCTTTGTAAGTCAAAAATAGTTGTTGGGGTATCGCCAAGCGGTAAGGCACCGGGTTTTGATCTCGGCATCCCTAGGTTCGAATCCTAGTACCCCAGCCATACTATCCTAAATTTTCCTGTATTCTTAATGAAAAGAATTTCTGTTGGGGTATCGCCAAGCGGTAAGGCACCGGGTTTTGATCTCGGCATCCCTAGGTTCGAATCCTAGTACCCCAGCCATCTCATTTCTTGTTTTATTACTTTTAACGGACAATTATTTCTCTTTTTTACCTATAAAAAATGCGATCAAAATTATTCACAAACTCGCTTACTCGTTTGTTCACCCTTATCAGGGTCGTTGGCAAAGCCAACGCTCAAAAAACGTTGTTTTTTGTGACCGCACTTTAAAGGTTTATAACCGCTTTTATTCCTTATCAACCACCACTTCTTCCTGACAATGAGGACAAGTCATAAGATGCTCTTCATGGTGATGCACAATATAATGCCCCATTTTTTTGGCTTTGGTATCTAAATATTTTGTATTGTAGCGATTTTCGCCGACATTCAGCGGGACACGTTCTACCACATTAATGCCCGCCTTTTTCATCGTTTCTACTTTTTCCGGATTGTTTGTCATTAAGCGGACTTGTTTTACGCCCAATAACTCAAACATATCGGCACAGACCTCGAAATTGCGTTCATCGGCTTTAAACCCCAGTGCAAGGTTAGCCTCAATGGTATCCATTCCTTGATCCTGTAAGGAATAAGCCCGAATTTTATTGATTAATCCGATCCCACGCCCTTCTTCACGGTGGTAAATTAATACCCCTCGCCCTTCTTCTTTTATTTGACGAAGTGCGGTGGCTAATTGGAAGCCACAATCGCATTTTAAGCTGTGAAGGGCATCTCCGGTTAAACATTCGGAGTGAATTCGGGCCAAAACCGGTTCATTGTGATTTGAAATATCGCCCATCACCAACGCAACATGCTCTTTTTTGGTATCAGGAAATTCAAACCCAACCATTTTAAAAATGCCATATTCGGTGGGTAAATTGGCTTGAGCAACCAGTTGAATTTTTGCCATAAAGTTATCCTTCTTCCTTTGTATTTCTGCTAAAATGCGTACTTTCTTTTGCTTATCAAGGAACGAGTATGTTTAAAAGGCTGTCATTATATACGTTATTACTTTGTCTTGTACCGTTTTTTATGTGGGGTTTTTCCTATCAATGGCATGGGAATGCCCAGCTGGTAGAAGCAGATTATTGGCTTTATTTACTCACCGAAACAGGCAGCGTGCCTTATGCGTTAATAACTTGTGGTGTCTTTGCCCTGATGTTTAGATTTTTGTTTAAAAGCCGTAAACAATGGATATTAGGTGTGGCGGTGATGGCTTTTTCGGTGGTGGCAACACAAGCAGTGAAAACAGGATTAAAAGCGGTGTTCAAAGAGCCTCGTCCATTTACGGTCTATTTAGCGGAACAGACAAACCGTACACCGGAAAATTTTTATGCCAATGATCGCACTCAGCGTGCAGTTATCGCCAAAGACTTTTATTCGACACAACCCGATACACCGTCTTGGTTGGTGAAACATTATGAAGATGAAACGGGTTATTCTTTTCCCTCCGGCCATACGATTTTTGCTGCAACCTGGTTAATGCTTGCCGTCGGCTTTACCCAATTATTAGGTCATCGCTCATGGCAGGCAAAATTGTTGGTGGGCGGTATGGCGATTTGGAGTTTACTGATGTTAATTAGCCGTGTACGTTTGGGAATGCATTATCCTATTGATCTTTTGGTGGCGACACTTTTTGCTTGGCTAATTAATCTGATTATTTTCGGTTTTTTACAGAAAAAGCGATCTTCGTCATAAAATCCACATAAAAGTGCGGTTAAAATCTCATGAGTTTTTATTTTGTAAAAGGAGCGGGCTATGTATTATGGTTTAGATATCGGTGGCACAAAAATTGAGCTTGCGGTATTTAATGAAAAGTTAGAGAAATTGTATTCTGAACGGGTTCCCACACCAAAAACAGATTACGATGAATGGCTCAATGTGATTGTGGAGCTAGTCAATCGTGCTGATGAGCAATTCGGTGAGCGTGGCACCGTTGGGTTAGGTGTACCGGGCTTTGTTAATCAACAAACGGGGCTGGCAGAAATTACCAATATCCGTGTAGCAGATAATAAACCGATTTTGCGTGATCTTTCCGAACGATTAGGGCGTGAAGTGCGTGCAGAAAATGACGCCAATTGTTTTGCTTTATCTGAAGCTTGGGATGAGGAAAATCAACAATATCCTAGCGTACTCGGGTTAATTCTCGGCACCGGATTTGGTGGCGGTTTTGTGCTAAATGGAAAAGTGCATTCCGGGCAAGTGGGCATGGCGGGGGAGCTGGGACATTTGCAATTAAATTATCATGCCTTGAAGTTACTTGGTTGGGATAAGGCACCAATTTATGAATGTGGTTGTGGGAATAAAGCTTGCCTCGATACCTATCTTTCCGGCCGTGGGTTTGAAATGTTATACCATGATCTCAAAGGTGAAAAATTATCGGCCCGAGAAATTATTGATGCCTTTTACCGAGGTAAAGAAAGTGCGGTGGATTTTGTTAATCTTTTTGTGGAATTAGCGGCGATTTCTATCGGTAATATTATTACTGCTTTTGACCCACATATGATCGTGCTAGGCGGCGGCTTATCGAATTTTGATTATTTATATGAAGCCTTACCCAAAGCCTTACCGCCCCATTTAATGCGGACAGCAAAAGTGCCACCGATTAAAAAAGCCAAACATGGTGATTCCGGTGGTGTTCGTGGTGCGGCTGCACTCTTTTTAACCAAGTAATGATTAGGCGTGTAGATTTTCTATACGCCTTTTGTTTTTGATCTAATAATTTCCTATTTAATTAAATAAAATCTTCTTAAAGTCCATTTATTTTTAATATTTTTTGATAAACATCGTTTTTCTTCCTCTTTTTGCCTACAATTTCTTTCCTTATTTTTATTTTGGGAGGAGCTTTATGGAAATGATTAACGCTTTAGAACAACTATTAGTATGGATTGTTGATCATCTTGACGGGCCGATATGGAATTTAACCATTGTCATTTTGTTGGGTGTCGGTTTATTTTTCACCATTACAACGGGTTTTGTGCAGTTACGATTATTCCCGGTGAGTATTCGAGAAATGTGGTTCGGGCGGGCAGCAGAAGGCAGTTCTCTCACCCCTTTCCAAGCCTTTACAACGGGGCTTGCCAGCCGAGTTGGCGTAGGCAATATTGGTGGCGTTGCTACCGCTATCGCCCTAGGTGGAGAAGGGGCGGTGTTTTGGATGTGGATCACCGCTTTTATCGGCATGTCGAGTGCCTTTGCTGAGTCTACGCTCGCACAGCTATTTAAAATTCAAGATAAAGACGGATCGTTTCGTGGCGGGCCGGCTTATTATATGGTGCAGGGGCTGAAATCACGGGTTATGGCGATAGCTTTTGCTATTGCACTCATTTTTACTTTTGGTTTTGCTTTCAATTCCGTGCAGGCAAATTCTATTGTGGAAGCGACGCGCAATGCTTGGGATTGGCAAGGTGAATATGTCGGGATCGCCCTAGTGATTTTAACGGCCGTCATTATTTTCGGTGGGATTAAACGCATTGCGGTGATTTCCAGTAGCCTTGTGCCGATGATGGCATTGTTCTACCTCATTATGGCTGTGATTATTTTGGGAATGAACATTGAATTGGTGCCAACGGTGATCAATAACATCATCAAAAGTGCCTTTACCTTTGATGCTGCAGCAGGCGGTTTCTTTGGTGCTATGGTGTCTAAAGCGATGATGATGGGGATTAAACGTGGTTTGTTTTCCAATGAAGCCGGTATGGGTTCTGCCCCTAATGCGGCAGCAGCGGCTCATGTTAAACACCCGGTTAGCCAAGGCTTAGTGCAAATGCTAGGCGTATTTGTTGATACCATGATGGTATGTACTTGTACGGCAATTGTGATTTTACTTTCAAATAATTATGGCGGTGAAGAACTGAAAAGTATTTCTCTTACGCAAAATGCCTTGCAATATCATGTGGGGGAATTTGGGCTGCATTTCCTTGCCTTTATTTTATTGCTTTTTGCCTATTCTTCTATTATTGGTAACTATGCTTATGCAGAAAGTAATATCCGCTTCATTAAAAACAAACCTTGGTTTGTGTTGTTATTCCGTCTAACCGTGCTGTTTTTCGTTTATTTTGGGGCGGTGCGTTCCGGTAATGTGGTATGGAATTTTGCAGATACCGTGATGGCGGTGATGGCAATTCTCAATTTAGTGGCAATTGTATTGCTTTCACCAATTGTATGGACGCTATTGAAGGATTATCAACGTCAACTTAAAGCCGGAAAAACGCCGGAATTTAAAATTGACGACTATCCAACATTGAAAAAACGGGTATTTGAACAACAAACCTGGAAATAGTGAAATAGCAAAGTAAAGAGCGATCAATTTGATTTGACCGCTCTTTCGTTTTAATCCAATCGATTTATTTATTCAATCTGATTAGGCCTTATCGTCAATTAAAATGCTTTCTAATGCAATTTCAATCATTTCATTGAAGGTTAATTGACGCTCTTCAGCACTGGTTTGTTCGTGGGTGCGGATATGATCTGAAACCGTACAGATAGTTAATGCACGAGCACCATACTCAGCCGCCACACCGTAGATGCCGGCCGCTTCCATTTCTACCCCAAGAATACCGTATTTTTCCATTACATCGAACATCTCTACATCCGGTGTGTAGAATAAATCTGCCGAAAATAAGTTCCCCACTTTTACTGGAATGCCTTTCTCTTTTGCCGCCGCAACAGCTGCACTGGCTAAACCAAAATCAGCAATGGCAGCAAAATCATTATCTTTAAAGCGAATACGATTGACTTTAGAATCCGTACAAGCCCCTAAGCCTATCACCACATCACGCAATTTAACGTCCATTTTTACCGCACCGCAAGAGCCGACACGAATGATTTTTTTCACGCCGTATTCGGTGATTAATTCTTTTGCATAGATTGAGCAAGATGGGATCCCCATGCCGTGTCCCATGACTGAGATTTTACGTCCTTTATAAGTGCCGGTGAAACCAAGCATATTGCGTACATTGGTGACTTCTTTCACATCATCTAAAAATGTTTCTGCGATATATTTGGCACGAAGCGGATCACCCGGCATTAATACGCTATCTGCAAATGCACCTTCAGGTGCGTTAATATGTGGAGTCATAGTATTACCTCTTTTTTGACTGTTATTTGAAAGAAATGCACCACGTTAACCGTGGTGCAAAAAGCATCATTGAAATTATTCATCAATCACCAAAGTGATTTATTTACCGCTTTGGCACTGTTGGCAAAGCCAAGATTCAAAAACTTGGCTTTTTTTGACCGCACTTTATAGCACAGCACCACTTAATCCGATGAAAAGCCCTGCAATGGTGGCACTCATTAAGTTAGCCAATGTTCCTGCAATGACGGCTTTTAAACCAAGTCGTGCAATATCGCTACGGCGATTTGGTGCCATACCGCCTAATCCGCCAATTAAAATGGCAATCGAGCTGAAGTTGGCAAAACCGCAAAGGGCGAATGTAATAATTGCTTTGGTTTTTTCACTTAATACGACAGCGGAATCCGGTTGTAAGTATTTGGCAAATTCGAGATAACCCACAAATTCGTTTACCGCTAATTTCATTCCGATCATTTGTCCGGCAATACCGGATTCTTCCCAAGATACGCCAATCAAATAAGCAAGTGGTTTAAAGACCCAACCGAAGATTGCTTGTAGGGTTAAATCGCCATAGCCAAACCAACCGCCCACACCGCTTAAAATACCGTTAATAAGAGCAATTAAGGCGACAAAGGCGATCAACATTGCCCCAACATTTAAGGCTAATTGCATACCGGCAGTTGCACCGCCCGCCATGGCTTCTAACACATTGGACGGTTTTTCACTGTCATCGGTTTCCGGTTGGGAATCCGTGAATTGCTGGGTTTGAGGATAAAGGATTTTAGCAAATAATAAACCGGCCGGCGCTGCCATAAAAGAAGCGGCGATTAAATAGGTGAGTGGTACGCCCATTCCGGCATAACCTGCCATCACTGAACCGGCAATAGAGGCGGTGCCTCCCACCATAATGGCAAATAATTCGGATTCGGTCATACGGCTGATATAAGGTTTCACCACTAATGGCGCTTCTGTTTGACCCACGAAAATATTGGCGGCGGCAGACATAGATTCTGATTTTGATGTGCCCAATACTTTTTGCAAAGCACCACCGATAATTTTGATGACCACTTGCATAATCCCTAAGTAATAAAGCACAGAGATTAAACCGGAGAAAAAGACGATAATCGGTAACACTTTCACCGCAAAGATAAAGCCGACATTGCTTGGGTCAGCCAATCCGCCAAAAACGAAGTTAATTCCTTCATTACCATAAGCGATCACGTTGGATACTGCATCAGCCGTTGCCCCTAAGGCTTTTTGACCTGCCGGTACATATAAAATAAGGGCGGCAAATCCAATTTGGATTGCAAACGCCCCTAACACGGTTCTCCAATTAATCGCTCTGCGATTATTTGAGAATAATAATGCGATGGCAATTAGCACCACCATACCAAGAATGCTCATTAAAACACTCATACACACCTCAAATCGTTAAAATTAAAATTGGCGGTCATTCTACTGCTTTTTTGTGAAGCAGTGTGAACTTTTTCACAAAAAAGTAACACAATCATCTAATAAATCGTCAATATGTGATCGATGCCACATTTTTTTGCATAATCTTCGAGCTGTTTTGTTTTTTCTCGGCTTGGTACAAAAGCCTGCAAGCCTTTTTCATCCCGTACGCCTTTGGTATGCACTCGGATAATTTTCAGCAGAACATGGGGATAAGGTTTAAGAAGAAGGGCAAGCTTTTCGATTAATTGAAAGGCATCAAAAAAATCCTTTACAAAAACCAACCGCACTTCTTCCACTTTATTGAGAGGAAGCAGTTTGGCAAGATTGGATAAATTGCGGGTCAGATTTTCGCTTTTCATCGGCTGGGTGGTGAGATGAGGGGGCGACACATTACCCGCTCGGTTTTTCAGATCAAAACAAAGGCGTTGCAAACCTAATCCTTCACCTTTTAAATCGAACAAGAATTTATCTGTCACCTCAATTAAGGGTTTGATGCGATTAAAATCAAAAAAACCGCTACTATCCAAATAACAACTCAAACCCTCCGCATGGAGGGCGTGAAATAAAGGGATTAACTTTTTATGATGGAGTGTGGGCTCACCGCCTGAAATGGTGACGCCACGAATAAAAGGGGCGGCTTCCATTACCTGATCATAAAGGTAACGTAAACTCACCTGTTGTACCCCTTCCGCATAGCGTGGGATCGTTTCAGGGTTGTGACAATACAGACAATTGAGTTTACAGCCCTGTAAAAAAATGCTGGTTCGGTTACCTTGCCCTTCCACATTGGAAAAAGGAATGATCCGATGAAGTGGAACATAAACTGAATTGAGTGTCGAAAGTGCGGTCATTTTTTCCCTTATTTTGTCTGTTTTCCCTGTGAGCATCATGTTTTCTGAAAAGCCTAAAATCCTTCACTTCTGGGACTTTTTCTCAATATCAAGTACTTCGACAATATCTAATGACCCGGCTTTAATTCGCCATTTAACGTTAAATTCATAAAGACTAATGCCATAAATACGCTCATTGGGTTTTCCCTGCTGATAGGCCGGGCGAGGATCTTGTTCGATCACTTCACGAATAAAACGGGCGAGGTGAGGGCGTTTTTCTTCCAGTTTTTTGACCGTACTTTGTGCGTGCTCGGTGAATTCCACTTGAAGTTTTGCCACGGGCTTTTCTCTTGCAAAACCGGATTTTGCATCAGGCTGGCTATCGGCATAAGCAATATAGGGTTTGATGTCGAAAATGGGGGTCCCATCAACTAAATCTACCGCACCTAAATGTAAAAAAACATGGCCGTTGATACACTCCACCTTGCGTAGTTCGACTTTTGATAAGCCTAATGGGTTTGGGCGATGGGTGGCCCGAGAAGCAAATACGCCCACACGTTGATTTCCCCCTAAACGTGGTGGACGAACCTTAGGCTGCCATTTTCCCTGTTGAATTTGATCGAACTGAAAAATCAGCCAAAGATGGCTAAATTGTTCCAGCCCTTGCACCGCTTCCGGTGAATTATAAGGGGGGAGCAGCTCCACAATTCCTACACCGTCTTGAACCAAATCAGGCTGTCGAGGCACGGAAAATTTTTCTTTATAAGGCGTGTGAATAATCGCAATGGGCGAAAGGGTTAAATCATTCATAAATCGTTGGGATTAAGGTAGAATACGCCACTTATTGTAATCAAAAGTGCGGTCAAAAAAAATGACAAATGAAAAATTGAAAATGTGGTGGGAAACGGCACGTCCAAAAACCTTACCTTTGGCGTTAGCCTCTATCTTCACAGGTTCAGCGCTGGCCTATTGGGCAAAACCGGAAACCTTTAATGGGGGAGTGATGGGGCTTTGTTTGCTGACAACAGTTTTATTACAAGTGCTATCGAATTTTGCCAATGATTATGGCGATCACCAAAAAGGTACGGATACGGAAGAGCGCATTGGGCCATTGCGTGGTATCCAGAAAGGGGGGATTTCAGCGGTGGAATTAAAATGGGGGCTCATTTTCATGGTGGTCGCCAGTTTTATTTCTGGGTGTTTTTTGATCGGCATAGCTTATGAAAGCTTAACCGACCTCTTTGCTTTTGCATTACTTGGCATTTTAGCGATTGTGGCGGCAATCACTTATACCGTAGGGGCGAAGCCTTATGGTTATATGGGCTTAGGGGATATTTCTGTTTTAGTCTTTTTTGGTTTGCTTGGTGTGGGGGGAACCTATTATTTACAAACCCATAGTGTTGATAGCTATATTATCCTCCCGGCCATTGGTTCCGGTTTACTTGCCAGTGCAGTGTTAAATATCAATAATTTACGGGATATTGAACAAGATGCTAAAGCCGGCAAAAACACGCTTGCCGTTCGCTTAGGTGCACATAAAGGGCGTATTTATCACTGTATTATATTAAGCCTTGCCGCACTCTGTTATTTGCTTTTTGCCCTCACCACGGCCACATCATGGGGGAATTATTTGTTCTTGGTCGCTTTTCCATTGCTTGCTCAACATGCTATTTTTGTTTATCGCAGTCAAGAACCGAGTGCATTACGCCCCATGTTGGCACAAATGTCGATGATTTCACTTTTCACCAATCTGCTTTTTAGTTTAGGCTTGCTTATCGGATAAATCCGCCTATACTAATGGCTATCTCAACGTTTAATAGGGGAAACTTATGTTTATTGATACTTCAGAACTTTGCGATCTTTATGCGGATCAAGTGGATGTGGTTGAGCCGATTTTTTCAAGCTTTGGTGGGTTAAGCCACTTTTTTGGGAAAGTCACCACCGTAAAGTGTTTTGAAAACAATGGACTTATCGCTGAAGTATTGGAAGAAAACGGGGAAGGCCGTGTTTTAGTGATCGATGGCGGTGGCGCAGTACGCCGTGCTTTGATCGATGCCGAGCTTGCTCAATTGGCAGCAGATAATGGCTGGGAAGGGATTATCGTTTACGGCGCAGTTCGCCAAATCCAGCAGTTAGAAAATATTGATATTGGGATTCATGCCCTTGCGCCAATTCCGGTGGGCGCAGATGAAAGCGAAGCCGGTGAAAGTGATATTCCGGTGAATTTTGGCGGGGTAACGTTCTTTCCTGAAGATTATATTTATGCGGATCTCACCGGCATCATCCTTTCACAAGAACCCCTTGATTTAGATGATTTTGAAGCCTAATCAATAAGATAAAAAAGAGCGGTCAATATTGTTGCAGAATTTCCAGTATGATGTGTCGTAACATCATACTGGATTTTTTTGGCGTGATTAAAGTGAGCTAATTAGAGTTTTTCCACTAATTCAACTGCCGCACCGATATAGGTTGCCGGGGTCAGCTGTTGTAAGCGGGCTTTCTCTTCCGCAGGAATTTCTAGTTTTTCTACAAATTCACGCATTGCTTGTTCATCCACACGCTTGCCTCGGGTTAATTCTTTCAATTTTTCATAAGGCTTTTCAATGCCATAACGGCGCATCACCGTTTGAATTGGTTCTGCCAGCACTTCCCAGTTTTGATTGAGTTCGTCACGCAAATGCTGTTCGTTCACTTCCAGTTTGCTGATCCCTTTGCGGGTTGCCGCATAGGCGATTAAGCAATAGCCTAACCCAACACCCAAATTACGCAATACGGTGGAGTCCGTTAAATCCCGTTGCCAACGAGAGATAGGCAGTTTTTGTCCTAAATGGGTCATCACCGCATTGGCAAGCCCAAGATTGCCCTCAGAGTTTTCAAAGTCAATCGGGTTCACTTTATGCGGCATGGTAGAAGAGCCGATCTCTCCGGCAACGGTACGTTGTTTGAAATGATTTAATGCAATATAACCCCAAAGATCACGGTCGAAATCAATCATAATGGTGTTGAAACGCACAATGGCATCAAAATATTCGGCAATGTAATCATGCGGTTCAATTTGTGTGGTGTAAGGGTTCCAGTTTAACCCCAGTGAAGTGACAAATTCCTCACTGAATTTATGCCAGTCAAGGTTTGGATAGGCTGAGAGGTGGGCATTGTAGTTCCCCACGGCACCATTAATTTTACCGAGAATTTCATTTTGTTGCAGTTGTTTGAATTGACGGCGTAAGCGATAGACTACATTCGCCATTTCTTTTCCCACTGTGGTTGGCGAAGCCGGTTGCCCGTGGGTGCGGGAAAGCAATGGGATGGTTTTGTAGTCGTTTGCCAGTTGGGTAATGTCATCAATCAATTTTTGCCATTGCGGTAAAATTACCGTATCACGAGCGGTTTTCAGCATTAAGGCATGGGAAAGATTGTTAATATCCTCCGAAGTGCAGGCAAAGTGGATAAATTCCGAGACTTTTGCTAATTCCGGTAGGGCTTCGCTTTTTTCTTTTAGGAAATATTCCACCGCTTTTACATCGTGATTGGTGGTGCGTTCGATTTCTTTGATGCGTTCGGCATCTTTTAGGCTAAATTCACTGACAATTTTATCAAGGTAATCGTTTGCTTCCTTAGATAAATGGGAAACTTCCGAAATCTCAGCAGTTGCCGCTAGTTTTTGTAGCCAACGCACTTCAACGGTAACACGGAATTTGAGTAAACCAAATTCACTGAAAATTGAACGAAGTTCGGTGGCTTTATCTTGGTAACGCCCATCAATTGGGGAAATCGCAGTCAGTGCGGAAAGTTGCATAAAATACTCCGGTTATAGTAAAGAGATTGAGGTTATAGGGTTGAATAGATTTCTTTTGCCGTATTGAGGATTTTTCCTCGAGAGAATAAAAGCTGCCATTTATTGCCCCCGACTTGTCGCCATAATACCGCCGAACGAATACCGGCAAGCAAACAGGCTCGGATTTTATTTTGGATAAACGGCTGTTGTAAGTAGAAAGCATCGCCGATTATATGAATTTTTTTTCCTAAAGGACTGATAAGATCAGAATAAATGCCTGCCATAACAGAGAGGACGCTTTCATTTAATAAGTCGTGATAGGCGAGTTGATCCGGTAGGCGTCTAATGCGTTGGGCAACGAGGGATTTGGTTTCAGGGGATTTATTCAGCAATCTTTCTAAATTCATCAGACCACTCCAATAATCGAGCAAATTGCGATCCTTCAGAGTGGAAAATTGTTCGATAAGGGTTTCTAAGCCCAGTTTTAAATGCTTTCTTTTTCCACTAAAAACGGCGAGGGTATTTTTCGGTTGGGTTTTTACAAGAGAGTAGATGCTGGTGTGAAAAGCCTCAAGATCCTCAACTTCCCCTTTCATCGCTAATTGGTTGATGAGGGCAACAGATTGAAATATGCCGGCAAATGCCAATACAATATCATCATATTTTTTCATAAAAGAAATATCATCGATGTGATAAAACAGGTCAAAAGTGGCGGCAATATAGCATTTTTGCCGGCTGTTTTGAACTCTCTCATTAAAAAACTCACTATCTTTTGATATGATACCGCCAATTTGTTTGCAAAATGAAAGGATAACCTATGACAAAACCGATCGTATTTAGCGGTGTGCAACCTTCCGGTGAACTCACTATTGGGAATTATTTAGGGGCGCTGCGTAATTGGGTGAAAATGCAAGAAGACTATGAATGTATTTTCTGTGTAGTGGATTTACATGCGATTACGGTTCGTCAAGATCCTGCTGCCCTTCGTAAAGCGACCCTTGATGTAGTGGCTTTATATTTAGCCTGTGGTATTGATCCGAACAAAGCGACCATTTTCGTGCAATCTCATGTGCCGGAGCATACGCAATTAGGTTGGGTGCTTAATTGTTATACTTATTTTGGTGAAATGAGCCGTATGACGCAGTTTAAAGATAAATCGGCACGTTATGCGGAAAATATTAATGTGGGATTGTTTGATTACCCTGTGCTGATGGCGGCAGATATCTTACTTTATCAAGCCAAAAGTGTGCCGGTGGGCGATGATCAAAAACAACATTTGGAAATCACCCGTGATATTGCAAACCGTTTTAATGCGCTTTATGGCGATGTTTTCACCATTCCTGAAATATTCATTGGCAAAGCCGGTGCACGGATTATGTCGTTGCAAGATCCGGAAAAGAAAATGTCAAAATCCGATGATAACCGCAATAATGTGGTGACATTGTTAGAAGATCCAAAATCTGTGGCGAAAAAAATTAAACGTGCGGTGACCGATTCTGATGAGCCGCCGGTGGTGCGTTATGATGTGAAAAACAAAGCAGGCGTATCAAACCTATTGGATATTCTTTCTGCAGTAACGGATAAATCTATTGCACAGTTGGAACAAGAATTTGAAGGGAAAATGTACGGTCATTTAAAAACCGCTGTTGCTGATGAAGTATCGAATTTGCTTGCCGGTTTGCAAACACGTTTCAATGAATATCGTCATAATGAAGCCTTGCTTGATGAAGTGCTTCGTCAAGGGGCGGCAAAAGCTCGAGCCAAGGCACAAGAAACCTTGGCAAAAGTCTATGAGGCCGTGGGCTTTGTGGCAGCAAAATAATGAATTAAAGAAGGAGTGAATGATGGCAATTCAAACCGAAAAGCCCATTGAATGTGTGGGCTGTAATACCTTTGATATGAAATCATTGTTTGACAATCGGGATTGTACACAAGCGATCAGCTATCTCTACGACACCCAAGAACAGGCACAAACCGCCCTTGATTTCTTCACTCAGAAAGCCCGAGAGGTGGAAAGCGAACCTTGCGAAATTCAATCAGAAATCAGCAAAGTCGATGACGGTTATTTGTTAAACGCAAGCTTTGCTTTTTGTTGCCAAGCGGAATTAGTTATCTTCCAAATGAAGACGGCATAATAGCGCAAAAGTGCGGTCAAAATTCGCTGAATTTATGCGATGTGATGCAGTAGGGGCACACTGCGTGTGTCCGTTATAAAATCAAACAATTTCAATATGTTATAAACGGACACACGCAGTGTGTCCCTACCATTTTTCAAAAAACCACCTTTCCCCCAAATCCATCTTTTCAACCGATTAAAATTTAATGCTATTTTGGACCGCACTTTCCTGTTTATCCCTCTCTTTCTTTCAAACCAACAAAGCGAAATGTCCCTTTATTTTTTGTGGGATAGGTGCTTTTGTGGCGAAATTCTGGGTGAATTTTAAGTGATTAATGGATACCTTTGAGAAAATTTAATGTTAATTCATTGTTAATATTTGGTTAAATTTTGCTTTGCTTTTGTTTTTTTTTTGTACAATGTGCGCGTTTTTGTGTGCAAAAACAGAAAGCTATTTTTAGAAAATTAATTGGATATGGAGGTAACAATGAACGTTACAATGAAAAAAACAGCAGCGGCAGTGGTTGTCGCTTTAATGTTGAGTGGATGTAAGATTTCAGGTTCTTCTGGTAGCCATACGCCTCAACCGATTGAGCCTGCTCCAACGGTGAAAGCCATTGATTACAGCGAACAATCCGTACAACAACTTGAGCAAAGTGTGATTAAGGCACAAAAAGTATTGATGGAGAGCCAAACCAAACTCACGCAAGTGGAAACCAAAATCACGGAAATTAATCGCCGTATTATTGTGCTTAATGAAGAAATTCGTGTATTGGAAAAAGCAGAAAAAACCGATGTCAATGCATTAAAAACGAAGCGTGATGCCTTGGCTGAGGCAAAACAATTATTAATCGTACAAAATAAAATTTTGGTGGTGGTTCAACAAGATGTGAAGCAAGCACAAATCAATGTAATGAATGTGCAAAATATTTTGATTGAGAAAAAGGCCGAGCAAAATAACCCCTCTGTCATTGTGACACCAGGGAAACCATCAAAACCTAACCAATCAAACCAATCCTCGCAATCAAATCAACCACCTCAGTCAAGCCAACCGAGCAATGCCTCTCAGCCAAGTCAGCCGAGCAGTACATCGCCAAGTCAGTCAGGCGGAGCATCTCAGCCAAACAAGCCGGGCAGCGTATCTCCAAGTCAATCGGGCAATGCTTCTCAACAGGTACAACCAACCCCTCAGCCCGGAACAGAAAAACCGGAGGTGAATTTAGAGGGGTAGCATGGCGTAATTGGGATGCCGTTGGAACGGAGCGTTTTTATACATCAATAGCAAAGTATGCGACAGATTATGATGTCCCTCGAGGAGATCTAGTGTTATCCGATCAAAATACCGCTTATTTCAGAGATCTTGACTTCTATCAAATCGCAAAACAAGATAAAAATAATCCGAATTTCTATGGTTGGCATGAAGGTTCGATTGAAAATGAAGGCATTGAAGGGATTGAAATTAAAAGTTTCGAACTTGCGGGAGATATGTCACCTAGAAATATTCTCACTCAAGCAGTTCGTCCGGAAAGATTTAATTATATTTTTAAAAATACCCCTTATTCCACTTATGGTGCGTTATTTACAAATGAACATGATGTGATGATGTTTACAACGAGAGGAAGTTCGGCTGTGGTTGGGGAAACGAATAATGCCTATTCTATCGGAAAATATCGCATTAATGATAAAGGGATTAAAACCGATCATATTGATTTTATTGATGAGGTAAAAGGTTCTGCCACCTATAAAGGAGAAGTACTGGCTCGTACCGGAGAATTGCTAACCAATAAAGGCGTTCCTTCTGAGTATCGTAGATCATTACCGTTTAAAGACGGAAATATTACGATTAATGCGCATTTTGGTGAACGCCCGGAGAATAGTTTTATTACCGCAACATTGAAGAGTAAAACCTTAGGTGAACAACAGTTTGAGAAATCAAGAATGACGATTTCTGATAAGAGAGATATTGAATTTTATCGTACTAACAGCACCGGTGTGATACTGGATGGGTTATTCATCGGTCAGCATGCTGATGAAGCCGTAGGGACTATTCGCTATGATAGTGGTGCAGTAGACCAAGGAAATGGTAACTATCGATATTCCTCATACAATGCGGTGTTTAGTGCTGAAAAACAGCCCAAATAACATCATGTCTTATAGGGCGAATATTTATTCGCCCTCACATATAAAATACAATTTCATCAAAGAAAATATGAAAACACCTCAAATTTTAACCGCACTTGTCCCCCTGCTTTTTACCTTACCCACCTCAGCCAATATCAGCGAGCCACAACAAAACATCAAAGTGGCAGAGCCACAGAAAGGCGAGCAAGAGGTGAGTATTCCAAGGCAAAATCAACCACCGCTTCATCTTTCCGAGGCGGATTTAAAACATAACCCGACTTTAACCCAACAATTGTTAAGCCAAGCCATTTACGCCCGTGAACCACAGATGATTGAGCAATTGCTGGCGATTTATAAAACCTTTCCTCATACCGATCCTTTGCTTATTCAGTTTGCGGAAGCCAAACAGGCGGCATTAAAAGGGGAATTCAGCAAAGCCATTCGGGTTTATCGTGAGATGTTGGCAGAGCGGGCGGATCTTAACCCCGTGCGTATTGAACTGGCGATTGCCTTATTTAACGATAAACAAAACACCGCCGCCACTGAACAATTTCAAAAAGCCTTAAGCGCCCCCGCCACGCCTGCCCCAGTGCAACAGCTCATCAATGCTTATTTAGAGGCATTGCAGGAGCGGGATGCCTGGCAGATTTCCGCCAGTACTTATTATGTGCGTGACACCAACGTGAATAACACCGCCGATAGTCGCAATATTGAACAAACGGGCTATGTGAAAAATGACGATATGATGCCGCAAACCGCACATGGCATTGCTTATAATTTTTCGCTTGGCAAAGATTTTAACTTAGGCAACCGCTATTATTTAGGCTTTGAAAATGATTTATCGGGTAAAAGTTATTGGGATAATCACGATTATGACGATATTTACAACCGCACTTCCCTTGGGCTACGTTACAAAACCGCACAATCCACCCTCAGTCTGATGCCTTTTTATGAAAAACGTGGGTATGGGGGCGAAAGCTACCAATGGGCAAATGGTGCAAGGTTGGAATTGAGCCATTGGCTCACCCCAAATTGGCAACTTTCAAGCGCCGCAGAATTTGCCAAACAGCGTTATTTCGACAGCCAAGCGCAAAACGGCAATCGAAAACTGATTTCCGCCACCTTGGTTTGGGCAAGAACACCACGCCAATTTTTCTACCTTGGCGGCGATTTCAACCGTGAAACCACCCAGGTGAAACAGTATGGTTCAGACACCAAATCCCTCCGCTTTGGCTGGGGACAAGAGTGGGGCAAAGGGATTTCAAGCCGTTTGGCTTTCGGCATTTCACAACGACACTACAAAGATAAAGCGGAGCTAGGCGGGCTGATTGCCTTGGGGAAAGTGCGTAAAGATCGCATTTTCAACGTGAATTTCACCCTATGGAAACGGGATTGACATATTCTCGGCATCACCCCAAAACTGCAATTTTCTTATCGCAAGCAAAAAAGCAATATTCCCACCTTGTATTCCTACAACCGTCAAAATCTGAATGTGATTTTTGAGAAATCTTTTTAAATGGGGGGGAAACAGAAAGGGATGCTACATCGGCATCCCTACACAATTCTTATTTACTTAGTAAAATTTTTATCAATAACCCAATCGCTGCCGCATCATCCACCAAGCCCATCGGGCCGAGTATTGCCTCAGGTAAAATATCAATCGGGCTGAAGAGATAGACTAAAATCAAGATGATTTTAATGAGTTTGGTTTTATTCATTCGGTTAAACCTCATTTAGCCTTCAAGTTTATCGGCATGGTGAAGCATGACAAAGCGTTCCCAAAGTTGTTCTTCACTTTCTTGATGATCAGGGTCGGGTTTAATACAATTTGTGATAGGGCAAACTTTTTGGCAGGTCGGGGTGTCATAATGGCCGACACATTCTGTGCAAAGCATAGGATCAATGATATAAATGTCATCACCGACAGAAATCGCCTCATTAGGACATTCCGGTAAGCACATATCGCAATTTGTGCATTTTTGCGTGATGAGTAATGCCATTAATGATCCCTTACATGTTAAATAGCATAGATAGAAAGTGGCGAATTATAGCCGACAAACCCAAAATTGACAAAAGATACCCTTATGAAAAAACATATTTCTACTCTTTCCATTATTGTTCTTGCACTCATCAGCCTCTGGCAATATTTCAGCGAAGGGAAAAACGCACCTTCCCCCTCTAAACCCTCAACACAAAATACCGCTCAAGAGCGCAAAAGTGCGGTTAAAAATACGGAAGTTTTTGCCGATTATGATGTGGTGATGCGTGATGATCCTATCGGGCAAAATGCTAATGCACCGGTGGATTATTATATGTTAGCGCTTTCTTGGTCTCCGGGGTTTTGTGCCTCTCAGCGTGAAAAATACGGTAATCAATTGCCTTCATCGGCCCAATATCAATGTGAAAATAACCGCAGTTTTGGCTGGGTTGTCCATGGCTTATGGCCACAAAATGCTCAGGCACGCTCTGTGGCGGATCACCCTCGTTTTTGCCAAGGGGATTTACCTGCCTTACCTCAATCGGTGATTGAACCTTATCTCGCTTTATCGCCGGGGGCGAAGCTTTTACAAGGGGAGTGGGAAAAACACGGCAGTTGTGCGTTCAGCTCTGCAGAGCAATATTTTGCTAAAGAATTAGCCTTATTTAGTGATTTACGTTTACCAACAGAGAAATTAGATCGGCGAGAATTATTCCGTTGGATGAAACAACATAATCCTCAGTTGAAAAATGCCTATTTGGGGGCTAGTCGGAATGAATTATTTATTTGTTATAACAAGCAATGGCAAGTGATAGATTGCCCGAAGTAATTGGGATTTCTTTGATCTAAATCGTTACAACTTTGTCATAACTCGCTATAATGAACGGGTTTTAATTTTAACTTTAACCAACAAAGAGGATAGATTATGTCAGTAATCAAAATGACCGATTTGGATTTAGCCGGAAAACGTGTGTTTATCCGTGCTGATCTTAATGTACCGGTAAAAGACGGCAAAGTGACTTCCGATGCGCGTATTCGTGCCACCATCCCAACGTTGAAATTAGCCCTTGAAAAAGGGGCAAAAGTGATGGTGACCTCTCACTTAGGCCGTCCGACAGAAGGCGAATTCAAACCTGAAGACTCTTTACAACCGGTGGTTGATTATTTGAACGAACATCTTGATGTTCCTGTGCGTTTAGTGCGTGATTACCTTGATGGCGTAGAGGTCAAAGACGGCGAAATCGTGGTGTTAGAAAACGTGCGTGTAAACAAAGGTGAAAAGAAAAACGATCCTGAGTTAGGTAAAAAATATGCGGCACTTTGTGATGTCTTTGTGATGGACGCATTTGGTACGGCACACCGTGCGCAAGCTTCCACTTATGGTGTGGCGGAATTTGCCCCTGTTGCTTGTGCAGGCCCATTGCTTGCAGCTGAATTAGATGCTTTAGGCAAAGCATTAAAAGAACCGGCTCGTCCAATGGTGGCCATCGTGGGTGGTTCTAAAGTTTCCACAAAATTAGAAGTGTTAAATTCCCTTTCAAAAATCGCTGATCAAATTATTGTGGGTGGCGGTATCGCTAATACCTTTATTGCGGCAGCCGGCCATAATGTAGGGAAATCTTTATATGAAGAAGATTTGATCCCGGTGGCAAAAGAATTAGCGGCAAGTACAGATATCCCTGTGCCGGTTGATGTGCGTGTAGGCACAGAATTTTCTGAAACCGCACCGGCAACCGAAAAAGCGGTAACGGAAGTGAAAGACGATGAGTCCATTTTTGATATTGGTGATAAATCTGCAGCGCAATTGGCTGAAATCATTAAAAATGCAAAAACCGTGTTATGGAACGGCCCGGTAGGGGTGTTTGAATTCCCTAACTTCCGTAAAGGAACAGAAGTGATTTCTCATGCTATTGCAAATAGCGATGCTTTCTCCATTGCCGGTGGTGGTGATACCTTAGCGGCAATCGATTTATTCGGTATTGCCGATAAAATTTCTTACATTTCAACCGGTGGTGGTGCATTCTTAGAATTTGTTGAAGGCAAAGTCTTACCGGCGGTAGAAATTCTTGAAAAACGTGCGAAGAGGTAATCACGCAAATTGAGTCGTAAAGTAGTGTGTGGGCAAATCCACACACTCACTAAAATGTTCAACACTTAAAGAGGAAACAACAAGATGGGTTTATTAGATATTGTTAAACCGGGTGTATTAACCGGTGAAGATGTACAAAAAGTATTCGCTTATGCTAAAAAACATAACTTCGCAATCCCTGCGGTAAACTGTGTAGGCTCTGATTCGGTAAATGCCGTATTAGAAACGGCGGCTCGTGTAAAAGCACCGGTGATTGTTCAATTTTCTAACGGTGGGGCTTCTTTCTATGCAGGTAAAGGCATCAAACCGGCATCAGGCGCGCGTGCGGATGTATTAGGGGCGATTGCAGGGGCAAAACACGTTCATACTCTTGCAAAAGAATATGGTGTGCCGGTTATCCTTCATACCGACCACGCTGCGAAAAAACTCCTTCCTTGGATTGACGGGTTATTAGAAGCTGGTGAAAAACATTTTGCCGAAACCGGCCGTCCATTATTCTCTTCTCATATGATCGATTTATCGGAAGAGCCAATGGAAGAAAATATGGTGATTTGTCGTGAATACCTTGCCCGTATGGATAAAATCGGGATGACCCTTGAAATCGAAATCGGTATCACCGGTGGAGAAGAAGACGGCGTAGATAATTCCGATGTGGAAGAATCCAAACTCTATACCCAACCTGAAGATGTGTTATACGTTTATGACCAATTAAATCCGGTTAGCCCGAACTTTACCGTTGCGGCGGCATTCGGTAACGTTCACGGTGTTTACAAACCGGGTAATGTGAAATTAAAACCGTCTATCTTAGGCGCATCACAAGAGTTTGTGGCAAAAGAACGTAATCTTCCGGCTAAACCAATCAACTTTGTATTCCATGGCGGTTCAGGCTCTTCTCGTGAAGAAATTCGTGAAGCAATCGGCTACGGTGCAATCAAAATGAACATTGATACGGATACACAATGGGCATCTTGGGACGGTATTTTAAACTTCTACAAAGCCAATGAAGCTTATTTACAAGGTCAATTAGGTAATCCTGAAGGCCCGGATGTTCCAAACAAAAAATACTACGATCCACGCGTTTGGTTACGCAAAATGGAAGAATCCATGTCTAAACGTTTAGAGCAATCTTTTGAAGATCTCAACTGCGTTGATGTTTTATAATCCGGCAAAATAACATAAAATACTACCGCACTTTTTAGTGCGGTTTTTTTATGGTTGAATGTATCGCCGAGTGACGACTTATGCAAATTTCAAAACAAAATATCCTTCCAGTCTTAGCAAATTTTAGTATTAGCTTTTTCTTTTTATCCGTGTTGGCCTTTAAAGGTGGACACAATATTGCCCCGATTTTTTTGATGTTGTTAGGTCTAGGCTATGGTATTTACGGATTGATTAAAAAGTTTAAATGGCATTTATCGCAAGAGGATAAATGGCTTATTTATAGCTATATTTTTTACTTTGCGGTTTTTGTACTTTCCTTTTTTGTGAATGACGAAAAAGGACGGGTATTGGATAACCCAAGTCGGGCGGTTTTATTAATCCCCACTTTAATTTTTTTATTGAATATGCCGTTAAAGCTCTGTGCATTGATTTATGCTATTCCGTTAGGCTCGGTAATGGCGGGGCTTGTTGCGCTTTATGATAAGTTTATTTTACATAGCCCGATGGCCTATTCTCCCCGAACGATGCAGATTCAAGGGGGTGATATTGCGATGTCATTGGGCTTATTCAGTCTTGCCATTGGCCTTTATTTTTGGCAAAAATCGCAGAAAAAAATGACCGCACTTTGTCTTTTCGCCTCCTTCTTCGGCATTGCAGGAAGCATTTTTTCTACTGCCCGTGGCGGATGGGTTGCCTTACCGATTATGCTGGTGGCAATGTTATGGATTTATCGCCATTCACTTTCAAAAAAATTCTTCCTTGGCGTTTTGGGGCTATTTACCCTCGCCCTTGTTGGCATAAGCCAAATGCCTAATAGCCGAGTGATGGAACGTTTTTCTTTGATTCAGAGTGATATTGCCAACTATGAAAACAATAAGACGAATACCTCGCTTGGCGCACGTTTTGATATGTGGAAAAGTGCTGTATTAATGATAAAAGAAAAACCGATTTTAGGCTGGGGAGAAAAAGGGGCGATAGAAAAGCGTAAGCAAGATGTGAAAGAGAAAGTAGTTATGGGGAATATTGGACGATATGATCATGCCCATAATCAGTATCTTGATGATTTATCCAAACGGGGTGTGATTGGATTTATCGCTTTTTTAGGGATTTTACTCGTGCCTTTATCTCAATTTAAACGCCGTTTGAATAGCCCCTCTTCAGAAGTGAAATTAATCGCTACCTTGGGAACGGTGCATATTCTTTCCATTATGATCTATTGTTTGAGCCAAGGTTTTTTCACTCATAATTCCGGGAACATTTTCTATCTTTTCTTAACGGTTGTGTTTTATGCTCTGTTAAAACAAGCAGAAAAAACACACAATGAGGCGCAGTGATGAACAAAATATTGGTTATTCGTAATGATAAACTGGGGGATTTTATGCAGGCATGGCCGGCTTTCGCTATGTTAAAAGCCTCTAATCCTTCATTAAAATTGACCGCACTTGTGCCTCGCTATACCGCACCATTGGCAGAAATTTGCCCTTATTTGGATGAGGTGATTATTGATAGCAAAAGGGACGATAAAGCGGATTTCAATCGTTTGGTGAGTGAAATCAAAGCACACCATTTTGATGCCATGATAAGCTTTGTTTCGGATGTGCATAATGCCAAATTAGCTTGGAAAAGCGGCATAAAATATCGTCTTGCGCCCGCCACGAAGCTTATTCAATTTCTTTATAATCATCGTTTGACCCAACGCCGTTCCCGTTCAGAAAAATCAGAGGCGGAATATAATCAGGATTTGGTGCGTGCCTTTTTGAAAAAACACCAAATGCCGATTGTAGAGCCAACCCCGCCCTATTTAGTATTTGATAAAAGTGCGGTTGAAAATCAACGTGTTTTTTTACAGCAAAGCTTGGGACTTTCTGCGAAGAAAAAATGGGTCTTTGTGCATAGCGGTTCTGGGGGATCTGCAACCAATCTTTCACTGGCGCAATATGCACAATTAATTCAAGGGTTGCTTGCTGAATTTGATTGTCAAATTGTGCTGACTGCAGGCCCGGGGGAAAGCGAACAAGCCCATGAATTGGCGCAATTAGTGGGGGATGAACGCCTTGCTATTTACGATAAAAATCAGGGTTTGGTTGATTTTGCCCATTCCTTAGCTTGTGCGGATTTATTTATTGCCGGCTCCACAGGACCTTTGCATTTAAGTGGAGCATTGAATGTGCCGACCGTAGGGTTCTATCCAAGTCGCCGTTCTGCTTTACCGATTCGTTGGAAACCGATTAATGATGCGGATAAGCATATCGCCTTTTGTCCACCAAAGGGCAAAGCAACACAGATGAATTTAGGTTTAATTTCCATTCCGCAGGCATTAATTGAGATCAGGGCGTTCGTTCAACGAATGTGGCAGACGGGAAATTAAATTCAAATAGCCTTGCACGATCCAGCCAATTCCGCTGGCAAAAATCAGCGTGCCAATGCCAACGGTGCCGCCGAGAATAAAGCCCAATAGGCAAACAGACACTTCCAGTGTCGTGCGAACAACGCCGACCTTGAGGTGAAAGCGTTGGCATAATCCCACCATTAATCCATCTCTTGGCCCTGCCCCTAAGTGGCAGGTCAGATAAAATGCTGTGCCTAATCCATATAACAACATACCTATCATACCAAAGCCGATTTTGCTTGAAAGTGCGGTGGGTTGTGGCAGGATTTTTGTGGTGATACCTAAAAAGAAAGCGATCACAATAATATTTAAGATCGTGCCTAACCCAAAGCGGAGTTTTAATGGCAACCACAAAAGCATCACAACAACGCTAATAAAAAACGATGACCAACCAATGCTGATTTCAGTTTGTAATGCTACCCCTTGAGAAAGTACTGTCCAAGGCGTAGACCCCAATCCGGAAAGCACAATTAAACCATCGCCAATGCCTAAAATCGCCAATGATAAGATTAACACCGATAGGGTCGAAAAATTGGCAGACCACAATGAACTCGCTGCCCAACAGGGATAGGGGATAACGCGTGCTTTTTTCATAATGATATCCTTTTATTTGAGCATTTATCATAAAAGGAAACTTCATAAAAATAAAACAATTTGATGGGCTATCTTAGTCTATCTAAGAAATGTGATTAGAAATCAAATGGTGTGTTGTGTTTCGATACATTAAGAAAAAGGAATAGCCACGACTTTCTGAAGTAACGGTTCTTAGTGTTCATTGTCTATTTTGAAATGATTAATCACTTCTAAAATCAGTTTTTTCTGAGGCTCAGAAAGTGTAAGAAAACGGGTTAAAAGCAGATTATCAAGCTCAGTTAAATCTTGTTGTTCTTCATCTGAAACCCCATAACGCAACCACTGAGGTGAAACATCAAGCCATTTTGCTAGGGTATCAATCTTTTCCGGAGATGGGATGGCCAAGCCGTTTAACCATTTATGAACCGCCTGATTAGTGACGGCTTCTCCCGAATGGCGTAAATTAAACTTAACAGCAATTTCACTGACCTTTAAATGTGCCAGATTTGCTTGATTTAAAGCGAGGTGTAATCGCTCGCCAAATTTTTCTTTTTCTGTTCGTATTTTCATAGAGGAATTATGTGCTCAATAAAACTTCATATGAAAACCATATTGGTTTGATTTAAAACCAAAATAGTTGATAATAAAACTGACATGGTTTAAAATTCTTTCGGATTTTATAACTAACCTTAAGGAGAAAATTATGAAGAAGTTACTTTTATCATCATTAACCATCGCTTTGACTATGGGATTAGTTGGCTGTGCTGAATTGCAAGATACGGTCAAAGATTTAGGTAAATCAGCGAAAGACAGTGCAGTGAACTCTGCAAAAATTCATGGTTCAGCCAAAATAAATGAAGGTATTGGTAAGGTGATGAAAACCGGTTACTAAGTGAGTATAGAAGGTGAGGAACATTCCTCATCTTTTTTGTTGGCAAATTTAGGCCAAAGATTTTATTTTTAAAAACTGTGATCTTGATCACTGATTGAAAATTGAGTTCTTATTACCTTCAAGTAAAATATGACTGATTTTTGTTTCTAAGGAACTCATTATGCTCGCTTCCCTTCAAGATATTCTCGATACTGTTAAAGCTAATAATCTCACTTATCACCAAAAATTAATGATGTTGGGCAATATTGCCGAACGGTTGTTTGACCCCAGAGAATTGTTGGGTTACACCGATGAAGAATGGGGCTTTTTACAGAACCAAATGATTTGTGATTTATGCGAGGGGTATGCGATTTATCGTCCTCGTTATATCCTGCCTGATTACAATGTGTATATTCAAAAAGGCTGTGAATTTTTAGAATTACCGCCGCCAAAGGATCTTGATGAAGCGCTTGATGGTTTGCTTATTCTTTATTCCCATATCCCTTCTATTACGACCTACCCCGTTTATGTGGGGCGATTGGACAGTTTACTTGAGCCTTTCATTACGGATGAAGAAAAAGATTACATCAAAATTAAACGCTTTTTAAATCATATTGATAAAACCGTGCCAGATTCTTTTTGTCATGCCAATATTGGGCCTTATGATACCAAAGCCGGACGTTTAATTTTACGCGCAGTCATTGAGCTTGAAGCCCCTACACCGAATATGACTATCCGTTATGACAAAACAAAAACCAGCCGTGAATTTGCCGAACTGGCAGCAAAAGCCTGTTTGTTGGTTTCTAAACCTTCCTTTGCAAACGATGCCTACTATATTGCTGATTTAGGCGAAGAATACGGCATAGCAAGTTGCTACAATGCGCTTCCGGAATGTGGCGGGGCTTATACTTTAACCCGTTTACGCCTTGGAACCATTGCTCGGGCTTGCAAAAGTGCAGACGAAATGGTGAATGAATTATTACCACGAGTAGCGAAATGCGCCCTTTCTACCATGGATAAACGTCATAAATTTGTGGTGGAAGAAAGCCACTTTTTTAGCAGTTCCTTTTTAGAAAAAGAAGGCTTTATTAAACGCACTAATTTTACCGGGATGTTCGCTATTGTAGGTTTAGCGGATGCGACCAATCACTTGTTGCACTGTGAGGGGTTAAACGAAACCTTTGGAAAAAGCCAACGAGGGGATGAGATCGCAACCGCCATTATGGATAAATTAAAAGAAATCACCGATAGTCATGAGGGAGTTTATGCCGAGCGTACGGGCAATCGCTATTTATTACATGCCCAAGTTGGGGCAAGTAATCATGAGGAAGATAAACACAATGCACCGGCACATCGTATTCGGGTGGGGGAAGAGCCGACATTACTCGCACACCTCAAACAATCGGCCCCTTTCCACAAATATTTCCCATCCGGTACGGGGGATTTATTTGCTTTTGATCAAACCTATGTGGATCATTGCGATGCGGTGGTGGATATTATTGATGGCGCTTTTGCTTTGGGCTATCGTTACATCACGACTTATTTAAAAAATACCGATCTCATTCGTGTGACGGGTTATTTGGTGAAGAAAAGCGAAGTGGAAAAATACCGTAAGGGAGAGGTGGCATTGCGAGATACCACTTGGTATGGTTCCGGCACGGATGAATGTGCCAATGTGTTTGATCGCCAATTGCGTGATGAGCAAGATGTGAAGGCCTAATGTGAAAAAGAGCGGTTAATTTTCCGCTCTTTTTTAATGAGAGATAGCAGAGAAGAGGTTAATCACAATCACGCCGGCAATAATCAGCCCAATGCCAATCATTCCCGCCAGATCAATTTTTTGTCCGAATGCAAAATACGCCACAACAGCAGTCAGCACAATGCCCACCCCGGACCAAATGGCATAAACTAACCCTACGGGTAGGGTTCGAAAAATAATGGACACAAAATAAAAAGAAATGCCATAGAGCGTGAGTGAGCCGAGAGTGGGCAGTGGTTTAGTAAAACCATCGCTTACTTTTAATAAATTGGTGGCAGCAATTTCTAAGCAAATGGAAAGAGCAAGTAAAATCCAAGGGTTCATTGAATATTCCTTATCAAATAAAAAAGAGACGCTAATAGGCGTCCCCTTTCATTAGGTTATGGTTTAATTTATTAGCAATCTTGTTTACCGTAAGCATCTTGACGAAGAAGATGACGTACACCTTCATCAAACTCAGCCAGCACTTGTTCGGCATTTTTCGGATCTGTGCCACGAGCGTCTAGATAGAACTTGATTTTCGGTTCTGTACCGGAAGGACGGGCAATTAAACGAGAGCCGTTTTCCAACACAAAGACAAGAATATCGCTTTGGCGATCAGTTTTTGTGTGATCGATAAATTGTGCCACATTCACGCCACCGATAACAGTTGGTGGTGTATTGCGAAGTGCGGTCATTAATTTACCGATTTCAGCCAAATCGCTCACACGAATGGAAATTTGTCCGCTCACATAGGCACCGAATTCTTTAGTAAATTCATCGGCATAATCGCTCAAGGTTTTACCTTGTTTTTTCAAGTTGCGGACAAGATCTAAGAACATAATCGCGGCTGAAATCCCGTCTTTATCACGGACTTTGTCCGGATCGACCAAATAACCGAGTGCCTCTTCAAAGCCAAACAGTAAGCCTTGAACTTTACCGATATATTTAAAACCGGTTAAGGTTTCTTCTGATTGGAAACCGTATTTTTTAGCGATTTCGGCAAGGGCAGGGGAGGATACTAAAGAGCAGGCCAATATCCCTTGTTTACCCTGTGCGTGATATTGTTTGGCTAAATACCAACCTAAGAAACAGCCGACCACATTACCGTGTAAGGCTTTCCAGTTTCCTTGTGCATCCGGCATAGCAACAGCTAAACGGTCGGCATCAGGGTCGTTGGCAATAATAAATTCGGCGTGGTTTTCTTTCGCCACTTTAATGGCTAAATCCAATGCCCCTTTCTCTTCTGGGTTTGGGAAATTCACGGTTGGGAAAGTGCCGTCCGGCCAAACTTGTTCAGCCACAATATGAGGCTGTGGTAAACCTGCTTTGGCAAGTGTTTTGCTTAATACTTCATAGCCTACACCGTGCATTGCCGTATAAACATAGTTGATGTCGCATTGCGGTTCTTTGGCAAGGGAGGCGGTTTTGGCAATGTAAGCATCGATGACTTCATCATTTAGCACGATATAATCATCGCTACGCACTAAATCTTGAATACTGCCTGCCGCCACTTTGTCGATGAGTGCGGCAATTTCTTTGTCTGCCGGAGAGACAATTTGTCCGCCACCATTGGCTTTGCCGAGATACACTTTATAGCCGTTATCTTCCGGTGGGTTGTGGCTTGCGGTGACCATTACACCGGCTGTGGTGTCAAAATATTGAATGGCATAGGCTAACACCGGAGTAGGGAGTTTGCGTGGTAATAGATAAGCTTTTATTCCTGCACCTGCCATGATTTCTGCGGTATCACGCGCAAAGACATCAGAATTTTTACGGCCATCATAACCAATCACAATCGAAGGTTCTTTGTCGTAACCTTTCAAAAAATCGGCTAAACCGCCGGCAGCTTGTGCCACTAATACACGGTTCATACCCATTGAGCCGGCCTGTAACGGCCCGCGTAACCCTGCTGTACCAAATTGTAAACGACCATCAAAGCGAGCTTGTAATTCTACTTCTGCTTTTGCATCGCCTGCTTTGGCAGAGGCTAAAAGTGCGGTCAATTCTGCACGAGTTTCTGCATCCGGATCTTGGTTTAACCAATTTTGTGCTACATCAAAAAGCGTTGCCATAATTCCACCTTATTAAGTTTAAAGAAACACATGGATAGACTAGCGGAAAATCATTAAAGTTCAAAGGCTTATTTAGTGAAAATTTGATCTAGGTAACACTTTTTATTTCTCTTATTTTTTGTTGCCAAAAACCTGTGGAATGATTTTCCTTTGTGGTATTTCATTGCGTTTGATTGCGATTATAACAACAGTGCCGAACCCCATTTTATAATGTCAAAAAAGAATTTATTTTGATTGGTTGCCACGCCATCGCTATTTTTTGTGTTGCTTTCTTCGTCCTTTGATTTATCCACCATACCGTTTTTATATTGACCTTTCACGACTTCTAAATCATCACGGGCTTGGGTGCGTAAAATTTGGCATTGTTGAGGGGATAGGGGTTCTACGTCTAGCACGGCGGTACGGAATTTTTTAAATTGATAAGTGGCATAATTCATGGATTTTTCATCTTGTTGGATGATCTTCACATAGTCTTCGCCAATGAGGTTTTCCAATGGATAGAAAAAAACATATTGGGAATGGATATAGCGATCTTCTTTTGCAAAATGTGCTTGCTGAATACGGGTAAGATGCGGGTAAATACATTGTTCTGCCTGTTTGCTGGCCATCGCCCATTGTTTGGCTTGTTTATCGGAAAGTTGATAATCTGCCCCGGCAAATTCCGCCGGAATAGGGGATTGTGATGGGGTGGAAAAATTGCACGCACTGAGAAGTAATATGGTGGCAAATGTAACAATCAATTTCATTTTGGGTTTGGGTTAAGGGATTGATAAAGACCAAATTCTAGCAATAAGCACCGGATAGATAAAGGTTGAGATAAATTTTCATTTTCCCGATTGGAAAAACTTCCGCTATAATGACCGTACTTTTCGTTAATTAAAAGGAATATTCATGCAAAATCCAAAAGATGATGTACTTTATGCGCCCGTTGAATGGGTTGACCATAGCGAGGGTTATACGGACATTCGCTATCACAAATCCACTGATGGGATCGCCAAAATCACTATTAACCGTCCTGAAGTGCGTAATGCTTTCCGTCCACAAACCGTTAAAGAAATGATTCATGCCTTTTCTAATGCTCGTTTTGATGAAAAAATCGGGGTCATTGTTTTAACCGGTGAAGGTGAAAAAGCGTTCTGTTCCGGAGGCGATCAGAAAATTCGTGGGGATTACGGCGGCTATAAAGATGAAAGTGGCGTACATCACTTAAATGTGTTGGATTTCCAACGGGATATTCGGACTTGCCCGAAACCGGTGGTTGCCATGGTGGCAGGTTATGCCATTGGTGGCGGTCATGTATTACATATGTTATGCGATTTAACCATTGCGGCAGATAATGCTATTTTCGGTCAAACCGGGCCGAAAGTGGGGTCTTTTGATGGCGGCTGGGGAGCAAGCTATATGGCCCGTTTAGTCGGTCAGAAAAAAGCCCGTGAGATTTGGTTTTTATGTCGTCAATATAATGCACAAGAAGCCTTGGATATGGGCTTAGTGAACACCGTAGTGCCTTATGCCGATCTTGAAAAAGAAACGGTACGTTGGTGTCGTGAAATGTTGCGTAACAGCCCGATTGCATTACGTTGTTTGAAAGCGGCATTAAATGCAGACTGTGACGGTCAATCCGGTCTTCAAGAATTGGCGGGTAACGCTACTATGTTGTTCTATATGACAGAAGAAGGCCAAGAAGGGCGCAATGCTTTCAATGAAAAACGGGCACCGGATTTCAGTAAGTTTAGACGCAATCCTTAATCATTCAAGTAAAAGTGCGGTGAATTTCAACCGCACTTTTTGTAGGTAAATGTGATGACAATTCGACAATATCATCTTTATCGTTATTCCATTCCTGTTGATAGCCAACTGATTTTGCGAGATCGGTTTTTAAAACGCCGTGAGGGATTGTTGGTACAAATTCAATGCCAAGATAATGAAGGCTGGGGGGAAATTGCCCCTTTGCCGGGGTTCAGTGAAGAATCTTTAGAAATAGCGGAAGAACAAACAATACAATGGCTTGCCGATTGGAATGAGGCACGTTCCCGTGGTGAGAAGTTATCATTTGAGGGGCTTTATCCTTCCGTTGCATTTGGGCTGAGTTGTGCTTTAGCAGAGTTAAAAGGCAAACTCAATGCAGAGGGAAATTATCATGCAGCGCCCTTGTGTTATGGCGATCCTGATGAACTTTATGCCGAATTAGCTAATCTCCCGGGTGAAAAAGTGGCCAAAATCAAAGTGGGGCTGTATGAAGCCAACCGGGATGGATTGATTGCAGATATGTTTTTAGAGGCTATCCCTGAATTGCAATTACGCCTTGATACCAATCGCCGTTGGACGCTTGAGAAAGCCTTGTTGTTTGCTTCGAAAATCAAACCTGAACACCGTAGCCGAATTCAATTTTTGGAAGAACCTTGCAAAACACCTGAATTAAGTCGTGAATTTGCTGCTCAAAGCGGCATTGCCATTGCTTGGGATGAATCCTTACGAGAAAGCGATTTTCAGCTTAAAAAAGAACCGTACTTGGCAGCCATTGTAATTAAACCAACATTAATCGGCTCTCTTGAGCATTGTATTGAACTTATCAAGCAAGCCCATACTTTAGGTTTAAAAGCGGTAATAAGCTCCAGTATTGAAAGTAGCTTAGGGTTAACCCAACTGGCTCGAATTGCCCAACAATATACCCCCAATATCACACCGGGGTTAGATACACTGGATTTAATGGATTACCAAGTGTTGCGTTCTTGGCAAGGATCAACCTTACCGCTCATTGATTTGGATTCACAATGGATTAAAAAAATTATCTGATACGACCAGCGATGATGGAAAAATCAGTATAATGCCCAACCTTAAAAGGAAGAGAATATGTCGCCAAAATCCCGAATTTTGCTGCTAAATGGCCCGAACTTAAATATGTTAGGGGCGCGTGAGCCAAAACACTATGGCCGTTTATCACTGGCTGATATTGAAACGAAGCTAAAAGAATTAGCCGTACAGCACAATATTGAATTGGAATGTTTTCAGGCCAATAGTGAAGAAAAGTTGATCGAGAAAATTCATCAAAGTTTCCAAAAAACCGATTTTATTTTAATCAATCCTGCCGCTTATACGCACACAAGCGTGGCATTGCGTGATGCCTTATTGGCGGTTTCAATCCCTTTTGTGGAAATTCATTTGTCGAACGTACACAAACGTGAGCCGTTTCGTCATCATTCTTATTTTAGTGATGTGGCAGAGGGCGTGATTTGCGGATTAGGCGCAAAAGGCTATGA
This sequence comes from Rodentibacter heidelbergensis, assembly GCF_002000125.1. Lineage (GTDB taxonomy): Bacteria > Pseudomonadota > Gammaproteobacteria > Enterobacterales > Pasteurellaceae > Rodentibacter > Rodentibacter heidelbergensis. Next base: position 106,079 of record NZ_MLHH01000005.1, read on the forward strand.
ATTTGCCTTTTTATTCGCTTTAGATTTCTTATCAAAAAAACAATAAAAAATAGCTATTTTGGCGAAATTTATAGAATTTTATCGCAATTTAGTTCAATTTAGGGTAATCTTTGCCCGATTAAAAATCCGTTTATCACTAACTACACTTTTGTGTATTGGCGAGGTAATACTGTGCATTGTCATAAAAGTGCGGTTAAGAATTTTATTATTTTAGGAAGAACATATGGACATTCGTAAAATCAAAAAGCTTATCGAATTAGTTGAAGAATCCGGTATCACCGAATTAGAAGTTCAAGAGGAAGAGGGCACGGTACGCATTAGCCGTGCAGCCCCTGCGGTAGCGCCTGTTGCGGCACAATATTCCGCACCGATTGCAGTCGCACCGGTATCTGCTCCGGCTGCGGTGGCAGCCCCTGCACCAAGTGCTGCACCGGCTTCAGCCCCGGCTCCGACTACCGATGAATTATCCGGTCATATTGTTCGCTCACCAATGGTGGGAACTTTCTACCGTAGCCCAAGCCCGGAAGCAAAAGCCTTTGTTGAAGTGGGGCAAACCGTAAAAGTGGGTGATGCGCTTTGTATCGTTGAAGCGATGAAAATGATGAACCGTATCGAAGCGGATAAAGCGGGCGTCATCAAAGCCATTCTTGTGAATGATGGCGAACCGGTTGAATTTGACGAACCATTAATCGTTATCGAATAATCTTATCAATTATCTAAAATGGCGGGGAGACTTGCCATTTTTTAACAAATGGAATTCTTATGTTAGAAAAAGTTGTCATTGCCAACCGTGGTGAAATTGCATTACGCATTTTGCGTGCATGTAAAGAATTAGGCATCAAAACCGTTGCTGTCCATTCCACTGCCGACCGTGAATTAAAACACGTTTTATTGGCGGATGAAACCGTTTGTATTGGGCCTCCGCCTTCTGCAAAAAGCTATCTCAATATTCCGGCTATTATTGCTGCAGCAGAGGTCACCGGGGCAGATGCGATTCATCCGGGATATGGTTTTTTATCTGAAAATGCCGATTTCGCAGAACAAGTTGAACGCTCAGGCTTTACTTTTATTGGCCCTACCGCAGATGTAATTCGTTTAATGGGCGATAAGGTTTCGGCGATTAAAGCCATGAAAAAAGCCGGCGTGCCTTGTGTGCCGGGGTCTGACGGCCCGGTTGGCAACGATATTGCCAAAAATAAAGAAATCGCAAAACGTATCGGTTATCCAATTATTATTAAAGCTTCTGGTGGCGGCGGTGGTCGTGGTATGCGTGTTGTGCGTAACGAAGAGGCGCTAGAAGAGTCAATTGCGATGACCAAAGCTGAAGCGAAAGCAGCCTTTAATAATGATATGGTGTATATGGAAAAATACTTAGAAAATCCACGCCATGTGGAAATTCAAGTATTGGCGGATACGCACGGTAATGCGGTGTATTTGGCAGAACGTGATTGCTCAATGCAACGTCGCCATCAAAAAGTGGTGGAAGAAGCCCCAGCACCGGGAATTACTGAAGAACTACGCCGTGATATCGGTTCTCGTTGTGCCAATGCCTGTGTAGAAATCGGCTATCGTGGTGCAGGTACATTCGAGTTTTTATATGAAAACGGCGAGTTTTATTTCATCGAAATGAATACCCGTATCCAAGTAGAACACCCGGTGACAGAAATGATTACCGGTGTGGATTTGGTGAAAGAGCAACTCCGTATTGCGGCAGGCTTACCGCTTTCTTTCAAACAGGAAGATATTAAAGTGAAAGGTCATGCCATTGAATGCCGTATCAATGCAGAAGATCCAACATCTTTCTTGCCATCACCGGGTAAAGTCAATCACTTACATTCACCGGGCGGTTTTGGTGTGCGTTGGGATTCCCATATTTATGGCGGTTATTCCGTGCCTCCGCACTATGATTCCATGATTGCTAAATTGATCACTTACGGTGATACCCGAGATGTGGCAATCCGCCGTATGCAAAATGCCTTGGCGGAAACCATTATTGAAGGCATTAAAACCAATATTCCATTGCATGAAATGATTTTGGAAGATGAAAACTTCCAAAAAGGCGGCACCAACATCCACTACCTTGAGAAAAAATTAGGGTTACATGATTAATAAAAAGGCTCACGAAAGTGAGCTTTTTTATCGAGATATCAAAGTATAAAAATAAGCGGAAAATCAACCGCACTTTTCATAAAAAAATCCCACATAGTGTGGGATTTATCACTTATTTCTTTTTCACCGGGCGTTGCCAATTTTGAATATGACGTTGTGGCACTCGGGTAATCACCAATTCGTCTTTTCCCACATGGCGTGTAATCGTTGAGCCAGCACCGATAGTTGCGCCGTCTTCAACGGTGACTGGGGCGACTAATTGCGTATCCGAACCTACGAAGACATTATCACCAATAATGGTTTTAAATTTATTGGCGCCGTCATAATTACAGGTAATCACCCCCGCACCGATATTGCAATTTGCCCCGATTTCACTGTCGCCTACATAGGTTAGGTGGTTGACTTTTGAGCCTTTACCGACAAGGGATTTTTTGATTTCCACAAAGTTACCCACATGGGTTTCTGCGGCCAATTCTGTACCCGGGCGTAAACGGGAGAACGGCCCAATTGCGGCCTTTTCGCCAATGCTGGTATCTTCTAACACAGAATAAGGCTTCACTTCCACATCATCGGCAATCACAACGTTTTTTAATACACAGCCTGTTCCTATTTTCACCCGATTTCCTAAGCGCACATCTCCCTCAATAATCACATTGGTATCAATTTCTACATCTTTACCATGCTCAAGGGAACCGCGTAAATCAAAACGATCAGGATCGGCCAACATCACGCCGGCTAATAATAAACGTTCCGCCTGTTTACGTTGATAATAGCGTTCAAGCGCACTTAATTGCATGCGATTGTTTGCCCCTTCTACTTCCATCATATCCGTTGCCTGCACCGCAACAACTTGGCAACCATCTTGGTTGGCAAGGGCAATTAAATCGGTCAAATAATATTCACCTTGAGCATTATTATTACCCACCCGGGCAAGCCATTTTTTGAAACTGGCCCCATCGGAAACCATTACGCCGGTATTCACTTCCTGAATGTTCAATTGTTCTGCATTGGCATCTTTTTGCTCAACGATAGCGATGACACGGCCATTTTCACGAATAATACGGCCATAACCTGTTGGGTTATCTAACTTCACCGTAAGTAATGCAATACCCTTTTCAGGTTTTGCTGCAATGAGCTTTTCTAAGGTTTCCTTTGTAATCAGCGGGGCATCACCGTAAAGTACGACAATATTCTCATTATCCTTAAAAAAAGGTGCGGCCTGTTGCACCGCATGTGCTGTGCCAAGCTGTTCGGTTTGCAAGACCCAATTGACTTTTTCATCGGCAAGATGTTCACGCATTAATTCACCGCCATGTCCGTAAATCAAATGCACATTTTCAGCCCCCAGAGAATGAGCCGTATCAATAACATGTTTTACCATCGGTTTACCCGCTACCTTATGCAACACCTTTGGTAAATCAGAATACATCCGAGTGCCTTTTCCTGCCGCTAAAATGACCGCACTTATTGTTTTATTTGTCATAAAAAATATCTCTTATTATCAAAAATTGGCGGTATTTTAGCTTAGAAATTCTGAGATGATAAGCTGTTTATCTTTTCTTAAAACATTCTATAATGAAACAATTTTGAACGGTTGGGGGGGATATGCGTAATAGAGATGAGATGATCCTACAATGGGTTAATTCGCAAGGAAAAGCCAGTGTAACTGAATTGGCTGAAAAATGTGAAATATCTGTTGAAACCGTTCGACGTGACCTTAATCGACTTGAGAAACAAGGATTACTTTATCGTACACATGGTGGAGCGATAAGTAATAAAACGACAGATCTTGGATCCTTTTTTCAGGCTCGGCGATATATCAATGCAACGGCAAAGCGATACATTGCTAAAAATGCCCTTGAATTGCTTTATGAAAATGCAGTGATTGGATTAGATGCGAGTTCTACAAGTTGGTATTTCGCACATTTAATGCCGGATATTCCTTGCACTGTTGTGACGAATTCTATGCTTAATATCAATGCATTGGTTGATAAACCCAACATCAAAACTATTGTGACCGGAGGGGTTTATTCATCAAAGTATGAAGCATTTTACGGTCCATTATCAGAATATTTATTACAACGTCTGCATATTAACTTTTCTATTTTTTCCTGTTCCGGTATTGATAATCAAGGAAATATTTGGGAATCCAATGAATTAAATGCCTCTTTGAAGCGTAAAATGATGGAGGCCTCAGAACAGGCTTACCTTTTGGCGGATCATTCTAAATTTGAGAAAAAAAGCCTCATACAATTAACGGAATTGAGCAAAATTAATACTCTTTTTAGTGATACCGATTTGTCGGAAACGCTCCAAACCTATTGTGAAAAAAACGATATTGTGACCGTTTTATAATAAATAATGACCGAATTGCCCGATTTTTGAAAATTTAAGTAAGAAACGGGCATTATTTTTCTTTAAAAATGACCGATTATTGTGATCCTTTTCACAAATTTGAAATTAACGGTCTTTCCCTTCTATCTTCTTCTATTTTTTTATTCAAAAATAATTTCAAGTTAAGCAGATAAATCGCTTATCTGGGATTTCAATATGAACTAAAAATGATAGGAGAAACACGATTATGACATCTTTCACTCAAACTAATCGTATTAAAATCGGTATCCGCCCGACCATTGACGGTCGCCGTATGGGGGTACGAGAATCATTAGAAGATCAAACCATGCGTATGGCGAAATCTGTTGTCGATTTATTGCAAACCCATATTCACTATACAGACGGTTCTTTTGTTGAATGTGTGATTGCCGATAGCTGTATTGGTGGGGTGGCTGAAGCAGCAGCTTGTGCGGATAAATTCAAACGTGAAAATGTTGGATTAACGATTACGGTCACCCCTTGTTGGTGTTACGGCTCTGAAACGATTGATATGGATCCGCATATGCCGAAAGCGATTTGGGGTTTTAACGGTACGGAACGTCCTGGCGCGGTTTACCTTGCTGCTGCATTAGCCGGCCATTCTCAATTAGGTTTGCCTGCCTTCTCAATTTATGGAACCGAAGTGCAAGAAGCCAATGATACAAATATCCCGGAAGATGTAAAAGAAAAACTGTTACGTTTTGCCCGTGCCGGTCTTACTGTTGCTACTCTTCGAGGAAAATCCTATTTATCTATTGGTTCTGTTTCTATGGGGATCGCAGGCTCCATTGTGAACCAACAATTTTTCCAAGAATACCTTGGTATGCGTAACGAATATGTGGATATGACGGAAATCAAACGCCGTTTAGATCGCAAAATCTACGATCAAGAAGAAGTGGATTTAGCCCTTTCTTGGGTAAAACAATATTGCCAAGAGGGTATTGATGTAAACAGCCAGGAAAACCAACGTACACCGGAAGAGCGGGCCGAACTTTGGGAAAATGTAGTGAAAATGAGCATTATTACCCGTGACTTGATGGTAGGGAATCCAAAACTGGCGAAATTGAATTTTGCTGAAGAAGCCTTAGGGCATAATGCCATTGCTGCAGGGTTCCAAGGTCAGCGTCATTGGACGGATCATTTACCAAACGGCGATTTTATGGAGGCCATACTCAATTCTACCTATGATTGGAATGGTGTTCGCCCACCTTATATTTTGGCCACCGAAAATGACAGTTTAAATGCCGTGTGTATGTTGTTCGGCCATCAGTTGACCGGGCAGGCTCAAGTGTTTGCTGATGTACGCACTTATTGGAGCCCTGAATCCGTTGAGCGTGTGACGGGTTGGAAACCGGAAAGTGGCTTTATCCATTTAATTAATTCCGGTTCTGCTGCACTTGATGGTACAGGTCAACATAAAGATGCAAATGGTAACCCAACCATTAAACCGGCTTGGGAAGTGACTGAAGAGGACGGAAAACGTTGCCTAGCGCACACTCGTTGGTGTCCAGCGGTACACGAATATTTCCGTGGCGGTGGTTTATCTTCTCAGTTTTTAACGCAGGGTGGTATGCCGTTTACCATGCATCGTATTAATCTTATCAAAGGCTTAGGGCCGGTATTGCAAATTGCAGAAGGCTGGTCAATCGATTTGCCTGAACAGGTACACGATATTCTCAACAAACGTACTAATGAAACTTGGCCGACCACTTGGTTTGTACCTCGTTTAACCGGTAAAGGGGCATTCACTGATGTCTATTCCGTAATGGCTAATTGGGGAGCGAACCACTGTGTTGCCACTTATGGGCACGTTGGTGCGGATCTTATCACACTGGCCTCTATGCTACGCATTCCGGTTTGTATGCATAACGTTGAAGAACGCAATATCTTCCGACCAAGTGCTTGGAATGGGTTTGGTCAAGATAAAGAAGGTCAGGATTATCGAGCTTGTCAAAACTTCGGTCCACTTTATAAATAATCGCAATGGCACATACTTTTTTGTGTGTGCCACCATTTCAATCAACACCCATATTGAAGTGCGGTTATAAAATCCAAAGGACCGAATAAATCACTTTAGTGATTTATAAGTAAAAATCGATGTCTTTTTCAGCCGCACTTTTTCTCAATTTTAGGGGGAGTTTTTATGCCTATCGTGCTGATCTTTGATTGCGGTGCAACCAATTTGCGTACTATTGCGATGAGCGATAAGGGTGAAATTTTGGCCTCCCATCATATGGCGAACAATACCCAACCGGATATCAAATTCGCTGATTATCATATTTGGGATTTTGAAGAAATCTGGCAGAAATTATCTCATTGTGCGGATCTAACTATTGCACAATTAAGAGAGAAACATATTGATTTAGCAGAGATTGTTGGTATTTCTGTGACGACATTTGGGGTAGATGGGGCTCCTTTTGATCGCCATGGGCAGCAACTTTATCCGATTATTTCTTGGAAGTGTCCACGCACACTTCCGGTAATGGAAAAATTAGATAAGTTGTTAGATGTTAAAGCGCTTTATCAACGTAATGGCATCGGACAATACAGTTTTAATACTTTATTCAAGTTGCTTTGGTTAAAAGAATATGAACCGGAAATTTTCCAAAAAATGGATAAATTCGTGTTCATTTCTTCCATGCTAACTCAACGTTTAACGGGGGAATGGAGCACCGATCACACCATGGCGGGGACATCAATGATGACAAATCTCGCTACCGGTGATTGGGATGAAGATATTTTGCAATGGCTTGGGCTTACCTCATCCCATTTTCCACCAATGCGCTATGCGGGTGAAAAAGTAGGTGATCTTATGCCTTCACTTGCTATGAAGTGGGGGCTAAAGCGTATTCCGGTAATCGCTTGTGGACACGACACACAATTTGCCGTGTTTGGTTCAGGGGCAGGATTGAATCAACCCGTGCTTAGTTCCGGTACTTGGGAAATTTTGATGGCTCGTACGCAATATGCACAGCCACAATTTGATTTTGTTTCACAAGGGCTGACGACAGAATTCGATGTTCAACGGAATTGCTTCAACCCCGCAGTGCAATGGGTGGGTTCCGGCATTATGGAATGGCTTGGAAAACTGTTATTTGCAGATGTATATGGCACTGATCGCTATTATTCAACGATGATTACAGAAGCTATGGCTGCCGAGGAGAGTAAAAGTGCGGTCGATTTTCAGGGCGTTTTTAATCAACTCGGACAAGGACGGATAGAGGGGCTTTCTATGTTTACCTCTCGTGGCGAGATCTATCGTGCAGCGCTTTATTACATGGCGAATCAGCTTAAACAGGGATTGGCTGTGCTACAACAGGTGAGTCATTTTAAAGCAGAGAGTTTGCTTTGTGTTGGTGGTGGATCAAAAAATCCATTATGGAATCAAATTCGTGCCGATGTTTTAGGGTTACCGATTGATGTGGTTGATGTCGCAGAAGCAACCGTTTTAGGTGCGGCAATGTTTACTTTTGTCGGTGTTGGTGTGTACGACAATGAAGAAATGGCACAAAAGGCGATGCAACCGCAACGCAAACGAATTTACCCACGATTTAATTTTGTAAACAACGAATAGGAGTCATCTTAATGTTAAAAGGTATTCATCCGGCAATTTCTCCTGAATTACTCAAAATTCTTGCTGAAATGGGACATGGTGATGAACTTGTCCTTGCTGACGCGCATTTTCCTGCTCATTCGCTTCATCATCATGTTGTGAGAGCTGATGGGATTGCCATTGCGACTTTATTAAAAGGGATTGCGCCATTGTTTGAATTTGATGCTTATGTGACTGCACCGCTTGTGATGATGCAGGCAGTACAAGGCGATAGTTTAGATCCTGAAGTAGAAAAACGCTATTTAGAGGCCATTCAAAGTGCGGTCGATTTTGTGCCGAATCTTGAACGTATTGACCGCTTTGATTTCTATGAGCGAACAAAACATGCCTATGCTGTGGTGATGAGTGGCGAAACTGCAAAATACGGCAATATCATTATCAAAAAAGGGGTTACCCCGGTTTTATAACAAATTTAGAGGTCTTAAAAATGAATAGAAAAACACTTTCACAGAAAATTATCGATACCTGCCTTGAAATGACCCGATTGGGGTTAAATCAAGGGACTGCAGGAAATGTCAGTGTGCGTTATAAAGAAGGTATGCTGATTACCCCCACCGGTATGCCCTATCATTTAATTACACCGGACGATATTGTTTATGTTGATAGTCAAGGTAAACATGAAGAGGGAAAACTGCCTTCCAGTGAATGGCAATTTCATTTAGCAGTCTATCAAGCTCGTGCAGAGGCCAATGCGGTTGTTCATAATCATTCTCTTCATTGTGCCGGGTTATCCATTCTTGAAAAACCTATTCCGGCTATTCACTACATGGTTGCGGTGGGAGGAAGTGATCATATTCCTTGTGTGCCTTACGCAACATTTGGAACCTATGAGCTTGCCTCTTACGTTTCTGAGGGAATTAAGAAAAGTAAGGCAATTTTACTGGCGCACCATGGCTTAATCGCTTGTGGTGAAAATCTTGATAAAGCATTGTGGCTGGCACAAGAGGTTGAGGTATTGGCTTCTTGGTATTTGAAGTTGCTTGCCACCGGTTTGGATATTCCACTTTTGAGTCATGAGCAAATGCAAGTGGTATTAGGAAAATTCCATACCTATGGATTACGCATTGAAGAATAGTGATTCTTTGTGTGCTTCTCTACTAATTAATATAAGGAAAATATTATGAGTGCCAAAGTATTAGAAAAGAAATTCATTGTCCCCTTTATTTTAATCACGAGCTTATTTGCGTTATGGGGATTTGCCAATGATATTACCAATCCAATGGTGGCGGTATTCCAAACAGTGATGGAAATACCCGCCTCCGAAGCGGCCTTAGTGCAATTTGCATTTTACGGTGGTTATGGGACGATGGCGATTCCTGCGGCGATTTTTGCTAGCCGATATAGTTATAAAGCAGGCATTATGCTTGGTCTTATTCTTTATGCTATCGGCGCTTTTTTATTCTGGCCGGCAGCAAAATATGAAGAATTTAATTTTTTCTTAATTTCACTTTATATTTTAACCTTTGGTTTGGCTTTTTTAGAAACCACGGCAAACCCTTATATTCTTGCAATGGGTGATCCACAAACTGCCACACGTCGCTTGAATTTTGCTCAGTCTTTTAACCCTTTGGGTTCTATCACAGGGATGTTTGTGGCCTCTCAGTTGGTATTAACCAATTTGGAGTCAGATAAGCGTGATGCATCAGGTAATCTCATTTTCAATACGTTATCTGAAGCGGAAAAAATGGGGATTCGTACTCATGATTTAGCGGAAATTCGTGATCCCTATATTGTATTAGGCTTTGTGGTGGTTGCAGTACTGATTATTATTGGTCTTTACAAAATGCCGAAAGTACGAGTGGAAGAAGGCAATAATCGTATTTCGTTTAAAGAAGCAGTCAGTCGTTTAATACAGATACCTAAATATCGTGAGGGCGTGATTGCACAAGTATTTTACGTTGGCGTGCAAATTATGTGTTGGACGTTTATTGTTCAATATGCAGAACGTTTAGGGTTTACTAAGGCAGAAGGTCAAAATTTCAACATCATTGCGATGGGAATTTTTATCGCTAGCCGTTTTATTAGTACCAGTCTTATGAAATATCTCAAATCTGAATTTATGTTAATGCTCTTTGCTATCGGCGGTTTCTTTAGCATTCTTGGCGTCATTTTCATTGATGGGGTGGGAGGATTGTATTGTTTAATTTTAACCTCCGGTTTTATGTCACTGATGTTCCCAACCATTTATGGTATTGCACTTAATGGGTTAAAAGAAGAATCGACTATTGGTGCGGCAGGTTTGGTTATGGCGATTGTCGGTGGGGCGTTAATGCCACCATTGCAAGGGATGATTATTGATCAGGGTGAAGTCATGGGACTCCCTGCAGTGAACTTCTCTTTCATCTTGCCTTTAATATGCTTCGTCGTTATTGCTATCTACGGGTTTAGAACATGGAAAATTCTTAAATAGAGGTAAAATGGCCGCGCTTTAAAGTGCGGTCATTTTTTTATAAATTTGGTGGATAAGCTTTGCTTTTAATTCCGCTATTCCCGTTGAGTTAACGCCATAAATAAGGTAAACTACCGTCCCGTCTTTAGTAGCTAATCTTCTTCAATTTTTGACCGCACTTTTGTGAAATGTCTCGTAAGATGATTAGCTATCATCATTTCTATCCCAACAAAAATAGGTTTCCTATGGCTACAAATTATATTTTCGTCACAGGCGGTGTGGTTTCATCGCTCGGTAAAGGTATTGCAGCGGCATCATTGGCGGCAATTTTAGAAGCACGCGGTTTAAACGTTACGATTATGAAACTTGATCCCTATATCAATGTGGATCCGGGGACGATGAGCCCGACTCAACACGGTGAAGTGTTTGTAACACAAGACGGTGCGGAAACCGATTTGGATTTAGGTCATTATGAGCGTTTCATTCGTACAAAAATGACGAAACGGAATAATTTCACCACCGGTAAAATTTATTCGGAAGTATTACGCAAAGAACGCCGTGGTGATTACCTTGGTGCAACCATTCAAGTGATTCCGCATATTACTAATGAGATTAAAGATCGTGTGATTGCCGGGGCGCAAGGCCATGATGTGGTGATCGTGGAAGTGGGCGGAACCGTAGGGGATATTGAGTCTTTACCGTTCTTGGAGGCCCTGCGTCAGCTTGCGGTGCAAGTGGGGCGTGAACATACGCTATTTATGCATTTAACGCTTGTGCCTTACATTCCAACAGCCGGTGAAGTTAAAACCAAGCCGACCCAACATTCGGTTAAAGAATTACTTTCCATTGGTATTCAGCCTGATGTGTTGATTTGTCGTTCTGATAGAATGATTCCGCCAAATGAACGGGCGAAAATTGCACTGTTTTGTAATGTGCCGGAACGTGCGGTAATTTCATTAAAAGATGTGAATTCTATCTATCAAATTCCGGCATTATTGAAATCGCAAGGCTTGGATGAGTTTGTTTGTGATCGTTTTCGATTAAATTGCCAAGAGGCAGATCTTTCCGAATGGGAACAAGTGCTTTATAAACAAGCCAATCCGGTGGGGGAAGTGACCATTGGTATGGTGGGCAAATATACGGAATTACCAGATGCTTATAAATCGGTCAATGAGGCATTGAAACACGCCGGATTAACTAACCGCTTAGCGGTGAATATCAAATATATTGATTCGCAAGATGTAGAAACCAAAGGGGTAGAGGTGCTTCAAGGGGTAGATGGGATCCTTGTACCGGGTGGTTTTGGTTATCGTGGTGTGGAAGGAAAAATTCGTACCGCACAATATGCCCGTGAGAACAATGTGCCTTATTTAGGGATTTGTTTAGGGATGCAAACAGCGTTAATTGAATATGCCCGCAATGTGGCAGGGTTAGCCCAAGCCAATTCTTCCGAGTTTGATCGTCATTGCGAACAGCCGGTGGTGGCACTCATTACGGAATGGCAAGATGCTGACGGTAATACGGAAGTCCGTTCCGATCAATCTGATCTGGGTGGCACTATGCGTTTGGGGGCGCAGCAATGTCATTTGGTCGAGGGAAGCCGTGCACGCGAGTTATATGGCGCTGAAACCATTGAAGAGCGTCATCGTCACCGCTATGAGGTGAATAATGTTTTACTGCCACAAATTGAAAAAGCGGGATTGAAAGTCACCGGTTTATCTGCGGATAAAAAATTAGTGGAAATCATTGAAGTACCAAATCATCCTTGGTTTGTCGCCTGTCAATTCCATCCGGAATTTACCTCAACACCGCGTGATGGACATCCGCTCTTTGCAGGCTTTGTAAAAGCGGCTTACGATAATCATAAAAAATCGGTTTAAAAACTAGATTGAATAATACTCAGTGATAATAATGGGCGAAGAATTATTTTCTCACCCATTTTTTTTCGATATAGCTACAAGTCGGATGGAGATCCAATTGTTTTTCTGTGATAAACCCGACTAAGGCTTGATAAAGTTTATTGGCGATGCCTTGGCCTCGCAGTTGGTTGGATACGAAAGTGTGATTGGCGTTAATTTTGTTTTCTGTTTCGTAAAAATAAGTGAGTTTGGCAATTTTTTCGCCTTGTTCATTGAGAATAAAAAATTCACCTTGTTGATTTACTTCCTGATGCTGGATTTTCATTTTTTGCTCCATTCTTCGCTGAAATTAGGATCGGTGGCAAAATCAGCAGTATCACTTGGAATAGCTTTTTCTTCCGATGCCCATTCGCCGAGATCAATAAGTTGACAACGCTTACTACAAAAAGGACGAAATGGGCTTTGGGCGTGCCAAGGAACCGGTTTGCGACAAATTGGACAAGGTACTTCAAGGATTTCTTCGGACATTTCTTCTGACATGGGATGCTTGTGCTTGTTGTAAATAAAAACGGTGTAATTCTAGCACTTTTTGTTTTAAGTGCGGTAGATTTTCAGCGAGATCTTTGTCATTGTTAATGATATCCGTCGCCCATTTTAACCGCTCTTCCCGGCTCACTTGTGCGTTCATAATACGTTGAATTTGCTCAAGATTATTTTGATCCCTGTTCGCTGCTCGAGCAAGTTGGGTTTGTGGGGTGACATCAACCACAAGTATTCGCTGACAAAGCTCAGTCAGGTTATTTTCAATCAGCAGTGGGACAACAAACAGGGTATAGGGCGAAGTTTGAGCAGAAAGCTGTTTTAACATTGCTTCTCGAATGGCGGGATGTAACAAATTGTTCAACCAATTTTTTTCCTCTTCATTAGAAAACACCCGTTGACGCAAGGCGGAGCGGTTGAGTTCACCATTTTCCAATAAAACGTTATTGCCAAAATGTTCGACAATTTGTTTCAGTAAAGGGCTTCCCTTTGCCACGATTTCACGGGCGACAAGATCTGCATCGACAATCGGCACACCGAGTTCGGCAAATAAATTGGCAATGGTGGTTTTACCGCTGCCAATGCCCCCAGTGAGACCTACAACATACGTCATGACAATTCCTTATAAAGAATAATTAAATAGCCATACTACAAAAGTTGAAACACAGAGAAAAGGTGCAAAAGGTAAAAACGTGTTTCTTTTTTGACAAATGAGCGCAAATACTATGCCGAGTAAACAGGCTATGAGCAGAAAATACGGTAGATGTTCCAAAGGCAAGTAGCTGCCAATCCCTAGCGCAAGCCAATAGTCCCCTTGTCCGAAGGCTTCTTTTTTATAGAGCCATTTTGCTCCCCAATAAATCCCATAAAAAACAAGGAAAAAAACGACCGCACTTTGCAGGCTTTCTTCCAGTGTTAAAAATGAAAAGGATTGAGTTGCCCCCATTAGCCCGAGGGTGGTTAGCCATAGGCAAGGGGTTGGGGAAATGAGTTGGTATTGCCAATCCAGATAGGCGATAGCCCAAAGTAAAATCACAGAACTGCCCAACCATAAAGCCAAAAAGGGATTATCTGTGAGGTTGATTAAAGCGGCGAAGACCATGCCGCAACAGAAAAAATACCTCAAAATATGACCGCACTTTTTCCTTTGAATTGCGGCAAGATGGGGACGAAATAGTGGGGGGCATTGAGGGAATAATTCAAGGTAAGTATGGTAAATATCCCTTTGTAAGCGCTCAATAAAATTTGCAACATAAAGCCATAATAGGATGCCGACTATCCCACCGAGTAAAAAGGCAGAAAATAACATCATTGTACGACTGATCCCATATTAAAAATGGGTAAGTACATACCCATCATCATCACGCCGATAAGGCTGCCAATAATCACCATCATTAAAGGCTCTAGCATTTGAGAGAGAAGATCAATGTGATGATTAAGTTTTCCTTGATAATTTTCCGCAATATGTTGCAACATCAATGCCAATTTTCCACTTTTCTCACCAATTTGGAGCATTTGCTGGGCTTCTAGAGGAAAAAGATGGCTACTGACACTGTCTGAAAAGCGATAACCTTGCGAGATCCAGTGTAAAATAGAACGCACTTCGGTATCGAGAAGGTGATCTGTTGTCATTTGCTGGGTTTGCCAAGTGTGTGTAGAGGACAGAAAACTGTTTAAGGCTTGATTTAGCGGTATGCCGGCTTGCAACATCATCTGTAAACTTTGCGTAAAATTCACTAAACGGGAAAGTTGTTGAATACGCCCAAAAACTGGCATGGCAGAAATGAAGCGGGATTTTTGCCGTTGAAACCACAGGGAATGTTTTAAAGTTAAGGGATACATTAGGGCAGAGATGAGAGCAAATACAAGCAGAATATAAGCCTTATCTTTGAGAAAATCGGATGCGGCGAGCAATGCAGCGGTTAATACAGGTAGCTCACTATCATTGCTTTGATACATTTCGGCAAATTGAGGCACGATAAAAAGTAAAAGGGAGAAGCTAATCAATAAAGCAATGCCTAATACCATCGCTGGGTAAAACATAATTTTTTGTAACTTTCGTTGCAATGTGAGGGCGGCTTGACGGTGGCTGGCAATTTTGCCACAAACCATAGCGAGTTTGCCTGTCATTTCACCCACTTGAATGAGTTGAATTTCCTGTTGAGTGAGATATTTGCCTTGCTGTTCAATACCTTGGGAAAAAGACAAACCGGCCTCAAGGTGATGTATAAGGTTTTCTAACCAAATATTTAAGGCGAGCTGTGTACAATTTTGCTGTAAAATTTGTAAGCTGTTTTTAAGTGGAATTGCCGATTGCAATAAAGTCGCCAGTTGGTTCAATAAGTTGCTAATTTCTGCTTTCTTCGGTTGGTAATTGAGTTGCCAATTGCGTTGTAATTTAAGGTTGCTTAGTCCTCGATTTATCAATTGAAATTGAGCCTGCTGAAAGGATTCGGCAACAATAGAGCCTTTTTGCATTTGTTTTAAGGCATTTTGTCCTTGGAAATAAAAAAGTTTTTTTGCCATATTATTCCCTGCCTAAAACACGATAAATTTCTGCTTTATCGGTAATCCCTTGTTTCACTTTTTCCAATCCACTTTGCAGAAGATGCGCAAAATCGGTTTGATAGCGGTTTTGTTGCCGGGATAAGAATTGATAAACACCGATTCTTCCCAGATAACCTTGATGGCAATCGCAAGAATGTTGAGAAAATTGACCGCACTTTTGGCAACGTTTTCGCACAAGCCGCTGTGCAATGACTAACAATAAGGTACTTTCAATTTCATGTTGCCCTATCCCCAGTTGTTGCAAGCGTGAAAGGGCCGAAGGGGCATCATTGGTGTGTAAAGTTGAGAGAACTAAATGTCCGGTTTGTGCTGCCCGCAGCGCCATGGCGGCACTTTCTTCATCTCGAATTTCACCCAGCATAATAATATCGGGGTCTTGTCGTAAAAATGACCGTAGTAAACGACTAAAATCCAACCCGATTTGAGGGTTTATTTGGCTTTGGATAATACCTTCTAATTCAATTTCAATGGGATCTTCTGCCGTCATAATGTGTTTATCCGGTGTGTTGAGCCATTGAAGTGCGGTGTAAAGGGAAATACTTTTTCCGCTTCCGGTTGGGCCGGTGACCAAAATCAATCCCTGTGGTTGGCGAAGTGCTTGTTGAAAGGCCTGTTGCTGTGATGTGGTCATACCTAATTCGGCAAAGCTAAATTGTACCGGTTTATTTTGTTGTACCCGAAGTACGACTTTTTCTCCCCAGTGGGTCGGTAGGGTAGACAGGCGAAAATCAAGCATATCGGAAAAGGTCGTTTTAAATTGAAAACGTCCGTCTTGTGGCAAGCGGGTTTCACTGATATCCAGTTTCGCCAAGAGTTTTAAACGGGAAATCATCCGATTGGCTAAATTTTTACTCAGGGGCGCTTGAGGTTGTAGCAGACCGTCAATCCTAAATCTCACGAGAAAATGGTTCTGCTGCGTTTCCAAATGAATATCTGAGGCATTTTTTTGCAGGGCTAATTCAAAAATATGATTTAATAATTGGATAATCGGTTCATCATCGTTTTTTTCGGTTTTTTCTTGTTCTTGGGGATGATAGAAACTGACTTGTTCTTCCACTTGCATGGATTGTGGAGCAAGTTGTTGTAGCAGATCTTTAAGATGAGCCGTTTCAAGCAGTACAGGCTCGACCAATTTTCCGCTAAGAAAAGCTAGAGTTTCACAGGCACAAAGATTGGAAAAGGAATCAACAGCAAGCCATAACTGGTGGGGTTCTTCTTTTAGCGGTAAAGCAAAATAACGTAAAAAGAGAGTCTGTTGCTGTTGATTACGTTCCCATAAATCGGGTGGGATCAGGAAAACCTCGCCATTTTTTGCGGTTGCTCGGTGGGCATGAAGTAAAGCATAGTCTGTCATCTTGTGCAAAATCCGGCAGGAAATAATGCCGCATCACCGGTACAATCCGTTGTCCAAGTGATGCCTCTTGTATTGTCGCCACTTGCTGTGAGGGTATAGGCTACCCCGTCTAATGTTCCATTGCCGATAACACTAATGACCCCGCCATTGGTATTAATGCTTTTAATATAACCTTTTGCGGTGGTGATATCCGCACTGACACCATTTGCGCCTCCGCTACAATTTGTTGTCGCTCCCGTACCATAAACACAAAGCTCAACATCCGATTTAAAGGGTGCAGAGGCTTGCAATAATTCGGACATAGCCGCCTTTTTAGTATAATTTTGATAAGAGGGAATAGCGATCGTCGCAAGAATTGCGATGATGGTAATCACAATCATTAATTCGATAAGTGTAAATCCTCTTTTTAGTTTTGGCTGGGAGATTGGTTTCATTGGTTTTCCTTGATAAATAGGCGTTAAACGAAATGGGTGAGCCCATTGTGTAAAAGGAAAAAAACTTTGTAAAATTGACCGCACTTTTTCTGCGATAGAGATCGTAAAAATAGGGAACAATCATGAAAAAACAGCAGTGTATTGAGAAAGGTTGGCTGGTAAATTGCCGCAAGGTTTCTTCACCTCATTTTGATGAACGTTTAGATGCGGAAGATATTTCTTTATTGGTGATTCACTATATCAGTTTGCCGCCGGAACAGTTTGGCGGAGGCTATATTGATGATTTTTTTCAAGGTAAATTAGATCCCATACTTCACCCCTATTTTGAAGAAATTCACCAAATGCGGGTTTCTGCCCATTGTTTGATCGACCGTCAGGGCGTGATTACCCAGTATGTCAATTTCAATGATCGGGCATGGCATGCAGGTGTTTCCTGTTTTGAGGGGCGGGAAAGATGCAATGATTTTTCCATTGGAATTGAACTTGAAGGCAGTAATGAACAACCTTTTACTGAAGCTCAGTATCAGTCCTTACAAGTGTTGACAAAATGCATTATGGCAGCTTATCCAAAGATTACGCGAAAACGTATTGTCGGGCATGCGGATATCTCACCCGGGCGGAAAATCGATCCCGGTCAATATTTTGATTGGGCGCGTTATTTAGATAGCATTACTGTTCAGTCTAAAAAATAAACAGCCCATTTTTCCCATTATTCACATTATAAGAATAACGCAGAATTTTTTATAACTTATTGAATTATAAATTGTTTTTTTTAAATGCTGATTGGATTGAATGGGCGGGTGAGAAGTTATCCAATAGGATTCATTTTGCCAGCCACAATGTTATCCACAGAAATACTGAATAACTCACAAGAGGGATAAGAGCTTGGTATTTTTTGTGGCTTTCTTTTAATAATGAGTTTTTTTTGATCAAGCTTTGTTGAAATTAAGTACGATTTCTTTTGGTAAAGATCGTATAGGCTGAAAAAATTATCAATATTGACTGAAATGAGGAATAAAAAGGCGTTTAAATGATTTCTACACAATTTTATTGAGGTTGATGACAGCTTTAGCCACAGTTTTATCCACAGGATCTTTGCTGAAACCGTATCATCCATCGCCCTTTGGTTGATAAAAACGCCAATTTATGAAACAATCCGCAGATTATTTTTATAAAAATTTAACTAAGGTAGAACAAGCGTGGTCGATTTTGATGGCTACCGTCCAAATGTGGGAATTGTGATTTGTAATCATAAAAATCAGGTACTTTGGGCAAAACGTTGCGGACAAAATTCTTGGCAATTTCCACAAGGCGGCATTAATGAGAATGAAACTGCCGAACAAGCGATGTATCGAGAGTTATACGAAGAAGTGGGATTACAGCCGAAAGATGTTCGAATTTTATATGTTTCGAAGCATTGGCTACGTTATAAATTACCCAAACGTTTGCTCCGTTATGATTCTAAGCCCATGTGTATCGGACAAAAACAACGTTGGTTTTTATTACAACTGATTGCCGATGAAAAAACAATCAATATGAAAAGTACCAAATTGCCGGAGTTTGATGGTTGGCGTTGGGTCAGTTTTTGGTATCCTGTCCGACAAGTGGTGGCATTTAAAAAAGAAGTTTATCGGCGTGCGATGAAAGAATTTGCTTCCTTTTTGTTTTCCCGTGAGAAAGATAAGCCTATTGAGGCGTTGAAAACACGCGAGTCTAAATTTATTCCTTCGGATAAATCGAAACCTTCAAAACGCCCGTTTCACAAAAGGGGATAGGTGATGTTAACTTTTATTATCATTAGTTTGTTAGTCGGCAGTGTTGTCGGCTTTCTTGCAGGGTTATTTGGCATTGGCGGCGGTTTAATTGTTGTGCCTGCATTGGTTTATTTATTGCCGATGGTGGGTGTACCGGAACCTTTGCTGATGTCCACCGCACTGGGCACCTCTTTTGCTACTATTGTGATCACTGGTTTTTCTTCCGCACAACGCCATCACCAATTAGGTAATATTGTGTGGGATGCGGTAAAAATTTTAGCGCCTGTGATTATGATAACCGTCTTTATCTCCGGTTTATTTATCGGCAAATTAGATCGTGATATTACCTCAAAACTATTTGCCTGCCTTGTGGTGTATTTAGCGATCAAAATGGTGGTTTCCATTAAACCTCAGCCGGTTGAATCGACAAAAACACTGACAACAGGCTCTTCGATTATCGGTGGTATTTTAATTGGTATGGCATCAAGTGTTGCCGGAATTGGTGGGGGCGGTTTTATTGTACCTTTCTTAAATTCACGGGGTATTGATATCAAAAAAGCCATTGGATCTTCTGCTTTCTGTGGCATGCTGCTTGGCGTATCCGGCATGTTAAGTTTTATAGTCAGTGGTTGGGGAAATAGCGCCATGCCGAATTATTCCCTCGGCTATGTTTACTTACCGGCAGTTTTTTGTATTACGGCCACCTCATTTTTTACTTCCAAATTAGGCGCAAACGCCACTGCCAAATTGCCTGTTCCTACGCTGAAAAAAGGCTTTGCATTATTACTCATTGTGATTGCGGTTAATATGTTTCTTAAATAAGGAAAATTATGCATCAATATTTACACCTTCCCTATTTTGATCCCAGCATTTTTACTTTTGGTGATAGCAACATCGGTCTGCGTTGGTATGGCTTGATGTATCTATTGGGCTTTATTTTTGCCCGTTGGTTGGGGGTTCGCCGAGCAAATCGTCCGAATAGCGGTTGGACGGTTGATCAGGTAGATAGCCTGCTTTTCAATGGTTTTATGGGCGTGTTTTTAGGGGGGCGTATTGGTGATGTGTTCTTCTATAATTTTGATCATTTCTTACAAGATCCGCTTTATTTGTTCCGTGTTTGGGAAGGGGGAATGTCTTTCCATGGGGGATTGATTGGCGTGATTGTCGCCATGATTTGGACCTCTTATTCACAAAAACGCCATTTCTGGCAAACAGCGGATTTTGTCGCCCCTTTAATTCCCTTTGGTTTAGGATTAGGACGTATTGGTAACTTTATTAACCTTGAACTTTGGGGGCGTGAAACCAATGTGCCTTGGGCGATGATTTTCCCTAATGATCCGCTGTTATTACCCCGTCACCCTTCGCAACTTTACGAAGCCTTTTTAGAAGGTTTTGTGCTTTTTGCTATGCTCAATCTCTTTATCAAAAAGCCACGTCCGATGGGATCGGTTGCCGGTTTATTTTTGATAGGCTATGGTCTGTTCCGCTTTATCGTGGAATATGTACGAGAGCCGGAAGTGGAGGCTTTCCTTGGTATAATGACCCGTGGTCAAGCCTTGAGTTTACCGATGATTATCGGTGGCGCATTGATTATGGGCTGGGCTTACATGCGCAAAAGTGCGGTGAAAAATTAAGGCGTTTTTATGAAACAATATCTCGAACTCTGTCAGCGTATTATTGATGAAGGCGAATGGATTGCCAACGAACGCACGGGAAAACGTTGCTTAACAGTGATTAATGCGGATTTAGAATATGATGTGGCGAATAACCAATTTCCCCTCATTACTACCAGAAAAAGCTATTGGAAAGCCGCTATTGCGGAGTTTTTAGGTTATCTTCGCGGTTATGATAATGCGGCGGATTTTCGCAAGCTCGGTACCAAAACTTGGGATGCCAATGCCAATGAAAATGCCGCATGGCTTGCTAATCCTCATCGTAAAGGCACTGATGATATGGGCCGTGTTTATGGGGTTCAGGGGAGAGCCTGGCGTAAACCAAACGGTGAAACAGTAGATCAACTTCGCAAAATTGTGAACAATCTCACTCGAGGAATTGATGATCGGGGCGAGATCATGACATTTTTCAACCCGGGGGAAATTGATTTAGGCTGTTTGCGTCCTTGTATGCACACGCACACCTTCTCCCTTGTGGGCGATACCTTGCATCTTACCAGCTATCAGCGCTCTTGTGATGTCCCACTCGGGTTGAATTTTAACCAAATTCAAGTGTTTACCTTCTTAGCCTTAATGGCACAAATCACCGGAAAGAAAGCAGGCAAAGCGTTTCACAAAATTATTAATGCGCATATTTATGAAGATCAACTGGCGCTCATGCGTGATGTGCAATTAAAACGTGCGCCTTTCCCTCTGCCAAAATTGGAGATTAATCCTGATATTAAAACCCTCGAAGATTTGGAGACTTGGGTCACCATGGATGATTTCAAAGTGATTGGTTATCAATCCCACGAAGCGATTAAATATCCTTTCTCTGTATAAGGTAAAAAAGTGCGGTCGGATTTTGATGAGAAATTTATGCGCCATGCCCTGAGCTTGGCGGATAAAGCCGAAGCCTTAGGTGAAATTCCCGTGGGGGCGGTGCTGGTGGACAGCGAAGGGAATATTCTCGGGGAAGGTTGGAATCTCTCCATTATTGAAAACGACCCGACTGCCCATGCGGAAATCGTCGCATTACGCCATGCGGCAAAAAAGGCGCAAAATTATCGTCTGCTGAATACCACCCTTTATGTGACGCTCGAACCCTGCACTATGTGTGCCGGGGCGATTTTACACAGCCGAATTCAACGCTTGGTGTTTGGTGCGCCAGATTATAAAACCGGTGCGGTGGGTTCTCGTTTCCACTTTTTTGATGATTATCAAATGAACCACAGTGTAGAAATCACCGGCGGCGTACTGGCGCAAGAGTGCGGTGAAAAATTAAGTGCTTTTTTCCGTAGAAGACGGGTGGAGAAAAAAGCAGAAAAGATAAAAAACAATCCATAGTTTTCTAAAAAAGCCATCTTCCCTCCCATTATTAACTAAAAGTAAAAACACCTATTCCAATTTCTCTCTTTATTTTCTGTTTGACTGCCATCATAATTTTGTCTATTTAAACCTGACCTATTTTAGGGGGAAATATGAGCAAAAAAATGCCTGCACTATTTGTCGGACATGGCAACCCAATGAATGCAATTGAGCCGAATAACCCTTTTAACCAAAATTTCGCACAAGTAGCGGCGTCTTTTGAGAAGCCGAAAGCTATTTTGTGTATTTCGGCACATTGGTTTAGTCAAGGGCTAGAAATCATGGGAAGTGAAAATCCCCCGATGATTTATGATTTCTATGGTTTTCCTGAAGAATTAAGTCAGGTGGATTATCCGGCTCCGGGGAGTGCGGAATTAGTGGCGAGAGTGCAAGCATTATTACAAGATGAGGAATTACATATCAACCCAAATCGGGGTTTTGATCATGGGGCTTGGGCGGTGTTAATGCATCTTTATCCTCAAGCGGATGTGCCTGTTGTTCAGCTAAGTTTGGATCGTAGTAAATCGGCACAATGGCATTTTAATTTAGCCAAAAAATTAGCCCCTTTGCGTGAGGAAGGTGTGCTTATTTTAGGAAGTGGCGATATTGTGCATAATCTTGCCGTGATGAGCTATGAACATATGAATACTATCGGTGCGGCATATGATTGGGCCTTAACATTCCGTGATCAAATTAACCAAGCGGTGGTGGAAAACAACCTTGATGCTTTAGTGAATTTCGACCAATTCGGTGAACCAGCTAGCCTATCAGTACCTACACCTGAACATTATTTACCTTTACTTTATGTCATGGCATTGCGTGAAGATGGTGATGATGTGGTGATTTTCAATGATGTGCTAGTAGGAGGCTCTGTGAGTATGACATCGGTTTTACTTGGAAATAGTGCATTAAATTCACATCATAGACGATGAGATAGTGGCTTTACAAGTTATAGGCATCATGCTACTTTGCGCACGGTTCGGTTAGTCCGACGATAAGTTGTTTTACATTTATTAAGAGGAAATTTTATGTCTAATGCCAAAATCATTAGTGATTACTTGGATGTCGTGTTTAACCAAAAGGATGTGGTAAAAGCTGAAGCCTATTGGGCGGGGGATATGATCCAACACAATCCCGCTATGCCGAACGGTTTGGATGTTTTGCGTGGTTTTATTCAATCGCCCGATGCACAAGCGATGAGCTATGAACAAGGTATTATCATGGAAGACGGTGATTATGTTATGGTTCATGGTCGTTACAATAACTGGGCAGGGAAAACGATGTTAGCCGTGGATATTTTCCGTTTGGAAAACGGCAAAGTGGTCGAGCATTGGGATGTGATGCAGGAAGAAGTACCGGCAGAGAAAGCGGTAAACGGTCATGCCATGTTTCCAGTGAAATAATCTTATCGCCGTCTGAACACCATTTCAGACGGCATTTTTATCCAATTAATATGTGGTTTCTTTTTGTTCTTTGTTTTACAACGATTATTTTTTATCTTATCGGCAAACGTCCTGTTCGTCTCTTAAAACGAGGTAAGCGCTTGCGTTCTGAGTATATCGAAATACAAGAAAACAGGTTTTATCTTGAAGAAGTAGCTTTCTCTGACTACCATCAGGCACTTCACCATTATTTTTACTTAATCCCTCAATTTTCTAATCGTAGAGATTTACTGGAAACCAAATATAATTATTTGGATTGGACCGATACTATTTTGCGTTTTTCCGATTGTACGTTGCAATTAGTGCGGCGTATTGACAAAATTTTATTAATCAAAAGTCAAACCCCAATGAACATTAGCGAATTTGAACGTTTGACGAAAGAAATTTAAAACTCATTAAAAAACGACCGCACTTTAAAGTTGCCAGTCAATCTCAGACATACCTTTTTCTCTTAAATATTCATTGGTTTTGGAAAAATGTCGGCATCCGAAAAAACCTCGGTGTGCAGAAAGGGGAGAGGGGTGAGGAGCAGTGAAAACCGCATGACGGGTGCGATCAATCATACTGCCTTTTTTCTGCGCATGGCTTCCCCAAAGTAAGAAAACCAAATTCTCACGCTGTTCGTTGAGTGCGGCGATGACACGGTCGGTAAAGGTTTCCCAACCTAAATTAGCATGGGAGTGGGCAAGCCCCCGTTCAACAGTCAAAACCGTATTGAGTAATAACACCCCTTGTTCTGCCCACTTCACTAAGTAGCCATTAGCGGGAATTTGGAAACCGGGAATATCTTGATTTAATTCTTTATAGATATTCAATAGAGAAGGGGGAATAGCCACTTCCGGTTTCACGGAAAAGGCAAGACCATGGGCTTGGTTCGGGCCATGATAAGGATCTTGCCCTAAGATCACGACTTTAACCTCTTCAAATGCGGTGTATTTGAAAGCATTAAATACCTCTTCTTGCGGAGGATAAATGGTTTTTCCCCTTTGTCTGGCTAGGTGAACTTGTTTTAATGCCTGTTGAAAATAAGGTTGTTCTTTTTCTTTACCGATCACATCAGTCCAGGTTTTCATCATAAATCCCAGTAAGTATTGATTGCCCGCATTATAAATGAAATGTGATAGTCTAGGTAGGTGAGATTGATTTTAAAATGTCATATTTTTGTTAACAAAAATAGCCTATTTAGTGATGGTTTAATAAATATTTTGATTTATATCAAAAATCAAAAAATGCTTATAAAAAAATAACTTGTTCTCTATCAAAAGAATTTGAAGTCTTCAAAAATTTTGATAAAATTTGCACAGTTTTTATGATTATACAGAAGCCAATTAGGAGGCGATTATGATTAAAGGTATTCAAATTACTCAAGCAGCGAATGACAATTTGCTTAACTCATTTTGGTTATTAGACAGCGACACGAACGAAGCTCGTTGTTTATGTGCAAAAGGCGGTTTCGAGGAAGATCAAGTGGTTGCAGTAAGTGAATTAGGCCAAATCGAATATCGTGAACTACCGGTAAACGTCGCACCAACTGTCAAAGTAGAAGGCGGTCAACACTTAAACGTGAACGTATTACGTCGTGAAACCTTAGAAGATGCGGTAAACAACCCGGATAAATATCCACAATTAACGATCCGTGTTTCCGGTTATGCAGTGCGTTTTAACTCACTTACTCCGGAACAGCAACGTGATGTGATTACCCGTACTTTCACCGAAAGCTTATAATCTCAAATTGAATAAGAGAAACCCCGATGTTATCGGGGTTTTGTTTTTCTAAAACTCAGAAAAAATCTACCGCACTTTCCTTTCTTTCCTAGCGATTTTTATGCTTTTCGGGTAAAATCCGCCAGTTAAATTTAATGATTTTTTGAGAAAACCAACATTTTTATGAAGAATATTCGTAACTTTTCTATTATTGCCCATATCGACCATGGTAAATCCACCCTTTCCGACCGTTTAATTCAAACCTGTGGCGGGCTTTCCGATCGTGAAATGGAAGCACAAGTCTTGGATTCGATGGATCTTGAACGTGAGCGTGGCATTACGATTAAAGCCCAAAGCGTAACCTTAAATTACAAAGCTAAAAATGGCGAAACCTATCAATTAAACTTTATTGATACACCGGGACATGTGGATTTTTCCTATGAAGTATCACGTTCTTTAGCCGCCTGTGAAGGGGCATTGTTGGTGGTGGATGCCGGTCAAGGGGTAGAAGCGCAAACCCTTGCCAACTGTTACACTGCCATTGAAATGGATCTCGAAGTGGTGCCGATTTTAAACAAAATCGACCTGCCGGCAGCAGATCCTGAACGTGTAGCGGAAGAAATTGAAGATATTGTAGGCATTGATGCCATGGAAGCGGTGCGTTGCTCGGCAAAAACCGGACAAGGCATTGAAGATGTATTAGAAGAAATTGTGGCAAAGATTCCTGCCCCTGAAGGCGATCCTGAGGCACCATTACAAGCCTTAATCATTGATTCTTGGTTCGATAATTATTTGGGCGTGGTTTCCCTTGTGCGGATTAAAAACGGCACACTACGCAAAGGCGATAAAATTAAAGTGATGTCCACCGGGCAGGCTTATAACGTAGATCGCCTTGGTATTTTCACACCGAAACAAGTGGATACCACGGTATTGAACTGTGGCGAAGTAGGCTGGTTGGTTTGTGCCATTAAAGATATTTTAGGGGCACCGGTGGGGGATACTTTAACTCATCAACATCATCCGGCAACGGAGGTTTTACCGGGCTTTAAGAAAGTCAAACCACAAGTTTATGCGGGGTTATTCCCTGTCAGCTCGGATGATTATGAAGCCTTTCGTGATGCGCTTGGTAAATTAAGCCTCAATGATGCTTCATTATTCTATGAGCCGGAAAATTCAACGGCACTGGGTTTTGGTTTCCGTTGTGGTTTCTTGGGGCTACTTCATATGGAGATCATTCAAGAACGTTTAGAGCGGGAATACGATTTAGATCTGATCACCACCGCACCGACGGTAATTTATGAAGTAGAGATGACAAATGGCGAAGTGGTTTATGTGGATAGCCCCTCTAAGTTGCCGCCACTGAATAATATTTCTGAAATTCGTGAACCCATTGCAGAATGTAATATGTTGGTGCCACAAGAATATTTAGGCAACGTAATTACGCTTTGTGTGGAAAAGCGTGGGGTACAAACCAATATGGTGTATCACGGCAATCAAATTGCGCTGACCTACGAAATTCCAATGGGGGAAGTGGTGTTGGATTTCTTCGATCGCTTAAAATCCACCTCACGGGGTTATGCGTCCTTAGATTACGGCTTCAAACGTTTCCAAGCGGCAGATATGGTGCGTGTGGATATTATGATTAACGGTGAGCGTGTAGATGCTCTTGCGTTAATTGTGCATAAAGATAACGCTCAGTATCGTGGACGTGAATTAGTGGAAAAAATGCGTGAATTGATCCCTCGTCAGCAGTTTGATATTGCGATTCAAGCGGCAATTGGTAACCACATTATTGCCCGTTCAACGGTGAAACAATTGCGTAAAAACGTGTTGGCAAAATGCTATGGTGGTGATGTGAGCCGTAAGAAAAAACTTTTACAGAAACAAAAAGAAGGTAAGAAACGAATGAAATCTTTAGGGAATGTAGAAGTGCCGCAAGAAGCGTTTCTTGCTATTTTACATGTGGGTAAGGATAAATAAGGAACAATATGTCTAATTTATTTTTTGTGATTTTTTTAGCGGTAGGATTTGGTATTTGGAAAGCGTTGGATTATTTCCAATTGCCTAATACATTTAGCATTTTATTGCTGATTTTGACCGCACTTTCGGGTGTGTTATGGTGTTATCACCGTTTTGTTGTCGCCCCTAAGCGTCAGCGTCAAATCGCCCGAATGGAGCAACGTTCCGGTCAAGCGCTCAGCGATGAAGAAAAAGCAAAAATCGAACCCATTTCGGAAGGTTCAGAATTTTTATCTTCTTTATTTCCGGTATTAGCGGTGGTTTTCCTGGTGCGTTCTTTTTTGTTTGAACCTTTCCAAATTCCTTCCGGTTCAATGGAATCCACATTGCGTGTCGGGGATTTTCTCGTTGTCAATAAATATGCCTATGGGGTTAAAGATCCGATTTTCCAAAATACGATCATTGAAGGGGAAAAACCGCAACGTGGTGATGTCATCGTTTTTAAAGCACCGGAACAGGCTTTACTTCGTACAGGGCTTGGTGCAACCCGAGCCGCTTATGCGGAAAATTTAGCCTTAAGTTCAAAAGAGAATATGTCTGCGGTGGATTATATTAAACGTATTGTCGGGCAAGGTGGCGATCGTGTGATTTTCGATATGGATCAAAAAACCTTGAAAATTGTGTACGGTAAAGAAGGGAAACCTTGTGAAATAAACTGTGAAAGCAAAACCTTTGAATATCACCAAAATCCTACCAATCCGGCATTTCCAAATGAATTGGAATTGACCGAGCAAGGCGATGTGGTACATAAGGTGTTAATCAGCCCTTATCGCCGTTATTCCGGTCCGGAATTTTTCCCACAAGAAGGCAACCCTACAGCGGAATGGGTTGTGCCGGAAGGGCAATATTTTGTTATGGGGGATAACCGTGATCACAGTGATGACAGCCGTTTTTGGGGATTTGTACCGGAAAAAAATATCGTGGGGAAAGCCACTTACATTTGGATGAGCTTAGAAAAAGAACCGAATGAATGGCCGACAGGCTTGCGTTTCGAACGTTTCTTTACGGCAATTAAATAAGATGAATCATTTAGCGAGATTAGAGCAAAAAATCGGGTATCAATTTAAGGATATTTCGCTTTTAAAATTGGCGCTCACCCATCGTAGTGCCGCTACAAAACACAATGAACGCTTAGAGTTTCTTGGCGATGCTATCCTCAATTTCACTATTGCGGAGGCGTTGTATCATCAATTCCCCCATTGTAACGAAGGCGAACTAAGCCGTATGCGGGCAACCTTGGTAAGAGAAAAAACGCTCGCGATGTTAGCCCGTCAGTTTGAACTGGGGGAATATCTTTCTCTTGGTTCCGGTGAGTTGAAAAGCGGTGGTTTTCGTCGTGAATCTATTCTTGCAGACTGCGTGGAGGCGATTATTGGGGCGATGTCGTTGGATCAGGGCATTATTCTCACCACCCAAGTGGTTCGAACTTGGTATCAAAGGTTGTTAGCCGAAATCAAACCCGGCGATAATCAAAAAGATGCCAAAACCCGCCTGCAGGAGTATTTACAAAGTAAAGGGCTGGCATTGCCAAGCTATGAGGTGATTAACATTCAAGGGGAACCTCATTGCCAGACTTTCACTGTGGAATGTAAAGTGAAAAATATCGATAAAATTGACCGCACTTTTGTGGCGAAAGGCTCAAGCCGCCGTAAAGCAGAACAGGCGGCAGCAGAACAAGTATTAAAAGAATTGGATATCAAATGACAGCACAATTTGACAAAACCTATTGCGGTTTTATTGCCATTGTAGGCCGCCCGAATGTTGGGAAATCCACGCTCTTAAATAAAATTTTAGGGCAAAAAATCTCAATTACATCACGCAAAGCGCAAACCACCCGCCACCGCATTGTGGGGATCAAAACCGAAGGGGCTTACCAAGAAATTTATGTGGATACCCCGGGCTTGCACATTGAAGAAAAACGTGCCATTAACCGTTTAATGAACCGAGCAGCAAGCAGTGCGATTGGCGATGTGGATCTCATCATTTTTGTGGTGGACGGAACCCATTGGAATGCCGATGATGAAATGGTGTTAAACAAACTTCGCAATGCGAAAGCCCCGGTGGTATTGGCAATTAACAAAGTGGACAACATCAAAAATAAAGATGATTTATTGCCCTTTATCACCGAATTAAGCGAAAAATTTGATTTCGCCCATATTGTGCCGATTTCCGCCCAACGGGGAAATAATGTTCACCAATTGGAAAAAATTGTACGTTCAGCTTTGCGTGAAGGCGTACATCATTTTCCTGAAGATTATGTAACGGATCGTTCACAGCGTTTTATGGCTTCGGAGATTATCCGTGAGAAATTGATGCGTTTTACCGGTGAGGAATTGCCTTATTCGGTTACCGTAGAAATTGAACAATTTAAAGTCAATGAACGTGGCACTTATGAAATTAACGGATTGATTTTGGTGGAACGTGAAGGTCAAAAGAAAATGGTGATTGGTACACAAGGGCAAAAAATCAAAAGGATCGGTATGGAAGCCCGTGCAGATATGGAGCGTTTATTTGATAACAAAGTGCATCTTGAATTATGGGTGAAAGTGAAATCCGGTTGGGCAGATGATGAACGTGCATTACGCAGTTTAGGCTATATGGATGAATAAAAGAGCGGTTGTTTTTCCGTAAGTTTTATGAGGTAGAAAGCCGGTATTATATCGCAGTGACTGAAATATGATTTAGGCGTTATTTGTAGGGACACACTGCGTGTGTCCGTTATAAAATCAAATTATTTCAATAGGTTAAAATTCGGACACACGCAGTGTGTCCCTACATTTTTTCCCTTATTCCTAGCGCACAAGCATAAGCCGAACTCCATGCCCACTGAAAATTATAACCGCCAAGCCAGCCGGTTACATCTAATACTTCACCAATAAAATATAAGCCTTGTACTTGTTGGCTTTCCATGGTTTTGGAAGAAAGATAGCGGGTATCGACACCGCCCAAGGTGACTTCTGCGGTGCGATAGCCCTCTGTACCATTGGGGGTAAATTGCCAGTGGTGAATTAAATCCGCCAAATTTTTTAACCGCACTTTGCTGAGATTGGCGATGTTTTCATCTTCAATGAGCTTTTGTTCCCACCATAGTTCGACTAATTTTTTCGGTAACAAGCGGCTGAGTAGGGTTTTTAGCATCAGTTTTGGGGTGCGCTGTTTGATGTGTTGGATTTCTTCTTCAATATTGTGTGTCGGCAGTAAATCAATTTCCACGCTTTCATTAGGCTGCCAATAATTCGAAATTTGCAATACAGCAGGGCCGGAAATTCCCCGATGAGTGAAAAGCAACTGATTATGAAAGGATTTTCCGCAATTTGCCATTACCGTAACCGGTAGGCTAATGCCTGAAAGTGCGGTCAAAAATTTATCGGTTTCTCGATAAGTAAAAGGCACAAGGCTAGCCCGAGGGGGAACTACCGGAATATTAAATTGTTCAGCGATTTGATAACCGAAAGGCGTGACACCAAGCCCCGGCATGGAAAGCCCACCGGTGGCAATGACCAAGTTTTTACATTGCCATTGTATCGCATTGGCAGTGACCTTAAATCGCACCTTTTCATCATGTTCAACCCGTTCAACCTGCGATATTTCACTGCGTAGATGAAGATTGACTTGATATTTTTCACATTCTGTCGCCAACATCCCAACGATTTTATCTGCCCCTTCATCACAAAAAAGTTGTCCGAGTTCTTTTTCGTGATAGGCAATGCCGTATTCCGCCACGAGCGAAATGAAATCCCAGTTGGTATAACGGGCGAGGGCGGATTTGACAAAATGTGGGTTTTGCGAGAGATAGTGGTTGGGTGTCACATCAAGGTTGGTAAAATTACAAAAACCACCGCCGGACATTAAGATTTTTCGTCCGATTTTTTTACCTTTATCTAAAATGGTAACCTCTTTTTCCTGTTTGCCTAATTGTGCGGCACAAAATAAACCGGCAGCCCCGGCCCCGATAATCAGGGTTTCGGAATAATGTTTCACTGGGCTTGCCCTCGGTCTAAAAACTCCAACATTTTCATTCGTTGAATGACCATTCGGCGATCTACGGCGGCATTGCCGGTATCTAACAATTGCTGTAAATAATCTTTTGCTTGCGTATAGTTGCGTGCTTCAAGGGAAAGGGTAGCGAGCAAAGAAAGACTGGCAATTTCTTTGGGGTTTTGAGTGAGGGCTTGGCTTAAAAGTTGCTGTGCTTCAGGCGTTATCTGTTGCCCTGCTTGATAATAAAGTGCGGTCGCTTTTAAGCCTAAAATATTGGGTTGACTGCCCGATAATTTTTCCGCATTGGCATAGGCGATGAGGGCGTGATCAAATTCATTATTTTGCACATAAGCCTCACCCAGTTGAATCCAATCCTCGGTATTATTCGGATCAGCCCGCAATTTATCTTGAATTTTGCCGATAACATCTTCTTTTTTGTGAAAATCGGCCATTTCAATTTGCTTGTTATGCTGAGCAATCATCGCTTGCTCGCCCTCTTGTAGGCGTGAAAAACGATCGAGGGATAAATAATAGCCAAGGGGAATAGCAACGAGTAACGCCAAAATACTGAGGGTGATTTTTCCACTAGACTTTTGGGTGGCAAGCGTAGTGGGTTCGTTTTGTTCAACCGCTTTTAATGTCGAATTTAATGGAGAAGAGGATGAATGCTCTTTGAGCTGCGCTGTTTTTTGCTGAGAAGACCAAATCAACCCTGCTGCGAGCAGGAATAATCCAATGGGTAATAACCATAATAATGCCGTATTCCATTGAAAAGGGGGCTTATAATTGACAAAATCGCCGAAACGAGCCGTCATCGTATCAATAATTTGCTGATTGGTTTTTCCTTCGTTGACCATGTTATACACTTCAATACGCAGATCGTAGGCGATAGGGGAATTGGATTCCACCAAGTTTTGATTTTGACATTGCGGGCAACGTAGCGATTTCGCTAGCTCTACTGCACGGGTGCGGTCTGCCGAGCTTTTGAATTGATAAGTATCCACCATTTCGGCTTGGGTAAACAAGCTAAAGCAGAATAAAAGTGCGGTTAAAAAGATTTTCATTTTTTCATTAATTCTTGAATTTTAGGAAGAAAGACATTTTTCCAGGTTTCTCGATCAAGTAATCCGGAATGACGATAACGAATAATACCGTTAGCATCCACTAAATAGGTTTCCGGCGCGCCGTCTACACCGAGTTTCATAGCCAGTTCCCCTTGGCTGTCATCTATCGTCAAAAGGAAAGGATTACCCATTTTTTTGAGCATTTCTCGTCCCTTTTGTGGATTATCCCGATAATCAATGCCGATGATAGGAAGCGTTTTGGCGATCTCCATTAATAACGGATGTTCTTCTTTGCAATAACCACACCAACTGCCCCATACATTTAATAAAAAGGGGGTTTTAGGGAAATCTTTTAGGCTGAGGGTTTGATTCGGCGCTAATAAGTTTGCTTGATAAAACTCCGGCACGGGTTTATCAATGAGTGCAGAGGCAAGCTTTTTCGGATCTTGGTTTAGCCCGGCAATTAATAAGATACATACCCCTAAAAGCATGAATAGCGGGGTAAAAAAGAGGAGTTTTTTCTTCATGATCTTTCCTGTTTTCGGCGTACACCCAATGTGCTACAAAGTGCTCCTAATGCCATTAAAACTCCGCCTGCCCAAAGCCAACGAATAAGCGGTTTGTAATGCAGACGGAAGGTAAATTCCCCTTTCCCTAGAGGATCGCCCATGACGATATAGAGATCGCCAAAGAAGCCGCCACTTAAACCGACTTCACTCATCGTCATTGTGCGAACATCATAATAACGGCGTTCCGGGATGATGGTGGCGTAAGGTTTCCCTTTTTCTGTCACGTCAAAAAATGCCACTTCGGTGGTGAAATTAGGGCCGATTTCGTTCGAAAATTGGCGGTAATAAAATTCGTATTGACCGAGTTTTTGGCTTTGTTGTGGTGCAAGGCGAACACCGATTTCACTGCCAAAATAGCTACTCATCACCGCCCCCATGGTGGCAATCGCCACACCGCAATGGGCAAAAATCATTCCCAATTGTGAGAGGTGGATTTTTCGCCAATTTTGCCATAAGGTCGCAAAGAAAAGCCAGATGGCAAGGGTTAATAAAAGGAAAGCAAAACCGTGGAAACGAAGTGCTTCGTTATGATGAATTTGTTGCCAAATCATCAATAAACCAATGCCTCCGGCTGGGACAATCAATAATAAACGGCGTAGAAAAAAGGTTTTGTCAAATTTTGCCCAACGTAATGAGAGAGAAACCACCATTGCCACGAGCATAATCGTTAAAATAGGTAAGAAAATGCTATTGAAATAGGGGCTGCCTACTGAAATAGACCCCCAGTTCATCGCTTGAAATAACATGGGGTAGAAAGTGCCTAAAAAGGTGGAAACCGTAGCAATGGTTAATAAAATATTGAGTAATAACATCCCACCGGCTTTTGAAACAAGCTGAAATTTGACTGCACTTTCTGGTGTATGATTTGAACGTAGTGCGAATAATCCAAAAGCCAATAAGGAGAGTAAAAAGAAAATGAGCAGTAACGCATAGCCTCGGGTGTTATCAACAGCAAAGGCGTGGACGGAGGTGAGTGCACCTGAGCGAACAATAAAGGTGCCGAGTACGCTGAAAGCAAAGGTGAGAAGAGAAAATAAGGTTGTCCAATAAGGAAATCCCCCTTGTTTTTCAGCGATGACTAAACTGTGTAGTAAAGCAAGCCCGAGCAACCATGGCATAAGCGAGGCGTTTTCTACCGGATCCCAGAACCACCAGCCGCCCCAGCCTAATTCATAATAGGCCCACCATGCACCCAGTACGATGCCAAGGGTTAAAAATAACCATGATACTAAGACCCAACTTCGCATTTTATTGGCGATTTGTTGCACAGGTTGATGATAAATGAGGGCACTTAGGCTCATGGCAAAATTCACCGCAAAGCCCACATAGCCAATGTAAAGTAATGGCGGGTGGAAAATTAGCCCAATATCTTGCAACATCGGGTTGAGATCTCGGCCCTCCATCGGTGCGGGGAAAATTCGTCCAAAGGGATTGGAATAAAACAAAATAAATAACGCAAAACCAAAGCAAATTAACCCTAGTAAAGCGAGGCTTTGAGCGGAAAAAGTGCGGTCATTTTTTCGGTTAAAAAAAGCAAAAGCAGTCAACCATAAACTCAATGAAAACAACCAGAATAACATTGATCCTTCATGTCCTCCCCAAGTTGCGGCAACTTTGAAAAAGGTAGGCAGTTGGGAATTGGAATGGGCTGCAACGTATTCTAGGGTGAAATCATCGATGGCAAAAGAATAAGCGAGAATGGCAAGAGAGATTGTGGTGGAAATAGTGAAAACATAGCTTAACCACCAAGCCGAATTGATTAAGGTAGTATTTTTTTTAAATAGCCCCACCTGTGGCAACAATGCAAGAAATAATGCACTGAGGGTGGCAATTAAAAGAGAGAGAAAGCCAAGTTCTGGAAGCATAATAAATTTTTAGTGATTAATGTGTATGATTTCAAAAAAGAAAGGCGCATAGTAATACGCCTTTCTTGATAAAACAACCTTTGCTTATGCTACGGTTAATTGTCCCGCATACAAAATAAAGTAGCGTAAACAGAGTACCCCGATCAGGTCGAAAATCGATACCCAAATAATAAAGCTGCGGTTATATTTGAATCGGTCAGAGGCAAACATATTGGCGATTAATGGGATCAAAATACCGATAAAGAAAACACCAATCCAGAATACGGCTCCCCAGAATCCCGAAAGGGCATTGTATAACGCCAAGGTTTTTTGCCCGCCACCAAAATATAATCCTACAAAGAAGCACACTAATAAGCCGAGTTCGGTTACCATAATCGGCACTTCAAATTTGTGGATAAAGTGAGATTCGTGAGAATCCCCTTTCAATTTGCCTGCGATAAGAATGATTAAGAAAGTTGCCGCAATACCGGATGAGGTACCTGATGCTAAGAATAATGCCGGCAATACCGGATTATTTAACATTGGATAGCTGATTAACGCAGAAAGTAGAAAACCGGTATAGGCCCCTAAAACCGCCGCTAATACGAATAAAATCACCTCTACCGGGCTCATTAAACGTTCGGCAAAACCAATGAATTTCATCACAAAGCGGAGTTTTGGCATAAAACGCTGAATGAGTGCTTCTATCTCATTTTTGAAGATCACCACCGCCCATAAGACCAAAAACAACATATACACTTGGAACAGCATGACCCCCATGGACATGACAGAATTAAATTGATAATTGAACATCAATTTCCAGAATGTCCAAGGGCGTGCCAAGTGAAAAATTAATAGGGTTAAACCGATTAATGTGGGTACCGAGCCTAAAATAACCCCAGCTCGAATAATCCAGTTTTGGCTTGGATTTTCCAATTTATTACTGCGTTTGAATGCAATGGCGAGTTGTACCGCACCGGATGAGATCCCAAGTAAAAACAAATAGATCGCAATGGTTGAATCCCACACTAAATTTGGGGTGTGGAACGGAACTGGATAATCTAACGTCATCTTCTAGGCTCCCCATGTTGGAATGGAATATGGTAAAGATTGGGTTGTGTACCTAATTCCACTTTGGTGCGATAAACCAGTTTTTCTTTGACTTTACGCGCCACTTCACTATTCGGATCGTTCATATCGCCAAAGGTGAGGGCTTTTGTCGGACAAGCTTCCACACAAGCCGGTTGTTTACCGTTGGCTAAATTGGTATCCCGACAGAAATTACACTTATCGGCAGTTTTATGCACAGGGTGGATAAAACGCACACGATATGGGCAGACTGCAATACAATATTGGCAGCCGACACATAAATCTTTATGTACATCAACAATGCCTGTTTCACTGTCAATAAATGAAGCCCCGGTCGGACAAACGGCCACACAAGGTGCGTTGCTACAATGTTGGCAAGATTGACGGAAAAACTCATATTCCTGATTTGGAAATTCGCCATAAGGTTCGCTACGCAAAATCTCTAAACGAGATACGCCTTGCGGTACTTGATTGACATCACGACAGGCATCCATACAGGCAGTACAGCCAATGCAAGCCGTTTCATCATGTATCATCGCATAACGTTTGGTTTTATCCGCCTTGTCTTCTTTTGCTAAAGAAGTTAAAGAGGTTCCCGTCATAAGGATCACCGCCCCCATGCCGGAAACAAAGTTTCGGCGTGAGCAAGTTGTCATTGTTTATCCTTTTGTTCGGTTGATTTTTCTTGTTCTGACAATTTTTCTTTTTCAGATTGGCGTTTTTGTTGTTCACCGTGACAGTCGACACAAAGTTTAACACGCTGTTTTGGCTGAATACCTTTCATTGCGTCTTCTTTTGGATGCAGGGTGTGGCAACTTGCACAAGGCAATTTCATCGCATGAACATCGTGTGCCCATAATTTTTCACGCAGTTTATCCGGTTGGTGACAAGCAAAACAGATTTGGTTTTGTTCTTGTACGGAATACATTGGTTTTTTCTCACCAAAAATATCCCCCTCAAAACGCATGACATCTTTCGCCCCACGACGGTGGTTTTCAGTAATATTACCGTGACAGCTTACACAGGTGATTGGTTTGCCGTTGTTCGGATTTTTTTGGTTTAAGTGTGTACCATGGAATTTTCCAAAGTGTAACTCTCCCCCGGATTGATCTAAGGTTTGGTTTTTATCTACTTTGTCAAATTTATGGCATTTTGCACAATATTGGTTTGGATCACGTTGATTGTCTAATTGCGGCTCATAACTGAGTGTTGAATCCGCTTGTGCATGAGCAATCATTGGCGTTGCTGCCGCAAAGAGAAGAAATGCAGCCGCTTTTGCCATATTGCGAAGAAAAGACGTTAAATTCATTTTGGAACCTCAAATTTATGATGGAAAACAACCGCACTTTTACCCGAAAAGTGCGGTAAGGTTTCTTATTGTTTTGTTGCGCTGTCTTCAGCTAATTTGCCGTTGGCTTTCGCTTCTTTTTCCCATTGAGGTACAACTGTTTTTAAGAACTCTTCTTTGGCTTGACGTTCTTTTTCGATATCAATACCCATCACTTTCCAGGCTTTTTCTGCTGTAGAGATATCAGGTACTTCAACCGGTGTTTTTACGCCGTGTTTGGTTAGGATTGCAGCGAGTTTCGTGCGTGCATCTGCCGCTTTATCTAAACCGGAGCCTAATACACGAAGCATCACATCAGGTGCATGCATATGACCACCATGACTTGCTGCTGCGTAATCCCAACGCCATTGTGCGTGACGGATATCCATTAATGCCGCTTCCATTTCTTCTTTGGTTGCACCGGCATCCCAAGCCGCTTTGGCTTCAAAGTGTGCTCTCACTACTTGATCTTCTAAACGACCCATCACATCTTTCACGTCTTTTTTACGGGAAGCAACGATCTCTTTTAATTTTTCTTTACTTTGATCATGGCAGTTTGCACAAGTGGAATCAAAGGCATCAAATGGGTTTTGGATTTGGTGATCCGTATAAACAGTGCCATCGGCATCCTGTACTTTTGGCATATGGCAGTCTACACAGGTTACCCCATTTTTACCGTGCATCCCTAAAGACCAAATTTCAAAGTCAGGGTGTTGTGCTTTTAACATTGGCGCTTTAGAAAGGGAGTGTGTCCAATCGCTGAAACCAATGTCATCGTAGTATTTCTCAATATCATCAACAGTTTGCCCATTGTTCCATGGGAAGGTCACCTGTTTGATATCACCGGCAAAATAGTATTCAACGTGACAGTTTGCACAGATTTCCGCACGTTGTTCTGTGCGTGCCGCCGTGTTAAAACTCAACTCTGCTTGTGATTTTCCTTCTGCTTTTGCTTTGGCTTGTAAGGCATTATTAAGATGATCTAAAGCACGCAAAACATGTGGACGTGCAATACGCAATGCCGGTTTTCCCTCTGCAAACTCTTTAGAGGTGGTATCGTGACAGTCTGCACAACCGATAGAGTTCACGACTTCAGGCCCACCTTTTGCCCATTTGGCATTAAAGTAACCTTCTTCCCCCCATTCTGCGATTAAACGAGGTACATCAGGCCCTTTACACGTCCAACATGCCATTGGTTGAGGACCGTCATTCGCAGTTTTTGGTGCGCCGGTACGCAAAATATCGCGCACATCTTTAATGGCGTAAGCATGGCCTCGTGGTGCGTTATATTCTTTGGAGAAAGCATATCCGCCCCAAAGCACGATTAAACGAGGATCTTCTTCATCGGCATAAATTAATTTATCGCCTTTTTCTGTCGCTTTCCAAGACTGGAACTGTTTTGGATATTTTTCTGCGAATTTTTCATTCACCGCTTCAATTTTTAAATTTGGGTTCGGAGCCTCAACGGGTTGCTCAACCGGTTTATAAACCATTTCAGCCATTGCCGAATTATAAGCGCCTAGGGCAGCGAAAGAGGCAGCCAAAATAAGACTTTTTCTTAATGTATTCACGATAAACACTCCATAAAAAAGTGGGGAAGAATAAAGTAATTCAAATGCAAACTATTATCGATAACTTATTGATCTTACTCAATAAAGATAGTTCAGTTCGAGAATAACAATAACAAAAGTATGGTGATTTTCTAGGGCTATTGATGAAAAAGTTGCTTTAGATCAAAAGAAAAAACAAAAATACACCTAAAGAGGTAGGGGTGAAGAGGAAAATTTAACCGCACTTGGGATTATCAAAAGTGCGGTTAATTTTTTTATCGTTTCCAACTTTTGCGTTCGGTTAATACTTGCTTTATTTCTTCAATCACTGTATCCCAAACTGGCAATGGTGTCGAACAACGGAAAAGTTGAACGCTTGGATACCAAAGATTACTTGATTCAACCAATCCCCAACGCCAATCTCCAATATAAGGCAACATCAATAAACTCGGAATGCCCATTGCACCGGCAACGTGAACCACGGAAGTATCAACGGAAACGAGACAATCAAGGTGAGGCAACATTGCTGCCGTTTCAGCAAAATCCTTTGCACTTTTCGCTACATTGGGAATATTGTATTTTTCCAGTAAACGTACTTCCTGTTCATTACAGGCTTTTTGAACGCAATACCAATCGATCCCTTCCATTTGAAATAGGGTTTCAATATGGCCTAAATGATGAATAGAACGGTAGGCATCATTTTCGTGAGTTGGGTCACCACGCCAAACAATACCGACTTTTAAATTTCCCGTATCTGGAAATAAATGTGTAGTATTTTTCTGCATATCGGGATCTGCAAAAAGATAAGGTAAGCGTTTAGGTAAATGTAGAAAAGGTGTGCTTACATAAGCTAAAATTTCGTGTGGATAAACCCAATAATCAAATTCTCCGATGAGCTTTGATTGATCGATGGATTGATCTTTCAATTTGGTGGAATCAATCAGCCAATCAATATCGGGGTGGGAGGAAATAAGAGAAACAATCGGGTTTTGCACTATCCATTTCACTGTTGCTCTTTGGGTTTTAAAATAATAGGCCAATTGAGCAAACATAATTTCATCGCCTAAACCAAACTCAGTCCAAACTACGATCGTTTTTCCTGCTAAATCTTCACCTTTCCAACGTTTCTCATAAAATTTTTCCGATGGAGGTGTTGGGGTTCGACGTAGATGAGCATGGCCTAAAACGCTTTCTCGTTGTTGAAAGCCTATTTGATAATTTCCATTGGACAACGTATTTAAGGCTGTATAGATGTTCATTCCCCGAGAGAGGGTTCTGTCGGACAAGCGTTGCCAACTTTCATGGCTAACAAAGGGTACATTATGAAATAATTTACTTCGGATAAAATGAGACAAAACGGAATGTGGTGAGGCATATTCCATTTTGTCCAATAGCGGAAGAAGGTGAGAGATTGGAGCCTTTTCATTAAGTGCTTGTATTATCTTTGTGTGGATTTCAGCGGTATTGATAACATTTTTACTGAAGACCCAAATATTGGGATTGGGTTGTTCATGTACTGTTAAAAGATCAGGAAAAAGTGCTTTCAACATCTCTGGTGTTCTTTCAGCAATGCTTTCCATTAACAGCCAACCATCATTTTTCAATACCCTTATCCAACACAACAAATTTTCTTTAGAATAAGAAAGATCTGCATCAATAAAAATAGCTGAAAAAGTAGATTCTTTTGTATGGTGAAGTTTATCTTTTGTTCCTAATTCACGATTCCAAACGAGAACTTGTAACTTTTCAAGAAATTCTTGATTAAAATTAACCATCATTAAATCGGAACAAAGCTTAAGCGCAAGACCTTGTTTCATTATTTTGTTATTCCTGATTCGGTTTGATAAATTGAATTTGAATGACTCCTGCTAAGAGATTGTAAGAATTATCCTCTACAGCAATGGGGTATTCTAAATTTAAATGAAAAAAACTCAAGTTGAGATAAGAACAAAGAGCTTAAGGTAAAACACATACAGTGAAGCAGTTTTTTGCTCCTAATTAAGATTGGAAAAATATCCTGTTAAGAGAATTGCTTGGTTGTGAAGAACTACACATTGAAATTCTATTTTAAGCGAGCTTAATTTTACTTTTTCTTTTGGCATTGTGGGCAAATATAGCTATTGCGTTGCCCGATGATAAGACTTTCAATTTTTGTTCCACATTTTGGACAAGGTTTGCCTTTGTTGCCATAAACCAATAATTCTTGCGCAAAATAGCCGAGGCGGCCATCGGGTTGTAAGAAGTCTTTGAGGGTCGTTCCGCCTTGTTCAATGGCTTTGGTAAGGACGTTTTTGATTGTATCAACGATAAGTTCGCATTGTTTTCGGGTGAGATTGGCGGCGACTTTGAGGGGATGTAAACCACATAAAAATAGTGTTTCATTGGCGTAAATATTCCCCACACCGACCACAACGGCATTATCCATCAGGAAGGTTTTAAGTGCGGTCAGTTTTTTGCGAGATTTTTTAAAGAGATATTCGGCGTTAAATTCTTCGGAAAGAGGTTCTGGGCCAAGTTTTAAAAAGAGATGAAATTCCTCAAGATTTTCCGTCCACAACCAAGCGCCAAAACGACGGGGATCGTTATAGCGTAATAACTTCCCGTTATTCATGACGATATCCACATGATCGTGTTTATCAATGGGGCTGTTGTGCGGCACAATTCTCACAGAGCCGGACATACCTAAATGCCCGATGATATAGCCTTGCTCCGTATGAAGAATAAGGTATTTTGCACGGCGGGTAAGCTTGAGAAGATTGACGTTCTCTAATGCCATCAGCTCAGGAGAAACCGACCAACGTAATTGTGGCTGGCGAACGACAATTTTTTCAATCATAAAGCCTTTTAGATAAGGGCTGACACCTCGTAGGGCGGTTTCGACTTCAGGTAATTCGGGCATAGTTGAGATCGTGTATAGATTTTGTGTACAAAAAAACCCGAGTTATCTCGGGCTTTTTCAAATCAGCAAAATTATTTGATTTTTGCTTCTTTATAGATAACGTGTTTACGCACTACTGGATCAAATTTTTTGATTTCCATTTTTTCAGGCATATTACGTTTGTTTTTATCAGTAGTATAGAAATGACCGGTCTCTGCAGTAGAAACTAAACGGATTTTTTCACGAGCGCCTTTCGCTGCCATGTTTTAGCTCCTTAGATTTTTTCGCCACGAGCACGGATTTCAGCTAACACTGCATCAATGCCTTTTTTATCAATAATACGCATACCTTTCGCAGTTAAACGTAAGGCTACGAAACGTTTTTCACTTTCCACCCAAAAACGGTGAGTATGAAGGTTTGGAAGAAAACGACGACGTGTCGCATTCATTGCGTGTGAGCGATTGTTACCCACAGCCGGACGCTTGCCTGTTACTTGACAAACTCTAGACATAATAATCTCCAATAATTAAATATAAGCTCGAGCTTACGGTTCGGATTGTTTAAACTTGGCTGAAACCAAGCTCGTTACCTCGTCAGGTCGCGCTGATCCGACCCGCTTACTATATTAAAGGTCGCAGATTATACTGACTTTATTTTTATTTCTCAAGCATAAATGCGATTTTCCTTGGCGTGAGGCGTAAAAACTCTCACTTTAAATATCAAATTGAAAGCAGACGATGTTCTGCAAAGGAATAGCAATCATTTTTTCCCACAATAAAATGATCAAGAATTCGAATTTCCATTAATTCTGCCGAATCACAAATTTTTTGTGTAATGATTTGATCCGCATAGCTGGGTTCGGCGATGCCCGAAGGGTGATTATGTGCCAAAATCAGTGCAGCAGCATTGCAATAAAGGGCTTCTTTTATAATTTCTCGAGGATATAC
This sequence comes from Rodentibacter heidelbergensis, assembly GCF_002000125.1. Lineage (GTDB taxonomy): Bacteria > Pseudomonadota > Gammaproteobacteria > Enterobacterales > Pasteurellaceae > Rodentibacter > Rodentibacter heidelbergensis. The sequence goes on from NZ_MLHH01000005.1 coordinate 148,506, forward strand.
GTTTGAAACATTAATCGTTCCTAAAAATAACCGCTCTTTTTTAATAAGTCGATGCTGATTGTCTAAAAATAACACCATAAAAACCTCCCGTTCTTCCTGTTGTAATTCGGTGCGTAAATAGAGTTTAACGATTTCCGGTTCGTGAAAAACGGGAGAGTTTAACATTTCTTGTTTGAGATAACGTTTTGTCATTTCGGTGGTCGCTTGGAGTTGAATAAATTGGGTAATGCCCAAACCTTTTACCGAACAAAAAGCCTGTTGGTTGGCCGAAAGTAAAGTGCGAAGTGAACCAAAATGTTGGAGCACCTGTTCTGAAAGCGTCATCACGGGACAACCTTTGACACCGGTGCGTAAAAAAATAGCGAGAAGTTCGTGATCGGTCAGTTGGGTTGCACCATATTTTAGTAATTTTTCACGCGGCATCAGTTCAGTGGCTTCCATCGTTTTCTCTTAGTTTTCTTTTATGTGAGTAAAATCTCGGTGAATGTTGACCGCACTTTGAATATTAAGCGATAAATCAAGGGAAGAACTGCGGAAAGGTTCGTAAAAATAAAATTTTTTATTTTGTTAAATTGAAGTAAAATGCCAAGGTTGTGGTTAAGTACTAACAAACTTATTTAGTCTGGAGAAACAATGAATTTAAGCGGAAAACGTATTGTTGTGGGGATAACCGGTGGTATCGCCGCTTATAAAACGATTGAATTTATTCGTTTATTGCGTAAAGCCGAGGCCGAGGTTCGTGTGGTATTAACACCGGCGGCTGAGGAATTTGTCACCCCGCTTACTTTACAGGCAATTTCCGGTCATGCCGTGTCACAATCTTTGTTAGATCCACAAGCAGAATTGGCCATGGGGCATATTGAACTGGCAAAATGGGCGCAGGCGATTGTGATTGCACCGGCAAGTGCGGATTTTATTGCTCGTTTTAGCGTAGGCATGGCTAATGATTTGCTCTCTACCCTATGTTTGGCAACTTCTTCGCCCATTTTTCTTGCTCCGGCAATGAATCAACAAATGTTTGCACAACAAATCACTCAACAAAATTTGACTGCACTTCAAGAGAGAGGCGTGGTATTAATTGGGCCGAATAGTGGTTTCCAAGCTTGTGGTGATGTGGGAGCAGGGCGGATGTCTGAACCGGAGGAAATTTTGACCGCACTTTCGGATTTCTTTTATCAGGATCAAGATTTACAGGGGCTCAATGTGGCGATTACAGCAGGTCCAACCCGTGAGCCTATTGACCCTGTGCGCTATATTTCCAATTACAGCTCTGGCAAAATGGGCTTTGCTCTTGCAGAAGCCTTTGCAAAACGAGGCGCTAATGTGACGCTCATTAGTGGTCCGGTTAATCTTATTAGCCCAAAAAATGTTAATCGAATTAATGTGATTTCTGCCCAAGAAATGTGGCATATCGCTCTTGAAAGTGCGGTTAAAAATCACATTTTTATCGGTTGTGCCGCTGTGGCGGATTATCGTGTGGCAAAGGTGGGTGAGCAGAAGATCAAAAAATCAGAAGCTGAAATGCAGCTCAAACTCATTAAAAATCCCGATATTATTGCGGATGTGGGGCATTTAGAGGAAAAACGCCCTTTCACCGTAGGGTTTGCCGCAGAAACGCAACATGTTGCTGATTATGCAAAAGATAAACTTCAACGCAAAAACCTCGATATGATTTGTGCGAATGATGTGTCGAACGGGCAGGTCTTTAATGCTGAGGAAAATGCATTGCAACTTTTTTGGAAAGGCGGAAGTAAAATACTGGCGTTAAAATCCAAAAAAGAGTTGGCGGCCGACCTTGTCGATGAAATTATTGAACAATATAGAAAAACATCGTCATTTTTGACCGCACTTTGAGTCACCTTATTGGGGCTAATAACAGTTTCAAACGGAGTATTAAATGAAAAAAATTGATGTGAAAATTTTAGATCAACGGATTGGTGAAGCGTTTCCTTTACCGACTTATGCCACAGAGGGGGCTGCCGGGTTAGATTTACGCGCATTGACTGATGAGGCATTTGAAATTCAGCCGGGAGAAACAAAACTTATTCCAACCGGTTTATCCATTTATATTGCCGATCCTAATCTTGCTGCGGTGATTTTACCCCGCTCAGGCTTAGGGCATAAACATGGCATTGTATTGGGTAATTTGGTGGGGTTGATTGATTCCGATTATCAAGGCCCTTTGATGGTGTCAATGTGGAATCGTGGCACTGAGCCTTTTAAAGTAGAAGTAGGGGATCGCATTGCACAATTGGTGTTTGTGCCGGTGGTGCAAGCAGAATTTAATATTGTGAATGAATTTGCAGAAACAGAACGTGGTGCAGGCGGTTTTGGTCATTCGGGTAAACAATAATTTATGGTAGAAGAGCAATTATCTTTATCCGGTGTGGAGGAAATAGCACCGGAAGTGAAAGCACCTAAAATCGAAAAACGTACAGTGAAAGAACGCCGTCAGCAAGTGCTGACTGTGTTGACCCATATGCTTCATTCCGAGCGTGGAATGGAGAGAATGACCACCGCACGTTTAGCCCAAGAGGTGGGCGTGTCTGAGGCGGCGCTTTATCGTTATTTTCCAAGCAAAACCAAGATGTTTGAGGCGTTGATTGAAAATATCGAAAATAATTTACTGAGCAGAATTAATGCCTCCATTCGCAACGAAACGAACACCATGAACCGTGTTCATGACATTTTGCAGATGATTTTGGATTTTGCCCGCAAAAATCCGGGATTAACCCGCATTTTAACCGGTCATGCTTTAATGTTTGAAGATCCTCAATTACAACTGCGTGTCGCCCAGTTTTTTGATCGTCTTGAAATGCAGTTTGTGAATATTTTACAAATGCGCAAATTGCGTGAAGGAAAAGGGTTTGCGGTGGATGTGCGTGTGATTGCCGCACATTTGGTTACCTTATGTGAGGGGCAATTTATGCGTTACGTGCGCACTAACTTTCGCTCCACCTCAAATCAATCTTTCGAACAGCAATGGCGCTTTATTGAGCCGCTGTTTGCTTGATTGACTTTCGAGAGGAAATATATGATTATTCCGTGGCAAGACTTAGAACCGACAACTCTTGATAATATTATTGAAAGCGTAGTATTGCGGGAGGGAACGGATTACGGTGTTGAAGAGGTTTCCCTCGAACAAAAAAAGGCGCAATTATTAACAAAAATCTGCAATGGACGTGCGGTAATTGTTTGGTCGGAATTGCACGAATCCATTGACATAAAAGATAAAATGGAATTTTTGAAATAGAGCTGATAAGGAGTCAATATGTCAGATTATATCGATGCAGATGTTGAAGTGGAACAACCCCCTGAAGATCGTTCGGCAAGGGATCCCGCTTTAGATTGGTTTTTGACACATTGCCATTTACATAAATATCCGGCGAAGTCCACATTGATTCATGCCGGTGAAGATGCCACCACACTTTATTATGTGATTAAAGGAACCGTAATGGTTTCAGCAAAAGACGATGAGGGCAAAGAGATGATTTTGACTTATCTCAGTGCCGGTGAGTTTTTTGGTGAGGTGGGGCTATTTGATGAAGGTTCAAAACGTTCAGCATGGGTGAAAACCAAGACACCTTGTGAAATTGCTGAAATTTCTTATAAAAAATACCGTCAGTTAATTCAAATTAATCCTGAAATACTGATGTTTTTAACGGCTCAGTTAGCTCGCCGTGTGCAAAATACCTCCCGTCAAGTCAGTAATCTTGCCTTTTTAGATGTGGCCGGACGTATTGCGCAAACATTGATTAGTCTTGCTAAACAACCAGAAGCGATGACCCATCCTGATGGGATGCAGATCAAAATTACTCGTCAGGAAATTGGTCAAATGGTGGGCTGTTCTCGTGAAACGGTAGGACGCATAATCAAAATGCTGGAAGACCAAAATCTTATTCACGCCCATGGTAAAACCATTGTTGTTTATGGCGTGAGATAGTCATTAAAAACCACCGAAAGGTGGTTTTTTTGTCTGTAAAATTATTTGCATATTTAATCTTCAAATAACGATACATTAAATTGACAATGACGCTAAAGGGATCTATGATACGCACAATTCCTGCACGGTATGTAGGAAGACAGGATTGGTCTCCTGAAAAGTGGCTTTAATTGGTTGAAAAACCTCTTATATTGTTTGATGTCGCACAGACTAGAACACCTCCAATGGTGGGCTAGGTAGAAATCCCGCAGGGATGCGTGCAGTAAGCCACTTGCTGTTAAGACCAATTCTGCTTAGTTCACCACCCCAATCACTTCAATACCTTTCTCATTTTTTCTGATTTTATTCAAATAAATTCATCGTATGAGCGAATTTCCGTTGATTTGTTTTGTTATCATTCTCTCCCTGTTTTGACCACATTTTCAATGATTGATATAAAACTCTCCATTTTCTGACCGCACTTTTGAGGGAAGCCTCAATAAAAATTGGAATAAAAAAGCACCCGAAGGTGCTTTTTTAGAGAAAGGGGAAATTAGCGGATTATCAATTCCGCCACACTCACGCCAACAAGGCAAGCCACGGTGACACCGATTAAACCCGGCATCATAAAACTATGGTTGAAATAATATTTACCAATTTTTGTGGTACCTGTCACATCAAAGTTTACAGTGGCAATATCCGATGGGTAATTCGGGATAAAGAAATAAGCGTAAGTAGCCGGCATTAATCCCACCAAGATCGGGGCAGGAATACCCAAACCAATACCCACAGGAAGTAACATCACCGCTGTTGCTGCTTGGCTGTTAATCACCACTGACACCGCAAATAAGGCTAAGGCGAATGTCCAAGGATAGGTTTGCACCATATCGGTGATAGCGGCTTTAAATTCCGGCATTGCATATTGAAAGTAGGTATCACTCATCCAAGCGATACCATAAATGGCAATAGCAGCTACCATACCGGATTTAAAGACAACGCCATTTGGCACAATTTGTGGATTGGTTTTGGTGGCAAGTAAAATAATCCCACCGAAACAAAGCATCATCATTTGAATGACAAGTGACATTGAAATCGCTTTCCCTGTGCCGATGGTTCGAATTTCCGGAATCATTGCGATCGCAACAATCACAACCAAAGCCAATAAGAAAAGGTAAACGGATTTTTTTGCGCCTTGAGGAAGGGCTTCGTTTAAGGTTGTGCTTGTGGTATTTAAAATACGATCCCGCCATACAGGGTCTTCTAAACGGCGTTGATATTCAGGATCTTGCTCTAATTCTTTGCCGCGACGCATACTATATAAGGAAAGTGCAATGGTTCCTGCAAGGGTTGCCGGTACGGTCACACAGATAATATCTAACAAGCTAATATGCTCAAAGCCCGGCATTGCAGTGATCTTTCCGAGGTAGAACACCACAGCAGCCGAAAGCGGGCTAGAGGTGATCGCAAGTTGAGAAGCAACTGAAGAGGCTGCCATTGGACGTTCAGGACGAATTTTATTTTTTAAGGCCACATCGCCGATAATTGGCATAATGGTATAAACAGAATGACCAGTACCGAGCATAAAGGTCAAAAAATACACTACTAAAGGGCCAAGTAAAGTCACCCGTTTTGGGTTTCTGCGCAGAATACGCTCTGCGATTTGCAGCATAAACTTCAAGCCGCCGGCCGCTTCTAATATAGAGGCACAGGTGACAACCGCAAGGATGATGAGCATCACATCAACAGGGGCTTTTCCCACCGGCATACGGAAGATAAAGACTTCAATAGCCAATCCAATCCCGGATACCACGCCTAATCCTATACCGCCAAAGCGACTTCCCACATAAAGCATTAAGAGTAAGAATAAAAATTCTAAATAAAGCATAAATACCTCAATAAAGTTAAAAACTGCGCCAATCATACTCCTTTTTAGGCATAAGGCTAGTGTCGATCACTTTTTTAGAGAAAGATTTTCGTTGAAAATTGATCTAATGCAATGAATGGGCAAATAAGACTAAGAAAAACCACATTATCTCTCTTAAGGGCTTAAAGGAGGTCGGATATTGTTTTCGCTAAACAATCGGTTTTTACTAGAAAAAATGAGAAATTGACATGGATCAATTTACATAACTCTACTTGATAAGAGTTATTTTCTCGTTTGTATCAAAAATGTGATCGAGATAACGTTTTTAATGTTTTTTATCCTTATGATTAGTAGTAGAATAACGGCCTATCTTGAGTTATCTGCCTTATAACCTATTGTTTTGTTGAAATGAGCAAAAGGATTTGTTGTGTGGATATTCAGTATTTGTTTAATCCGCTTGTGAGCGGAATTAAGCGTGGGGTGGTTATTTAAGGGTGACCTTTATTAATCATAGTGAATGACTTGTAATTTTTACAAGAGGTTGAGATGTTAGACGTTGTTGAACTTTCTCGCTTGCAGTTTGCCTTAACTGCGTTATATCACTTCATTTTTGTCCCTTTAACATTAGGTTTGGCTTTCGTATTAGTAATTATGGAAACCACCTATGTTGTAACAGGCAAAGAAGTCTATAAAGATATGACAAAATTCTGGGGTAAGTTATTTGGTATTAACTTTGCCCTTGGGGTGACTACCGGTATCATCATGGAATTCCAATTTGGTACTAACTGGTCCTATTATTCACACTATGTAGGTGATATTTTCGGTGCGCCATTGGCGATTGAAGCATTACTTGCATTCTTCTTAGAATCAACCTTTGTGGGTTTATTCTTCTTTGGCTGGGATCGTTTATCTAAAGGTAAACATTTGCTGGCAACATACTGTGTGGCATTTGGTTCAAACCTTTCTGCCATGTGGATTTTGGTGGCAAACGGCTGGATGCAAAATCCGGTGGCATCAGAATTCAATTTTGAAACTGTGCGTATGGAAATGACCAGCTTCATGGATTTATGGTTAAATCCGGTTGCGCAAAGTAAATTCTTACATACCCTTTCTGCCGGTTATGTCACAGGTTCATTCTTTGTATTAGGAATCAGTGCATACTATCTATTAAAAGGTCGTGATCTTGGATTTGCAAAACGCTCTTTCTCAATTGCCGCCACTTTTGGTTTTATTGCTTCTCTTTCCGTATTAATTCTAGGTGATGAGTCAGGTTATGACATTGGTAAAGCCCAACCGGTAAAATTAGCCGCAATGGAAGCGGAGTTTGAAACCCAACCGGCGCCTGCATCATTTCATATTGCCGCTATTCCGAATACTGCCGAAATGAAAAATGATTTTGAAATCAGCGTACCAATGATTGGCGGTATTGTGGCAACCCGTTCTTTTGATAAAGAAATCACCGGGTTAAAAGAACTCCAAGCGTTAAATGAGCAACGCGTTCGCACTGGTATTATCGCTTATGATCTTTTCACTCAATTAAAAGCAGAGAAAAAAGCATCAGGTCAAGTGAATCCTGAAACGAAAGCAAAATTCGAAGAAGTGAAAAAAGACCTTGGTTTTGGTTTATTGCTAAAACGCTATACCGATAAAGTGGTTGATGCGACAGAAGAACAAATCAAACAAGCGGCTCGTGATACCATTCCAAATGTTGGTCCTAACTTCTGGGCATTCCGTGCCATGTTAGCTGTGGGTGGTTTACTTGCCTTGTTAGCATTTGGTGCGTTTGTTCAAAATCTACGTAATAAAGTGACACAAAGCCCATTATTACTAAGAGCATTGGTATGGGGCTTGCCTTTACCTTGGATTGCTATTGAATGTGGTTGGTTCTTAGCCGAATACGGTCGTCAACCATGGGCAATCTATGAAGTATTACCGGTTGGCGTATCTGCTTCAAATTTAGGTGTGGGTGATCTTTGGTTCTCTATTGGTTTAATCTGTGCACTTTACTTAGCGTTTATTGTTGTTGAGATGTATTTAATGTTTAAATATGCACGTTTAGGTCCGAGTGCATTGAAAACCGGCAAATACTATTTTGAACAATCATCTAAATAAGCAGGAGACGAATTATGATTGATTATGAATTTCTACGTTTTATTTGGTGGGTGTTAGTCATTGTATTGCTGATCGGTTTCTCTGTTACTGATGGATTTGATATGGGGGTGACCGCACTTTTACCTGTAGCTGGTAAAAAAGAAGTGGAACGCCGTATTATGATTAACTCAATTGCCCCGCACTGGGATGGTAACCAAGTTTGGTTATTAACCGCTGGTGGTGCTGTGTTTGCGGCATGGCCAATTGTTTATGCGGTATCATTCTCCGGCTTTTATATTGCATTAGTGTTGGTATTAGCCGCATTATTCTTCCGTCCACTCGGTTTTGAATATCGTGCAAAAATTGATAACCCGACATGGCGTGCGGTATGGGACTGGGGCTTGTTCGCCGGCGGTTTAGTGCCTGCATTAGTGTTCGGTGTCGCATTTGGTAACTTACTACAAGGTGTACCATTTGAATTTAATGAAATTGCACAAGTCACTTATACAGGGTCATTCTTTGCTTTGTTAAATCCATTTGCCTTATTATGCGGTGTGATTAGCCTTGCAATGCTCATGACTCACGGTGCAAACTGGTTGCAGATGAAAACCACTGCTGAACTCAGAGATCGTGTGCGTTCGATTAGTCAAATCGGTGCTTTTGTCACCTTAATCGCCTTTATCCTCGCCGGTGTATGGTTATACTTCAAAGATGGTTATGTCGTGACCAGCACGATTGATCACTTTGCACCTTCCTCTCCGATGGGTAAAGAAGTGGCGGTTGAAACCGGTGCGTGGTTTAGAAACTTCAATGAAATGCCGATTTTATGGATCTTCCCGGCCTTAGCTGTGGTGAGTGCCTTATTAAATGTGGCGTTCTCTAAAGCAAACCGTTGTGGCTTCGCATTTTTATTCTCCTCATTAACAATGGCGGGTGTGATTATCACAGCTGCGGTATCCATGTTCCCATTTGTGATGCCTTCAAGCTCACATCCGGAGCAAAGCTTGTTAATGTGGGATGCTACATCTAGCGAATTAACGCTCACTTGGATGCTTTTCTTGGCACTAGTCTTTGTGGTGATTTCCTTGGCTTACACCATTTGGTCATACTTCAAAATGTTTGGTCGTTTGGATGAACGCTTTGTGGAAGAAAACACAAACTCATTATACTAAAGGAGATATGAGATGTTATATGTAATTTGGGTAGTGGGTATTTTAGCGGCAATTTTTGCAAGCGTAAAAGTTACCAAAAACAAAGAAAATTTAGGGCAATTTGACGAATAATGATTCAGTTTCTCTATCAATATGTTAATAAGGGTTCGTTAAGAACCCTTTCATTTATCTTGGCGGCGGTATTAACCCTTGCCCTGTTGTTTAATTTCAATTTTTTTTCCACTCAATTAAGAACAACAAATCCACTGTTAGTGCTTTTTATTCTCTGGGGTGTGGTTTGCGCATGGATCCATGGAATGGGCTTTGAAATTAACCGCACTTTTTGGAAAGTCGTATTTTTTCCTTATTTTGGCTATTTGGCATTTCTCGTATCAATAGTTTTACATTATTCGTAAATTAGATTTTGCTGATTTGAAAGTACTTGCGAAGAGTAAAAACTGACTCTAAAATACACAGCCCTAAATTGTTGAATTAAGGAAAATAAAGGTGAATTCAAAAATCTTTCGTTTCCCTGTGCGAGTTTATTATGAAGATACAGATGCGGGTGGGGTGGTTTACCATGCACGTTATCTGCATTTTTTTGAACGGGCAAGAACGGAATATTTAAGAAAACAAAATTTTTCTCAACAAGTATTAATGCAGGAACAACAGCACGCCTTTGTTGTCAAATCGATGGCGATTGATTATTGTGTTCCGGCAAAACTCGATGATTATCTTATTGTTGAAACGGAACTGACCGCAATTAAAGGGGCGACTCTCCTTTTTGAGCAACGGCTGATGCGGGAAACAATAATACTCTCAAAGGCTACCGTGAAGGTAGCCTATGTTGATCTTGGTAAAATGAAACCGGCGGCAATTCCAAGGGAAATAAAATCCGCCTTTTCAAACGATATAACCTTCTCGGAGTAGGTAATGACTGCAGAACTCAATTTTTTAGATCTTTTTCTAAAAGCAAGTATTGTCGTACAACTTGTTATTGTCATTTTAATTTTATTTTCAATCATTTCTTGGGCAATTATCATTCAACGTAGCCGTGTATTGACGAATGCATTAAAAGAAGCCAATACCTTTGAAGATCGTTTCTGGTCCGGTGAGGATTTGAATAAATTATATGAAGGGTTATCAAATCGCCGTGATGTCCTAACAGGAAGCGAACAGATTTTCTTTGTGGGTTTTAAAGAGTTTTCACGTTTAAAACAAGTGAATGCTGATGCGCCTGAAGCCATTATTAAGGGTACCACTCGAGCGATGAATCTTGCCATGAACCGTGAGATTGAAACCCTTGAAAGCCGAGTTCCGTTTTTGGCAACCGTTGCTTCGGTAAGTCCTTATATTGGTTTATTCGGTACAGTATGGGGAATTATGCATGCTTTCATGGCATTGAGTGGCGCAAAACAAGCAACATTACAAATGGTTGCACCGGGTATTGCAGAAGCATTGATTGCCACAGCAATCGGCTTGTTTGCCGCTATTCCTGCGGTGATGGCGTATAACCGCTTAAGCCTACGAGTTAATGCGATTGAACAAAATTATGGTAACTTTATTGATGAGTTCACGACGATTCTACATCGTCAAGCCTTTGGTAAAGCGCCTCATTCCCATTAAGAAAATAACGAGGAAATCAACCGCACTTTAAGAAAAGTGCGGTCATTTTTAGTGAAGTTTTAGAGGAAAATATGACTCGTCGTTCACGCAAAGAAATTAAATCTGAAATTAATATTGTTCCGTTTTTGGATGTATTACTGGTTCTCGTGCTGATTTTTATGGCAACGGCACCAATTATTAGCCAGAGCGTACAGGTTGAATTGCCGGATTCCGTGCAAAGCCAAAATGTGTCAAATGAAGATAAAACCCCCGTTATTTTGGAAGTTTCCGGTGTGGGGCAGTATACGCTTTCTATTGGCGGGGAGCGTCAGGAAGGCTTAACGGAAGAAATGGTGACCCAGTTATCAAAGCAAGAATTTGATAAAGATAACAACACGATGTTTTTGGTGGGAGGAGCAAAAGAAGTGCCTTATGAAGAAGTCATTAAAGCATTAAATTTGCTTCATTTAGCCGGTATTAAATCCGTTGGTTTAATGACAAACCCAATTTAGTAGAGTAGGTAAAACGTGCAGAATAATCGACAAAAAAAAGGAGCGAGTGCGTTTGTCATTTCGATTCTTATGCACCTTGCCTTGTTTGGGCTGTTAATTTGGAGCTCTTTATTTCAAACGGTTGAAATTATGGGCGGTGGCGAAGGAGAAGGCAATGCGATAGGTGCTGTGATGGTGGATACCGGCAATGCAGCACAAGAGTGGGGACGAATTCAGCAACAGAAAAAAGGACAAGCGGATAAGCAGAAAAAGCCTGAACCTGTTGTGGAAGAAAAACCACCCGTTGAGGCTGAAGAAGTTAATCAACAAGAGATAGCCAAGCAGCAAGAACTCAAACGCCAGCAAGAAATCCAACGTCAAAAGGCGCTTGAGCGTCAGCAACAAGAGATCGAAAAACAAAAACAGCAGGAAATGGCCCGCCAGCAAGCTTTAGAGAAACAAAAAGCAGAAGAGGCAAAAGCCAAGCAAGCTGCTGAAGCGGCAAAATTAAAAGCAGAGGCTGAAGCAAAACGTTTAGCGGCAGCAGCAAAACAAGCAGAAGAAGAGGCGAAGGCGAAAGCCGCTGAGGCCGCGGAAAAAGCGAAAAAACAGGCCGAAGAAAAGGCGAAGGAAAAAGCGAAAGCAGAAGCTGAGGCCAAAGCGAAGGCGGCTGCGAAGGCGAAAGCCGAGGCGGAGGCAAAAGCGGCGGCTGCGAAGGCGAAAGCAGAGGCAGAAGCAAAAGCGGCTGCAAGACGTAAAGCAGATCAAGCCGCTTTGGATGATTTTATGAATGGTGGCAATATCGGCGGTGGTAGCGCTCAGAAAGGGGGAAATGCCAATAAAGGCGGTTCTCAAGGAAGCGGTGCTGGATTAGGCGCCGGTGACGGTGGCAAAGTGGGTGATCAATATGCCGGTGTCATTAAACGGGAAATTCAGCGTCGTTTCTTAAAAGATCCAAGCTTTGCCGGTAAGGTTTGTCGCATAAAAATTCAACTTGGTCGAGATGGTACGATCTTAGGTTATCAGAAAGTATCAGGGCCGGAAGATATTTGTACAGCAGCATTAAGTGCAGTAGCAAGAACGAAGAAAGTGCCTGCTGCCCCATCTGATGCGGTGTACAATAAATATAAAGCACCGATTATTGATTTTGATATTAAATAATTGGTTTTAGCATGTTAATTTAGTTTACTTAAAGGTAACAAAATGAAATTAATGAAAAAACTCATAAGCGTATTTGCCATGGTTTTTGTTATTGCAGGTCATGCGGTAGCAGAAGATGAAGTACGCATTGTTATTGATGAAGGTGTTGACGGCGCTCGCCCTATTGCGGTTGTGCCATTTGCCGGTTCAGCACCGGAAGATATTGGTAAGATTGTTGCCGATGATTTACGCAATAGTGGAAAATTTAACCCTATTGCCGTGGCACAAATGCCACAAAAACCAACCTCAGCCTCAGAAGTGAACCCTGAAGCCTGGACTGCATTAGGGATTGATGCGGTTGTGGTAGGTCAGGTAACGGCAACAGGAAGTGGATATAACATTTCTTATCAATTAGTTGATACGGTGGGCGCTTCGGGTACACCGGGTGCAGTGCTTGCGCAAAATAGCTATACGGTCACCAATAAATGGTTACGCTATGGTGCACACACAGTGAGTGATGAAGTGTTTGAAAAATTAACCGGAATTAGAGGGGCATTCAGAACCCGTATCGCTTATGTGGTGCAAAAAAATGGAGGTTCACAGCCTTATGAGGTGCGTGTGGCAGACTATGATGGCTATAATCAATTTGTTGTGAATCGGAGTTCGCAACCTATTATGTCGCCGGCCTGGTCACCGGACGGTAAACGTTTGGCTTATGTTTCTTTTGAAAATAAAAAATCACAATTAGTGGTGCAAGATCTCGGATCCGGTGCTCGTAAAGTGGTGGCTTCATTTCCGGGTCATAATGGTGCGCCAGCCTTTTCACCGGATGGTTCTCGTTTAGCCTTTGCCTCATCACAAGATGGTACATTAAATATTTATGTAATGAGTTCAAATGGTGGGGCGCCAACGCAATTAACTCGTGGTGCAGGGAATAATACTGAGCCTTCATGGTCGCCGGATGGCAGCTCTATTTTATTTACTTCAGACAGAAGTGGCTCACCTCAGGTGTATCGTATGAGTGCAAATGGTGGTGGTGCGACACCTGTTGGGGGAAGAGGAAGTGCACAAATCAGTGGTGATGGTAAAACCCTCGTGATGATCAATGGTAACAACAATGTTGTTAAACAAGATCTCACGACTGGCGCTTCTGAAGTGTTAAGTACCTCTTTCCTCGGAGAAAGCCCAAGTATTTCCCCGAACGGTATTATGATTATTTATAGTTCTACACAAGGGTTAGGAAAGGTGCTACAATTGGTTTCTGCAGATGGTCGCTTTAAAGCGAGTCTTCCAGGAAGTAATGGCCAAGTGAAATTTCCTGCTTGGTCGCCATACTTAACTAAATAAAAATGTAATTAGGAGAAATCTAATGAGCAAATTTGTTAAATCATTATTAGTTGCAGCATCTGTTGCGGCATTAGCAGCTTGTAGCTCTTCCAGCAATGATGCTGCAGGTAACGGTGCAAACAACGGTCAAACTTTTGGTGGTTATTCTGTTGAAGATCTTCAACAACGTTACAACACCGTTTATTTCGGTTTTGACAAATACAACATCGAAGGTGAATACGTTCAAATCTTAGATGCGCACGCAGCATACTTAAATGCAATGCCATCATCAAAAGTAGTTGTTGAAGGTAACACTGACGAACGTGGTACACCAGAGTATAACATCGCTTTAGGTCAACGCCGTGCAGATGCGGTTAAATCTTTCTTAGCAGGTAAAGGCGTAGAAGGTAGCAAAGTTTCAACTGTTTCTTATGGTGAAGAAAAACCAGCTGTTTTAGGTCATGATGAAGCAGCATACTCTAAAAACCGTCGTGCAGTATTAGCCTACTAATTTTTAGAGATATGATTTAGAAAAGGCAGAGAATAATTCTCTGCCTTTTAACTTTTCTATTAGCCAATTTAAAAATTGTTGATTATTCATTCAACTAACAAAAGAAATCAAAGAATTTCCTTGCGTTGATAAATAAAATCAGTACTATATGCGAAGTTTTTTGAGCGATATGGGTCGTTAGCTCAGTCGGTAGAGCAGCGGACTTTTAATCCGTTGGTCGAAGGTTCGAATCCTTCACGACCCACCATTTTATCGTAACTCCCTATTTTTTCTTTATACTCTCATTTAACGCTTCCCTTCCTTTTGTTTCTAGCATTGATAAGTTATCTTTATTATTAGGATAAGAAAATTCCTGACTTAAATTAAAGGTTATTATGTTAGAATATTCACAAATCTTAATCAGAGAATAGCCTGTGATGCTGGATCATATTCGAATTGTTCTTGTTGAAACTTCACATAGTGGCAATATCGGTTCCTCTGCAAGGGCGATGAAAACCATGGGGCTTTCCCAACTCTATCTTGTTTCGCCAAAATCTGTTGATGAACAGTCTATTGCACTCGCAGCTGGGGCAGATGATATTGTCAAAAATGCCAATATTGTGGGGACTTTTGATGAAGCAATCGCTGATTGTTCTTTAGTGATAGGAACTAGTGCACGTTTACGCCATTTACAGAGCACATTGATCGAACCAAGAGAATGTGCGGAAAAAGCGATATCGCATCAAGGGAAAGTGGCGATTGTTTTTGGACGAGAGCGGGTAGGGTTACATAATGATGAACTACTAAAATGTCACTATCATTTAACGATCCCAGCCAACCCGGATTATTCTTCATTAAATTTAGCCATGGCGGTTCAGCTTGTCAGTTATGAATTGCGAATGGCCGGTTTAATAACAAATTCGTCAATGATTTCCGCTAGCTCTGAAGAGCAGTATGCGACTTCACAGGAAATGGAGTATTTTTTTAAACACACTGAACAGTTGTATCAATCTCTCGGATTTATTCAAAATCAGGGTGTGATGCCAAAGTTAAGACGCTTATACAATCGTCTTCATGTAGAGCGAAATGAACTCAATATTTTACGAGGTATGATCAGTTGTGTAGAGAAACGACTGAATTTAACCCAAAAAGATAGTTGATTGTTTTAGTGGGATATGTAAGTATTGGTGCAATTTTAAGGAAACCTTATGAAACTGACCTCAAAAGGGCGTTATGCCGTGACAGCCGTGCTGGATATTGCATTGAATGCGGAGTCCGGTCCAATAAGTCTTGCTGATATTTCTGAACGTCAGAATATTTCGTTATCTTATCTCGAACAACTTTTTGCGAAATTACGCCGTGGGGGATTAGTAAAAAGTGTCCGAGGACCGGGTGGGGGGTATCAATTAGGATTACCAAGTGAGCAAATTTCTGTCGGTATGATTATTTCTGCAGTCAATGAAAACATACATGTAACAAAATGTTTAGGTGGTGGAAATTGCCAAAATGGTAGTAAATGTTTAACTCATACCCTTTGGGAAGAATTAAGTTATCGCATTGAAAGTTTTTTAAATGAGATCACTTTGGCTGAGTTGATGAATAAGCATAATGCTGAAGCTCAATCTCACCATCATGTTGAAAATTTAATATTAATGAATTCATAAAGGGAAAGTCGCCGCCCCTTAAAGTGCGGTCAATTTTAGCGTGATTTTTTAGGAGTGAAAATGAAATTACCTATTTATTTGGATTATGCAGCGACCTGTCCGGTTGATGAAAGAGTGGCTAAGAAAATGATGGAATTTCTAACCATCGAGGGCACTTTCGGAAATCCGGCTTCTCGCTCACATAAATTTGGTTGGCAAGCCGAAGAAGCGGTGGATATTGCGCGTAATCAAATTGCTGATTTAATTGGTGCGGATTCTCGTGAAATTGTGTTTACCTCTGGCGCAACAGAAGCGGATAACTTGGCAATTAAAGGTGTAGCCCACTTTTATCAAACCAAAGGGAAACATATTATTACTTGCAAAACCGAGCATAAGGCCGTATTAGATACTTGTCGTCAATTGGAACGTGAAGGTTTTGAGGTGACTTATTTATCACCGGAAGCGGATGGTTTGATTGATTTAGCGAAATTCAAAGCCGCCCTTCGTCCGGATACGATTTTAGTTTCCATTATGCATGCCAATAATGAAATTGGTGTGATCCAAGATATTAAAGCGATTGGTGAGCTTTGCCGTGAAAATAAAACCCTTTTCCATGTTGATGCAACACAAAGTGTCGGCAAGCTTCCGATCAATCTTGCCGAATTACCGGTGGATTTAATGTCAATGTCCAGCCATAAACTTTATGGACCAAAAGGTATCGGGGCGTTATATGTTCGCCGTAAACCTCGTGTACGTTTAGAAGCGATTATTCATGGTGGCGGTCATGAACGTGGTATGCGTTCCGGCACATTACCGGTTCACCAAATTGTGGGTATGGGTGAAGCTTATCGTATCGCAAAAGAAGAAATGGCAACAGAAATGCCACGTTTGAAAGCACTCCGCGATCGTTTATATAACGGTTTGAAAGATATTGAAGAAACCTATGTTAATGGTTCGATGGCACATCGTCTTGATAATAACTTAAACATCAGTTTTAACTATGTTGAAGGGGAATCATTGATGATGGCATTGCGTGACATTGCCGTATCATCGGGTTCCGCTTGTACTTCTGCCAGTCTTGAGCCTTCTTATGTATTGAGAGCATTAGGTTTAAATGATGAATTAGCACACAGTTCAATTCGTTTTACTTTAGGTCGTTATACTACTGAAGAGGAAATTGATTACACCGTTAATTTAGTCAAAAATGCGGTTGAAAAATTACGTGAGCTATCCCCATTATGGGATATGTTTAAAGAGGGTATCGATCTTAATACGATTGAGTGGTCTGCCCATTAATCTTTCATCAACTTCTCGAATTGATGAAACAGTCTTTATCAGAATTTAAAAAAGGAAAGTTAAAATGGCTTATAGTGAAAAAGTAATCGATCATTATGAAAATCCACGCAATGTGGGCTCAATGGATAAAAAAGACAGTTCCGTAGGTACCGGAATGGTCGGGGCGCCGGCTTGTGGTGATGTCATGCAGTTACAAATTAAAGTTAATGACAACGGCATTATTGAAGATGCAAAATTCAAAACCTACGGTTGTGGTTCTGCGATTGCATCAAGCTCATTGATTACCGAATGGGTTAAAGGCAAATCTTTAGAAGAAGCAGGGGCGATTAAAAACAGCCAAATTGCGGAAGAATTAGAATTGCCACCGGTGAAGGTTCACTGCTCGATTTTAGCCGAGGATGCGATAAAAGCAGCGATTGCCGATTATAAAGCAAAACAAGGTGAATAAATAAAAAGTGCGGTTGTTTTCGACCGCACTTTTACTGATTTCTTGGGGGAAGAATGAGCATTACATTAACAGAAAAAGCGGCTCAACGTGTTAAAGCTTTTTTAGATAACCGTGGGAAAGGCATTGGATTGCGTTTAGGTGTAAAAACATCGGGCTGTTCCGGATTGGCTTATGTTCTAGAATTTGTCGATGTGTTAAATGAGGAAGATCAGGTCTTTGAACAACACGGCGTGAAGGTGATTGTCGATCCGAAAAGTTTGGTCTATCTCAACGGCATTGAATTGGACTATGTCAAAGAAGGGCTGAACGAAGGCTTTAAATATAACAATCCAAATATGAAAGAATCCTGTGGCTGTGGTGAAAGTTTCCACGTTTAATGTTGAGTTGAAAGCATGTTAAATCCCTTCGAAATTTTTGGTTTACCTGTTGATTTTCAGTTGGATAGCCAAGCATTAAATGCCCGTTATCTGGAATTACAAAAAGCGCTGCATCCGGATAATTTTGTGTCCGCCAGTGCGCTAGATCAGAGAATGGCGATGCAGAAATCAACAGAAGTGAATGATGCCTTAAAAACGTTAAAAGATCCGATTCTTCGGGCAGAAGCTATTGTTGCACTCAACTTGTGTGAACAGAAAGATATTGAGCAAAAGAGCACGCAAGATGTGGCGTTTTTAATGCAGCAGTTACAGTGGCGTGAACAATTAGAAAGCGTAGAAAATCAAAAAGACGAACAGGCCTTGGAGGCCTTAGCCGGCGAAATCCGGCAAGAAACCCATCAGTTATTGACTGCACTTTCTCAGAGTATCGAAGCCCAACAATGGGAGCAAACCATACAACTTTGTGATAAATTACGCTTTACACGCAAACTCACAGAAGAAATTGAGCGTGTCGAAGAACGCTTTTTTGAATGATAAAGTTCGGTGAGAATTGACCGCACTTTTAATGATGTAATCCGATTATGCAAACGCTTGAACAATTAATCTCCCCAGAAACATCTGCTTGGCCCACCCTTTCAAAATGGATTGAACAGGCTCGTAATCATTGTCAAATTATTCAAAAAGACCACTCCAGTGCCGAACGTGAACTTTTTACGATGCAAATGCCCACTTCCTCTCCAATGGGGGCGGTGATTTATGAAACAGGCGGCATGCTCATTCATCATGGTTGGTTGCGGATTTTAGGCTCGGGGAGTTTTCAATTGCCACGAGGATTAATGGATTGGAATTTTAGTAAGTCTTTCAAAGAATCTGGGGAAAAACCGCAATATTTGTTGGTCGCAGATGATGTGATCGGTGGCTATTTTGCGTTAAATGGCGGGTCTTTAGGAAAAAATCTCGGGAAAATCTATTATTTTTCACCCAAAGATTTGGCTTGGCATGATTTGAATTTTACTTACACCGAATTCTTAGCTTGGGCATTAAATGGTGATTTGGAGGCTTTCTACCAAGGTTTATTTTGGCAAAATTGGCAAGAAGCCGTGAAACAACTTGATGGTAACCAAGTCTTTGTCTTCACCCCGGACTTAAATGAAGATAAAGTGATGGCAATAGATCAACGCCAAAAACGTGAAGTGAATATTGAAACCCACTATCACACCTGTTTCGCAGAAAAAGATAAATTTGAAATGGCTTATTCTGTGGCATAACTGATTGAAATAGAAAAGAAAGATTATGGCATTATTACAAATTTCAGAACCCGGACAAACAGCAGCCCCTCATCAACATCGTTTAGCGGTAGGGATTGATTTAGGGACAACCAATTCCTTAATTGCGGCTGTGAGAAGCGGTCAGGCGGTGATTTTAAATGATGAGCAAGATCGCAGCCTTGTTCCTTCCGTGGTGTATTATGGAAAAAATGGAAAACAAGTGGGGCGAGAAGCCTTTGCGCAAGCCTCAAGTGATCCTAAAAATACGATCATTTCTGCCAAGCGCTTAATTGGTCGAAGTCTAGCGGATGTTCAGGCTCGTTATCCAGCTATGCCTTATGATTTTGTAGCGAGTGAAAATGGCTTGCCGCTTATCCTCACAAACCAAGGGAAAAAAAGCCCTGTGGAAGTATCTGCCGATATTTTGGCGCATTTGAACCATATCGCAGAACAGCGACTAGGGGCAGAATTATCCGGGGTTGTGATTACCGTTCCCGCCTATTTTGATGATGCTCAACGCCAAAGCACAAAAGATGCGGCCCGTTTAGCGGGATTGAATGTATTACGCTTATTAAATGAGCCGACAGCCGCTGCTGTGGCGTACGGTTTAGATAGCGGTCAAGAAGGTATTATTGCGGTTTATGATTTAGGCGGTGGAACCTTTGATATTTCTATCCTGCGTTTATCTAAAGGCGTATTTGAAGTGCTCGCAACCGGTGGTGATACGGCTTTAGGCGGTGATGATTTCGACCATTGCATTGCTGATTGGGTGGTAAAACAAACACAATTCCAACCACAGAATGTTCATCAACAACGTGAACTGCTCACCCTTGCAGGGCAAGCAAAAGTTGCGTTGAGCAACTCGGAAAGTGCGGTCATTTCTTGGCAAGATTTTTCTATTAGCATCACCCGTGAGCAATTTAATGAATTAATTCATCCTCTTGTAAAACGTTCATTACTTGCTTGTCGCCGAGCCTTAAAAGATGCCAATGTCGATGCTGATGAGGTTCAACAAGTGGTGATGGTGGGTGGCTCAACACGGGTGCCTTATGTGCGTGAGCAAGTTGGCGAGTTTTTTGGTAAAACACCATTAACTTCCATAGATCCGGATAAAGTGGTGGCACTGGGGGCGGCAATTCAAGCAGATATTTTAGTGGGTAATAAAACCGATGCGAATATGTTGCTACTTGATGTTGTACCACTCTCACTGGGTATTGAAACCATGGGCGGATTGGTGGAAAAAATCATTCCACGCAACACCACCATTCCTGTCGCCCGAGCACAAGAATTTACCACGTTTAAAGACGGTCAAACCGCAATGACCGTACATGTTGTACAAGGTGAACGTGAATTAGTGGAAGATTGCCGTTCACTTGGGCGTTTTACTCTGCGTGGTATTCCGCCAATGGCCGCCGGTGCTGCCCATATTCGAGTGACTTATCAAGTGGATGCCGATGGTCTATTAAGTGTCACTGCGATGGAAAAATCCACTAAAGTGCAGGCCTCCATTCAAATTAAACCTTCTTATGGTTTAACCGATGAAGAAGTCACCGCTATGATTAAATCCTCTTTTGACCATGCTGAAGAAGATTTACAGGCCCGAGAGTTGGCAGAGCAACGGGTGGAAGCCGATCGTGTGATAGAGAGTGTGATTGTCGCCTTACAAGCGGATGGTTCAACATTGCTCAGCACGGAAGAATTTCATCATATTGAGGCGGTGTTGAAACAATTGATTGCCCTGAAAGAGGGAAGCGATCGTCAGGCTATTGCTCAAGGTATTAAAACCTTAGATGCGGCTACGCAAGCATTTGCGGCAAGACGAATGAATGCGAGTATTCACCAAGCCTTAACCGGTAAGAATGTATCGGATATGGAAAAATTGTAAAGAAAAGTGCGGTTAAATTGAGCTGAGTTTTCAGCGATATGATTTAACCTAACTCATTTAATCATTGTGATTTAAGGAAAGTATTATGCCAAAAGTAATTTTTTTACCAAATGAAGAGTTTTGCCCGGAAGGTATGGTCGTTGATGCAGCTGCCGGCGATAACTTATTAGAAGTGGCGCACAATGCCGGGGTCGAAATTCACCATGCTTGTGATTGTTCTTGTGCTTGCACAACTTGCCATGTGATTATTCGTGAAGGGTTTGATTCTTTAAATGAAACCAGCGATCAAGAAGAGGATATGCTCGATAAAGCTTGGGGTTTGGAAATAGACAGCCGCCTTTCTTGCCAATGTATTGTGGGAGAAGAAGATTTAGTGGTGGAAATTCCAAAATATAACCTTAATCATGCGAATGAGGCGGCACACTAATGAAATGGACAGACTCACAACAGATTGCAGAAGAATTATATGATCGCAATCCTGATCTTGATCCTAAAACCGTACGTTTTACCGATCTCCATCAATGGATTTGTGAACTCGAAGGCTTTGATGATGATCCACAAAAATCCAATGAGGCAATTCTTGAAGCCATTTTGTTAAAATGGCTAGAGGAATACGAATAAAAAAACGCACGTTAATGTGCGTTTTTTATCACCTCTTTTCTTTCAGTATCCTTGCTCTCTTTTTAGGCTTAATGGACAAAAGTGTGGGGAAAAAATGGGTTGATGTCTTATAGTACAAGGATTTAACCCACTTTTTTGAT
>NZ_MLHH01000006.1 GCF_002000125.1 Rodentibacter heidelbergensis
ACAGATATTCAGCTTGTGAAGGGTAGGGAATAAGAGAAGACAAACGAGCAAATAAAGAAAAACGATTTGTGAGTATCAGTTATCGAAGAATTATCCCGGCGGCGAGAGTGCGGTGGTCCCACCTGAATCCATTCCGAACTCAGAAGTGAAACGCTGTAATGCCGATGGTAGTGTGGGGAATCCCCATGTGAGAGTAGGGCACCGCCGGGTACAATTGAGATTAGAATTAAGATTAAGAAGAATTGAAATTAAGATTAAGAAGAGTAAACAAGAAATCCCCTGAGCTGGCGCTTGGGGGATTTTTTTATTGACTGGAATTATAAAAAAGGTAAAAGGTAAAAGTGCCACAGGTTCCGCTATCATAGGGACTGCAAACATCACCAACATCACGGGTATCACAATCATCACAATCCCTATAAGAGCCTAAAGAACATAAGTATCATCAATATAACATCACTCCATACAGCCTCTATATCGATACTCACCACTTCCCCTTACATAGACTAATCAATCAGCCAATCAATATTTCCCACCCACTCTCTAACTTCTTGCTCCCTCTGTATGAACTTACCAACATAAAAACACCAAAAAAACTGACCGCACTTTTAGCGCTATTGGTTTGGTATACTTGTTTGTGGTATGTAGGCTCTGTTTGCGTTAGAAGATGAGGAGATGTATAGACTAATCCTAGAAGAAAATTAAAATTTTATAAGAAATAACAAAGAAAATAAGCTTAGATAAAGTTGAATTTGTATTGAATGCATCTATTTATTAATGAGAAAAAAATGCTGAAGTGATACAATCCACCAAATTTTATGAAAGGATAAAACGAATGGCTCGTAAGAAAAAAACGCGTAAAATTAGCGATATTATGCCGATGCGTAAAGCGGATAAAAAACCTGAAATGCCGAAACGCAGCGGTAAAAAATTAACACGCTATGAACTTGATGCGAAAGCTCGTGAGGATAAGAAAAAACGTAAGCATAAAGGTTTGGCGTCAGGTTCACGTCATAGTGCGGGGGAAAATAACCTCAATAAACTTCAACAAGAAACCAAGGATCCGAAAATTGGGAGTAAGAAAAAAATTCCTTTAATTGTGGAATTTGTGAATAAACCGGAAAAAGGTCAGCTTATTCCTGCCGTGAAAGTAGCGAAGAAAGTCGATCCAATGCAAGAATTGGAAAATCTTGAAAATAACGAAATTCTTAATGAATTATTGGATGCATTAGATGAAGGGAAAACGTTGAGTAAAGCAGATCAGCAATTTGTGGATGAATGTCTTGCCCGTATTGCAGAGCTCATGGATGAGCTGGGTATTGAAGATGAAGAAAATGACGATGATTTATACCGCACTTTTGAGAAAATTGATATTAACCAATTTAGATAAAAGATGATTTGGACTATTATTTTAAGCCTATTCGCGTTAGCGGTTATTGCTGTGTTGTCTTGGTATGCATTTCGTTTGTTAAAACAAGTGAAACATCAGCAACAAATTATGATTAAGGCGAAAGCACAACGAGTCCTCCGTTTAAAAGAGAGTATTGAAATTATTGCTAAGGCAATGAAACAGAAGGAATGTAATCATTCTGAAGGGGTTATTCGTCTTACGATGTTATTGATGCCTTTTGGTAAAGACTTACAGCCCTATCCTGCCATGAGCGAACTGTACGATATTGTACGGGATATGCCAACTCATGAAGCTCGAAAAATGCTTGGAAAGCAAGAGCGAATGCGCCTTGATCTTGAACGGGAAAGTGCGGAAGCCAAGCTTGAGCAGGAGATTGTGGAAGAGTTGAAGCAGTTACTTGATGATATACAAAAATTAGGAGAAATTTAATGTCAGAGATGATTTGGGATAAGGAACTTATACGGAAATATAATCAATCAGGCCCTCGCTATACTTCTTATCCGACGGCATTAGAATTCCACGAAAACTACACGAACCAAGATTTTATTCAGGCGGCAGAGCGTTACCCAAATCGCCCGCTTTCCCTTTATGTCCATATTCCTTTTTGTCATCAACTTTGTTATTTCTGTGCTTGTAATAAGGTGATAACCCGCCATCGACATAAAGCGGATATTTATCTTGATTACCTTGAAAAAGAAATTATTTCCCGTGCACAGCTATTTAAAGGAAGAAAAGTTACCCAAATCCATTGGGGAGGTGGGACACCAACTTATTTAGATGAAGCGCAATCAGCCCGTTTAATGGCGATGCTAAAAACGCATTTCTCGGTGGCAGAAAACGCGGAAATTTCGATTGAAATTGATCCTCGTAAAATTGAGATCTCTATGCTCGATCACCTACGTTCAATTGGTTTTAACCGGATGAGTATGGGGGTGCAAGACTTTAATAAAGCGGTGCAAAAAATTGTTAACCGTGAACAAGATGAGGATTTTATTGCGGCGTTATTAAAACGCGCTGAGGAATTGGGTTTTCAATCCACCAATCTTGATTTAATTTATGGGCTACCATTGCAAAATGTGGAAAGTTTCATGTTCACGTTAAAAAAAGTGATTGAGCTTAATCCGGATCGGTTGAGTATTTTTAATTATGCTCATTTGCCTAGTCGTGTACCGGGACAGGCTAAAATTAAAGAAGACCAATTACCGCCACCTGAAACGAAATTAACAATTCTGCAAAAAACCATCGAAACCTTAGCGGAGGCCGGTTATAAGTTTATCGGTATGGACCATTTTGCCAAACCCTCTGATGAATTGGCAATTGCACAAGAGCAGGGTGTATTACATCGGAATTTCCAAGGCTATACCACACAAGAAGAATGTGATCTTCTTGGTTTAGGTGTTTCCTCTATCAGCTTGTTAGGGGATACTTATGCGCAAAATGAGAAGGATCTTAAAACCTATTATGCTTTAGTAGAAAAAAATGGTTATGCATTGCATAAAGGGCTTGTGTTAAGCGAAGAAGATTGTTTACGCCGTGATGTGATTAAGCGACTTATTTGTAATTTCAAATTAGATTTTTCAACCATTGAAAAGCAATATAATATTAAATTTACTGAGCATTTTGCAGAAGATTTAACCTTACTTCAGCCTTTAATGAATGACGGTTTAATTCATCAAACAGAACAAGGATTAGTTGTTTCTCCCCAAGGGCGTTTATTAATTCGAAATATTTGTTTATGTTTTGATACTTATTCCCGAGCAGCAGCAAAACGGCAGCAATTTTCAAGAATTATTTAATTATCATGCCATCCAATTCGGGTGGCATTTATTTTTTCTGCCGTTTTTTAAGCCATGATAAATTCAAAATAAAACAATTCAAAAACCGTCAAAAATCCAGTAGAATCACCCCTGTTTTACTTTAGGATAACTATCAAAGGATAATTCGATGATTAATGAGATTAGACAAGATGCCGAACAGCGCATGGAAAAAAGCATTGAGGCATTAAAAGGTCATATTGCTAAAATCCGTACCGGCCGTGCACAACCGAGTTTATTAGACGGTATTCAAGTGGAATACTATGGTGCGGCAACCCCACTTCGTCAATTAGCTAACGTGGTCGCTGAAGATGCCCGCACTTTAGCTGTCACTGTATTTGATCGTTCACTTATTAGCGCTGTTGAAAAAGCGATTTTAACTTCAGATTTAGGGTTAAATCCTTCATCAGCCGGCACCACAATTCGTGTGCCGCTTCCGCCATTAACAGAAGAACGTCGCCGTGATTTAATTAAAATCGTAAAAGGTGAAGGTGAGCAAGGGAAAGTGGCTATTCGCAATGTACGCCGTGATGCGAATGATAAAATCAAAGCACTGTTAAAAGATAAAGCGATCAGTGAAAATGATCAGCATAAAGCGGAAGAAGTGATCCAAAAACTCACTGATCAATATATTAAGAAAGTGGATGAGATTTTGGCTGATAAAGAAAAAGAGTTAATGGATTTCTAATTTTCTGAACCGATAATTGGGGCAGACCGAAGTGTCTGCCCTTGTTCTATTATTTTTATTTACAAAGAGCGGTCAATCTTTATGCAAAAACAGAATATCGTCATTCTTGGTGCAACGGGTTCCATTGGAGAAAGCACCCTTTCAGTGATTGCGCATAATCCTGAAAAATATCATGCCTTTGCCCTTGTTGGCGGTAAAAATGTCGAGAAGATGTTTGAAAAATGTGTGAAATTTCGACCGTACTTTGCTGCTCTTGATGATGTTGAAGCGGCGAATATTCTGCGCCGTCAACTGGTTGAGCATAACATCGCAACAGAGGTGTTAGCCGGACAAAAAGCAATTTGTGAACTGGCCGCTCACCCCGATGCACATCAAGTGATGGCTGCTATCGTAGGGGCCGCCGGTTTATTACCCACATTATCCGCTGTGAAAGCCGGTAAACGGGTGTTGTTAGCCAATAAAGAAGCATTAGTGACCTGTGGACAGATTTTTATTGATGCGGTGAAACAATATCATGCGACTTTACTGCCGGTAGATAGTGAGCATAATGCCATTTTCCAATCCCTTCCACCTGAGGCTCAGCAAAAAATAGGGTTCTGTCCATTAGCTGAACTCGGCATTAGCAAAATCGTTCTAACCGGCTCAGGCGGGCCTTTCCGCTATACACCTTTACCGGAATTTGAACATATCACGCCCGCACAAGCTGTTGCGCACCCTAATTGGTCCATGGGGAAAAAGATTTCTGTGGATTCTGCCACGATGATGAACAAAGGTTTGGAATATATTGAGGCACGTTGGTTATTTAACGCTCGAGCTTGCGAAATGGAAGTGGTGATTCATCCTCAATCTATCATTCATTCTATGGTGCGCTATGTGGATGGCTCTGTGATCGCCCAAATGGGAAACCCGGATATGCGTACCCCTATTGCTCAAACCATGGCCTATCCTCAGCGTACTTTTGCCGGCGTTGAACCTTTGGATTTCTTTAAAATCAAAGAATTAACATTTATTGAACCGGATTACCGCCGTTATCCTAATTTAAAACTGGCGATTGATGCCTTTGCTGAGGGGCAATATGCCACCACGGCAATGAATGCGGCAAATGAAATTGCGGTGCAGGCTTTTTTAGAAGGACGTATTTCATTTACCGATATCGCCCGTATTAACCAAGAAACGGTGCTTACTATGCCTGTGACAACGATTAGCGCTATTGAGGATGTGCTTGAGGTTGATGAAAAAGCCCGTGCGATAGCAAAAGCACTGGTTACAAAATAAAAAAGTGCGGTCAAAAATAATCTGATTTTTATGATAGAACTTGATAAGAATAATATCCCAGCACACGTTGCCATTATTATGGATGGTAACGGGCGTTGGGCAAAACAACAAAATAAATTGCGTATTTTTGGACATACGAATGGGGTGGCGGCGGTTCGCCGTGCGGTGAGTTATGCTCGACAAATCGGCGTAAAAGTGCTCACCCTTTATGCATTCAGCAGTGAAAATTGGAACCGTCCGGAACAAGAAGTGAATTCATTGATGACACTTTTTATGCAGGCCCTTGATCGTGAAGTGAAAAAATTACATAAAAATAATATTCGCCTTAACATTATCGGCGATACCTCACGTTTTAGTGAAAAATTACAAGAGAAAATTGCGAAAGCTGAACAGTTAACGGAAAGCAATAACGCACTAACGTTGAATATTGCTGCCAATTACGGGGGCTGTTGGGATATTGTTCAAGCCGCCCAACAAATCGCGGATAAAATTAAAAAAGATGAAATGACTTTGGAGGAAATTACCGAACAATCCTTCCAAAGCCATTTAGCCACACAAGATCAGCCTCAAGTGGATCTGTTAATCCGTACCAGTGGTGAACAACGGGTGAGTAATTTTTTACTTTGGCAAATTGCCTATGCGGAATTGTGCTTTTTAGATGTTCTGTGGCCGGATTTTAATGAGGAAGATTTCAATCAAGCGGTTGCCAGTTATCAACAACGTCATCGCCGTTTTGGTGGGACTGAATAAGCGGAGAGATTATGCTTAAAGAACGTGTATTATCAGCCATTGTGCTTATTGCTTTGGTGCTATGCGCCTTATTTTTATTTAGCCCTTTTTATTTTGCTTTAGCATTAGGTTTAGTGGCAACATTGGGTGTGTGGGAATGGACACAATTTGCTCGTTTTAAACAACCGCTCGTTCGCCTGTGTATTGCGGCATTCCTCGGCGCATTTATTTTTTTATGGCTTTTTACCGAGGGGGATTATCTCAACGCCGGACGTGTTTTTGAACACTACCTTCCGCTTTTATTGATTAATTCTGTGGGTTGGTGGATGCTCGCATTGTTGTTAGTTATCACTTATCCCGCCTCAGCCAAATACTGGGGGAAAAATAAACCCCTTCAACTATTATTTGCTTTTTCTACCTTAATTCCTTTCGTTGCAGCAGTATTACGCTTACGTTTAGATAACTACACGCAAGATCCTTATCATGGATTATTTTTATTACTCTATGTTTTTGTCCTTGTGTGGGCGGCGGATTCCGGGGCTTATTTTGCCGGCCGCGCCTTGGGAAAACATAAATTAGCCCCTAAAGTTTCACCGGGAAAAACCTGGGAGGGCGTGGTGGGTGGCTTACTCACTGCAGTGTTGCTTGCTTGTGTATTTATTTATTTTTCCGGTGAAACCTTGCTCGGTAATCGAGGTATTGTAGGCTTTATCATTCTTTCAGTGGTTACTGTGGCGATCTCAATTTTAGGGGATTTAACCGAAAGTATGTTTAAACGTGAAACCGGCATTAAAGATAGTAGCCAGCTTATTCCCGGACATGGGGGGATTTTGGATCGCATTGACAGTCTCACCGCTGCCGTCCCTTTCTTTGCCTATTTTTACTTCTTTGTTTTGTAAGGATTGATGATGTCGTTTTTGTGGTCTTTGGGTTCTTTTCTTATTGCCATTTCCGTGTTGGTTGCGGTGCATGAATATGGACACTTTTGGGCTGCACGAAAGTGCGGTGTAAAAGTACTGCGTTTTTCTATCGGTTTTGGCAAGGTGATTTGGCGACGTAAAGATAAGCAAGGGACAGAGTTCGCTTTATCAATGATTCCATTGGGTGGCTATGTCAAGATGTTGGATGGGCGGGCTGAAGCTGTTCCAGCGGAATTGACCTCCCAAGCCTTTGATCAAAAATCCGTCTTACAACGTGCCTTTATTATTGCAGCGGGGCCATTAGCTAATTTTCTTTTTGCCATTTTCGCCTATTGGATTATCTATTCGGTAGGTATGCCAAGTATTAAACCTGTGATAGAACAGGTGACCCCCAATTCTATTAGCGCGCAAGCACAGATTGAACCTAATTCGCAAATTGTGGCCATTGATGGAAAACCTGCAGAGGATTGGGAAACCATTAATATGTTATTAGCCGCAAAATTAGGGGAAGATCAGGTGGATATTACCCTTTCACCTTTCGGATCCAATGTGACTTATGACAAGCAGTTAGACCTATCCCATTGGAGGTTTGACCCGGAAAAAGAAAGTGCTTTTGAATCCTTAGGGATGAGTCCTGTTCGTGCCAAAGTGGAAATGACCCTCTCTAAAGTGCTGGAAAACTCACCGGCTCAACGAGCAGGTTTACAGGTTGGGGATAATATTTTAAGTGAAAATTTGACCGCACTTTCATGGCAAGACTTTGTGAAATTAGTTGAAAAAGGGCAAGCTATTTCTCTTAAAATTGAACGTCATGGTGAGATATTTGACAAAGTCATACAACCGGAAAAAAATCAAGAAGGGCGTTGGTTTATCGGAATTAGCCCGACTTTTTTAAATGTCGGGGAACAGTATCGAACCGAATTAAAATATGATATTCTTGATGCCCTGTCGAAAGGCGTAGAAAAAACGGCACAATTGTCTTGGCTCACAGTAAAAGTGATTGGCAAATTATTTACCGGTGATCTGGCGTTAAATAATTTAAGCGGCCCCATTTCTATTGCAAAAGGTGCGGGGGCATCCTCAAGTATTGGGTTCGTTTATTTTCTAAGCTTTATGGCGTTAATTAGTGTTAATTTAGGCATTATGAATTTATTTCCGTTGCCGGTATTAGATGGGGGGCATCTCGTCTTTTTGGCGGCGGAAGGAATAAAAGGAAAACCTGTTTCTGAGCAGGTTCAGAGTTTAAGTTATCGTATTGGTGCGCTGCTACTATTAACCTTAATGGTGTTCGCCCTGTTCAATGATTTCTTACGTTTATAGATTTTATAGTGACATAGTAAATAGGATACAGTCGATGAAAAAACTTCTAATCACAAGTTTATTATTCGGTACGACAAGTAGCGTTTTTGCTGCCCCTTTTGTGGCAAATGAAATCCGTGTGGACGGTGTGCAAGGTGAATTAGAGCAACAAATTCTTGCGAGTTTACCTGTTCGTTCAGGACAACGGGTGACCGACAAAGATGTGGCGGATATCGTTCGTTCTTTATTCGTGAGTGGTCGATTTGATGATGTAAAAGCTTACCAAGAGGGTAAAGATCTTGTTGTAAGTGTGGTTGCGAAACCTATTATTTCTGAAGTACAAATTAAAGGTAATTCCTTAATTCCAACGGAAGCTCTCAAACAAAATTTAGATGCCAATGGTTTTAAAAGCGGTGATGTATTAAATCGTGCGAAGCTTGATGAGTTTGTGAAAGGGGTGAGAGAGCACTATAAAAGTGTTGGTCGCTATAATGCAAAAGTCGATGCGATTGTTAATACCCTGCCAAACAATCGTGCAGAGGTGACCCTTCAAATTGATGAAGATGACACCGCAAAATTACAATCTGTTACCTTTAACGGTAACCAAGCAATTTCCAGCAGTACGTTACAAGAACAGATGGAGCTACAACCTGATGCTTGGTGGAAACTTTGGGGAAATAAATTTGATGCGACCCAGTTTGATAAAGATTTAAAATCCATTCAAGAATACTATCAAAATAATGGTTATGCCAAAGCGCGTATCACCCGTACCGATGTGCAATTAAATGATGAACAGACCAAAGCCACCGTTACTATTGATGTGAGCGAAGGCGACAAATATGATTTAAGTAGCGCTCGTATTGTGGGAAATGTTGGAGGGATGGCTGAAGAGCTACAGCCTTTGTTAAATCATTTACACTTAAACGATACCTTTAGCCGTGCCGATGTTATCGATGTAGAAAATGCGATTAAAGCTAAATTAGGTGAACGGGGTTACGGTAGTGCAACAGTTAATGCGACACCGACATTTGATGATGAGAATAAAACGGTTGCCTTAACATTTGTGGTTGATGCAGGGCGTCGTTTATCTGTTCGTCAAGTTCAATTTGAGGGTAATACGGTTTCAGCAGATAGCACCTTACGTCAAGAAATGCGTCAACAAGAAGGCTCTTGGTATAATGCCCAGTTAGTTGAATTAGGTAAACTTCGTTTAGACAGAACCGGTTTTTTTGAAACCGTTGAAAGCCGTATTGAGCCTGTTGAAGGGACTAATGATGAAGTAAATGTGGTTTACAAAGTTAAAGAACGTAACACAGGGAGCATCAACTTTGGGGTCGGTTATGGTACGGAAAGTGGTATTAGCTATCAAGCAAGTATCAAACAAGACAACTTCTTAGGAACAGGGGCTGCGGTAAGCTTGGCGGGGGCTCGTAATGACTACGGAACAACCATTAATCTTGGCTATACAGAACCGTACTTTACCAAAGATGGGGTAAGTTTAGGCGGCAACGTGTTCTATGAAACTTACGATAACTCAAGTAGTGATACCGCTTCAGATTATAAACGTACAACCTATGGTGGTAACGTGACACTTGGTTTCCCGGTTAATGAAAATAACTCTTACTATCTTGGTTTGGGTTATACCTATAACAAAATTAGTAATTTCTCCCGGGAATATAATCGCGATCTTTATTTAGAATCAATGAATTTTAATTCTAACTCAATCAAATCCCATGATTTTGATTTTTCTTTTGGCTGGAATTATAACAGTCTAAACCGAGGTTATTTCCCAACGAAAGGGGTGAAAGCGACGATTGGTGGACGAGTGACGATTCCTGGTTCTGATAACAAATACTATAAATTAAATGCCGATGTTCAAGGCTATTACCCACTTGATCGTGATCATCGTTGGGTGATTGCCGGTAAATTAGGGGCTGGTTATGCCAATGGCTTTGGAGGTAAACGTCTACCATTCTATCAAAACTACACCGCTGGGGGTATTGGCTCATTGCGTGGCTTTGCTTATGGCGCAGTGGGACCAAATGCGATTTATTGGGTGAGAGATCAAGCGGGTAATGAAGGCTATAACGCCAATGGTAGTACTGATATTATTGGGGGAAATGCAATTGCCACAGCGAGTGCCGAGTTAATTATTCCAACCCCATTTGTTGCGGACAAAAATCAAAATTCGGTGAGAACTTCATTATTTGTTGATGCAGCAAGTGTTTGGAATACCAAATGGAAAGCAGAGGATAGAGCAAGATTCCCTAATTTACCGGATTATAGTGACCCAAGCCGTATCAGAGCCTCTGCCGGTATTGGTTTCCAATGGCAATCACCAATAGGACCTTTGGTGTTCTCCTATGCAAAACCGATTAAAAAATATGAAAACGATGATGTAGAACAATTCCAATTTAGTATTGGTGGGTCTTTTTAATCGAACTTTTTATTTATCAACTAGTCAAAGCGAACACTTGCACCCTAAATTATTATGGGGTGCAAGCTCAATTAACCATTTAATTTAACAAGGAAATTTCAATGAAAAATGTCTTAAAAGTTACCGCACTTTCAGTAGGTCTTGCTCTTGCATCTGGTTTTGCTGCAGCAGAGGAGAATATTGCCTTTATCAATGCAGGTTACTTATTCCAAAATCACCCTGATCGTCAAGCTATTGCAGATAAATTAGATGCGGAATTAAAACCAACAGCCGATAAACTTGCTGCAAGTAAAAAAGAAATTGATGACAAAATTGCGGCCTCACGTAAAAAAGTTGAAGCAAAAGTGGCTGCATTACAAAAAGATGCACCACGTTTACGTCAAGCCGAAATTCAAAAACGTGAAGAAGAAATTAATAAATTTGGTGCTAATGAAGAAGCAGCATTAACGAAGTTGATGCAAGAGCAAGATAAAAAAGTTGCCGCATTCCAAGAAGAAAGCGATAAACGCCAGGCGGAGGCTCGTGCGAAATTATTAGAAAGCATCCAAGTGGCAACCAATAATTTAGCAAAAGCAAAAGGTTATACTTATGTAATTGATGCTAACTCTGTGGTATTTGCTGTTGAAGGGAAAGATATTACTGAAGAGGTGTTAAAATCGATTCCTGCTACAGAAAAAGCAGCGGCTCCGGCTAAAGCAGAAGAGAAAAAATAATAGGTTCTAACCATGCAAAAATCCTATTCTTTAAAAGAATTGGCGAATCAAATCGGCGCTACCGTTCGCGGTAACGCCGATGTCGTTATAACGAATATCGCCCCTCTTGATAAAGCACAAGCTCATCAACTGACATTCATCTCTAATGCAAAATTTCGCCCCCTATTAAAAGATTCTAAAGCCGGTATTCTCGTGGTATCGGAAGAGGATGTACCATTCTGTGCAGCGGAAAGCCATTTACTGATTGTCAAAGATCCCTATGTGGCTTATGCCATTTTAGCGCAGTATATGGACACCACACCGAAAGCGGCGCAAGGTATTGCGAAAAGTGCGGTCATTTCTGACGGTGTTTCTTTAGGTGAAAATGTCGCCATTGGTGCAAATGCTGTCATTGAAGAAGGTGTCGTATTAGGCGATAACGTGATTATCGGCGCAAATTGCTTTGTGGGAAAAAACACTAAAATTGGTGCCGGCACACAGCTTTGGGCTAATGTAACAATCTATCATGATGTTTCCATTGGCGAAAATTGTTTAATTCAATCAGGCGCCGTTATTGGAAGTGATGGATTTGGTTATGCAAACGATCGTGGTCGTTGGATTAAAATTCCTCAAGTGGGTCAAGTGATCATCGGTAATCATGTTGAAATTGGTGCTTGTACTTGTATCGATCGTGGGGCATTAGATGCAACAGTGATTGAAGACAATGTAATTATTGATAACCTTTGCCAAATTGCTCATAACGTTCATATCGGTACCGGTACGGCGGTAGCAGGTGGTGTGATTATGGCCGGGAGTTTAACGGTAGGGCGTTACTGTCTCATTGGTGGTGCCAGTGTGATCAACGGACATATGGAAATCTGCGATAAAGTCACGATTACAGGAATGGGCATGGTGATGCGCCCAATTACTGAGCCGGGTGTGTATTCTTCCGGTATTCCATTGCAAACCAATAAAGAGTGGCGAAAAACTGCCGCATTGACTTTAGGCATTGATGGAATTAATAAACGTTTGAAGTCAGTAGAAAAAAAACTCAATGAAAATACCTAAAATGTTCAGCGACTTTTCTTTTGTTGACGAACAGGTTATCGCATGAAAGATGAATGAATGGCGTCTTTCTTTTCTTATTGAAATAAATCCCTTGCAATTTGTTTGGGTTTTATGTAGTATTTGCGAGCTTTCATTTTGAAAGCCGTTTAATGTAATCATTTATTAGACGTTCGCAACGATATGTTGCGTTAAACAATGTTTCCGATTTGGAGACTATATAACAGGTAACTTGCACCTCCTTTTCTATTTTTGAAGTTAGAATTGTGATTGGTGTTAGTTTTTTTATTAGCTAAATTTTATTGGAGCTCTGGTCTAATGCAGAACCAAAGAATCCGTATCCGTTTAAAAGCGTTCGATCACCGTTTGATCGACCAATCTACAGCGGAGATCGTAGAAACAGCTAAACGTACTGGTGCGCAAGTTCGTGGTCCGATTCCTTTACCAACCCGTAAAGAACGTTTCACCGTGTTGATTTCTCCACACGTGAACAAAGATGCTCGTGACCAATACGAAATTCGTACTCACAAACGTTTAGTCGATATCGTAGAGCCAACAGAAAAAACTGTTGATGCATTAATGCGTTTAGATTTGGCTGCCGGCGTTGACGTGCAGATCAGCCTAGGTTAATTAAGAGGTTATTACAATGATTGGTTTAGTCGGTCGTAAAGTTGGTATGACCCGTATCTTCAATGAAGACGGTGTGTCGGTACCAGT
Organism: Rodentibacter heidelbergensis; assembly: GCF_002000125.1. Classification (GTDB taxonomy): domain Bacteria; phylum Pseudomonadota; class Gammaproteobacteria; order Enterobacterales; family Pasteurellaceae; genus Rodentibacter; species Rodentibacter heidelbergensis. Next base: position 13,045 of record NZ_MLHH01000006.1, read on the forward strand.
TACCGTTATCGAAATCGAAGCCAACCGCGTAACTCAAGTTAAAACTCTTGAAAACGATGGCTATACTGCAATTCAAGTTACTACTGGTTCTAAAAAAGCGAACCGTGTAACTAAGCCTGAAGCAGGTCATTTCGTGAAAGCAGGTGTTGAAGCTGGTCGCGGTTTATGGGAATTTCGTACTGAAGGTGAAGAATTCACCTTAGGTCAAGAAATCAATGTTGACATCTTTGCAGATGTTAAAAAAGTGGATGTTACCGGTACATCTAAAGGTAAAGGTTTCCAAGGTGGTGTTAAACGTTGGAACTTCCGTACTCAAGATGCAACCCACGGTAACTCTTTATCACATCGTGTTCTTGGTTCTATTGGTCAAAACCAAACTCCGGGCCGTGTGTTTAAAGGTAAAAAAATGGCAGGACATTTAGGTGCTGAACGTGTAACCGTTCAATCACTTGAAGTTGTTCGTGTAGATGCTGAGCGTAAATTGCTATTAGTAAAAGGTTCTGTACCTGGTGCTATCAATGGCGATGTTATCGTGAAGCCGGCAGTTAAAGCATAAGTCTAGGAGATAGAGATGGAATTACAAGTTGTAGGTGCAAATGCACTCACTGTTTCTGAAACTACCTTCGGACGTGAGTTTAACGAAGCGTTGATCCACCAAGTTGTTGTTGCTTATGCAGCAGGTGCACGTCAAGGTACTCGTGCTCAAAAAACTCGTGCTGAAGTGTCTGGTTCAGGTAAAAAACCTTGGCGTCAAAAAGGTACAGGTCGTGCTCGTGTTGGTGATATTAAATCTCCAATTTGGCGTTCTGGTGGTACTACCTTCGCGGCAAAACCACAAGATCACAGCCAAAAAGTGAACAAAAAAATGTACCGTGGTGCAATCAAAAGCATTCTTTCTGAATTAGTTCGTCAAGACCGCTTAGTTGTGGTTGAAAAATTTGAGATTGATGCACCAAAAACTAAAGTTTTAGTACAAAAATTAAAAGATTTAGCCGTTGAAGATGCGTTAATTATCACAGCAAGTTTAGATGAAAATTTATTCTTAGCAGCGCGTAACTTGTATAAAGTTGACGTACGTGATGTACAGGGTATCGATCCGGTAAGCTTAATCGCTTTCGATAAAGTGATTGTTACTGTTGATGCTGTGAAACAAATTGAGGAGATCTTAGCATGAGTCAAGAACGTTTGCTGAGCGTGCTTCGTGCACCACATATCTCTGAAAAAGCAACCAACAATGCTGAAAAATCTAACACTGTTGTACTTAAAGTTGCTTTAGATGCGAACAAAGCTGAAATTGCTGCTGCTGTTGCTCAATTATTTGAAGTAAAAGTAGATTCTGTTCGTACTGTGGTTGTTAAAGGTAAAACTAAACGCCGTGGTACTAAAATGGGTCGTCGCAGCGACTGGAAAAAAGCTTATGTAACTTTAGCCGAAGGCCAAAATTTGGACTTCGTAGACAGTGCTGAGTAATCGGAGGAAAATAGAGAATGGCTATCGTAAAATGTAAGCCGACCTCCGCTGGTCGTCGTCACGTTGTTAAAATCGTGAACCCTGAATTGCACAAGGGTAAACCTTACGCTCCACTTCTAGATACTAAATCTAAAACCGGTGGTCGTAATAACTATGGTCGTATTACAACTCGTCACATTGGTGGCGGTCATAAACAACACTACCGTTTAATCGATTTCAAACGTAACAAGTTAGATATTCCGGCGGTTGTTGAGCGTTTAGAATATGATCCAAACCGTTCTGCTAACATTGCTTTAGTGCTTTATAAAGACGGTGAACGTCGTTATATCTTAGCACCTAAAGGTTTGTCAGTAGGCGATCAAATCCAAGCTGGTGTAAACTCACCAATTAAAGTGGGTAATGCCTTACCAATGCGTAATATCCCAGTAGGTTCAACGGTTCATAACGTTGAATTAAAACCGGGTAAAGGCGGTCAAATTGCTCGTTCTGCCGGTGCATATGTACAAATTATTGCTCGTGAAGGCAACTATGTTACTTTGCGTTTGCGTTCAGGCGAAATGCGTAAAGTATTAGCAGAATGTGTTGCGACAATTGGTGAAGTTGGTAACTCAGAGCATATGCTTCGCGTATTGGGTAAAGCGGGTGCGAACCGTTGGAGAGGTATTCGTCCGACCGTTCGTGGTACTGCAATGAACCCGGTAGATCACCCACACGGTGGTGGTGAAGGTCGTAACTTTGGTAAACACCCTGTTACTCCATGGGGCGTTCAAACCAAAGGTAAGAAAACTCGTCACAACAAACGTACTGATAAATATATCGTACGTCGTCGTGGCAAATAATAGATTAAATTAAAGAGGATTAGCCATGCCACGTTCTCTCAAGAAAGGTCCTTTCCTTGACCTACACTTGTTGAAGAAGGTAGAGAAGGCGGTGGAAAGCGGGGATAAAAAGCCAATTAAAACTTGGTCCCGTCGTTCAATGATCATTCCATCAATGATCGGATTGACCATCGCAGTCCATAATGGTCGTCAGCACGTTCCTGTTTATGTATCTGATGAAATGATCGGTCATAAATTAGGTGAATTTGCACCGACTCGTACATACCGCGGTCACGCGGCAGATAAGAAAGCTAAGAAATAAGAGGTAAAGAGATGGAAACTATCGCAAAACATCGTTACGCTCGCACTTCTGCCCAAAAAGCTCGCTTAGTTGCCGATTTAATTCGTGGTAAAAAAGTTGCACAAGCGTTAGAGATCTTAACTTTCACTAACAAAAAAGCAGCGTCTTTAGTGAAGAAAGTTTTAGAATCTGCTATTGCTAATGCAGAGCACAATGATGGTGCAGATATTGATGATCTTAAAGTTGCTAAAATCTTCGTAGATGAAGGTCCTAGCATGAAACGTGTTATGCCACGTGCTAAAGGTCGTGCAGATCGTATTTTAAAACGTACTAGCCACATCACCGTGGTTGTGTCAGATCGTTAATCAGTAGGAGAATAACAATGGGTCAAAAAGTACATCCACATGGTATTCGCCTAGGTATTGTAAAACCTTGGAGCTCTACTTGGTTCGCGAATACAAAAGACTTCGCTGACAATCTTGAAGGCGATTTCAAAGTACGTCAATTCTTAAATAAAGAATTAGCAAATGCTTCTGTTTCACGTATTACTATTGAGCGTCCGGCTAAAAGTATTCGTGTAACAATTCATACAGCTCGTCCTGGTATCGTTATCGGTAAGAAAGGCGAAGATGTTGAAAAATTGCGTAACGCCGTATCTAAAATTGCTGGCGTTCCAGCGCAAATCAACATTGCTGAAGTGAAAAAACCTGAATTAGATGCGAAATTAGTTGCAGAAAGCATCGCTTCTCAATTAGAACGTCGTGTGATGTTCCGTCGTGCAATGAAACGTGCGGTACAAAGTGCAATGCGTTTAGGTGCGAAAGGTATCAAAGTTGAGGTTAGCGGTCGTTTAGGTGGTGCAGAAATCGCACGTTCAGAATGGTATCGTGAAGGTCGTGTACCTCTTCATACTCTTCGTGCGGACATCGATTATAACACTGCAGAAGCACATACTACTTACGGCGTTATCGGCGTAAAAGTATGGATCTTCAAAGGTGAGATTCTTGGTGGAATGGCTGCCGTTGCGCAATCAGAACAACAACCTGCCGATAAGCCTAGAAAGGCGCCACGCGGTAAAGGTCGTAAGTAAGGAGAAACGCTAAATGTTGCAACCAAAACGTACAAAATTCCGTAAAGTCCACAAAGGTCGTAACCGTGGTATCGCAAATGGTACAGAAGTGAGTTTCGGTACTTACGGTTTAAAAGCGGTTGGTCGTTGTCGTTTAACAGCTCGTCAAATCGAGGCTGCCCGTCGTGCTATGTCGCGTGCGGTAAAACGTCAAGGTAAAATCTGGATTCGTGTATTCCCAGACAAACCAATCACGGAAAAACCATTAGAGGTCCGTATGGGTAAAGGTAAAGGTAACGTTGAGTACTGGGTAGCCTTAATCCAACCGGGTAAAGTACTTTATGAAATGGATGGTGTGTCTGAAGAAGTGGCAAGAAATGCTTTTGCATTAGCAGCAGCGAAATTGCCTGTTAAGACCACTTTCGTAACTAAGACGGTGATGTAATGAAAGCTCAAGATTTACGTACAAAAAGTGTTGAAGAGCTGAATGCTGAATTGCTCAATCTTTTGGGTGAACAATTCAAGTTGCGTATGCAGACAGCCACCGGTCAGCTTCAACAAACCCATCAGGCTAAACAAGTGCGTCGTGATATTGCACGTGTAAAAACTGTATTAACCGAAAAGGCGGGTGAGTAATGACTGATAAAATTCGTAGCGTACAAGGTAAAGTTGTTAGCGACAAAATGGAAAAATCTTTTGTTGTCGCCATTGAACGTAAGGTAAAACACCCGTTATACGGTAAATTTATCCGTCGTACAACCAAATTACATGTACACGATGAGAACAATGAAGCCAAAGTTGGTGATACCGTAGAGATTCGCGAATGTCGTCCTCTATCAAAAACCAAATCTTGGACTTTAGTTCGTGTTGTTGAAAAAGCGATTATCGCTTAATTCACAATAAAAGAATAAAAGCCAACAGTGTTTAATCCTGTTGGCTTTTTTACTTTCTATACTTTTTTACGCTCATTTCATCTTCTCTTAATACATTGAAATTTATCTTTTATTAATACTAAGCTCTTAGATTTTTAGTAAGAGATAGCTGTTAATCGATGGCACTAAGTAAAGTGCGGTTAAAAATTTACCTATTTTTCTAATTCGTGTTTACGATAATCTTTCCTTTTGTTAGAATTTGCACCTAATTGAAATTAATTCTCAATTGTTTTAAGGATAGGAAATGCCTCAGCTTTTTGAATTTTTACAACAGTACAGCGATTACATTATTATCGGACTTTTACTTTTGATGAGCGTATTAATGCTCGCTATGGTTATTGAGCGCTTTATTTTCTTAACGAAAATCAATGTTAGTAAGTATGCCAATATCCATGCTTTAGATATTGATTTAAATAGAAATATGACGATTATTTCGACCGTAGGCGCAAATGCACCTTATGTGGGGTTATTAGGGACGGTAATCGGTATTTTGTTAACTTTCTATCAAATAGGCCAGGGAGGCGGTGATGTGGATGCCGGTGAAATTATGCTACATCTCTCTTTAGCGCTAAAAGCAACGGCATTGGGTATTTTAGTCGCAATCCCTTCAATGATTTTTTACAACGGTTTAAATCGTAAAATCGAAGTAAATCGCTTGAAATGGAAAGTGCTAAATGCACAAAAAGATAAGGAATAACTGTGAAAAAATTTGATGAAATTAATATTATTCCGTTCATTGATATTATGTTGATGCTATTGGCAATTGTATTGATTACCGCATCATTTATTTCACAAGGTAAAATTCAAGTGAACGTGCCGAAAGCGAGTACAGCCGTCGCCTTTAAATCCGATGAACTTGCAAAACTGGTAACGGTGACTAAAAAAGGTGAGCTTTATTTTAATGATAAACCCATATCCCAAGAAGCGTTGGAAAGCGAAATTAATCAATGGGATAAAGCACAGAAAGTAACATTAAAAATTGATGCAGAGGCGAGTTTCCAAGATTTTGTGACGATTACCGATCTCCTTGCTAAAAATGACATTAAAAATGTTGCGATAGTTTCGATGAAAGAGAAAGGAAATCAGTCAAAAACCATCGGTACGGAAAAGGTGACGCAGTAGGAAAAGTGATGCAACAAGCTAAACGTTTATCATTCGGTTTATTGATTTCTCTCTTTATTCATGGTGCCGCCGTAAGTGCTTTGATGTGGAACTGGCAGGAAAACAATGATAGTGCGAATAATCACGCAGGGGAATTGGCAACCCGTATTTCGATGGAAATGATACAGGGAATGCGTATAGAGGAGCCTAGTTCAGAACCCGAACCTCAGAAAACAGAACCTGAACCATTGAAAGAGGAAGTAGTATCGGATCCTACAAAGAAACCGGAACCTGAGAAGAAAAAAATATTAGAGAAAAAGCCGGAAAAACCAAAAGATAACCTCAAGCCACGAAAGGAAAAACCTAGAAAAGAGGCAAAACCCGCTGAAAAAGCACAAACCTTACCGAAAAATTTACCGGTGGGAGATCGCAATATTAACTCGACTTTTTCGGTGAACTCAAAAGCGACCAGTACCAATGTGGTTAATACTCAAGCTAATATGATGGGAAGCGGAACAAATAGCAATGAAATTGCGGCTTATAAGGCGGCACTTTATCGTGAAATTGAACGCCGAAAACAATATCCGACACGGGCGAAAATGATGCGAAAACAAGGGATTGTCCATGTTGCCTTTAATGTGGGAAACGATGGTGCGTTAAGTGGTGAGAATGTTGTTAAATCTTCGGGAGATGAGAGTTTAGATAATGCGGCATTGAAAGCCGTGCAAAATGCGAAATCTGTTGGGCCTAAACCCGCCGGTTTTGCAAGTAAAATTTCTGTTCCTATTCGATTTAGTTTGCAATAAGAAAATCAAAAGCAGAGCGTTGGCTCTGCTTTTCCATTAGGGATCTATTGGGGAAATATTATCGGCGATAAGGACGCTGATTTCTTGATAAATTATGAGAATGATGGGCTGTTTTCGACTTTAGACGAAATGGTTTGGGTAAACTTAATAGGGATGTCGCATCATACTGGCTCACCGGAATTGAGTGGCCAATATAGTCTTCAATGGCAGGTAAGTTCATTGCATATTCTTCACAGGCAAAGCTAATGGATACGCCACTTTCTCCGGCACGCCCCGTACGCCCAATACGATGAACATAATCTTCCCGATCATCCGGCAAATCATAGTTAAATACATGGGTCACATCCGAAATATGTAAACCTCGAGCGGCAACATCGGTAGCGACTAAGATATCTAGTTGCCCCTCAGTAAATTGCTTCAATAACGAAAGCCGTTTTTTCTGTGCAATATCGCCGGTGAGTAACCCCACACGATGTCCGTCTGCAGCGAGATAGCCCCAAATTTCTTCACAACGGTGTTTCGTATTGGCAAACACAATGCAACGATCCGGCCATTCTTCTTCAAGTAATGTCAGTAGTAGTGCCATTTTGTCGTGATTTGAGGGATAAAATAATTCTTCTTTAATGCGATGTCCGGTTTTTTGTTCCGGTTCGATTTCAATATATTCCGGATCATTCATATCCTCAAAAGCGAGCTCACGCACTTTGTATGAAAGGGTGGCAGAAAAAAGCATAGTGAGGCGATGTTGTGGAGAAGGACATTTGCGTAACAGATAACGAATATCACGAATAAAACCGAGATCAAACATCCGATCGGCTTCATCTAACACCACGACTTGAATTTGATTTAGAGAAATGACACCTTGTTTTACATAATCAATAACACGTCCGGTTGTGCCGATGAGAATATCAACACCCTGTTCAATCGCCAGTAATTGTTTGTCATAGCCTTCCCCACCATAAGCCAGTGCAGTTTTTAACCCAGTTATCTTTGATAAGGTCTCTGCATCATTATAAATTTGCACTGCCAGTTCACGAGTGGGCGCAAGGATCAGTGCCCGAGGTTGATGAGATGAATGAGAATTTTCCTGATTTGATAATAAGTGGTGGAAGGTGGCGGTTAAAAATGCCAACGTTTTTCCGGTTCCCGTTTGAGCTTGTCCGGCAACATCCTTCCCTTCCAAGGTGATCGGTAATGAAAGGGCTTGAATAGGGGTGCAGAATTCAAAGTGTTTATGTTGTAGCGCCTTTAGAACAAGCGGGTGTAAGGGAAAGTCAGTAAATCTCTGCTGACTTAAATGGTTTTGTTTCATAAAATGATCTGTCCTGAAAAAATTGCCTTAGCATAGCATGAACGGGAAAATTTCCCAAAGGATATGGGGTATAACCCGATTCTCTCCAATTCGTTGTGTATTGAAGTCAAGTTTAGGTGAGGTTGAGTTATTCATCAGGGAGTGCTATTTTCCTTTTTTCACCCAGTATTTAAAAGGTGGTTGTTCAATTTCGCTTTGTAATAATTGGTGATCCATAAATTGACAAAAACTTGGTATATCACGAGTAGTGGCGGGATCATCGGCAAGGATCAACAATACTTCCCCATCGTTTAAATGGCGAATGGTTTTACGCACTAGCATCACCGGTTCCGGGCAGCGTAAACCCAAGGTATCGAGTGTTTGAGTAATTGTAATTTCAGACATTGATTTCTTTTTCCAAAAAATGATGTGCATGATACCACTTGTTGGGAAATTTCGACAAATCCCTATAATCAGTGATAGACTAACGCCATTGAAATTAACGAAATAAACACAATGGCGGAATATCCCATCCCTAAAAGTGCGGTCATTTTTGAAGAAGAAATTAAAAAAAGCCGCTTTATCACTTATTTGCAGCATACAACGGGGTTAGCAGAGGCGAGAGCTTTTTGGGCAAAGATTAAGCATGAGCATCCCCAAGCCCGACATCATTGTTGGGCGAGCGTGGCGGGTAATCCTGCAGATTCTCTCCAATTTGGTTTTTCTGATGATGGTGAGCCGGCAGGTACCGCCGGAAAACCAATGTTAAATGCACTGCAGGGCAGTGGTGTGGGAGAAGTGAGTGCGGTTGTTGTACGTTATTTTGGCGGTGTATTACTCGGCACCGGAGGGCTGGTACGAGCCTATAATAGTGGTGTTCAACAAGCATTAAAACTTTTAGAAACCGTCATTAAAGTCGAACAAAGTCCTTTCCGTTTGGATTGCGACTATGGACAATGGGGTTGGGTGCAGTTACTTTGTGAAAAGTATCAAATCACGATTTTGTCACAAGATTTTCAGGCTCAGATCCATTTAGTCTTAGGGATTAACGAAAAAGTGCTTGCTCCCTTTTCCGCCGAATTAACTGAAAAATCAGCAGGGAAATTAGTGATCCACCCCTTAGAGACAGGCGAATAATTGTGCATATTTTATCTATAATTCGAATTATCGGGATCCTTGTGATGTGCTTTTCCGCCACTATGCTCATTCCGGCATTCGTAGCATTGGGCTATGGTGATGGGGGCGGGAAAGCCTTTATGCAGTCATTTGTTCTGAGCCTCATTGCAGGGGCATTACTTTGGTGGCCTTGTCATCATCATAAACAAGAATTGCGTTCGCGTGATGGTTTTCTCATTGTGGTCGCCTTTTGGTTTGTGTTGGGTGCGCTGGCTGCATTACCGCTTTTGTTATTTACGCCCCTTCAATTAACACCGGCATCGGCAATGTTTGAAGCATTTTCCGGTTTGACGACAACAGGTGCCACGGTAATGACAGGGCTGGATAATTTACCCAAAGCGATTTTATTTTATCGTCAATTTTTGCAATGGTTAGGGGGAATGGGGATCATTGTTTTGGCTATCGCCATTATTCCACTCTTAGGTATCGGTGGTATGCAGCTTTATCGGGCGGAAATGTCCGGTCCGATGAAAGAGCAAAAAATTCGCCCAAGGATCGCTGAAACCGCTAAAATGTTATGGGGAATTTATTTTTCACTGACCATTTCTTGTGCATTTGCTTATTGGCTGGCGGGAATGACGCCCTTTGATGCGTTGACACATAGTTTTTCCACTGTATCCATTGGCGGTTTTTCAACGCATGATGCCAGTATGGGGTATTTCAATAGCCCGTTGATTAACGGTATTACTGTTTTATTTTTATTGATCTCTGCCTGTAATTTTGGTTTGCATTTTCGGGCATTTTCAACCGCTGGCCGTGAAAATTTTGTCAAAATTTATCTGCGTGATCCTGAGTTTCGGTTTTTTATCAGCTCTCAAATTATTTTAGTCGTGCTCTGTACTTTCGTGATGTGGAACCACCATTATTTTTCATCTTCTTGGCAAGATTTTGAACAAGTCTTGTTTCAAGCGGTTTCAATTTCAACTACAACGGGCTATACCACATCCGATTTTACCGCATGGCCCTCTTTTGTCCCGGTACTATTAATTCTTGCCTCTTTTATGGGGGGGTGTGCCGGCTCGGTAGGGGGCGGTTTACGGGTCGCTCGGGTATTGGTGCTTTATTTACAAGGAAAACGGGAACTAAAACGTGTTGTTCATCCTAATTTAGTTTATCCCATAAAATGGGGTAAAACCGTATTAGATGAACGGATCATTGGAAGTATTTGGGCATTTTTTTCCGCTTACCTTTTGGTTTTCCTCGTTTGTTTACTGGGCGTCATCGCCTGCGGTGTAGAACCTTTCGATGCTTTTAATGCTGTGCTGGCCTGCTTGAACAATCTTGGGCCGGCATTAGGCTCTGTTAGCAGCAATATGACCGCAATCCCCGATAATGCAAAATGGATTTTAACCATTGCGATGGTATGTGGACGTCTGGAAATCTTTACCCTATTAGCTTTATTTACCCCTGCATTTTGGAAAGCTTAATGAAAACGTTAATTCTTTATTCAAGCCATGATGGGCAAACCAAAAAAATCTCTGAATTTTTAACCGCACTTTTAGAAGGTGAGGTGATAGTTGATGAATTACGAGAAGATTATGATCTTGAGCCCTTTGAGCGAGTGATTATCGGTGCTTCTATACGCTACGGCCATTTTAATAAAACACTGGATCGTTTTATTGTGCGTAACCTTGTTCATTTGGCTCAAAAAAAATCAGGATTTTTTGGTGTAAATTTAACTGCACGCAAAGCAGGAAAAGATAATCCGGAAACGAACGTGTATGTCCGCAAATTTTTGCAGCGTACAAAATGGCAGCCCGAATTAGCGGCTGTGTTTGCAGGTGCATTATTATACCCGCGTTATAAATGGTTCGATCGAGTAATGATCCAATTCATTATGAAAATTACCGGGGGAGAAACCGATACGACAAAAGAAATTGAATATACGGATTGGGAAAAAGTGAAGCAGTTTGCACAACGAATTAATGCGCTTTCGAAATAATCGAAATCCAAAGAAATATTATTCGATCCGCCGTACTTTTAACCAAAAGATCGTTTTTTTCGATTTTTTTACAAAAAGGACTTGCGTGTCATTAAAAA
>NZ_MLHH01000007.1 GCF_002000125.1 Rodentibacter heidelbergensis
ATGCGGATAAAGTGGCGACGGTGGGAGACATTGTGAACACGATTAACAATGTGTTCCATACAGTGAATACCACGAAGATAGCTGACCAGCTTGAATCATCTCAAGCAAATGCTTCAGGTGCGCAGGTGAAAGCAGGTGATACGGTCAACTTTGTTGCTGCGAAGAACTTAGAGATCAAACAAGATGGTCATAACATTACTTATGGTCTGGCGAAAGATATTGACGTTGGTAACATCACCGCGACCAACATTACAGTAGGTAATGTTTCGATTGGTGGTGATAAGATCACAGTGGGTAATACCACCATTACCAATGGCACTATTTCAGGGTTAAATGATCACTTAAAAGAACCTGAAAAAGTGAAAGGCGGTAACGTGACGAATGCAACGCAAACTGCACCAGTTAATATTACCGATGATCAGAAAAAAGAAGCTGCCACAGTGAATGATGTGTTGAATGCAGGCTGGAACTTAAAAGCCAATGGTGATGCCGTTGATGCGGTGACACATGGTAATAATGTTGATTTTACAAGTGACGATGGTTCGGTCACGATCAACGCAACAACGGATGGCTCTACCTCAAAACTTGATTTTAAAGTCAATGCGAAAGCCGTGATAGATCAAGTGACCGGTAATATCTCAGCGAACCAAACAGGTCAAGCCGTTGCAAATACCACAAATGGTACAGTGGCAACCGTGACGGATGTAGCGAACACAATCAATCAATCAGGTTGGATTACAAACGGTAAAGACGCTCAGGGTAAGGATGTATCCACGATCGTTAATCCTGGTGATATCGTGAATTACGTCGATGGTAATGGCACAACGGCTAATGTGACGATTACTAAAGGCGAAAACGGTAAGCCAGATACTGTGAATGTGAGCTACGATGTTAAAGCGGCTGATGAGACCATTAAAGTGACACCGGAGGGTGTTTCGGTAAATATCACAACGGGTAATGTTAACTCGAATGGTAATGTATCGGTTGATAATGGTGATTTAATCTTAAATGCATCGAAAGTAGCAGATTTGATTAATGGCGCATTCCATACGGTAAATGCAACTAACAGCGATGATCAAATTAAAGCAGGTAATGGTACAACAACTGTGAAAGCAGGTGATACACTGAACTTTGTTGCAGGTAAAAACTTGGTGGTGAACCAAACCAATAACACTATTGCCTTTGGTTTAGCGCAAGATATTAATGTGACTAACATCACTGCAAATGGTTCGATCACTGTGGGTAATACAACGATTAACAACGGCGTGATTACCAACTTAACGAACAACTTGCCGGATACGTACAACAAGGATGAGTACAACACAGAGAATAAGCCTGTGACGACGGAACAATCGTTACCATCGAACTTGACCATCACCAATGGTGCGACAGTAGGCGATATTCTGAACTCAGGTTGGAACTTACAAGGTAATGGTGTAGCGAAAGACTTTGTGAAACCGTATGACACGGTGAACTTCGCAAATGGTAATGGTACGACAGTGACGGTTACAACAACGCCAAACGGTTCGACATCAACGATTAAAGTGGATATTGCAACCGATGGTAATACCATTACAATTGATCCGAACGGTAAGATCTCGGCGAATACAACGGATATTGTGACAAATCCAAATGGTACAGTGAGCATTCCGTCAACCGGAAACGGTGGCAACTTGGTGAATGGTACAACAGTGGTTAATGCAATTAACAGTGCATCTCACACCATTAAATCGGGTAATTCCGGTGAACAGGTTGTGAAAAACGAAGCGTCAGCTAAAGTGAGTCCAGGTAAAACCGTAACCTATAATGCAGGTAAAAACTTAGTTGCTAGCATCACTGATGATGCGAATGGTGGTAGCACTGTGAACTATGGTCTAGCGACAGATATTTCAGTCAACAGTGTTCAAGTTGGTGGAAATACTGGTCCTGTGATCACCGGTGATACTAACGGCAACGTGTGGATTGGTAAACCTGATGCAAATGGTAATCTTGCTCCTACGCAAATTAAAAATGTTGCGCCGGGTACTGATCCTACTGATGCGGTGAACGTTAGCCAGTTAAAAGGTGTTGCAAATAACATTAACAACCGTATTAACAAAGTAGGTAAAGAAGCCCGTGGTGGTATCGCAGGTTCCAATGCGGCGGCAAGCCTTCCACAAGTTTACCTACCGGGTAAATCAATGGTGGCAGCTTCTGCAGGTACCTTCAAAGGTGAAAATGCCTTAGCGGTTGGTTATTCACGCGCAAGTGATAACGGTAAACTTATCTTGAAACTTCAAGGTAACGCGAACAGCCAAGGTGATGTGGGTGCCGGTGTAGGTATCGGTTACCAATGGTAATCTAACCATCACAATATAAAATTGAAAACCCGACTTCGGTCGGGTTTTTTATTGCACGCTCATATCTTGCCATTTAAAATAACCGACATTAAAACTGCTATTTTTCGGTGAATTTTGCCGTCTATTCTCTTATCAAAAACAGGTAACTCAATGATTTCAGAAGATAATTTCTCTCAGCATACGCCCATGATGAAACAATATCTTAAGCTTAAAGCAGAAAATCCGGATATTTTGCTGTTTTATCGTATGGGGGATTTCTATGAGCTGTTTTATGATGATGCGAAAAAAGCGGCAACGTTGTTGGATATTTCTCTCACTAAACGGGGGCAATCGGCGGGTGAGCCTATTCCGATGGCAGGGGTGCCTTATCATGCAGTTGAGGGCTATTTGGCGAAATTGGTGGCATTGGGCGAGCCGGTGGCGATTTGCGAGCAAGTGGGCGATCCGGCAACGAGCAAGGGGCCGGTGGAGCGCCAAATTGTGCGTATTGTCACTCCGGGAACAGTGAGTGATGAAGCCTTATTGCCTGAACGCCAAGACAATTTAATTGCCGCTGTTTATCAAGAAAAAGAGAAATTTGGTTTAGCCACATTGGATATGACATCAGGGCTTTTTCAACTGTGCGAACCGGAAAATAAAGAAAGTTTGCGTGCGGAATTACAACGCATTTCACCAGTGGAATTACTTTATTGTGAAGATTTTAGTGATATGGCGATCATCGAACATTGTAAAGGGCTACGCCGCCGCCCCATTTGGGAATTTGAATTGGGTACGGCAATTAATTTGTTGAACCGTCAATTCGGCACTAAAGATTTGCGTGCCTTTGGGGTAGAAAAATCTCCGCTTGGTTTGAGTGCAGCCGGTTGTTTATTGCAATATGCTAAAGAAACCCAACGCACCGCATTGCCTCATATTCAGCGTATCAGTGTGATCCAAAATCAAGATTATATTCAATTGGATGCTGCCACAAGACGCAATTTAGAACTCACCCAAAATCTTGCCGGCGGGACGGAGAATACCCTTGCTTCCGTATTGGATAAATGTGTGACGCCAATGGGAAGCCGTTTGCTTAAACGTTGGATTCACCAGCCGATCCGCAATACTGAAAAGCTACGCCAACGCCAGCAGGCGATTGCAGAAATTTTAAATTTTGATCTAGTGGATGAATTACAACCTTATTTAAAACAAGTGGGGGATATGGAACGCATTTTAGCCCGTGTGGCGTTGCGTTCGGCCCGTCCAAGGGATCTCACCCGTTTGCGCAGTGCATTAGAACAACTCCCCGAGTTACGCTCTATTATCGAACAAAAAACACCACCGTTTTTGATCGCACTTTTTAATCAAATCGCTGATTTTTCTGAGCAGTGTGAGCTGCTTCAACGTGCCATTATTGAAACCCCGCCGCTTTTGATTCGTGATGGTGGGGTGATTGCACCGGGATATCATGCGGAATTGGACGAATGGCGAACGCTGTCTGATGGGGCAACCCAGTATTTAGAAAATTTGGAAAAACGTGAACGGAAAAACACGGGGATCGACACCTTAAAAATCGGTTTCAATGCAGTTCATGGTTATTATATTCAAATTAGCCAAGGGCAAGCCCACAAAGCGCCAATTCATTATGTGCGCCGTCAAACCTTAAAAAATGCAGAACGCTACATTATCCCGGAATTGAAAGAATATGAAGATAAAGTGCTGAAATCCAAAGGAGCGGCCTTGGCGTTGGAAAAACAGCTTTATGAGGAATTATTCGATCTGCTCCTCCCTCATTTGAGCGCATTGCAATTGGCAAGCCTTGCCTTATCGGAATTAGATGTGTTGGTGAATTTGGCAGAACGAGCCGATCGATTAAATTATGTCATGCCCACCTTCTGCGATGAAATCAGTATGAGCATTGAAAACGGTCGTCATCCAGTGGTGGAACAGGTGTTAAAAGATCCTTTTATCGCTAATCCGGTTGAACTGAATCACAATCGTCATTTGCTTATCATTACCGGCCCGAATATGGGGGGGAAAAGTACCTATATGCGCCAAACTGCATTGATTGCGTTAATGGCGTATATAGGGAGTTTTGTTCCGGCTGATCAGGCCAAAATCGGGCCGATTGATCGTATTTTCACCCGTATTGGCGCCTCTGATGATTTGGCTTCCGGCCGTTCTACTTTTATGGTGGAAATGACGGAAATGGCGAATATTCTCCATCAAGCCAGCGCACAAAGTTTGGTTTTAATTGATGAGATAGGAAGAGGCACGTCCACCTATGACGGGCTTTCTTTGGCTTGGGCCTGTGCGGAATGGCTGGCGAAAAAGATCCGTTCGCTCACCCTCTTTGCCACCCATTATTTTGAATTAACCGCTTTGCCGGAACAATTTGCCGGCATTGTGAACGTGCATTTAGATGCCCTTGAACATAACAACACCATTGCCTTTATGCACAGTGTCCAAGAAGGGGCCGCAAGCAAAAGCTATGGTTTGGCCGTTGCCGCTTTAGCCGGCTTGCCGCAACAGGTGATTAAACTGGCGAAACAAAAATTAACGCAATTAGAAAAAATATCGGGTCATGCTGCCGATCAACAAATTCAAGCCTTGCGGGAAGCTCATCAACACCAAGGCGAACTTGCCTTTGAACAAGAAACCGATGCACTGCGTGCCGCCATTGAAAATCTTGATCCTGATGAATTAAGCCCTAAACAGGCATTGGCGTATTTGTATCAATTAAAGAAAATGGTGCATTAAAAAACACCAAGAAAAATGACCGCACTTTATTCCGGTTTACCCGGTGCGATGGTATCGCTATATCACTAAATTTCACGGTTTGTGAAAGGGCGATATCCTATCTTCCCAACCTCTAAAGTGCGGTCAATTTTTAAGGTGTTTTCAGTTTGCCTTTCTTTCAGCCTTTGTTTATACTTTGTTCGTTTTAAGCGCATTTTCATTGATATATCGCAAGTTTGTGTATAGGAAATGAACAAGTCTGATTGTTTTCAATTCTATTTTTCATCATATACCTCTGCTTGCAAATCGTTAACTTTCTTAAGGAATTAGGAACTTATGTTAGAGATTTGGCAACAATTTAAACAAGACTATCTGATCAAATATTGGAATCCTGTGGCTGCGGTGATCGCAGCGGGGTTACTTTCGGCCTATTATTTTGGTATCACCGGCACCTATTGGGCGGTAACCGGAGAATTTACCCGTTGGGGAGGCCATGCATTACAATCCCTTGGTATTGATGTGAGCCAATGGAGTTATTACAAAATCATTGGTATGGATGGCACTATTTTCACCCGTATTGATGGTGTGATGATTTTGGGGATGTTCGCCGGCTGTATTTCAGCTGCCCTTTGGGCCAATAATGTGAAATGGCGTAACCAACCACACAAACGCCGTATCGTCCAAGCCTTAATCGGTGGGGCATTAGCCGGTTTTGGTGCTCGCCTTGCCATGGGCTGTAACCTTGCTTCCCTTTTCACCGGTATTCCGCAATTTTCTGTGCATGCTTGGTTTTTCACCATTGCAACGGCAATCGGCACCTATGTAGGGGTGAAATTCACCTTACTGCCGATGTTTCGGGTTAAATTGGAATTGAAAAAAGGGGCAGCGAAATTACAAGAAAGTGATCCTAAGCAAGCGGCCCGCCGTTTTCGCATCGGCATGGTGATTTTCCTTGCTTATTTAGCGGCCTCTCTCTATGTGATGCAATCTTCACTCAAATTGGGCTTTGCTATGCTTTGCGGGTTAATTTTCGGCTTATTAATTGAGCGTGCGCAAATTTGTTTTACCTCGGCTTTCCGAGATCTCTGGGTAACCGGCCGTGCTTATATGGCGAAAGCCATTATTTTCGGGATTATCGTTGGGACGATTGGGGTCTTTTCTTATATTCAATTAGGCGTTTCACCGAAAATTATGTGGGCAGGCCCTAATGCGATTGTGGGCGGCTTATTATTCGGTTTTGGTATCGTTCTTGCCGGGGGCTGTGAAACCGGTTGGATGTATCGTTCAATGGAAGGGCAAGTCCACTTTATGTGGGTAGGTGTCGGCAATGTGGTGGGGTCAACCTACTTGGCGTATGTTTGGGACGATATTGCACCGGCGCTTGCCCTTGATTATGAAAAGCTCAATCTACTGAAATCCTTCGGGCCGGTAGGGGGATTATTAGTGAACTATGGTTTATTGATCCTCTGTTTAATCGCTGTGGTGTGGTGGGAGCGCCGTTTCCTTGCCAAAGCGAAAGCAAAAATAGCAGCAAGCACAAAACAATCTTGTGGTTGTTAATTCTTCTTCATTCATCAACAAAAGGAAATTATTATGGCATTTACTGTTGTTCAAAAATTGGATAAAGATCCAAAAGAGATTACGCCGGATTACACATTAGATACCTTAGGCGAGCCTTGCCCTTATCCGGCGATCGTGATGTTGGAAACCATGCCACAGCTTCAAAAAGGGGAAATTTTGGAATTATTAAGTGATTGTGCACAATCCATCAATAATATTCCGGTGGATACGAAAAATCATGGTTATACGTTGCTTAGTGTTGAGCAAGATGGAACGAAGTTGAGATATTTGATCCAGCGATAACACTGAGAAGAGAAACCGCACATCGATCTGCACCCCAAAAGTGGGAGGACAATCCACTGCTTAAGGTGCAGCTCGTTTTTGTGCGGTTTAGTGGGTTAAGCCCAATATTATTGAGCGGCTTTTAATTTTTGATAATAGCCTTCATAAAGTTCAATGGCATCATCTACATCCAGTTGCCATTGGCTTCGGTTGATCACCTCTTGGCTGATAAAGGTGGCTTGATCCTCCGTCAGTTCTTTCGGTAAGCGTTTCAACGCTTTAAGATTAGAAGTGGGATAGCCGATTTCTAAGGTGAGCTTTTCTGCTACATCAGCGCTTAATAGATAATTAATCAGTTTATGCGCCCCCTCCACATTTTTTGCAGTTTTCGGAATGGCTAAATTATCAATCCAAAGCATGGTGCCTTCTTTCGGGTAAACCATGTCGATTTTTGCCCCTTCATTTTTGGCAATGCGGACAGAACCATTCCACAGCAAGCCCACTTCTGTTTCGCCTGAAATAAAACTGCTGGACGGATTATCCGAATTAAATGCCAAGATATTGCCACGCAATTTGAGCAATTCTTGATAAGCTTCTTCCAATACTTTTGGATCTTGTGTATTCGGGTCTTTGTTCATTTTTAGCAGGGCAATATTGAACAATTCTCTTGGGTCATCCAGCATTTGTAATCGCCCTTTAAACTCCGGCGCCCAGAGCGCTCCCCAAGATTGAAATTTAGCGGGATTTTGAGTTTCCGTGTTATAGGCAATGCCTGTTGCGCCGAAGAGTTGTGGTAATGAATAACGGTTGCCTTTATCGAAGGCTCTATCCAACATATTAGGATCTAATTCTTTGATGACGGGCAGTTTTTTGTGATCTAATGGTTTCAGCATCCCTTCCCGTATCATTTTGGAAACAAAATAGCTGGTTGGCGCAATCACATCATAACTGCTGTTTTCACCCTGCGTTTTCAGTTTGGCATACATGGTTTCGTTTGATTCCAAACTGGACACAATGACTTTAATGCCGGTTTCTTTGGTGAAATTATCCAGCAACCCCTCGGGTACATATTCACTCCAAGTATAGAGATAAACCGTATTGTCATTTGCGTTGGCAGTATGGTGAACACCGAGTAAAAACACACTTGAACTAAAAAGTGCGGTTAATTTTTTCATTATTTTTATTCTCCTTGTTACAGAAAATAAAACCTGATCTCCTCAGTAGGAAGATCGCCACACTCAAAGAGGGAAGAACCTTAGTATTTGAGGCCAAATGATTGTAGGAAAACGTCCTAGAGTTTCAACATTTTTTTGACATTTTCTGCCTTTGGGCATGGGAAATAAGGAGAGGTCTGATGAGGTGGGGTTAAGGAAAACGAAATCATTCCTGCACGCAATAAAAAAATCTGCACCTTAATGAGAGGGTATTTCCCTCACCTTTAAGATGCAGATGATTTTTACCGTTTTTTGCTTGTCAATTAATGTAGTTTCAATCTCGGTTTTAAATAGCGGTTAATTTTATCGACTAAAATAATCAAACCGATTTTAATACAGCCGTGCAACGCATGTTGATGCATCCGATAAAGCGAAACATAAGCAAATTGTGCAAATTTACCATGTACAGTTAATGGGTTTTTGCCAAATTTATTGGTTAAACTGCCCAATGCAGTGAAACTGGAAAGTGAAACCAAGGTTCCTTTATCATTATATTTAAAAGCTTTTAAGGGTTTGTTTTCAAAAATCGCAAATATATTTTTGGCACAGGCCTTCGCCATTTGGTGGGCGGCTTGAGCACGAGGTGGCACTAATTTTCCGTTTTCTTGGGTGAGTGCAGCGCAATCCCCAATGGCAAAAATGCTGTCATCTACCGTGGTTTGCAAGGTGTCTTTCACCACCAATTGATTGATACGGTTGATTTCTAGGCCGTCAAAGTTTTGCGTGACTTTTGATGTTCTCACCCCGGCTGCCCAAACGATAAGATCGGCTTTGATTTCATCCCCTTCTTTTGTGATGAGTGTATTGGGCTGGGCTTCTGTTATCATGGTGTTGAGTTTAACATTTGCCCCCATATCATGAAGTTCTTCTAAAACAGCGGCAGATAAGCTTTCTGGTAGGGCGGGTAATAAACGATCGCCTGCTTCAACGAGGGTGACTTGTAAGCAATCACTGTCAATTTTTCCATAGCCGTAAGAAGAGAGATCCTCGGCGGCATGGTAAAGCTCTGCGGTTAGTTCCACCCCTGTCGCACCGCCGCCAACAATGGCGATGTTGACTTTATTTTCATCCACCAGTTTTTGTTTTGATTCTTCTTCACCAATGTCATCTAATACACGGTTTTCAGAAAACTTCAAAAAGAGTTCCAACATTTTATGTTGGAAACGCAGGGCTTGATCGGAACTGTCTAAGAAAATCGCATTGTCTGCTACACCTTTGGTGTTGAAATCGTTCGATTTACTGCCAATCGCCACCACTAGATAATCGTAAGGAATACGACGGGCAATGACTAACATATCGCCCTCTTGGCCATAAATCGGGGCTAATTCCACATATTTTTGTTCACGGTTGATTCGTGTAATTGAGCCTTGTTCAAAGCTAAAATAATGGTTTTTACCATGGGCACGGTAACTTAGTGAATCCACTCCATCATCCATCACACCGGTGGCAATTTCATGTAATAACGGTTTCCAAAGATGGGTCGCATTGCGATCAACGAGGGTGACTTTGGCTTGTTGTTTACGCCCAAGTTTATCCCCTAAAAAAGTGGCTAATTCAATACCGCCGGCACCGCCGCCAACGATGACGATGTTTTTCATAAAGTTCTCCTAAAATGATTAAATTCTAAAAAATATTAAATTAATGTAATGATAACATAGGGATAGCAATAAATCATTACCCATTAGGGAGGGGAAATCCGTCTTGATGTAGATGTTCATACAAGGGGGTAAGCGCTAAAATCGTTTGCGTGATAAAGTCCACCGGGTTTACTTCGGATAATTGATTTTTTTCAATCTTTTTACCGATACACCAAAAATCCTTATCGTGACGCAAGGTTAAATCATCTTGCGAAAATTGAGCAACTTGTCGGAAATCTGCATACTCGCTTTCATCCCCTCGCCATAAATCAAATTGTGCAAAGCGTGAAAAATCAAAATTTTCTAACCATTGATTATATTGCCACACATGAATGGGTGAGCGATCTGCACGGTAACAATGCCAATCCAAACTCACCAAAAGACGTCGACGATTTAATAAAACGGAAAAGATAGCGGCTGAATTTTGATGAAATTCATATTTAAAAAAAGCAAAAAAGTGGGCGCGCACTTGCCACCCGTTTGTCCAACTTTCAATATGAGGTGGGGCAAAGGGCGTTCCAAGTTGGTGAGATACGGCCTGAATAATCTTTTTCCAATTGTCCCATTCCGCTTTATAGCGTGCTTTGATCATCGGAATCTCTTCAGGACAAAGTTTCTTCATTTGGGCAAATTGAAAAAATGGGCGATTAAAAAGATCACAAGATGTTTCGGATAAGCTGAGCATTGTTAAGGTATCGTAAGAAAAATAAGTTGGGGTGCTATCTTTGCACTCCTTCATTAAAAATCACAGTAATTTTTGACCGCACTTTGGCTGAAACACTGCTTATCTTCCCAACGTAACAGGGTCATTCGATTGTTCCACACACAGCCGGTATCGAGGGCGTAAATATTCGGTGGGGTGGGTTCATCGACCAAACTGGCCCAATGGCCAAAAATAATGGGGATTTGTTGATAAAGCGGATTATCCAAATTAAACCAAGGGGTTAGCTCTGCCGGCGCTTCTTTAGGCGGCTGTTTGCAAGCAAAATCCAAGCGGTGATCCCAATAGCAAAAACGCATACGGGTAAACACATTGATCGTATAACGCCAGCGTTCAATACCTTGTAGGTTCGGCGACCAGCGTTCCGGTTGATTGTCATACATTTGTGAAATCAGGTTTTTTATATCACCTTGTTGTAAGATCGTTTCGACTTCTTTTGCACAGGTTTTCGCCGTTGCCAAATCCCAGTCTGGGGAAATGCCTGCATGCACCATCACAAACCCTTGACTTTCGTTGTGGACTAATAAGGGTTGATGGCGCAACCAATCGATCAGCTCTTCAAAATCCGGCGCATTAAAAATCGCTTCCACTCGATCACGAGGCTTCACTTTCTTGATACCAAGTGCGGTCGAAATTAAATGCAAATCGTGATTGCCTAACACGGTTTGAGCCGCATTACCTAAGGATTTGACAAAACGTAAACATTCTAGGGATTTATCGCCCCGTGCCACTAAATCGCCCACAAGATAAAGTTTATCTTGCGTAGGATTGAACTGAACACGATCTAATAAAAGCTGAAGTTCATCAAAACAGCCTTGTAAATCACCGACAAAATAAGTTGCCATAGTACTGCTCTTTAATTAATCATCCATATCAATGATATCAGGCTTCGCCATTTCTTCAGGTGGGTTATCTGATAACCAATTCGCTAAACGGGCATAATCCGCAATAGTGAGATTTTCTGCTCGGGCATTTAAATCAATACCAAGCGCAGTCAAATTTTCAGGCGAAAAGAGCGTTGAAAGCGCATTGCGTAACGTCTTACGACGTTGATTAAAAGCTTGGGAACAAACACGATTAAGCCAATATAAATCCTTCACCGGATGAGGCAAGGTGGTATGAGGAACAAGACGAACCACTGCCGAATCCACTTTGGGTGCAGGTTTAAAGGCAGTTGGCGGTACTTCTAACACCGGCATCACTTGGCAAAAATACTGCGCCATAATGGTTAATCGCCCGTAGGCTTTACTGTTTGGTGCAGCACACAGACGTTTCACCACTTCTTTTTGGAGCATAAAGTGCATATCTTGAATGAGGTGATGATACTGAAATAAATGAAACATCAAAGGCGTAGAAATGTTATAAGGCAAATTACCGAATACCCGTAACTTTTGTTTGGGGGATTGGGTTTGTTCTTCGTAAAGTTGTGCAAAATTAAATTGCATCGCATCGGTTTCAATGACCGTTAATTTTTGATGCAAAAAAGGGTGGTGGCGTAAGCGTTCAGCCAAATCACGGTCAAGTTCAACTACGGTTAAATGATCGACTAGCTCGCCAACCGGTTCGGTTAAGGCACCAAGCCCGGGGCCGATTTCAACTAAAAATTGGTCTTTTTGGGGATAAATTGCCGCCACAATATTTTGAATCACATTGTTATCGTGCAAAAAATTTTGTCCGAAACGTTTACGGGCGGTATGTCCTAAGTGTTTTTTTGAATTCATTATCGTCACTTTCCTGTTAAAGTGCGGTTATTATAGAGCCTGTTTTAGGTTTGTAAATCGTTGCGAACGCCGACTAAATTGACTTTTTTCTGTTCAATTTTATTTTCATCTTTCGCATAAGCCCAAAAACCGCTATAATCCGCGGGTTTTTCAAGATTGACCCAAAGTGCGGTCATAAACTCCATTATTTTTAGAGGATGCCATGGCAAAAGAAGATAGCATTGAAATGCAAGGGACCATTTTGGAAACCTTACCCAATACCATGTTTCGTGTGGAATTAGAAAACGGTCATGTGGTGACCGCGCATATTTCAGGCAAAATGCGTAAAAACTATATTCGTATTTTAACCGGCGATAAAGTTACCGTGGAAATGACCCCTTATGATTTAAGCAAAGGGCGAATCGTTTTCCGTAGCCGTTAATGTTGATTTGAATACCGTAAAAAGCCGATTGTTTATCGGCTTTCTTTTTGTCTAAAAACACCTCAAGTCTATTGCGGAAAGTAAAATTTTCTGTATAATCCGCAACCCTTAGCCACATTGAATTTTCGTTCCTTGCCTTTGCAGATTGGTGGCTAATCTCCGTCAAAGGCTGATTAACCCGTAAGGAGCAGTCATGCGTCACTACGAAATCGTGTTTATGGTTCATCCGGACCAAAGCGAGCAAGTACCAGGTATGATTGAACGTTACACTGGCTCTGTGAAAGCAGCCGGTGGTCAAGTTCATCGCCTAGAAGATTGGGGTCGTCGCCAATTAGCGTACCCAATTAACAAATTACACAAAGCACATTATGTGCTTATGAATGTAGAAGCGCCTCAACAAGTCATCGACGAGCTAGAAACGACTTTCCGTTATAACGATGCTGTATTACGCAGTCTTGTTATTCATACTAAGCACGCCGTAACAGAAGCGTCCCCAATGGTTAAAGCTAAAGATGATCGTAAAGTTTTAACTGAAGTTGAAAACAACGATTTTGAGGATGCTGAAGAGTAATTCAACCATTGATAATCGTTTTTCGTTAGTGGGGGTTGTCACTCAGTTACCGAAACGATTTAAAAGCCCAAGCGGGATTGAGCATTGTCAATTTTGGTTAGAGCATCGTTCTGAAAAAATCGAAACCGACTTACCACGTCAAGCGTGGTTAAAAATGCCCATTCAAGTGAGTGGTAATCAATTAGTAGAGAAAACTCAAAGCATTACGGTCGGCAGTCAGCTATTGATTGTGGGTTTTATTAGCTCACATCGAACCTCAAAAGGTTTAAATCAATTAGTATTACATGCCGAGCAAATCGAATTTATAGATTAGGAGACAGCCAAATGGCACGTTATTTCCGTCGTCGTAAGTTCTGCCGTTTCACAGCGGAAAATGTTGTTGAAATCGATTACAAAGATATCGCTACATTAAAGAACTACATTTCTGAAAGCGGCAAAATTGTACCAAGCCGTATTACCGGTACTCGTGCGAAGTACCAACGTCAATTAGCTCGTGCGATCAAACGTGCGCGTTATTTAGCGTTATTACCTTACTCTGATGCACATCATCATTAATAAGGAGAAGGTCGAATGCAAGTTATTCTTTTAGATAAAATCGTTCACCTCGGTAACGTAGGTGATCAAGTTGATGTTAAATCAGGTTTTGCCCGTAACTTCTTGATCCCACAGGGTAAAGCAGTAATGGCAACGAAAGCAAACATCGAGCACTTTGAAGCACGTCGTGCCGAATTAGAAGAAAAAGCAGCAAAAGCATTAGCCGCTGCCGTTGACCGTGCAGAACGCTTAGAAGCTCTTGGTTCTGTAACCATTGCATCTAAAGCAGGTGATGAAGGTCGTTTATTCGGTGCGATTACAACACGAGATGTGGCTGAAGCCGTAGTCGCAGCCGGTGTTGAGATTGCGAAAAGCGAAGTGCGTTTACCAAATGGTCCAATCCGTACGCTTGGTGAACACGATGTTCGTTTTCAACTCCATGGTGAAGTATTCGCATCATTAAATGTTATTGTTGTTGCGGAATAATTGATCCATAAATATCAAATGAAAAGTGTTTATAATATTAAAAACCTCTAACCTTAGGTTAGAGGTTTTTTATCGTTAGAACATTCTGATGTTTCTGTTCCGATGAAGTGATTTTAAGGATAATCCCTAAAGAGCGGTCATTTTTAGGGATGTTTTTGAGCTTTCTTTTTTCCTCTTTTCTCTCACTCCCCTTCAGGTAAGGCATTGATGACGGCTTTTACCAGTGTTGCCAGGGGAATGGCAAAAAATACGCCCCAAAATCCCCATAATCCACCAAAAATCAGTACAGAGATGATGATGATAAGTGGGTGTAAGTTAACCGCTTCAGAGAATAAATAAGGCACCAGCAAATTACCGTCTAAGAGTTGGCTGACAGCAAAGGCGATGATGATCGACCAAAAGGTTGGGCTAATACCAAATTGAAAGAGGGCAACCAGTGCCACTGGAATGGTTACTAATACGGCCCCAATGTAGGGAACCAATACAGAAAGCCCCACTGCTACGGATAATAAGAGGGGATAATTTAAGCCAAAAATAAGGAAGATGACATAGGTGACTAAGGTGACAATCACAATTTCCAGTAATTTTCCATGAATGTAATTGGCAATTTGTTGTTGCATTTCCGTCCAAACTTTGAATGCAAGGTGGCGATTACGGGGTAAAAAACGGCTGACGCCGAGTAGAAGCTCACGTTTATCCTTCAACATAAAAAACATCATTAATGGCACTAAAAACGCATAAATGCCCAGTGAAACCAGGTTCATAATCGATGTTAATGAAAGTTTGACGGCGGATTCCCCAAAGCCTAGAATTTTTTCACGCACGCCATTAAAAATGGCATCAACCATGGAATAGTCGATCAATTCCGGATAATCTTCCGGTAAGCTCAGTAGCCATTCATTAAGTTGATTAAACATGGCTGGGAGATCACTTAACAGGGAAATGGTTTGGTTCCAAAGTATCGGGATCAAGACCAAAAAGAAAACCATCGCCACGCCAATAAATCCACCAAAAATGAGGATTGTCGCCAACATTCTCGGTAATTTTAGCTGTTTGGTGAGAAAATTAATCGGCATTTCCAATAAATAGGCAAGGACAATGGCGATAAGTAATGGGGCGATGAGATCACCAAAAAAATAAATGGCAACAAAGCCAAAAAGCAAAATGGCGACTAATCCCATCGCTTGTGGATCACCCAAACGGCGGGCATACCAACTTTTCAACATTTCTAACATAATCAATATCCAAGTGAGAATTTTTCGCCATTATAAGTTAAAATTTTATCCAGTTATAGCCAACCAAAGGAAATTCTATGTCTGTGATGATTTATCATAATCCCCGTTGTTCTAAGAGCCGGGAAACGCTGGCGTTACTCGAAGCGCAGGGTATTCAGCCGACTATTGAACTTTATTTGCAAAAACATTATTCCGTTGATGAATTAAAACAACTTGCCGATAAGCTAGGTATTAGCGATGTTCGCCAAATGATGCGGGTGAAAGATGAACTTTACCGTTCTCTTCATCTTGATCGGGCTGAATTAACGGCAGAGGAATTATTCAGTGCAATAAGCCAACATTCCGCTTTGCTTG
The DNA here is from genome assembly GCF_002000125.1 of Rodentibacter heidelbergensis. Lineage (GTDB taxonomy): Bacteria > Pseudomonadota > Gammaproteobacteria > Enterobacterales > Pasteurellaceae > Rodentibacter > Rodentibacter heidelbergensis. Next base: position 15,791 of record NZ_MLHH01000007.1, read on the forward strand.
AACGCCCTATTGTGGTGAAGGGAGAGAAAGCAAAAATTGGCCGACCGCCGGAAAATGTGTTGGCGATTTTGTAATTTTGCCGTTTATGCGTATAATACGCCGCCGTGAAATTGACTTCACGGCTTTTTAAAGGAAAAAATAATGACAAAAAAACAAAAAAGTGCGGTTGAAAATCAAACCGTTTATCAGCACACAAAAGGTGTGGTGAAAGAAAATGCGATAATGGCCTTGTTGCATGATAAATTATTTCGCCAGCGAGTTGAGAAAAAGCGTAAAGGAAAAGGCAGCTATCAACGTAAAGCAAAACATATGGGGAAATATTTTGAAAAGCCCGATTATAAAATTTTTGATTTCAGAAACTTTATAATCGGGTTTTTCTTAAAGTAAAAAGCGCAATAAGAGGTAAATATGTCAAATAAAACAGAAACGTTATTCAATACTACATGGAATGTCCGTATCAGTGATCCCGGTGAAGAAGGGGCGCACAGTCATTTTTTTGAAACCGTTTATTTAACCCTAACTGCTCATTTTGAAGAAAGCGGTATTCGTTATGAATTTATACGAAGAGTTGAAGATCAAGTGAAAATTCAACGCTCATTTAAAGAGTTAACAGAACTCTTTAAGTTTTTAGGGGATTATTTAGATGCCGTATCCCTTGGCGTATTGGGCGTGAAAATTGGCAACCTTGGCGTGAAAGTGGAATAGTTTTTATACTCGGAAAGCAAAGTGCGGTTGAAATTCTGTGAGAAAATCAACCGCACTTTTGTTTTATTGGGCAAGCAATGTGCTGAGGGCTTGGTAAATCCCTTGTGCTTGTTCACCACTTAATGCCTTATTTTCCTCATCAGTAATGACCACGGCGCTTTGTTTACCGATGGCAGAGATTTGCATAAAGTAAGTGCCTTTTTCTATCTCCGGTTCATTCACCCCTAAACGAAGCCAATCTTCCTTATCTAACGGTGAATATTTTAATTCACGCTGCCCACGGCCGATTGTTTCTGATTTAATATCAAACCCGACTTTCGGTAGGGCTGAGGCTAATTTTACCCAGGCCTGTTCGAAACTTGCATTCATTCCTAATGCGGTTCTCCCATTGGTATCGGTGATTAATCCGGACTGGAATGGCCCTACTGCGGCATTGTTGAGGTCTTGTTGCTGTGCGTGATAAGCATTGGTTAGCTCTGAAACAAAGCGATTTAAACGGCTTGATGTGTAACGTTGTTTTTCAGCGACACTTGGCGTGAAGATGATTCCATCACGGCGCATTTGTTTTATGGATACCGCCAACGCACTGGCATCACGGGCAGAAACCTGCTCTACTTGATATTGAATTTCCGTATTGGCTTTGTCATCAACTCGTCCGGTATTGTGCCAATCTGTGGTCAATATCTCGCCATTGATGGTGGAGTTAATGTTTTCTTCTTTTAGCAGGCGTTGGATCTGTTGCAGGTTATACAATGAGGCTTGCTTATCGGAATAGACAATTAACGCCCGCTCACCATCAAATTGGGTTAGTGAATCTTTAATAATTGCTAAAGGGGTTGATGGGGGGCGAATATCCACATTTGCCCCTTTTTGAAGGTTGATATTCGGTAATTCATAGGTTGCATCTTGTTTTGGCAAATTCACCCCACCGCTTGCCAGTGGCGTAAAACTTGGGAGGGAAACGTCCGATTTTTGATAGGTATCGTTTGCACTTTGTAATGTTTCAGGGTCTGTTGAACAGCCTGATAACAGAGCGACTGTCATTAACCCTAAGCGCATTTTTTTCATTGGGAAATCCTTAAAAATAAATAAAAAATTCACTGCACTTTTACAACACAATCTGACAGTCAATTTTTCAAAAAGTTTGGGGCTAAAAAATCAGCCCCTTTTCTTTCTCTATAATGACATTAAATTAATCCGGCGGTTTTTAATGCTGCCTCGACTTTAGGTTGCGCGCCTTCACTGAGAACCGTAAGTGGCAAGCGAAGGAATGGGGTTTTAATTAATCCCAAACGGTATGCCGCCCATTTCACCGGAATAGGGTTAGATTCCACAAATAAATCACGGTGCAGCGCCATTAAACGTTGATTAATTTCCTCCGCTTTGGCAAATTCCCCCGCACGAGCCAAACGACACATTTCAGCCATCTCTTTTGCGGCAAGGTTATTGGTGACGGAAATCACCCCTTCCGCCCCTAATTTCATCGCATCTAATCCTGTGGCGTCATCTCCGCTTAATACAATGAAATCTTTTCCTGCTAATTTTTTAATTTCTGTTACACGATTGACTTCGCCAGTGGCTTCTTTGATACCAACAATATTTTCAATTTGTGCCAAACGACCAACGGTTTCCGGTTTCATATCACTGCCGGTACGACCCGGTACATTGTAAAGAATTTGCGGTAAATCCGTACATTCGGCAATGGCTTTAAAGTGTTGATACATGCCTTCTTGTGTCGGTTTATTGTAATAAGGCACCACAGAAAGACAACCCGCCACGCCACTGTCGCGTAATAATTTGGTCATCACGATGGCTTCACTTGTTGCATTGGCACCGGTTCCTGCGATCACCGGAATACGCCCTTTTGCCAATTCCACGGTTTTTTCAATCACCTTCACGTTTTCTTCAATACTCAGTGTGGCCGATTCACCGGTAGTGCCGACAGAAACAATGGCATCTGTTCCCGCATTGATATGAAATTCGACTAACTTTTCCAATGTTTCAAAATCAATTCCGCCATGGTTATCCATAGGGGTGACTAATGCAACTATACTGCCTGAGAATAGGGTGTTTTGTGTGGACATAAAACCTCCGTTGTCGGTGATGATTAATGATTTGAAAAATATCCCCTAGGATCGCTAAAATAGGGGCAATTTGCAAATCATTTTTTTACTTTGAGGCATTTTCCATGAAAACATTACAAGCGGGCGATATGGCCCCTCAATTCACCCTAAAGGATCAAACTGAGCAGCCTGTTTCACTTGAGGCATTGAGAGGGAAAAAAGTGCTGGTTTATTTTTACCCGAAAGCGCTCACGCCGGGGTGTACCACTCAGGCTTGTGGCTTGCGTGATGCCAAAAATGAACTTGAAAAATTAGGCGTTGTTATTTTAGGCATAAGCCCTGACTCACCGAAAAAATTAGCGCAATTTACGGCGAAAAAAGATCTCAATTTTCGTTTATTAGCCGATGAGGATCACCAAGTCGCAGCGCAATTTGGCGTGTGGGGTGAGAAAAAATTTATGGGAAAAACCTACGATGGGATTCACCGCATCAGTTTTTTAATTGATGAACAAGGGAAAATTCAACAGGTCTTTGATAAATTTAAAACCGGAGAGCATCATCAAGTAGTGTTAGATTATCTCCGCTCCCTCTAAATCATTCGGTGTGATGTTACCTATCAATAAAAATACATGGTTAATCACACCGAAATCGTTTGAAAAATTGACCGCACTTTGGTGTTGAGGAAAGCCTGTAAAAAGCTAAGACAATACCCGAAGTAAAACAGGTTGAAACGCTGTTTTTTGCCCAAGTTTTTGGGTATAACGCTTAATGAGCGCAAAAGAAAGGGCGGTAAAAAGAAAAATCACAATGGCTCGGCTTAATTCATTTTCGCTGATGTAATGGGATAAGCCTGTTGTCATCAGTAACACAACAAGTGGCACGATATACATCAGTAATGCAGAAAACAGCATGGATTTTTCCTCTAAACCAATTTCCACTACCTGCCCTTCACGAAGTGGCATCATGCTTTCTATGGTAAAAATATGTTCCCCCCGCTTGCCATTGAGTTCGGAAAGGCTCGCTGTACCACAGCTATTTTGGGCGGCACATTGTCCGCAGGCGCTTTGGGATTGGCATTTTACTTTGGCGATGCCATTTTCATAGTGGATGACGATTGCACTTTCTTTTAACACTGGGCTTCTCCCAAATAAATATCAAAACGGTGATTTTTGGTTTCACGGCTAAAGTGCGGTGGTTTTTTGGCGAGAAATTCTGCATAGTCTGGGCGTTTTACCACCACCCGTTTACGGGCAAGATGTAATGCAGGAAGAAGCAATTCATCGGCATCCAAATCTGCGCCTACTAAATGCTGAAACACACGCATTTCTTTTTTCACCAAAGCCGATTTTTGTTTGTGTGGATACATAGGATCAAGATAAACCACATCCGCACAATCGCTTTCAGGGCTGAGTTCCTGAATATGGCGAGCCGGTAATAAACGTAAATTTTGTTGCAACATTTCCCCCATTTCTTCATCTTGGTAGGCACGATTTAAGCCGTCTTGCAACAGTAAATGTACAACAGGGTGGCGTTCGACTAAACGTACTTGGCAACCGATAGCGGCAAGCACAAAGGCATCACGGCCTAATCCTGCGGTGGCATCGATTACGGTGGGGAGTTCGTTTCCCTTAATACCCACAGCTTTTGCGACGGCTTCGCCCCGTCCGCCGCCAAATTTTCGACGATGAGCCATCGCACCACCGACAAAATCCACATAGACTGCCCCGAGTTTGGGTTCGTCTAATTTGCGTAATTCTAACCGCTCGTCCGTTTGTACCAAGGCAAGGGGACTTTGCGCATCATGAATTACCCCTAAAGCATGACAAAGTGCGGTTAAATTTTCGAGTGTTTTTTCTGTGGATTCACAATGCAATTGAATCCTTACTTGCGAATCAGCCATACGCCACTTTCCATATGATCGGTATAAGGGAATTGATCAAACAACGCCGCTTTTTCAATCCGGTGTGTTTTTGAAAGTTCTTGCAAATTGTCACATAAGGTATGCGGGTTACAGGAAATATACAAAATGCGATCATAATTTTGCACCAAATTTACCGTGCCGGGATCAAGCCCCGCCCGTGGGGGATCCACAAAAATGGTGTTACATTCATAGGCGGTTAAATCAATGCCTTTTAATCGATTAAAAGATCGCACGCCGTTCATTGCTTGAGTAAATTCTTCTGCCGACATTCGGATAATCTGCAAGTTATCCACCCCATTTTCAGCAATATTAAATTGTGCCGCCGCCACAGAGGGTTTGGCAATCTCCGTGGCAAGCACTTTACGAAAATTTTGTGCCAAGGCAATCGAGAAATTGCCATTGCCACAATAAAGCTCAAGCAAATCGCCTTCACTGCCTGCCGTGCAACCGAGCGCCCATTCCAACATTTTACAATTCACCACCGCATTGGGTTGAGTAAAACTATTTTCTACTTGGCGATAGACATAATTTCGCCCTGCAACAGGCAATACTTCGTCCACATAATCTTGATTTAAACAAATTTTTTGCTTGCTCGCCCGCCCGATAATCTGAACCTCAAAACCTTGTTCTTCAAGTAAAATTTTCAACGCTTTTGCCGCACCTTCCCATTCTTCAGAAAGGGTTTTGTGATACAGCAAACTCACGATGATTTTATTGCTCAAGGTGCTGAGATAATCGATTTGGAATAATTTTTTATGCAATATTTCTTGTTGTTTGAGCAGGGGAAGCAAGCTTTGCATCATCTGATTAATGAGCCGGCTTGCGATAGGAAACGTATCCACACGATAGCGTTGTTTGGTGGCTTGGTCGAACATAATATGATAAAAATCATCCTGTTCGTGCCAAATGCGAAACTCCGCCCGCATACGATAATGCAGGGTTGGTGAATCAAACACTTGAAGAGGCGGGGCATTAAACGGGCGTAAAAGTGCGGTCAGTTTTTCCTGTTTTTTTTGAAGTAATTCGTAATATTGAGAAACGGGGAGTTGCATAGGATTTTCATTCTTAGATGATAGACTTCTTTCCTCTGCCCGCAAGCAGGAGGGGAAGAATAATGCTAAAAACAAAAGGCAGGCTTCTGCCTGCCTTGGTTGATTTCCTTATTCGCCGGAATAATCATCACCACCGGAGGTGGCTTCACTCACATCACCGGAGAGGGTGTAAACCCGTTTGGTGGTATTAATGCGAGTGCGGTATTTATGCCATGTTTTTTCAAAGAAAGTTTCCGGTGCACGTTCTCCACGACAAAATGCAACAAACTCTTTTTCTTCTTTTGTTACCGGTTTACGTTCACCGAGATCTAAGGCTTTAAAGGCTTGTCCATATTGTTCAAGCACTTGTGATTCTTTGATGGTGTAATCACCGTGACGGGAAAACCCACGAGGGTAGTTTTTATCGTCAAAAAAACGACGGGTAACACTAAAACTTGCAGCCATGATCATCTCTCTTTTTTCATTGGTTAAAAACGGCAGGCATTAAACCAATTTTTCGTTATTTTTGCAATAAACCTTTTACGGTTTCCACATAATCCTTAACGAAATCATCATAATTTAAGCCTTCAGGGTTTACACGGAATTTTCCATTCACATAAAAATCCGGCACACCATGCACTTTAAATTGTTCTGCCGCATTGACTTGCTTATTCACTAAACCATTTACTGCAAAGCTATTGATGCCACCATCAAATTGTTCTGCTGTCACACCGTTATCTAAGAAAATCGAACGAATATCGTCCATGGATTTTAGGCGATCTTTTTGTGCTGCTTCAAATAACGGGGTTTTCACATTATTTTCCACACCTAATGCCATGGCTAATGCCCAAGCACGGGTTAAATTTTCAGACTGACGTCCTAAGAAATTCACATGATATTGTTTGAAGGCTACCCCTTCCGGCAACGCCTCTTTCACTTGTTGGGGAATTTTATATTCCATTTCAAAGGAATAGCAATGCGGACAATAAAAAGAGAAAAATTCAATTACCTCTTTTTGTGGCGCAGCTTGTTGGCTTACTTGAATATATTGTTTGCCCTCTTGTAAGTCTGCTGCCATGACGTTGACGGAAAGAAATGCACCTAATGCGAGTAAAAATTTTTTCATTGTTTTTCCTTACTTAATAATGCCGCGTGCTTTTAACAATGCGGTTTTAAAATCTTCTTCATAGTCTTTTTTGATACCGGGGATAGGCTCGTGCTTATCCGTACCATCCATTTTTAACTGATAAATAATCACTTCATCGGTTAATTCATTGAGTGGCTTTTGGAAGCCGGCCTCATTGGCGATTTTTTGCAAGATTTCCATCAAGCTCAAATCCGGAGCTTTAGACCAATAAGGCTGTAAAAGTTCCAAAACTTCATTTAAACGCTTACATTTCATTGCTATTTCCTTTCCTATGTAGAAAAATAAGACAAGATCATACTTGAAATAGCAACAGAATAAAATATGGCAATGACAATAAGTGCGGTGATTTTAGCAGGCGGAAAGGCTCGGCGAATGGCGGGGCGGGATAAAGGTTTGCAACGATTGTATGGGAAGCCTTTAATTCAGCATGTTATCGAAAGACTCCAACCTCAAATTTCAACGATTGCCGTTAATGCCAACCGCAACATCAGCGATTACGCCCGATGGGGCTTTCCTGTGTTTGCCGATGAATTACCGGATTTTCAAGGGCCGTTAAGCGGAATGCTCACCGCCCTTGAACAAGCCAAAACAGATTTTGTGTTATTCACCCCTTGTGATAGCCCTTATTTTCCTAATAATTTGCTCGAAAAATTAAAAAGTGCGGTAGAAAATGACCGCACTTTGGTGGCCTATGCTGCTGATGAAGCACGCCCTCACCCCACATTTTGTTTAATGTCTGTTCAATTAAAAGAAAAACTCCGTCAGTATCTTGCCTCCGGTGAACGCCGATTATTGCAATTTATGCACGAAAATGGCGGAAAATCCGTCATATTTAACCACACTGAAGGCCGCTTTGTTAATTTTAATACCTTGGATGATTTACAATAAAACCTATTGAGTTCAACACCTTATGCAATCTATTCGTTTATCCCGTTATTTCACCCCACTCTATTTCATTACGGCGATTTGTGTTGTGGTGTATTTATTACAACAAATCGGCTTTGAAGAAAATATCATGGAAATGTTCCATTACCCGGTTTACTTTGATCAGGATTGGGAACTTTGGCGTTATATCACCCATAGTTTTGTCCATTTGTCGAATATTCACATTATTGCGAACCTATCGTGGTTTTGGTTATTTGGCGGCGTGATTGAACGCCATTTTGGTGCAATGAAATTGTTTCTTCTTTTTCTCGTTTCTGCCGTGCTGACAGGCGTGGTGCAAAATTACTTCTCTGGCCCCAATTTTTTTGGTTTATCCGGGGTGGTGTATGCGGTGTTAGGCTATGTTTTTGTGGTCGATAAACTCAACGCAAATCTTTTTGAACTGCCTAAAGGTTTTTTCACTATGCTATTAGTGGGGCTGGCCTTTGGCTTTATTAGTCCGTTATTTGATATCTACCTTGGCAATGCGGCGCATATTTCAGGGTTGATTTTGGGATTAGTTTGGGGATTTATTGATAGTAAAATTTAGCGGGATCGGGTAGAGTACGCCTATTGCTACATCGAAACCCCAATGCTTCTCATGGAAAGGATAGAAGAATGAAACAGTCCATTCGTCATCAAAAAATAATTGAGCTGGTGAATCAGCAGGGATACTTAAGCACTGAGGAATTGGTGAACCAATTAGACGTCAGTCCTCAAACCATTCGTCGGGATCTGAATATTCTTGCAGAATTGGATTTAATCCGCCGTCATCATGGGGGGGCGGCTTCGCCTTCTTCAGCGGAAAATTCCGATTATATTGATCGTAAACTGTTTTTTTCTTCACAAAAAAATCGCATTGCTCAAGAAGTTGCCAAATACATTCCCAATGGTGCCTCATTATTTATTGATATCGGCACCACACCGGAAGCTGTGGCGAATGCCTTACTTAATCATGAGCGTTTACGCATTGTCACCAATAATCTTAATGCAGCACATTTGCTTCGCCAAAATGAAAGTTTTGAAATTACGATGGCGGGCGGTTCGCTGCGCATGGACGGCGGCATTATTGGTGAGGCAACGGTGAATTTTATTTCACAGTTTCGCTTAGATTTCGGTATTTTGGGCATTAGTGCTATTGATGCCGATGCCTCATTACTGGACTATGATTACCATGAGGTTCAGGTAAAACGGGCCATTATTGAAAGCTCCCGTCAAACCCTATTGGTGACCGACCATTCAAAATTTACCCGACAGGCCATTGTTCGTTTAGGGGAATTAGGGGATGTGGAATATTTGTTTACCGATGAAGTGCCGGTTTCTATTGCGCAATATTTGCAAGAGACCAAAACCCAATTAGTATTGTGTAAGTAAGAAAGTGCGGTTATTTCTAACCGCACTTTTGTTTTTTGACATCCATATCAAACCAATGCGGTTAAGACCAATCCAAAAAACAAAATGGGTTATTGTAGAGCAATTAAAACACATAAAATTGATTTACAAGTAAGGGGGAAAGACACTTGAGTTGTCAAGAAAAGCAAGGCTCGATAGTTCAAGAAATACGACGAGATTCCCTCTCAAATCGTGTATTTTATTATCCGGCAAATAGCCTAAAATGGAAACCATAAATATGTAAATTTGTGAACCCTATCACACTTAATGTTGCCTATTTTTCAATAAAATCTAATGCTTTTTCCACGACCTCAACACCTGCGCCTTGTTTGAAAGCATTTTCACTTAAATAACGTCGCCATTGGCGGGCCCCTTTGCAATGTTGAAATGCCCCCAGCATATGGCGAACGATATGGTTGAGATAAACCCCTTGGCTAAGTTGCTGTTCAATATAGGGAAGCATCGCCAGCACCGCTTCTCTTGGGGTGACGATTGGCATCGAGGCATCAAACAAAGCTTGATCGATTAAACCGAGTAAGCTCGGATTTTGATAGGCCTCACGACCTACCATCACCCCATCGACAAATTGCAAATGCTGTTGCATGTCCTCAATGGTTTTGATACCACCATTAATGACAATTTTCAGCTGGGGAAAATCACGCTTTAACTGATAGACTCGTTCATAATCGAGTGGTGGAATTTCACGGTTTTCTTTTGGGCTTAATCCAGAAAGCCAAGCTTTACGGGCGTGAATAATGAATTCCTGACAGCCTTTATTTTGTATCTTTTCGATAAAATCACATAAAAATTCGTAGCTATCGAGATCATCAATACCAATACGGGTTTTCACGGTAACGGGGATTTTCACTGCCTGCTGCATTTTTTCGATACATTCCGCCACTAAATCCGCTTTTGCCATTAAACAGGCCCCAAACATGCCGTTTTGCACCCGATCGGAAGGGCACCCCACATTCAGATTAATTTCATGATAGCCTCGTTCTTCTGCCAGCTTTGCACAATGTTGAAGCTGTTTAGGAACACTACCGCCTAATTGTAGGGCAACGGGATTTTCAAGCAGATCAAAATCTAAAAGATCGTATTTAGCGTGAATAATGGCCGATGTCGTCACCATTTCCGTATAAAGCAGTGCGTGTTTGGAAAATTGGCGATGAAAATAACGACAATGGCGTGTCGTCCAATCAAGCATGGGCGCAACGGAAAAACGGCCACGATAAAAGTGCGGTTGATTTTGAGGCATTTTTTATTTCTCTTGTTTATCGTTGCGATTCTGCGCATCCAAAGACTTTTTGCGGGCGAGAAATCTCTTACAACGGAAAAGGGCGTTCAAAATAGGGCGAAATTATGGGGAGAATAATCCGGGAAATCAAGTGGCGGTGAAAATGAGGCATTTGATCACGCCATTATTGCGCCCCAAAAAACGCAAAAAGTGAACCGCTCTTTTATTCTTTCAAGCAAAAGAGAGCCTGTCATTGTTTGTTGACAAGCTATCACAAAATCATTAGAATTTGCCGTCTATTTCTATATCGGAAGTAGATTTTTTGAACAACATTCTATTATTGAATAACATTTAAACTGGAGCTTTTTTAATGGCAACTATCAACCAGCTAGTACGCAAACCGCGTGTGAAAAAGGTTGTAAAAAGCAACGTTCCTGCATTAGAGGCTTGCCCGCAGAAACGTGGTGTATGTACTCGTGTATATACTACAACTCCTAAAAAACCTAACTCAGCGTTGCGTAAAGTATGTCGTATTCGCTTAACAAACGGTTTTGAAGTAACTTCTTATATCGGTGGTGAAGGTCACAACCTTCAAGAGCACAGTGTTGTATTAATCCGTGGCGGTCGTGTTAAAGACTTGCCGGGTGTGCGTTACCACACAGTACGCGGCGCATTAGACTGTGCAGGCGTAAAAGATCGTAAACAAGGTCGTTCTAAATACGGCGTTAAACGTCCTAAAGCTTAATGGTTCTCCGTTAAGTAAGGCCAAACGTCTAAATTAGCAAACAATTTAAACCATAAACTCCAGTCAAAAGCGCACTGCGCTGCAAAATTTCTCAACAGAGAAAGATTGCTGATGAGTTTTGGATATCCTGAAGATTAAAATACGGAGAAATTCGCAATGCCACGTCGTCGTAGTATTGAACCACGCAAGATTCTTCCAGATCCGAAATTCGGTTCAGAATTACTTGCAAAATTTATTAATGTAATCATGGTTGACGGTAAAAAATCCGTTGCTGAATCCATCGTTTACGGTGCATTAGAAACCTTATCTGAGCGTACAGGTAAAGAACCTTTAGAAGCTTTTGAAATCGCACTTGAAAATGTGCGTCCAACCGTTGAGGTAAAATCTCGTCGTGTTGGTGGTTCGACCTACCAAGTACCGGTTGAAGTTCGTCCGGTTCGCCGTAACGCATTAGGTATGCGTTGGATCGTAGAAGCCGCTCGTAAACGTGGTGATAAATCAATGGCTTTACGCCTTGCAAACGAATTATCAGATGCTTCTGATAACAAAGGTGCAGCAGTGAAAAAACGTGAAGACGTTCACCGCATGGCTGAAGCGAATAAAGCATTTGCTCACTACCGTTGGTAATAAGCTTTTGAACTTAAAGGGCTTCATCATTGATGAAGCCTTACCCTTATATAAACAGATATTAAACTAAACAAGGTTATAATAATGGCACGTACAACTCCTATTGAAAGATATCGCAATATCGGTATTAGTGCGCATATTGATGCGGGTAAAACGACTACTACTGAACGTATCTTATTCTATACAGGTGTGAGCCACAAAATCGGTGAAGTACACGATGGTGCGGCAACAATGGACTGGATGGAACAAGAGCAAGAGCGCGGTATCACCATCACCTCTGCGGCAACCACCGCATTCTGGTCTGGTATGTCTCAACAATTTCCACAACACCGTATCAACGTTATCGACACCCCGGGGCACGTTGACTTTACTGTAGAAGTAGAACGTTCTATGCGTGTTCTTGACGGTGCGGTGATGGTTTACTGTGCGGTGGGTGGTGTTCAACCACAATCAGAAACCGTATGGCGTCAAGCAAATAAATATGAAGTTCCTCGTATCGCATTTGTAAACAAAATGGACCGTACCGGTGCAAACTTCCTCCGTGTGGTTGACCAATTAAAAACACGTTTAGGTGCGAATGCCGTTCCACTTCAACTTCCAATTGGTGCTGAAGACAACTTCACCGGTGTGGTTGATTTGATCAAAATGAAAGCAATCAACTGGAACGAAGCTGACCAAGGTATGACCTTCACTTATGAAGATATCCCTGCAAACATGGTTGCAGATTGTGAAGAATGGCGTCAAAACCTTGTCGATGCAGCGGCTGAAGCTTCTGAAGAGTTAATGGAAAAATACCTTGGTGGTGAAGACTTAACAGAAGAAGAAATCAAAGTAGGTCTTCGTCAACGTGTATTAGCAAACGAAATCATCTTGGTTACCTGTGGTTCTGCCTTTAAAAACAAAGGTGTTCAAGCCATGCTTGATGCGGTAGTTGAATACTTACCGGCACCAACAGACATTCCTGCAATTAAAGGGATTAACCCGGATGAAACTGAAGGTGAGCGTCATGCAAGCGATGAAGAGCCGTTCTCTTCATTAGCATTTAAAATCGCAACCGACCCATTCGTGGGTAACTTAACCTTCTTCCGTGTTTACTCTGGTGTGATTAACTCAGGGGATACCGTGTTGAACTCTGTGCGTCAAAAACGTGAACGTTTTGGTCGTATCGTTCAAATGCACGCAAACAAACGTGAAGAAATCAAAGAAGTTCGTGCAGGCGATATTGCAGCGGCAATCGGCTTAAAAGATGTGACTACGGGTGATACACTATGTGCGATTGAAGCACCAATCATTCTTGAGCGTATGGAATTCCCAGAGCCGGTAATCTCTGTTGCAGTTGAACCGAAAACTAAAGCAGACCAAGAAAAAATGGGTATTGCATTAGGTCGTTTAGCACAAGAGGACCCATCATTCCGTGTTCATACGGATGAAGAGTCTGGTGAAACCATTATTTCAGGTATGGGTGAGTTACACTTAGATATCATCGTTGACCGTATGAAACGTGAATTCAAAGTGGAAGCAAACATCGGTAAACCACAAGTATCTTACCGTGAAACTATCCGTACCCGTGTTAATGATGTTGAAGGTAAACACGCAAAACAATCCGGTGGTCGTGGTCAATACGGTCATGTGGTTATCGACTTATATCCATTAGAGCCGGAAGGTCCGGGTTACGAATTTGTTAACGAAATCAAAGGTGGTGTAATCCCAGGTGAATACATCCCAGCGGTTGACAAAGGTATCCAAGAACAACTTAAATCCGGCCCATTAGCGGGTTATCCGGTAGTTGACCTGGGTGTACGTTTACACTTCGGTTCATACCATGATGTGGACTCATCCGAGCTTGCGTTTAAATTAGCCGCTTCTTTAGCATTTAAAGCAGCGTTCGCTAAAGCAAACCCAGTTCTACTTGAGCCAATCATGAAAGTAGAAGTTGAAACGCCACCTGAGTATGTGGGTGATGTAATCGGTGACTTGAGCCGCCGTCGTGCAATGGTTAACGGCCAAGAAGCGAACGAATTTGTTGTTAAAATTGATGCAGAAGTTCCACTTTCTGAAATGTTCGGTTATGCAACAGACTTGCGTTCACAAACCCAAGGTCGTGCATCATACTCAATGGAACCGTTAAAATATTCTGAAGCACCAACAAACGTTGCTGCAGCAGTGATTGAAGCGCGTAAAAAATAATTTTTGTAAACCAGCGGTATAAAATCTCTTCGGTTTTATACTGCACTTTTAGGAAATATTAGCAATGTCTAAAGAAAAATTTGAACGTACAAAACCGCACGTAAACGTGGGTACAATCGGCCACGTTGACCACGGTAAAACAACTTTAACAGCAGCAATCACCACCGTATTAGCAAAACACTACGGTGGTTCAGCACGTGCATTTGACCAAATCGATAATGCACCTGAAGAAAAAGCACGTGGTATCACCATCAACACTTCACACGTTGAATACGATACCCCAACCCGTCACTATGCACACGTTGACTGTCCGGGACACGCCGACTATGTTAAAAACATGATTACCGGTGCAGCACAAATGGACGGCGCTATCTTAGTGGTAGCGGCAACTGATGGTCCTATGCCACAAACTCGTGAGCACATCTTATTAGGTCGCCAAGTAGGTGTTCCTTACATCATCGTATTCTTAAACAAATGCGATATGGTCGATGACGAAGAGTTATTAGAATTAGTTGAAATGGAAGTGCGTGAACTTCTTTCTCAATATGACTTCCCGGGTGATGATACGCCAATCGTGCGTGGTTCTGCATTAAAAGCTTTAGAAGGCGATGCAGCATGGGAAGAAAAAATCCTTGAGTTAGCTAACCACTTAGATACTTACATTCCAGAGCCTGAGCGTGCAATTG
>NZ_MLHH01000008.1 GCF_002000125.1 Rodentibacter heidelbergensis
GCAACGCAACGCAACGCAATAATCTAACTTTTATTTTGGAGATAACACAATGATTATCTCCGAAAATCTTTTTGAATCTTCAACAAATTCTTCTCTCGAAATACTGAAACAGCATTTCCCCAACTGCTTTGATAAAAACGGCAATTTTTTGCCTGAAAAAATGGCGGAGCAAGTGCAATCGCAAGGAGTTAACGTTAGCCGTGAAGATTACACGATGAATTGGCTAGGTAAATCTTATGCCCGCTATTTGCGACATTGTCCGCCAAATACGCTGCCGGCGGAAAATACTGCCCACAACAACCTGCCTACAAACCAACACAGTCAAAATCTGCTGATCAAAGGCGATAATTTAGAAGTTTTAAAACACCTCGAACACGCCTATAAAGGCGAAGTTAAGATGATTTACATCGATCCGCCCTACAATACAGGTTCAGACGGCTTTGTCTATCAAGATGAGCGCAAATTCACCCCAGAGCAATTAGCCGAGTTAGCGGATATGTCGCTTGAAGAAGCGAAAAGGGTGCTGAATTTTACTGCTAAAAAATCCAATTCCCACAGTGCGTGGCTCACTTTTATGTATCCTCGCCTTTATATCGCCCATAGATTACTAAAAAATGATGGCGTGATGTTTATTAGTATTGATGATAATGAACAGGTACAGTTAAGATTATTGTGCGATGATGTTTTTGGGGAGAGGAATTTTATAAGCAGCTTTATTAGGAAAACCAAAACGATGACTGGTGATGATAATAATGGTGTAAATATTCAACACGAGTATTTAGTCGCTTATGCAAAAAATAAAAATGCATTAAAAATGTTCGGTGAAGAAAAAACTCTTGATGAGTATTCAAATCCTGATAATGATCCAAATGGTGATTGGTGTTCAGGTGATCCAAGTGCTAAAAGTGGCAGTGAATCAACATATTTTCCAATCAAAAATCCATATACAGGAATTGAAGATTTACCGCCCAAAGGGAGATTCTGGGCATTTTCAAAAGAAACAATGCAAAAATATATTGAAACGGGGAGAATAAAATTTAAAGAAAAATATAGTACAAAACATCGTGGCTTTATTTTTAAAAGATATGCGGAAAAACTAAGTACTGATTATATGCCTGTCGGAACTTTATTTACAGCAGAGAACGATTATATGAACTCAGTTGCTACTAGTGA
Source organism: Rodentibacter heidelbergensis (assembly GCF_002000125.1). Lineage (GTDB taxonomy): Bacteria > Pseudomonadota > Gammaproteobacteria > Enterobacterales > Pasteurellaceae > Rodentibacter > Rodentibacter heidelbergensis. Next base: position 1,174 of record NZ_MLHH01000008.1, read on the forward strand.
AATAAATGATATTTTTAGTTTGGCGGTGTTTAATTATCCTAAGCCAAGTGCTTTGCTTGAAAAATTAATTAAATACTCTACAAATAAAAATGATCTAATTCTCGACTTCTTCGCAGGCTCTGGTACAACCGCCCACGCAGTGATGCAACTGAATGCCAAAGACGATGGCAATCGCCGTTTTATTATGGTACAGCTGCCTGAAGAAACCGATAAAAAATCCGAAGCCTATAAAGCAGGCTATAAAACCATTTTCGACATCACTAAAGACCGTATCGAAAAAAGTGCGGTCAAAATCCGTCAAGATTTCCCTGATTTTAAAGGGGATTTAGGCTTTAAGATTTTTGAAACAACAGAAAACTTTCTTGCCGTATCCGATGATGAACTTAATCCGAAACAGTCCGACCTTCCTGAAACGCTTGCTCGTGTATTCAACGATGAAGAATATCGCACGTTGTTGACCACTTGGCGATTGCGTGACGGCAATGCCTTAACGGACAACGTACAAGCGGTAGATTTGGGCAGTTATACGGCAAACTTATGCGGTGATAATCTCTATTTGCTTTATCCCCACCTTGACAGCAAACATATTAAAGCCTTGCTGAATAAATTGGATGGCGATCCCACCTTTTTGCCTAAGCGGATAATATTATTCGGTGCCAATATCGACAGTGCCAAACAAATGGAACTGCATCAAGCGATGAAAACCTATTCCAATAAGAAAAATATTGAGCTAAATATCGTGGTGAGGTATTGAGATGGGCTTTCATTACGAAAAAGAGTTGCCACATCAAATGGCTGCGATCGATGCGGTGTTGGCAGTTTTTAACGGTGCAAACAAAAATGAAAATGGTGCAGGGGAAAACCCGAGGTTATCCTTTTCAGGCAGCCTTTATAGAGAAATATCCAATCCGTCCAATCGCAAAACCGCATTGATAAAACAGCGGATTTATCCAATATTTTAGATATTTCAATGGAAACAGGCACAGGCAAAACTTATACCTATACGCAAACGATGTATGAAATGCACCGCTGGTTGGGCGTTTATAAATTTGTGATTGTTGTGCCGACTTTATCCATTAAGTCAGGGACGGAGAATTTTTTAAAATCTAAAGCCTTAAAAAACCATTTTAAATTAGATTTTGATGATAACCGCTATAATGATGCGGAAATTCAGCTTTATGTGGTGCAAAGCCAAAAGGTGAAAAAAGGCAAGCGTAACAGTGCAATGCCCGATGAGATTGTGCGTTTTGTCGAAGCAGACGAGCAGAAAAAAATTCACGTTTTGTTGCTGAATATGGGAATGGTGAATAGCAAAACAATGCGGGGCGAAGATGCCGGTAATGACGGCAGCGTGCTAATCAAAGATTTGTATGCTAAACCTTTTGAGGCGATCGGATCGGTGAAGCCAATATTGATTATTGACGAGCCGCACCGCTTTGATGCTAAAAATAAAACGTGGAAAGCCTTGCTGGATTTCAATCCGCAATATATTTTGCGCTATGGGGCAACCTTTAACGATAAATTCAAAAATTTGCTTTACCGTCTTTCTGCGATTGATGCGTTTAACCAAGATTTGGTGAAAGGCGTGTTGGCTCATATTCAAGAAATTAAAGGCGAGAAGGTGAGTAAAGTACGTTTTGTGGATAGCAATGGCACGAATGCGACCTTTGAATTTGAAAAACGCCAGTTTACATTAAATAAAGGTGAAAGTTTGCACAAAATTCACGACCATATTCAGGATCTGTTTTTGGAAAGTTTGAATAAATCCACCGCACTTTTAAGCAATGGCGTGGAACTGAAAAAAGGCGACGGAATTTATCCGTTTTCCTATTCTAATACCGTATTTGAGCAAATGATACGCCAAGCGGTACACACGCATTTTGAAAATGAAAAATTACTATTAAACCGCCCTGATAAAATCAAACCCTTAACTCTGTTTTTTATTGATGATATAGCAGGCTACCGTGATGAAAATGGTATTTCAGGCAGCCTAAAAAGCAGATTTGAGCAAATTGTCAAAGCTGAAGCGACAAAAGCCTTAGAAAATGCACCGCTTGGTACGACGTTTTATCAATCCTTGCAAACGGTATTAGCCGATGTTTCTGCCACACACGGAGGATATTTTTCCAAAGATAATAGTAGCGACGATGAAAAAATCGCTCAAGAAATCAACGAGATTTTACACGATAAAGAAAGTTTGCTTTCACTTGAGAACCCACGCCGTTTTATTTTTTCTAAGTGGACGTTGCGTGAGGGCTGGGATAACCCGAATGTGTTTGGCATTTGCAAATTGCGTTCTAGTGGTAGCGAAACCAGCAAATTACAAGAAGTGGGACGAGGATTAAGGCTACCTGTCAATGAGTTTATGAGTCGCGTTAAAAATGGCGATTTTAAACTCCATTATTTTGTCGATAGTAGTGAAAGCGATTTTGTCGAAAGCCTCAAAGCAGAAATCAATCAAGCTCAAAATAATGAGATTATTTATGACAAATGGAATGATGAATTATTTGAAAAAATTAAATCTGCCTATCCTAATGTGAAAAAACGACCATTAGGTAATGAATTATATGAGTTAAATCTAATTAACGATGACGATTGTTTTATCAATGAAGGGTTTGCAAAACTTAAAGAAAAATATCCGCTCGCATTTAATCAACCCCAATTGAAAACAGGCAAAGTTGCTAATGCTAAAGAAAAAAGCAAAACCAAAGTGGCAATGCGTGTAGGGAAATATGAGGAATTAAAAGCCTTGTGGGAGCTAGTCAATCAAAAAGCCATTTTGCAATACAATATTGATGAAAATCAAATGCTAGGACTCTTTAAAGCATTTTTATTGGAAAATAAAGCAAAATTCACAGCAACGGGGGTTCGAGTAAAAACACAAGAAATGGTAAAAATTCAACATCGGTTGATCGATTTTAAAACGGTAGAGAGTGCCGAAAATATCATTTTTGAACCACTTGTAACGATGAATTATCGAGAGTTTTTGCAAAAGCTGGCGATCAAATTATATGTAAAACAAGCGACCTTGCATCAAGCCTTTTTTGCGGTAAACAATGAGATCGATATTGCCCGATTTTTGAATGATGACACTATTCATTCTATACACAGTGGTTTTAAAGAATATTTGTTGCATCACTCCATCAGTCAATTTGACGTAGGGTATCAAAAAATCAGCAGTCAAGTTCACCCGAGTAAATTGACCGACAGACAAGGTAAGCCTCTATCTGAAATTGAAATCAATCAAGATTGGGGTGTCATCAATGATGAAAAAATACCGTTAGAGAGTTTTTTATTTGATAAAGTCTTTTCGGATAGTGTGATTGAATATGAAAACATTACCGAGAGCGAAATTAAAGAGGTGGTAGTCTTTACCAAAATTCCGAAAAATGCGATCAGAATTCCTGTGGCTGGTGGTGAAACCTATTCCCCCGATTTTGCTTATATCGTTAAGACAAGTAATGGTGAAACCCTTCATTTAGTAGTGGAAAGCAAAGGTGTTGCCAATAAAGAAAACTTACGCCAACGAGAACGACAAAAAATCAAACACGCTGAACGTTGGTTTAATACCATCGCAGATACATCAGCGGTGAAGTTAACTTTTAAAACGCAATTTGAAAGCGAGAAGATGATAGACATCATTGAGCAAGCGTTACGGTGAGTAGATTAAGCAGGGAATGCAAACATCAATATCTAGTATTAAGCCCCAAATGTTCTGGGGCTATTCATTATTGGATTCTTACGTTTCCATAGCTGTAAATTCTCTCTTTCATCATCAGTTAAGTGAGGTTCTAGCACATCAATCAAAGCATAGACAGAAAGTTTATCTTCCTCGCTAGGAAACCAATCATCGAGCATTACACGCCCAATCGAACCTGTTTTCAGTACGGCGTAATAAAGATAATCCACGCAAGCTCTCGGGTGGTCGGCTATCCAAACCGGTGTATTCTGAGGATAATATCCCATCTCATTCAATCGTTGCGTACCGTCAATAATACCTTGTTGCCCTAATAAATGATGGGTATTTTTAGACTGATTTTCGCCATAGAGATAGAACTCAAGGGGATACGCATTTTCACTTAACGCAGCTGCACTATGCCAGTCCCCCGTATTTTCAGGACTGATAATGTTTAAAGCTACAATACTACTGACATAGTGATTGGGATTAGTGGGTGGAATATAAAGCATTTTTATCGTCTCATTTTTCTTCCATTGACGTAATTATATCGGATTAATCATCTAAAAACACCGATTAAAAAATCAGCAATCAGTTTCTAAAGGATCTAGAAGATCCTTTTATGCAATTTTTTTAACTCTTTGATATTCTTTAATTTTCAAAATTAATTCAAAAAACACTTGACAGCTTTTTCAAAAGATTGACTTAAATCGCTTGAAAATTTTCCTTGACAAGCACCCTATATAACAATACATTTTTCCGCACAGAAAAATAATAGTCCCTTTATTACGACTTTTAATTTTTTAAAGCCCCAAAAGGCTTGAAATTTAAGCGTTGTAATAAAGGGATTATTGTTTTTATGGCACAGCATTTTCTGTTATCAGCCAAAGCACGCCGCTTGCCGATTGCGCAAGTGGCGGGGCTTTCTGATGCCGAAATTTTTGCCTTACTCAAAAATGCCCGTTGGCACAGTGACACGGAACAAGTTTGTCCGCGTTGCGGCGTTTGTCATCAAGCCTATTTCATTCATTCTCGGCAGCAATTTCAATGTAAACACTGCCAATATCGGTTTTCGATTACCACAGGCACAATATTTCAATTTCACAAACTCACCTTACGGCAAATCCTTATTGCGCTTCTTCTCTTTGCCACGGAAAGCAAAGGTTTATCTGCGATTTCCCTTTCCCACAAGCTCAATGTACAGTATAAAACCGCGTGGGTACTGCTACATAAATTCCGCGAGAGTTTAGATAAAGCAAAAGACCTAACACCACTAAACGGCGAAGTCCACATTGACGGGGCTTATGTGAATTACTACATTCGCCCCAAAAACTTCCTCCATAAACGCATTGATAGACGCAAGAAACGTTATCAACGCAAGGATAAGGCTTGTGTATTGGTATTCCGCCAACGGGCAAAAAATCAATCAATAATGAAAGGTGCAGACCGAAGCATTGTTGCTCTCGTCAACGAAGAAAACACCCAAGATATATTGGAGTTAACGCAACACCTTGTGAAACCCAACAGCACGATTCACGCTGACGAAAACCCTGCCTACGATAGCCTGACATTCCATTATGATTTATGGCGGGTAAATCATTCCCAAGAATATCGTTCCATCGAGGGCATCACCAACAACCTTGCCGAATCCTTTTTTGCACGACTGCGGCGTGCCATTACAGGGATTTACCACAAAATGAAAAACAAGTACCTAATGTTCTACGCTAACGAGACAGCGTGGCGGGAAGATAATCGTCGAAAAAGCGTCAAAGAGAAATTTGAACATTTGCTACGCTGCACGTTCAACACTTTACCCTCACGCCATTTCACCGGCTACTGGCAAGGCAATAAAATGCCCGAAGCCCGATTTGGCATCCATTCATTACAAACGACCTAATAAGGAGCAAAAATGAAGCTACATTATGATATGCGGAGCTATTTTGAATCTAGTGAGGATTTTGACATTTGGAGATGGGGCGACCATTCCATTTTGGATGATATAAAACGCCATACGGTAAGATGGCGTGAACGGCGTAATATCAACAAATTTTTCGATTTATTGGAAACCAAAGTCCCTGCAAAAATAGAGCCGGTCGAACCTCGCTACTCAAAAGCCTACGCCCAATACCAAGCACAGAAAAGGCTAAATGAAATCGAAGGTTTAATGCAGTGGGAAAACGAGGTGATTGCTGACAGAATATTAGTTTACTGCTTAGATAGCGTTGAGATTTATTACCAAAAATGGAATAATCGCCACTGATTAAATGGTAGAATTAGCCACAAAAATAAAGGCGACGGAAAGGTCGCCTTGTTTTAAAACGGCTTTGTGCAACTGCTACATAATATCGAAAAAAACAATGTTTTTCCAACCGCACTTTTTATTAATGCTTAATGATATAGAGATCACGCAAGAAAATATGGTCTTGCGGATCTTGTGCCGTATAACCGCCCACATAAGGTTTCACTAGGCGTGGGTTTACATAATTGAAAACCGGTACAAGGGCAAAATCTTGCGCTAAAATCGCTTCCGCTTTGGCATAGGCTTCCGCACGACCTGCCTCATCGGTGGCAAGGTAGGAATCCGCCATTGCCTTATCATATTCTGCACTGGCATATTTTGCCGTGTTGTTGCTAGAGGTGGATAAGAAATAGTTTCCGAAAGTAGTGGCTTGGTTGTAATCCGCACTCCAACCGGCACGCGCCACATCATAACGACCTGCACGACGGCTATCAATATAGGTTTTCCATTCTTGGTTTTCTAATTTCACCTCAATTAAGCCTTTGGTATTGGCTTTCCACATAGAGGCCGCAGCAATTGCCACTTTTTTATGGTTTTCGTGAGTGTTGTAAAGAATGGTGAATTTTAATGGGTTGGCTTTGCTAAACCCTGCTTCTTCTAAGAGCTTAATGGCTTGTTCATTACGTTTTGCCATGGGTTCTTGGGAATAGGCAGGTTGGTTAATCCGCTCACCTTCTGAAATATAAGTTGGGGTGAACACATAAGTCGGGGTTTGCCCTTGTGCCATCACTTTATCGGTAATTACCGTACGATCTAGGGCATAGTTTAAGGCTTGGCGTACCCGTTTATCATTGAACGGCGGTTTGCTATTGTTGATTTCATACATATAGGTCGCCAAAGTACGAGCGGTAAACACCTGATCCGGCAATTCTTTTTTCAATTTAGCGAATTGTTCAGGTGGGAGTGAGTAGCTGGTGATATCCAAATCCCCGGCCCGATAACGGGAAACATCGGTACTGGCATTTTCAATGGCTAGGAAAGTGGCGGTATTGATGACGGTTTCTTTATCATTCCAATACAGCGGATTACGTTCAAATTCAATTTTTTCATTGATAACGTGATCTTTTAATTTATACGCGCCATTGCCTACGATATTTTCTTTTTTCACCCAAGCATCACCGAATTTTTCAATGATTTTTTGAGGTACGGGGAGCAAAGATTGGTGGGTCGTCAGCCCAACAGCATAAGGCACAGGGTTGGCGGAGTAAACCACAAAGGTGTAATCGTCTTTGGCTTCCACGCCTAGTTCTTCCGGTTTTTTCTTACCGTCAATAATATCCTGTGCATTTACCACTTGCATGTAATCTAAGAAACTGGCGTAAGGGGAAGCGGTATTAGGGTTGACTAAACGTTGCCAAGAATAGACAAAATCCTGTGCTGTAATAGGATCGCCATTTGACCATTTGGCGTCTTTGCGAAGGTGGAATGTCCAGGTTTTATAATCCGGTGAACTTTCCCAACGTTCTGCCACACCCGGTATTAATTCACCCTTTGAATTGGTGCTCACTAAACCTTCAAATAATTGATAAGCCACTTGCGACTCCGGCACCCCTTCGGTTTTATGGGGATCGAAACTTTGTGGCTCTGCACCGTTATTAATCACAATATTTTGCACCGGTGCAAGTTCTGTACCGGTAGGCACTTGAGCAGCATAAAGGCTGCCGGACAGCGCTAAAGTGAGGGTGGAAAAGAGAAACTGACGGAATAGATTAGGTTGCATAGACACTCCTTTTTTAGTGAATTATGTTGAAATCATCGTTATAAAAATAATTAGGTTCAATGATTTATCTTAAATCTTTAGGTTTGTAAAGGTTTTATTCCCTAATAACCGTGATGTTGATCACAGTTCTGATAAAAAATTAAAAATCAATATTTTTTAGTGAAAACTATTCAATCTATTACGATTTCTCACTATCACTTCAAATTCAATTTATGTTATCGTAACGCCCATCAATCAAAACAGGAGAAGACAATGACAACTCAATTAGATTCACTTCGTAGCATGACTGTCGTGGTTGCAGATACCGGCGATATTGAAGCGATTAAAAAATATCAACCTCAAGATGCGACAACCAATCCTTCTTTAATTTTAAGCGCTTCAGCATTGCCACAATATGCCCCACTTATCGATGAAGCGATCAGCTATGCTAAGGCGCAAAGCAGTGATAAAGCACAACAACTGATTGATGCAGAAGATAAATTAGCAGTAAACATTGGTTTAGAAATTTTAAAAATCGTCCCGGGACGCATTTCCACCGAAGTGGATGCCCGTCTTTCTTACAATACACAAGCAACCGTTGAAAAAGCCCGTAAGCTTATTGCTCTTTATAATGCCGCAGGCATTTCAAACGATCGTATTTTGATTAAAATTGCTTCTACATGGCAGGGTATTCGTGCGGCAGAAATTCTTGAAAAAGAAGGCATTAACTGTAATCTCACCTTATTATTCTCAGAAGCACAAGCCCGTGCCTGTGCCGAAGCCGGGGTCTATTTAATTTCACCTTTCGTTGGTCGTATCCTAGATTGGTACAAAGCCAATAGTGATAAAAAAGACTATGCACCGGCGGAAGATCCGGGTGTGATTTCCGTCACCAAAATTTACAACTACTATAAAGAATATGGCTACAATACGGTGGTGATGGGAGCAAGTTTCCGTAATGTGGGGGAAATCACCGAGTTAGCAGGTTGTGATCGCTTAACCATTGCACCACCGCTTCTTAAAGAATTACAAGAAAATTCAACCGCACTTGTGCGTAAATTGGAATACAAAGGTGAAGTGAAAGCCAAACCGCAACCACTGACTGAAGCGGAATTCTATTGGCAACATAATAGCGATGCCATGGCGGTTGAAAAATTGGCTGAGGGCATTCGCAAGTTTGCTATCGACCAAGAAAAATTAGAAGCGATGCTTGCAGCGAAATTATAATTTTTCTTTCTCTATTCTGTTCCCTTTAATGCCTTGGCATTAAAGGGATTTTTTTATGTTTTTTGTGAGAAATGTTGAGAGGCTTTGCTTAGATTGACGGCTCATTCAGGTTTAGAGCGAATATCGATGGCGGGATCCCTTTCTTGACGATATTTTTCGTTAATACGTTTTTGTAACCCAAAATCTTCTTGATCCGCTTCGTTGGAAAAGAGGTTTTCTTTGTGAAGTTGTGGGTTTTTAATTCCCATCCAATTTGCAATACCTTCTAAAAAATTCAATCCGGATTTAAACACCTTGTATTCCTTGCGTTCAGTGTCATCAGAAGAAATTTTAAAGAGAGGCACATCGTGGTGTGCTTGGCTAAAACAGTTTTGATTAAATAACACCTGCTGTTTTTCATCTTGTTGATGGCATAAACCGTGATCAGCAAAATAGATCATAGAAAAAGTGCGGTGCGTTTTTTGTTCGTTTTCTTGAAGTTGTTCATAAACCTGTTTTAACAAATCATCGGTTTTTTTAATGGAAGAAATATAGCAGTTTAAGTAGGCATAGCGAAGATCAATTTCTTCCTCTTTAAAGATTTTTGGGTAATCTTCCACCCGATCACAGGCGAGCGGGTGAGCGCCGTAAATATGCAACACAATGAAACGTTTTCCCTGAATTGGCGAGGCTAACACTTGGGATAAGTGGGGTAATAAATCAAAATCACTGTAGTTGGTGGAGTTGAAGCTGCCCCCCTTTTTGAGAAAAAGGCTTTCATCGGATTTTGAGGCGAGAGCGGAAACCGGTGTATCGAATTCCCCTAGTAACCCTTGATTTGATAACCAATAGGTTTTAATGCCGGCAGATTTCACCAAATCCACTAAACTTAATGCGTAATTTGGCTCCCATTTTTCTTTATTTGGCAAGGTGAGCATTAAACGTAAAGAGGCTACTGTATTGGTGCCGGCAGAACGAAAACCATCAACGAGCGTGCCTTTGGCATTCGACATAAAAGGCGTATTGTGAATGGGGTAGCCGTAGGCATGGTGATAATCTTTGCGTGCGCTTTCACCAAGGATGATGACATAATCATCGTAACGGGAATTTTTTAATGTGGATTTTCCCCAGTTATCCGATTGCGCCATTTGTTTTAATTTGTTCATTTCATCATAGATTTTGATGGTCGAACTGACGGTTTCTTTCATTGGTTCGGCAATGGGGAGGTGATAGGCAAAGAGCAAAGCACTCAGCGTGATAAAGGCTTTGTTTCGATAAAATTTAACCCCAAATTTGACCGCACTTTTATATTGCACAAGCAATAAAATCGGGATTAAAAAGGCGATCACATAGCTACTAAACGGAATTTGTAATAAAAATTCTTTGGTTTCTAATAGATCCGTAGAGAAAACAGAGGCGATATATTGATAACTCGGTGCGCCAAAATTAAGCCCTGTTGGGGTGTAAATAGCATGGGTGAAAGCGAGCGGTAGTAGAATAAAATAAAATGCCTTTTTGCTACTGCTTAATAGCAAAATGATCGCCCCGGTGAGTAAGATAAGTGCCATGCCGGGTTCTGAGAACATGCCTGAACCGATCAACATAAAATAGCCTGCGAGATTGGCACAAGCAAAGACAAAAAGTGCGGTTAAAATGCGGTATGTTTTTGGTATTGTCATAGTTTTCTGCTCAAAACGAAATGTCGCTTATTATCCATTTTTCAATCAGAATTTCCATCTTTAACTTCTTCACTCTTGTTTCGTTATTCTATAAAATAAGCCAATTTTTTAAGCCAAAAAGGAAAAGACAATGAGCCAACCAATTTATAAACGTATTTTATTGAAGTTAAGCGGTGAAGCATTACAGGGGGATGAAGGATTTGGTATCGATCCCTCGATTCTTGATCGTATGGCATTAGAGATCAAAGAATTAGTGGAAATGGGCGTAGAAGTTGGTGTGGTGCTTGGCGGTGGCAACCTGTTTCGTGGGGCAAAACTGGCGAAAGCCGGAATGAACCGTGTGGTGGGAGATCATATGGGAATGCTTGCCACCGTGATGAATGGCTTAGCTATGCGTGATGCCTTACATCGTGCGGATGTGAATGCAAAATTGATGTCCGCTTTCCAATTAAACGGGATTTGTGATACCTACAATTGGTCTGAGGCGATCAAAATGTTGCGTGAAAAACGTGTGGTGATTTTCTCTGCCGGTACAGGTAGCCCGTTCTTTACAACGGATTCAGCGGCTTGTTTACGAGGCATTGAAATTGAGGCGGATGTGGTCTTGAAGGCAACGAAAGTCGATGGGGTATATGATTGCGATCCAGCGAAAAATCCGCAAGCGAAGTTATATCATCATCTTTCTTATGCAGAAGTTATTGATAAAGAATTACAAGTGATGGATTTAGCGGCATTTACGCTGGCACGGGATCACGGTATGCCGATTCGGGTGTTTAATATGGTAAAACCCGGTGCATTACGCAATGTGGTGTTGGGTACTGAAGAAGGAACGACGATTAGCTAATCAAATTGTCATACAAAAAAACGGTAGAAATGATTTCTACCGTTTTTTGTTGGCATTTTATCCGGCAATGACCCAAAGCCCTTGCAGCAGATCAGTCAGTAAATTATTGATAAAAAGTAAGATAAACACCACCACCATCGGTGAAAAATCAATCACACCCAGTGTAGGAAGAATTTTTCTTATGGGTTGGAGCAGTGGAGAGGTAAGCTGATAAAAGGCATAGAAAATAGGATTATGCCCTTGGTGAAACCAACTGGATATGGCACTAATAAAGAGTACATAGAAAATAGAGACACCGATTGCTTTAAGAATACTTAACACACCTAAAATAAGCATGACATCAATGGCTAAACCAAAATAAAGCACGGATTTTAATGCTCCAAGCAGAAAAATGACAAAAAGTGCTGAGGTATCAACATTTTTGATAACCGGGGCAAATTTTCGCAGAGGTTTCAGTATCGGCTCTGTTGCTTTCACGGCAAATTGTGAAAGCGGGTTGTAATAATCGACCCGAGCGAACTGTAACCAAGCGCGTAAAACCAATACAAGCGCATAAAAATTGATAATCGAACCGACAAATAATGCGGTTTGGGATAATTCCATTATAGCCATCCTTTTCGTCTAAAATAAATGTAAGGGGTGAGGGCGGCGGCAATCATTAAACCGATAGCCATTGGGTAGCCGTATTTAAAATGCAACTCCGGCATAAATTCAAAGTTCATGCCATAAGTGGAGGCCACCAGTGTGGCAGGAAGGAACATCACGGATACCACGGAGAAAAATTTCATGATTTTATTCTGCTCGATATTGATGTAACCCATTGCCGCTTGCATGAGGAAATTAACCTTTTGGAATAAGGATTCGTTATGAGGTTGTAAGGATTCAATATCTCGCAAGATTTCACGCGCCTGTTCCAGCTGGTTTGCCGGTAAACGGGTTTTGCGCACAAGAAAACCAAGGGCTCGCTGGGTATCCATCAAACACAAACGAACTTTCGAACTGGTATCTTCTTGTTCGGTGAGGGTGTTTAGCGCTTCATCAAAGGCTTCATCTTGTTTTCCGTTTAAAATGACACGGCTTAAGGCCTCTAAATCTGCATAAACATTTTCAATCACATCGGCCAACTGCTCGATTTTGGTTTCGAAAAGATCTAATAACACTTCATAAGAATTCGCTTCTAATAAACGCTGGCTACGGGAACGCATACGGTATAAGCGAAATGCAGGGAGTTCCCGATCCCGTAAGGTGAACAAGCGTCCGTCACGAATGGTAAATGCCACACTGGCTAAATCCGCATAGTCGTTTTCATCTTCACAATAAAAGAATGAGTGAAGGTGTAAGCCGTCCTCGTCTTCAAAAAAACGTGCAGATGCTTCGATATTTTCCAATTCTAGGAAAGAGGCAAGGCTCTGTTCTAAGCTTTCTTGCAGCATTTCACGTTCTTCGCTTGTGGGTTCAAGTAAATCGAGCCAAATGGCATTACTCAGATTGGCTTGATCTTCATCAATGCGAACTAAGCGGGAATCATTGATAGCAAAAGCGTTGATCATTTCATACTCCTTTTGGGATTATGAACAGCTAACCGTGAACATATAAGAATGTCAAACGAATAAAGTGCGGTTAAAAATTGCGGTATTTCGTTTGGTTTAAAGATGCCGAAAATGGTAAACCTACCGACGAACTCTCGCCGATAGCCATTGGCATAAGGCGGGAGACTAAAGCGATATTCGGTATCGACTATGACTGTCCAAAGTGTGTGTCCTTCTCGTTAAAAAATCGGGCGAATGTTACGCTTGAAAGGGGAGTTCGTCAAGTTTTTATGGAAAATAAATGGGGCGTAATGCCCCAAATTCTATTAGCGGGTATATTGATTGATAGCAGAGGCAACTTCTTGATCTTGATAAATATTATTAACAATATCTTTGAAGGTTTCGCCTAGCACTTTTTGGATTTCATCATTGTCGGCATTAAAGGCACCGGATTGAGAACGTGTGGCATTGAAGGCTTTGTTATAGCTTCCGCTTGCGCCTTGCACATACACCATCACTTGAATTTTCGTACTGAGGTTGTAACGGAAATTACCCTGCTCAACATTAGTGAAGAATTCTTTCACCTCAACGGTGACACCGGCGTTAGCATTGTTTGATTGACCGATACGAAACCCTTTGCTTACTAAGTTTTGTTGCATCACTTGTTGAAATAATTGCGTGACACTCGGCGAGGCATTGAGTTTGATTAACTCACCGTTTTTCGTATAACTTGCCACATCTTGTTGTGGACGTGCATCTTTTGTTGTGACATATACCACCGCAGATTGATTAACATTCAAAGATGCCGTTGGTGCCGGTGGAGTAAAGGTGAGGGTATTCGATTGGGCTTGGCAGCCGGCAAGGAAAAGGGTCACCACAGCAACACCCATGGCAGATAGTGTTTTGATTTTGTTTGTCAGTTTCATAATTTCCTCAATGGATTGAATTGAACTGTGCTATTCTTGCAGACTTAATAGCGGATGTATAGCGTTTCTACAAAATTTATTGGAGATTGAAGATGTCAAAACAACAGGCTTTGTTAGCAAAAATTCACACGGAATTTCGACCGCACTTTGTGACGGTAGAAAATGAAAGTCATCTGCATAGCTCAGGAAGAGGGGCAGACTCACATTTCAAATTTGTCATTGTCAGTGAGGTGTTTGAGGGAATGTCCAAAGTACAACGTCATCAAAAAGTTTATCAATTATTTGCCAATGAGTTAAAAAACGGAATTCACGCCTTGGCACTACATCTTTACACTAAAGAAGAATGGCAATCGCTTGGGGAAGTGTTTCCTCGTTCTCCGAATTGCAGTGGTGTCGGATTATAGGGTTGTCTTTTATAGTTTGTAACTCTTTATATGTATATTGAAAAAAGCACACAAAAATTTCACAAAAAATCCGCCTTTAGGTGGAATGAAAATCGGATTTTCGCTAGAATGGGGCGTTTAAATTTTATATTTTCAAATTTGGGTAGTGTAGTGATGATTGAACTGCCTGAAAATTAAACAGATTTGAGTTTTTTAAATTATGTGTCAGTTAATAATGCGCTGAGTTTTAGGGCATTTTCTGTCACGCTCAAACACGAGATTGCATTTAAGCTTACTTATTTGCAATCGTATTTTTAACCTTGAAAAGTAGTGCAAACAATATGATTACAATTAAAAAAGGCTTGGATCTTCCTATTGCGGGAAAACCGGCACAAGTAATCCACAACGGCAATGTTGTGAATCAAGTTGCGATTCTTGGTGAGGAGTATGTGGGGATGCGTCCTTCCATGAAGGTACGCGAAGGTGATGTTGTTAAGAAAGGCCAAGTGCTTTTTGAAGACAAGAAAAATCCTGGTGTGGTTTTTACAGCCCCAGCAAGTGGTACTATCACTGCGATTAATCGTGGCGAAAAACGTGTATTACAATCTGTGGTCATTAACGTGGAAGGCGATGAACAAATCACTTTCGCGAAATATAATGCAGATGAACTCAATACGCTTTCTTCCGAACAAGTCAAACAAAACTTGGTGGAATCCGGTCTTTGGACAGCATTTCGCACACGTCCGTTTAGCAAAATTCCGGCCATTGAAAGCGAGCCTTCCTCTATTTTTGTTAATGCGATGGATACCAACCCGTTGGCCGCCGATCCTGAGGTGGTATTAAAAGAGCATTGGCAAGATTTCATCAATGGTTTAACGGTATTAAGCCGTTTATTCCCAAGCAAACCATTACATCTTTGTAAAGCGGGTGATAGCAATATCCCGACGGTGGATTTATCTAATTTACAGGTCCACGATTTCGGTGGGGTTCATCCGGCAGGTTTGGTGGGAACACATATTCACTTTATCGATCCTGTTGGTGTGCATAAAACCGTATGGCATCTTAATTATCAAGATGTGATTGCTATTGGTAAATTATTTACTACCGGTGAGCTTTATGTTGAGCGAGTGATTTCCCTTGCTGGTCCACAGGTCAAAGAACCTCGTTTAGTTCGTACATTAATTGGCGCAAACCTTTCTCAATTAACTGAAAATGAACTTAAAGCGGGTGAAAATCGTGTCATTTCCGGTTCTGTACTTTGCGGTAACACGGCAAAAGGCGTGCACGACTATCTAGGTCGTTATGCCCTACAAGTTTCTGTGCTTGCAGAAGGGAATAATAAGGAATTTTTTGGTTGGATTACACCGCAGCCGAATAAATATTCCATTACCCGTACCGTATTAGGACATTTCGGTAAAAAACTCTTCAACTTTACCACTGCAGAAAATGGTGGTGAGCGTGCCATGGTGCCAATCGGCAACTATGAGCGTGTTATGCCGTTAGATATTTTACCGACTTTATTGTTGCGTGATTTGATCGCAGGTGATACGGACGGTGCTCAAGCATTAGGTTGTTTAGAGTTGGATGAAGAAGATTTAGCGCTTTGTTCATTTGTTTGCCCGGGCAAATATGAATATGGCTCAATCTTACGTCAGGCTTTAGAAAAGATTGAGAAGGAAGGTTAGAAATGGGTTTAAAAAATCTTTTAGAAAAAATGGAACCCGCGTTTTTACCTGGGGGTAAATACAGCAAGCTTTATCCGATCTTTGAATCGATTTATACCTTGCTTTATACCCCGGGTACGGTAACGCATAAAAACACGCATGTTCGTGATGCGTTAGACTCAAAACGTATGATGATCACCGTGTTCCTCGCACTGTTTCCTGCGATTTTTTATGGCATGTACAATGTGGGTAACCAAGCAATTCCTGCATTAAATCAATTAGGTAATTTAGAGCAATTAATTGCAACAGACTGGCATTATGCCCTCGCCAATAGTTTAGGGTTAGATTTAACCTTAAATGCAGGTTGGGGAAGCAAAATGGCATTAGGGGCAATTTTCTTCCTACCGATTTACTTGGTGGTGTTCACTGTTTGTACTATTTGGGAACTTTTGTTCTCCGTTGTGCGTGGCCACGAAGTCAATGAAGGGATGTTCGTTTCTACCATTCTTTTTGCTTTAATTGTTCCGCCAACACTACCTTTATGGCAGGCTGCATTAGGTATCAGTTTTGGTATCGTGGTGGCAAAAGAGATCTTCGGTGGGGTTGGACGTAACTTTATGAACCCGGCATTGGCAGGTCGTGCTTTCTTGTTCTTTGCTTATCCTGCACAAATTTCAGGTGATACGGTATGGACTGCCGCAGACGGCTTCTCTGGAGCAACCGCTCTTTCACAATGGTCGCAAGCCGGTCAAGGTGCATTGCAACATACGGTAACCGGTCAACCTATTTCTTGGATGGACGCCTTTATTGGTAATATTCCGGGTTCTATGGGTGAAGTTTCAACCTTAGCGATTTTAATCGGTGGGGCGATTATTGTTTTCACCCGTATTGCCTCATGGCGTATTATCGCCGGTGTTATGATTGGTATGATCGCCACTTCAACCTTATTTAATTTAATTGGTTCTGAAACCAATCATATGTTCTCAATGCCTTGGCATTGGCACCTTGTATTAGGTGGTTTTGCATTGGGTATGGTATTTATGGCAACGGATCCGGTTTCAGCTTCGTTCACCAATACCGGTAAATGGTGGTATGGTGCGTTGATTGGCGTGATGGCAGTACTAATTCGTACGGTCAATCCGGCTTATCCGGAAGGGATGATGTTAGCAATTCTCTTTGCAAACTTGTTTGCACCAATTTTTGACTACATCGTTGTTCAAGCAAATATCAAACGTCGGAGAGCAAGAACAAATGGCTAAGTTTAATAAAGACAGTGTTGGCGGCACAATTCTTGTTGTGTTGCTACTGAGTTTAGTTTGTTCCATTATTGTTGCTGGTTCCGCAGTGATGTTAAAACCTGCACAAGAAGAGCAAAAATTACTCGATAAACAAAAAAATATCCTTAATGTAGCAGGACTTTTACAAGAGAAAACAAATGTAAAAGAAACCTATGCAAAATTTATCGAATCACGTTTTGTTGATTTGGCAAGCGGGGACTATGTTCCACAAGCCGATGATGCTCAACAGGCAATTCCTGCTGATCAAGATAAAGCGAGAATTCGCTCTCGTGGGAAAACCGCTGAAGTTTATCTTGTGAAAGATGAACAAGGTCAAACCCAACAAGTGATTTTACCGATTTACGGTACTGGATTATGGTCTGTAATGTATGGCTTGGTTTCGGTTCAACCGGACGGTAATACCATTAACGGGATCACTTATTATCAACATGGAGAAACCCCGGGATTGGGTGGTGAGATCGAAAACCCAAATTGGGCCGGTTTATTTAAAGGCAAAAAACTTTTCAATGAACAGCATCAACCGGCTATTCATATTGTGAAAGGTCAAGCACCGAAAGATGATCACAGTATTGATGGTTTATCCGGTGCAACCTTGACTGCCAACGGTGTTCAAGGCACTTTTGATTACTGGTTCAGTGAAAATGGCTTTAGTAAATATCTTGAAAAACTTCAAGCAGGAGCGAACTAATGTCTGGAAAAACAAATTTAAAAGATCTGTTATTAGCTCCTATTGCTAAAAACAACCCAATTGCATTGCAAATTCTTGGGATCTGTTCGGCATTAGCGGTAACAACGAAATTAGAAACCGCCTTTGTGATGGCGATTGCGGTGGTTTTTGTAACAGGGCTATCAAACCTTTTTGTTTCTTTAATCCGTAACTACATTCCTAACAGTATCCGTATTATCGTGCAACTTGCGATTATCGCTTCATTGGTTATTGTGGTTGACCAAGTATTAAAAGCTTATGCTTACGGTTTGTCTAAACAGCTTTCGGTTTTCGTTGGCTTGATTATTACAAACTGTATCGTTATGGGTCGTGCAGAGGCTTTTGCTATGAAATCGCCACCCCTTGAAAGCTTTGTGGACGGTATTGGTAACGGTTTAGGTTATGGTGCAATGTTAATCATTGTCGCCTTCTTCCGTGAACTTATCGGTTCAGGTAAATTATTTGGCATCACTATTTTTGAAACAATTCAAAATGGCGGTTGGTACCAAGCAAACGGTTTATTCCTACTTGCACCAAGTGCATTCTTTATCATCGGGTTTGTGATCTGGGGATTAAGAACTTGGAAACCAGAGCAACAGGAGAAATAATCAATGGAACATTATATTAGCCTATTTGTGAAGGCCGTCTTCATTGAAAATATGGCACTTTCCTTCTTCTTAGGAATGTGTACATTCTTGGCGGTATCAAAAAAGGTTTCTACCGCTTTTGGTTTAGGTATTGCAGTGACCTTCGTATTAGGGATTGCGGTACCGGTAAACCAGTTAATTTACGCTAACGTATTAAAAGAAAATGCGTTAATTGACGGAGTGGATTTATCATTCTTAAACTTCATCACCTTTATCGGGGTGATTGCAGGTTTAGTGCAAATTCTTGAGATGGTATTAGATAAGTTTATGCCATCCCTGTATAACGCACTCGGGATCTTCTTACCGCTTATCGCTGTAAACTGTGCGATTTTTGGTGGGGTATCCTTTATGGTTCAACGTGATTACAATTTCCCTGAGTCTATCGTATATGGTTTCGGTTCCGGTTTAGGTTGGATGCTTGCTATTGTCGCTCTTGCCGGTTTAACGGAAAAAATGAAATATGCGGATATTCCGGGGGGATTGAAAGGATTAGGCATTACTTTCATCACCGTTGGTTTGATGGCGTTGGGCTTCATGTCCTTCTCCGGTATTCAATTATAAGGAGTGTAATCAATGAGTGGTTCAGTAATTCTTGCACTCGGTATTGCTGCATTTACGATTATCGTATTGGTGTTAGTAGCAATCATCTTATTTGCGAAATCAAAACTGGTGGACTCCGGGGATATTACCATCGGTATTAATGATGATCCGGAAAAAGCGATCACTTTACCTGCCGGTGGCAAATTATTAGGCGCATTAGCCAGTAAAGGTATCTTCGTTTCCTCAGCTTGTGGTGGCGGTGGCTCTTGCGGTCAATGTATTGTGAAAGTGAAAAGCGGTGGGGGCGAAATTCTCCCAACGGAACTTTCTCACATCAACAAGCGTGAAGCCAAAGAAGGATATCGTTTAGCTTGCCAAGTGAATGTGAAAGGCAATATGGAAGTTGAACTTCCGGAAGAAATCTTCGGCGTGAAAAAATGGGAATGTACCGTTATTTCTAACGATAACAAAGCCACTTTCATCAAAGAGCTTAAATTGGCGATTCCTGAAGGGGAAGAAGTGCCATTCCGTGCCGGGGGCTATATCCAAATCGAAGCAGAGCCGCATACGGTTTACTATAAAGACTTCGATATTCCTGAAGAATATCATGAGGACTGGGATAAATACGATTTATGGCGTTATGTGTCTAAAGTGGATGAGCATATTATTCGTGCCTATTCCATGGCTTCTTACCCGGAAGAAAAAGGCATTATTATGCTTAACGTGCGTATTGCAACGCCTCCACCACGTCAACCTGATGCTCCTCCGGGTCAAATGTCCTCCTACATTTGGTCATTAAAAGAGGGGGATAAAGTAACGATTTCCGGCCCATTCGGTGAATTCTTCGCCAAAGAAACGGATGCGGAAATGGTCTTTATCGGTGGTGGTGCAGGTATGGCGCCAATGCGTTCGCATATTTTCGACCAGTTAAAACGTTTACATTCTAAACGTAAAATCTCATTCTGGTATGGTGCACGTTCTAAACGTGAAATGTTCTATGTGGAAGATTTCGATACGCTTCAAGCGGAAAATCCAAACTTCAAATGGCATGTTGCACTTTCCGATCCATTACCGGAAGATAATTGGGATGGCTATACCGGTTTCATTCACAATGTGCTTTATGAAAACTATCTGAAAAATCATGAAGCGCCGGAAGATTGTGAATACTATATGTGTGGGCCTCCGGTCATGAACGCCGCCGTCATCAAAATGTTGAAAGACTTAGGTGTTGAAGACGAAAACATCTTATTAGATGACTTTGGTGGTTGATTTTAATTAATCAAAATATCACAAAAATTGACCGCACTTTATGATGAAGTGCGGTCAAAATTTAACGCATTTTAAGGGGCGTATGGCATACGCCCTTATTGTTATTCCAATTACAGGCAAGCTGATTGAAAAGTCAGTTTGCCTATAATTCATCGTATTAGGAAAGATAAATGAAGAAAATATTGAGTGGGTTGCTTGTCGCTGCTTTTGCTTGTTCATTGGTTGGCTGTAAGAAAGAAGCGGAAGTGATCACGCTAAGCGGTAAAACCATGGGGACAACCTATCATGTCAAATATATTGACGATGGTACTGTAAGTGAAAATTCACAAAAAGCTCATGAACAGATTGAGCATATTTTGAAAGACGTCAATGCCAAAATGTCCACCTATATTCAGGATTCGGAACTAAGCCGTTTTAACCAAAATACCCAAGTGAACACACCTATCGACATTTCCACAGATTTTGCAAAAGTGTTAGCGGAAGCAATTCGGATACATCAACTCACTGAAGGCGCGCTTGATGTGACCATTGGTCCTGTGGTGAATTTATGGGGATTTGGCCCAGAGAAGCGCCCGGAACGCCAACCGACAGCGGAACAACTGTCAGAGCGTCAAGCTTGGGTGGGAATTAATAAAATTACCCTTGATATGAACGGTCAAACCCCAACATTAAGTAAAGCTGTTCCACAAGTTTATATTGATCTTTCTTCCATTGCGAAAGGCTTTGGGGTGGATCAAGTTGCAGAGAAATTGGAACAGATCAATGTACTAAATTATATGGTGGAAATTGGCGGGGAAATTCGTGCCAAAGGCAAAAACGCAGAAGGGAAACCTTGGCAGATCGCCATTGAAAAACCTAATATGACAGGGGAAAGAGCGGTCGACAATGTGATTAGTTTAAATAATATGGCTATGGCGACCTCCGGCGATTACCGTATTTATTTTGAAGAAAACGGCAAACGTTTTGCCCACGAAATCGATCCCAAAACCGGTTACCCTATTCAACATCATCTTGCCTCTATCACGGTATTTGCCCCAACAACGATGACAGCAGACGGTTTATCCACCGGGTTGTTTGTGCTTGGGGAAGAGAAAGCCCTTGAGGTGGCGGAAAAAAATAATCTCGCGGTTTACTTAATCATCAAAACCGAAAAGGGTTTTGAAACAAAAATGTCATCGGCATTTAAAAAATTGATGGAAACAAAGGAATAATCATGCAAACCTTATTTTTTACTCTCATCGCCTTTGTGGCGATTATTTTACTGATGTCGATTGGTTTTATTATCAAAAAACAGAGTCTAAAAGGCAGCTGTGGTGGCTTGTCCACTTTGGGGATCGCCAAAGCCTGTGATTGTGATAAACCTTGCGATACCCTTCAATCAAAATTAGATGCAGGCGATGAACAAGCCAAAGCGGAATACGAACAAAAATTTGCAAAGAAAAATGATGCTTCACAGTTCTATGAGGTGAAATAATGTTCTATTTAGATCAAGTGCGTTCAGCGTTATTTGGTATTAGTGTCGCTGATGCTTTAGGTGTTCCTGCCGAATTTATGGATCGTGCATCTCTAAAAGCCACACCGATTACAGGCATGCAAAGTGGAGGTATACATAATCAAGAGATAGGGACTTGGTCTGACGATAGTTCGCTTACGTTTTGTCTTGCTGATAATCTTGAACTTGATTTTAATTTAGAAAAAATCGCAAATAGCTTTCTAAAATGGGTTGAAGAAGATTATTGGCGTCCTAGAGGTGAGATTTTTGATATTGGGGTAGCAACCCGTAAATCCATTTTTAACATCTATACTGGTGTACTACCTGAATTATCTGGTGGTGAGTCTGAGCTTGATAATGGAAATGGCGCATTAATGCGAATTTTACCCTTAGTATTTTTCACGTTTGATAAAAATATTGATGAACGTTTTACTTATACGAAAAAAATAGTTTCAATAACTCATCGGCATATTCGTTCTATTATTGCGTGTTTCTATTACTTAGAATTTGCTCGTTATTTGCTAAAAGGTCTAGATAAATTAGATAGTTACATGTGTTTACAAAAAGAAATACCAGATTATTTAGCTAGACTAAATATATCCAAAACTGAAATAGACATGTTTGATCGATTATTTAAACAAAATATTGCACAATTCAATGAGGATGAAATTGAAAGTTCGGGTTATGTATTGCATACATTAGAAGCCAGTATTTGGTGTTTATTAAATAATAACGATTATTCTTCTACGGTATTAAATGCTGTTAATTTAGGTGAAGATTCGGACACGACTGCTGCTGTTGCTGGCGGACTTGCCGGATTGTTGTATGGTATTGACTCAATTCCACAAGAATGGATGAATGTATTAGCAAAAAAAGAAGACATAGAACAATTGTCAAAAAAATTTTTTAATGCAATGAAAAGGTAATTTCAATTATATCTTAGTGAGTAAAAAATAATTTCTTCTAATTATTTTAATAATCAAACCAATGTGCTTCGCCTTAACCGAAGTTACGGGAGAATTTATGTTAATTTCAAAAACTTACAATCAATATTTCCCTCAACTCACATCAGAACAACTTGCCGAAAATAGTAAGAAAAAAGTGATTTGTGGAATGTCCGGTGGGGTAGATTCTTCTGTTTCTGCCTTTATTCTTCAGCAACAGGGCTACCAAGTGGAAGGCTTGTTTATGAAAAACTGGGAAGAGGATGACGATACGGATTATTGCACGGCGGCGGCCGATCTTGCCGATGCACAAGCGGTGTGTGACAAACTTGGTATTAAACTGCATAAAATTAATTTTGCTGCTGAGTATTGGGATAATGTTTTTGAGCATTTTTTAACGGAATATAAAGCGGGGCGAACACCAAATCCGGATATTTTGTGTAATAAAGAAATTAAATTTAAAGCTTTTTTAGAGTATGCTGCAGAAGATCTCGGTGCGAATTATATCGCCACGGGGCATTATGTGCGCCGTGCCGGTGATGATGAAAATGCGCAGCTATTGCGAGGCTTAGATGCCAATAAAGATCAAAGTTATTTTTTATACACCTTAAGTCATCAACAAGTGGGACAAAGCCTTTTCCCGGTGGGTGAAATTGAAAAACCGATAGTGCGTGCCATTGCTGAAGATCTTGGCTTAATTACGGCGAAGAAGAAAGATTCAACGGGTATCTGTTTTATTGGTGAGCGTAAATTCAAAGATTTTTTAGCCCGTTATTTACCTGCCCAACCGGGGGATATTCGTACGGTAGACGGTGAGGTGATTGGTCGCCATGAGGGCTTGATGTATCACACTTTAGGGCAGCGTAAAGGCTTAGGGATTGGCGGGTTGAAAAATGCTGGTGAGGAAGCTTGGTATGTGGTGGATAAAGAGGTGGAAAAAAATGAACTCATTGTGGCGCAAGGGCATAACCATCCTCGTTTATTTTCCAAAGGATTAATCGCCAAACAACTTCATTGGGTTGATCGTCAGCCAATGGATAAACCTCTACGATGCACGGTGAAAACCCGCTATCGTCAAACGGATATTCCTTGTGTGATAGAACCGATTAATCATGACTGCATTCGTGTTGTGTTTGATGAGCCTCAGGCTGCGGTAACCCCGGGGCAATCTGCCGTATTTTATCTTGATGAAGTCTGCTTAGGCGGGGGAATTATTGAAGAGAGAGTATAACTTTCAAAGAGAGAGCTTTTCTTTAACCCTTGTTTGAAATTCTCAGAGAGTGAAATCAAAAGCCTAATGAAAACGGTATCCAAAGATACCGTTTTTTGTTTAATTAACTTCCTTAATTCGCAATTCTTTAGGTACTTCAAAGAACATATTTTCTTCAAGCCCTTGTAGCTCTTCCAATTCAGTTGCCCCTAATTCTTTTAAACGGGCAATAATGGATTGGACTAATTCTTCCGGTGCGGAAGCGCCCGCAGTAATACCAATGGTTTTGACGTTATCAAACCAGTGGGCTTGAATATCGGCAGGATCATCAAGAAGTTGTGATGGTATGCCCATACGGGAGGCTAATTCTGCCAAACGGTTGGAATTAGAGGAATTTTTTGAGCCGACTACTAAAACGAGATCTGACAATTTTGCTAATTCACGCACCGCTTCTTGGCGGTTTGTGGTGGCATAACAAATGTCATTTTTGTGCGGGCCTTGGATTGAGGGGTATTTTTCTTTTAATGCTGAAATGGTTTCTGCTGTGTCATCCAGTGAAAGGGTGGTTTGTGTCATAAAGGTCAGTTCATCACTTTCTTTTACCGGTAAACGGGCAATGTCTTCCACACTTTCAATGAGATAAATACCGCCTTCATCATTACTGTATTGCCCCATTGTGCCTTCTACTTCCGGGTGACCTTTATGTCCGATAAGAATGGCTTTGGTTCCCTTACGGCTCGCCCGTGCAACTTGCATATGCACTTTTGTCACTAACGGACAGGTGGCATCAAAGACCTTTAATTGACGATCTTTGGCTTCTTGGCGAACTGCTTGAGAAACGCCGTGGGCGGAGAAAATCACAATAGCACCGTCCGGCACTTCACTTAATTCTTCTACAAAAATCGCACCACGTTCACGCAATCCATTGACGACAAAACGATTATGCACTACCTCATGACGCACATAAATCGGTGCACCGTGAATTTCAAGGGCAAGCTCGACAATACTGATAGCACGGTCAACACCGGCACAAAATCCTCGTGGATTGGCTAAAATTATCTTCATTTTTGACCGCTCTTTTCTATTTGTTTATCTTGGATTTTTTTCTTTTCGCTTTTAAAGGCATCGATCATTAGTAAACCTGCCCCAATACAAATTGCCACATCGGCGATATTAAATACAGGATAATGATAAATATCCCAGTAAAAATCTAAAAAATCCACCACAAATCCGTGATAAGTGCGATCCACCATATTGGCTAATGCGCCGCCAATAATCAGGGCATAGGCACTATTTTGGAGCTTTTGATCGGCGGTATTTTTCTTTAAGAAATACATCAACATCAAAGAAATACCGATGGCCAATACAATAAAAAAGTATTTTTGCCAGCCATCGTGATCCGCTAAAAAGCTGAAAGCCGCGCCGTAATTACGCACATAAGTAAGATTAAATATCGGCAAAATATTCACGCTCTCGTAGAGCGCAAATTTTTGAACTACAAGATATTTGGTGAATAGATCAAGGGCGAAAGCCAGCACACTGAGCCAAAGAAAGGAAAGTCCGGATTTTGTTTTAGCCATAAAAATTCCTAAATAAATGAAAAGTGCGGTCAAAATCAACCGCACTTTGAAGATGACAAATCACATTATGCGAAATGGCGAATTTCACCATTTCCTACTACATTTTCCACACAACGAGGGCATAATGCCGGATGTTGAGGGTTGATGCCGATTTTGTCGGAATAATGCCAGCAACGTGGACATTTTTCACCACTTGAACGCACGACGCTTACTGCAATGCCCTCAAGTTCGCCTTCTGCGACCTCAGCCGGTTTCTCCGCAAGTGGTTTTACTGTTGCTTTTGAGGTGATTAATACAAAACGCAATTCATCCCCCAGTTGGCTGAGTAAGGCGCGGTATTCGTCATTGGCATAAAGGGTGACTTCTGCTTCTAATCCGCCACCAATGACTTTCTCATTACGGGCGATTTCTAGCACTCGATTCACTTCTGAACGCACAGTGATGAGTTTTTGCCAGTAGGCATCGTCTAATTTTTCATTTTCACCTAATCCGAATAAGCCGGTGTAAAATTCTTCAGTGAAGACAAATTCTGCACGCTCATTTTCGGTTTTTGGTAAATATTGCCAAATTTCATCTGCGGTGAAAGATAAAATCGGTGCCATCCAACGCACTAAGGCTTCAGAAATGTGCCACAAGGCGGTTTGACAACTACGACGGGCAAGGCTATCCGCTTTGGTGGTGTATTGGCGGTCTTTGATGATATCTAAATAGAATGATCCCATTTCTACGGAACAGAAACGCATTAAGCGTTGTACTACCGCATGGAATTGATAGTTATCATAAGCCTCAATAATTTCTTTTTGTGCTTCTAAGGCACAAGCTACCGCCCAGCGATCTAAGCTAATCATCTCTTCCGGTTTGACTAAATCACGTTTTGGATCAAAACCATTGAGGTTCGCCAACAGGAAGCGGGCAGTGTTGCGAATACGGCGATAACTGTCCGCTGCACGTTTTAGGATTTCGTCTGAAACCGTCATTTCGCCGGTGTAATCTGTTGAGGCCACCCATAAGCGTAAAATATCACCACCGAATTTATCCATCACTTCTTGTGGTGTGACAATATTTCCGATAGATTTCGACATTTTGCGTCCTTGACCGTCTACCGTAAAGCCGTGGGTAAGCACTTGTTTATAAGGTGCTTGATTATCCGTTGCAGTGGAAAGCATTAAAGAGGACATAAACCAACCACGGTGTTGGTCTGAACCTTCCAAATACATATCCGCACTGTGACCTGCAAATTCAGGGCGATTGGCCACCACAGAAGAATAGGTCGAGCCGGAATCAAACCACACATCTAAGGTATCCGGCACTTTGCGATAATGTTCTGCGTCGGCACCGAGTAGTTCTTTTTCGTCTAAATCCCACCAAGCCTGAATACCGGCTTTTTCTACCCGTTTTGCCACTTCTTCAAGCAATTCTAAGGTGCGAGGGTGTAATTCTTCCGTTTCTTTATGGACGAACATCGTCATCGGCACACCCCAAGTACGTTGACGGGAAATACACCAATCCGGACGATTTTCCACCATTTTTTCAATGCGTGCTTGCCCCCAACTTGGGATCCAACGCACTTGTTTGATTTCTCCAAGGGCTTGTGGGCGTAATCCTTTCACCTCCATACCGATAAACCATTGCGGTGTGGCACGGAAGATAATCGGGGTTTTATGACGCCAACAATGGGGGTAACTGTGCGTAATTTTTTCCACTTTTAATAAAGTGCCGGTTTCTTGCAATTTTTCCACCACAAGCGGATTGGCTTTAAAGACGCCTTTGCCGGCAAAAAATGGTGTCGTGGAAATAAATTTACCATCATTTGCCACAAGGCAAGCCATCGGCAAATCATATTTTTGACCCACAATAAAGTCGTCTAAACCGTGATCCGGTGCAGTATGTACTAAACCGGTACCGCCATCAGTGGTGACGTGATCCCCTAAAACCACCGGTACAGTATAATCATTAAAAGGATGACGGAATTTAACCAATTCAAGGGCTTGACCTTTTACCGAACCCAACACTTCTACCTTTTCAACGCCTGCTGCTTTCGCCACCGATTCCACAAGATCCGCCGCTAAAATGACACGTTCATCACCGAACTGAACGAGTTGATAGTCTAATTCTGCATTGAGCGCAATAGCACGGTTAGAAGGCAAGGTCCAAGGAGTTGTGGTCCAAATCACCGCAGAAAGTTTGCCATGGCCTTTTCCTTTGGCATTAAATTTCGCTTCAATTTCATCGTCACTTTCTGCCGGAAAACGCACATAGATAGAGGGGGAGACTTTATCTTCATATTCCACTTCCGCTTCTGCTAAGGAAGAGGCACAATCCAAACACCAATGTACCGGTTTTGAACCTTTATAGAGATGGCCGTTTTCAATGACTTTGCCGAGGGTTCGGATAATATTGGCTTCTGTATCGAAGTTCATGGTGAGATACGGATTATCCCAATCACCCAACACGCCTAAACGAATAAAATCTTTCTTTTGTCCTTCCACTTGCTCGGCGGCATATTCACGACATTTTTGACGAAATTCAGCAGCTGAAATTTTTTCGTTAGGTTTTCCTACTAACCCTTCTACTTTCAGCTCAATCGGTAAACCGTGACAGTCCCAACCCGGAATATAAGGGGAATCAAAACCCAATGCGGTTTTGGATTTAATAATCATATCTTTTAAGATTTTATTCACCGCATGACCGATATGAATGCTCCCGTTAGCATAAGGAGGGCCATCGTGCAAAATAAAGGATTTTTTCCCTTTTGAGGCCTCACGAATTTTTTGGTAAAGATTTTTCTCATACCAATTTTTCAACATCACAGGCTCACGCTTGGCTAAATCACCACGCATTGGAAAACCTGTTTCCGGTAAGTTAAGGGTGTTTTTGTAATCGACTGTCATTTTATCTTCCAATTTTTAGAGTAAACTTAAGCAACTTTTAAAGGGTGATGTGTTACATCACCACGTCCGGCAAGTAAACCATCCACAGAAATATCTTCATCTAAACAATCCCAATGGATTCCCCGACGGCTTAATTCATAACTTTCTAATTCACTTTTACTTGCATGTAACAATTTGGGAAACCATGCTAAAGGTACGCCTAAAATACGCGCATCATCCAGTTCAACCCACATCGTGTTTTCATCAAAGCGAATTGTTTTAGCTGAAATAGTCATACCATGCCTCCGTAAACTGCGTTTTATTTTTCTCGACAATAATAAAAATTTCTCTTAATTCTTTTGAGTTGAATCCATCATTTCTTCCCAAAGCAATTTCCGGCTCTAACCAAAACTTCGCCTCTGAGTCTGCATTACGAACGTGAATATGTGCCGGTTCTAATGGATTACCTTCGTTTGAATAAAAGAAAAAAACATAGCCTTTAAAACGTAAAATCACTGGCATAGCTTTCTCCTAAAAAACGCCTTTGCCGTTTCTGCATCCTGTTTAATCTGGGCTTTTAGTGCCTCAAAAGAGGGAAATTTCATTTCTTCTCTGATTTTATGGCAGAATTCCACTTCAACCAATTCGCCATAAATTGTTTTGGCAAAATCAAATAAATGCACTTCTAACAATTGCATGACACCGTTAATGGTTGGGCGTTTTCCCATATTGGCGACACCGTTAAAAATCTCGCCGGATTTTAACCGCACTTTTACTGCATACACCCCTTTAATGGGATTCACTTGGCGATGTAAACGGATATTGGCGGTGGGAAATCCCAATGTTCTGCCCAATTTATTTCCGTGAATAACACGACCGAAAATGCGATAAGGTTTGCCTAATAAACTTTCTGCAAGGGATAATTCATCTTTTGCTAAGGCTTCCCGAATGGTGGTGCTGCTAATGCGTTGCTCATCTAGGCAGAAACTGCGATTATCTTCCACCGTAAAGCCAAAACGCTCTCCCGCTTGTTTTAGCATCGCAAAATTGCCTTGACGGTTAGCACCGAATTGGAAATCATCGCCAATACTTAAAAATTTTACATGGAGCTGATTAACTAACGTCTGTTCAATGAACTGCTGTGCCGATTGTTCGGCAAAGGTGCGGTCAAATTTCGCCACAATGACCACATCCACGCGGGCTTGTTGTAAATAATAAAGCTTATCACGCAAACGCATCAAACGGGCCGGTGCATTTTCCCCCATAAAATATTCCCGTGGCTGGGGCTCGAATAACAATACCGCCATGGGTAAATGCAATTCATCCGCTTTTTGGCGAAGGTGGCGTAACACCGCTTGATGCCCTAAATGTACACCGTCAAAGTTGCCGATAGTGAGCGCACATTCTTGTAAAACCCGGCTTGCATGATGTAGCCCACGAATTAATTGCATGACCTTATCCACGAAAATTTCAGAATTTCGGCATTATAGCGGGTAGTTAGTTTTTTGTCAGCAAATGGTGCGGGCGAATGCCTAACAAAACCAACATCGCACCATAAACGAATGCCGCTAATGTGATTAACCAAGCCAGCCAATGAACCCGTTTTATAAAACTCATCAGCGCCCATTCATTGATCGCAGGGGTGTAATACCACACCGCAGCCCCCATCATACAGGCGGCCAACAAAACTTTCACAAAAAAGACCGCACTTTGACGTGAAAAATGGTACACATCAGACTTCGCCAAACCACGATAAAGTAAGTAAGCATTAAGGGTTGCAGACATCGCCGAGGCCATGGCTAAGCCCACATAGCTAAAGGGAATGGCCAACACATTAAATCCCATATTGCTTACCATTGCGATAATGCCGATTTTTACCGGCGTTTTGGTATCTTGCCGTGCGTAATAACCATTAGCGAGAATTTTAATCAGCATAAAACTCAACAAGCCCGCATTAAACGCCCATAAGGAATAGGAGGCGGCGTGCACATCGTTAAAGGTGAAACTTCCCCGCATAAAAAGGGTGAGGAGCATGGGTTGTGCCAGTACGGCAATCCCTATTGCTGCCGGTACGCCCAGTAATAAAATCATCCGTACGCCCCAATCCATGGTGTGGCGAAAATTGAGGACACTTTGTTCGGAATTTTCTTCTCGATTGACGTGATGACGAGCGAGGGTTGGTAAAATCACTGTGGAAATGGCGATGCCGAACAAACCGAGAGGAAACTCCAACAATCGGTCGGAATAATAAAGCCAACTAATGGAACCGGTCATTAAAAAACTGGCGATGACGGTATCCAGTAATAAATTGATCTGGCTGACGGATACGCCAAAGAGCGCCGGAATCATCAATTTACGAATTTTTACCACCCCTTCATCGTGCCACGCCCATTTCGGTTTCACCAAAAGCCCGGCTTTTTTCATAAAAGGAATTTGGAATAAAAATTGCAATAACCCACCCAGAAAAATCCCAATAGCAAGGGCAAGATCGGGATTATCCATGTTTGGCGCTAAGAAAAGAGCGGTGGCAATCATCGCAATGTTTAATAATACCGGTGAAAAAGACATCACACCAAATTTGCCCAGCGTATTTAACACTGCGCCTGAAAGGGCCACAAAGGTGACAAACCATAAATAGGGAAAGGTGATTTTTAATAATAAAGAGGCTTGTTCAAATTTATGGGCATCAGGGCCGTCATTTAGCCAATCGGTAAACCAACCTACGCCAAATAATGCGGCAACAATCGGTGAACCGACCATGGCTAATAAGGTGACGATACTCACCAACCCGCCTAATGTACCGGAAACTTTTCCGATAAATTCACGGGTTTTATCCAAATCACCGTTTTTACGATATTCTGCCAAGACGGGAACAAAGGCTTGGGAAAAAGCACCTTCGGCAAATAAACGACGGAGAAAATTTGGAATACGGTTGGCAAATAAAAAGACATCTGCTGCCGCACCTGCGCCAATTAGATGGGCGATAACGACATCACGCACTAAACCTAACACACGCGATAATAAGGTCATACTACTGACAATGACACCTGATTTTAAAAGTCGTTTACTCAAAACATGGTTCCCTTGGCTAAAAATTTTGCTTAATTGTATAGAAATTTTGTTTTTACGCTATATTCTAGGTAAAAAAACTGATAAAATCCGCCCCACATCGTTTGTGTGAGCCCCTATTGAAAGCGCTTGTAAAAATAACGATGCTTACTTTCGGTTGTGTCTCACCGAAATCAACACAAATTTTCCATTGACAAAGGTATAAAATATCGTCATATTGACGCCCTTTATTTTGTCACACTAATTAACAGAAATTTTAGGAGTTTGACCTTGGCTAATATCAAGTCAGCAAAAAAACGCGCGGTACAATCTGAAAAACGCCGCCAACACAACGCAAGCCAACGCTCTATGATGCGTACTTACATCAAAAAAGTTTATGCTCAAGTAGCAGCAGGTGAGAAAGCAGCAGCTGAAGCCGCATTCGTTGAAATGCAAAAAGTTGTTGACCGTATGGCTTCAAAAGGCTTAATCCACGCTAACAAAGCAGCGAACCACAAATCTAAATTAGCTGCACAAATCAAAAAATTAGCGTAATTAAAAATAGCTTAAAAAAACCGCACTTTTATGTGCGGTTTTTTGTTTTGTTAGAAGGACCCTCTCAAGCCAACGTAGAGATTACGACCGTCTTGACCGTAGCCAAGTGTATTTTCATACTTTTTGTCAAATAGGTTATTGAGGTTGGCATACAAGGTTAGGTTTGGAATGACCTGATAATTCACCCCTAAATTAACCAAAGTATAAGAAGGTAATTGGGTTCGGTGGGTTGAATAGGTTGGCGAGAAATAATTGTCTGTTCGTTTGCCTACATAAGAAACATTGACATCTGATCCCCATTTTTCCGTGATTTGATAGGATAGTCCTGCATTTGCCGTATGTTTCGGACGGCGTAGCAATGTGCGACCATTGCTCTCTTTACTATTGGTATAGGTGTAGTTTGCATAAGCGGTTAAATCATCGGTTAATTTGCCACGATAAGCAATTTCTACCCCCTTGATTTTGGTTTTACCGTCAAGGTTTATCGCTCGGGAAATGTAGGTTGTAAAATCAATGATTTCACTACTGATAAAGTTTTCAACACGACGATGAAAATAAGTGATATCCAAACTGTGTTGTTTATTATGAGTTTCTAATAATACCCCTACATCACCACCACGGCTTTTTTCCGGTTTTAAATTTGGATTGCCGATATAGCGACCATTATATCCGTAATATTCGGTAATCGTTGGGTTTTGGATAGCACTGCCAACGCTTGCGTGGACTTTTAGGTTCGGAGTGAAACGATAAGTGCCGGACAGGCGTCCTGTGAAGGAGTTTTCGTATTCAGAACTGTTGGTATAACGACCACTTAGACTAAGACTATGATCGTTCTCGCTGAATAAACGATATTCTGCGGCAATGCTTTTTTCTGTCAGTTTTTTCTCACCAATATTGTTGAAGTAGCTCGATTGGTAATCTGTGCGTTGATATTCACCGAATAAACTCAATCCTTGAGTGATAGCCCCTTCTTGATCAAAATTAATGTCTAGCTGGTAGTTTGCATTGAATTTTTTACCTTCATAGTTACTGTTAAAACCAAAGGTATCACTCTTTGTTTTAATATGACTGACAGCAACGCGATGTTTGAAGCGATCTTTATCACTTCCCCAATAGCCCCCTAATTTAAATAATGTTTCACGGGTACGGGTGTAATGATGTTTTTCATCCGTTAAGTTATTATCAAAGTTAACAGTTTGAGAATAATGTGAGCTTAATAATTCAATTCCTTTACTCCCGTCATCATAGCCGAAACGTGCAGAGGTATTATCACGGTGGAATTTATCTTTTTCATTCGCTCCACCTGTTGTGACTGCGGTATGATCTTCTGCAGTGTAATGAAAACGATCTTGGCTTAATGCAGAAATTCCACTTGTGCGATGACTGTCACCGTGAACTGAGTAATAAAATCCCTCGTTATAGCCAGAAACGGTGACCGAGCTATCACGAGTACGATGTGAGCCGACACCTAAGTCAAAATCAACATTAAAGGGTTTATCTTTGTACAGCCCGCTTTTGGTGGTGATATAAATCACACCACCCATGGCATCACTTCCCCAAAGGGCAGATTGTTCGCCACGTAGTACTTCAATACGTTCAATGTTACTCAATGATAAGCCACCGAAATCATAACCGTATCCACTTACCGGGTTTACTTTTACTCCATCAATCACAACGACAGTGTGATTGGCATCCGCACCACGCAAGTAAAAATTGGTTAAGGCACCCCGCCCGCCAGCGGCACTTATCGCTACACCCGGCACCGTTTTCAATACATCACTGACATAAGTGGCATTGCGTGATGCAAAATCTTGTTCAGTTAACACGGTGACAGAGGAGGCGGTTTGATCTTGGTTAACGGGGGTAGCGTAAGCCGAATACACATTAATGGCAGGGAGTTCTGTGGTGGCCGATTGTGCATAGCTAAAAGCGGAAGCACTCAGTAAAAGTGCGGTTGTTATCAGGTTTTTTTTCATTAAGATGTTCCTTTGGTTAATAAAGGGCATATTTTGACATAACCTCTTTTTTCTTTCCTAATCGAGATTTTTCATATCAAGTGTGAATTTTATTCATAAAAACACATCGATTTTTCACCGCACTTTTCGCCTTTATCCGCCTCTTGGTTTCAAGT
Organism: Rodentibacter heidelbergensis; assembly: GCF_002000125.1. Lineage (GTDB taxonomy): Bacteria > Pseudomonadota > Gammaproteobacteria > Enterobacterales > Pasteurellaceae > Rodentibacter > Rodentibacter heidelbergensis. Next base: position 35,369 of record NZ_MLHH01000008.1, read on the forward strand.
ATAATGGCGACATTTTTTATCACAGTAATCGTCAAAATTATGAGCAATCAATTCAATATAAAAACATTCCAAGGCATGATTCTCGCCCTACAAGATTATTGGGCAAAACAAGGTTGCACTATTGTTCAGCCCTTTGATATGGAAGTGGGGGCAGGTACATCCCACCCGATGACGGCATTGCGAGCATTAGGCCCGGAGCCGATGGCATTTGCTTATGTTCAGCCTTCTCGCCGCCCGACAGATGGCCGCTACGGTGAAAATCCAAATCGCTTACAACACTACTATCAATTCCAAGTGGTGATTAAACCCTCACCGGATAATATTCAAGAATTGTATTTAGGTTCTCTCGAAATGCTCGGTTTTGATCCGACCCAAAACGATATTCGTTTTGTGGAAGATAACTGGGAAAACCCAACTCTTGGCGCTTGGGGATTGGGTTGGGAAGTTTGGTTGAACGGAATGGAAGTGACACAATTTACCTATTTCCAACAAGTGGGCGGTTTAGAATGTAAACCGGTAACAGGCGAAGTGACTTACGGTTTAGAACGCTTGGCGATGTATATTCAAGGTGTGGACAGTGTGTATGACTTAGTTTGGTCAGACGGCCCGCTTGGCAAAACCATCTATGGTGATGTCTTCCATCAAAACGAAGTGGAGCAGTCCACTTATAATTTTGAATATGCCAACACAGATTTCTTATTCTACTGTTTCGATCAATACGAAAAAGAAGCGCAAGCATTATTGGCATTAGAAAAACCATTACCATTACCTGCCTATGAGCGTATTTTAAAAGCGGCACACAGTTTTAACTTGCTTGATGCCCGCAAAGCGATTTCAGTGACGGAACGCCAACGCTATATTTTACGCATTCGAGCCTTAACCAAAGGGGTGGCAGAAGCCTATTATGCCAGCCGTGAGGCCTTAGGTTTCCCCGGTTGTAAAAAATAACCCGAAAAACGACCGCACTTTAGACAGGATTAAACAGGAGATAAAAATGACTGATTACCAATATCCAAAAGACATTTACACGGAAGCCGAACCGGATGTGAATACCTTGGCTCATCTTGGGCCTTTAGCCGGTATGGCAGGGATTTGGGAAGGAAAACGTGGGTTGGATATCAATCCGAAAGCGGAAGGTGCGGAAAAAGACCCTTATATCGAACGAATTGAATTACAACCTATTGATGCCCAAACAAACGGTCCTCAACTTTTTTATGGTTTACGTTATCACACCCGCATCGTTCAACCCAATGAGGTGGAAACTTTCCACGATCAAGTGGGCTATTGGTTATGGGAGCCGGCAACAGGAAACATTCTTTTCACTTTAAGTATTCCTCGTGGACAAACCTTGATGGCAACGGGCAATGCCAGCCCTGATGCAAAAGAATTTACCGTGAAAGCGGTGCGGGGTTCGCTTACCAATGGCATTATCTCCAATCCGTTTATTGAACAGAACTTCACTACTGAAAGTTACACCATTACGGTGAAAATCAACGATGACGGTACTTGGTCTTATGAGCAAGATACAGTGATGATTATCCCAAACTATGACGAGCCTTTTCATCATACGGATCGTAATCGCCTCACGAAAATTGCAGAACCGACATTTAACCCAACTGCTTTGGCTGCGCAAGCACAATAGCGGCTTGGATAAGGGGGAAGCCTAATGATGAAACGTATCTTTACAAAAATTTCCCGAAATTTAACCGCACTTTTCTGCCTTTTGCTCTTTATTAATGAGGCAGGGGCGAGTGAACAGAAGGACTTATCATCAAAGGATTATCATTTAGATAAGGTGTTGATTTTTAGCCGTCATGGATTACGTTCACCGGTGGAAAAAGATCCACAGGAAATGGCTAAATATTCCCCTTATCCTTGGGCGAAATGGGATGTTCCATCCGGCTATCTCACACCGAAAGGCACGATTTTAGAAACTTATTTGGGACAATATTTGGGGCAGTGGTTTAAACAAAATGGCTTACTCACCACAGAACGTTGTGCCACTGGTGAAGGCATTTTTGTTTACGCAAACAGTGTGCAACGCACTATTGCCACAGGGCAGGCGCTCATTGCTGGGGCTTTTGCAGGGTGTCATGTTGCTTTGCAACATCAAGGTAAAATAGGTGACGAAAAAGATCCTATTTTTCACACTCAGGCAAAAAATCTTAATACTGCCTTGATTGAACAAGCTAAAAAAAATGTTGATTTAACCGCTTTACAGCAAAAACTCGCCCCAAATTACGCTTTGTTAAGTGAACTGATCGATTATCAAAATTCACCAAATTGTTTACAAAAAGCCGAATGTGATTTGGGGGGAAAGCAAGGGGAATATCGTATCGAAGAGGGAAAATCGGTACGGATTACCGGTTCGATCAGCACCGCTAAAAAAATAGTGAGCAGTTTATTACTGGCACATTATGTGGGCAAATCACCAAACGAGATTGCCAATGGTAACATTGATAGCTTGCAAAAATGGCAGGCTATCAATGAAATCAAAAATGAATATTACCGAACGCTATTTAAAAATAATCAAGAGTTGGCACAACATGTGGCTTACCCCTTGTTGCAATTTATTCAGCAACAATTAGAGAGCGAAAATAAAATCATGCTCCTGGTGGGGCATGATTCCAACATTGTCGCATTGCTTGCCGCCCTTGGGGCTGAGCCTTATGAGTTAGAAAATTCTTTGGAAAATATTCCCATCGGCGGAAAACTGATGTTTGAAGTGTGGAAACACAAGGTAAGCGGTAAACCGAAATTTCGCTTGGAATATGTTTACCAAACCACCGAACAGTTAATCAATCTGACACCGTTAAATTTATCAACGCCTCCTCATCGTATTCCGCTTACATTGGCAGGTTGCAACAGGGATAATGACGGCTTATGTGACTATGCCGATTTTCAGCAAATTTTGCAGCGGAGTTTAAGGAATAAAACAGAAAAATGATGTCAACCCATAAAATCAGTTTTTGGCAATTCCTATTTAAAATTGGCGATGATTATTTAACGTTCCTACGCAACCTAACACCTGCGGTATTATTTTTGGCGTTAGCGTTGTTTATGTTCAGTTCTATGGAACGAGCCAAACAGAGTGTTGATATTGGATTAATGCTTTTCTTTGGCCTATCATCGGCATTTATTGCTTTTAGTGTTATCTTGATTAACATTGTCGGCTTTACCAAAAAAATGCTTAAAGCATTAAATGAATTACATCATAAAGACGAAACTCAGCAAGAAATTAACAGGGAAATGTTCAATTATCTATGGCAAGAAACCAATGCCAAACAGCTTGTTTTCTTCCTTGTAGTAAATATCGTTGCAGTATTTATGGTGTTCGTCTTTGGCATCCGCTATACCTTGAATTTTTATAGTTCGATTGGGGCGTTAGCGGGGTAGGGAATGATTCAACCTTATGAAAAATATTTAAAAGAAAATGCTCAAAAATTACGCATTAATCAAACTGATCCTGAACGAAAGCTATGGCAAAGGATTAATCGGGATCAATTATTAGGCTTTCGATTTAATCGACAAAAGCCACTTTTGAATTACATTGTGGATTTTTATTGTGCGAAAGCAAAATTGATTATTGAGCTGGACGGTAGCCAACACTACGAACCTGATTATCAAGAAAAAGATGCATTACGAGATGCGGAATTAACTTCGTTAGGCTTCACTGTGATGCGATTTAGCAATGATGAAGTGATGCGTGAAATTGAGGGTGTGGTTGAGCAGATTTATTTGTTTTTGGAGAATAAATTGACAAATCTCCCCTAACCCCTCTTTGCTAAAGAGGGAGATTTCTTTAGTAGAATAATTGATTGGTGTGATTGGATATGAGGTTGAGTGACTTCTGCCAAATCTCCCCTAACCCCTCTTTGCTAAAGAGGGGGATTCTTTTAGTAGAATAATTGATTGGGGGTGATTGGATATGAGGTTGAGTGACTTCTGCCAAATCTTCCCTAACCCCTCTTTGTTAAAGAGGGGGATTCTTTTAGTAGAATAATTAATTGGGGGGGCTTGGATATGAGGTTGAGTGACTTCTGCCAAATCTTCCCTAACTCCTCTTTGCTAACGAGGGGGATTTCTTTAGTAGAATAATGGATTGGGGTGATTGGATATGAGGTTGAGTGGCTTCTGCCAAATCTCCCCTAACTCCTCTTTGCTAAAGAGGGGGATTTCTTTAGTAGAATAATTGATTGGGGGTGATTGGATATGAGGTCGAGTGACTTTTGCCAAATTTCCCCTAACCCCTCTTTGCTAAAGAGGGGAATTTCTTTAGTAGAATAATTGATTGGTGTGATTGGGTATGAGGGTGAGTGACTTCTGCCAAATTTCCCCTAACTCCTCTTTGCTAAAGAGGGGGATTCTTTTAGTAGAATAATTGATTGGAGGTGATTGGATATGAGGTTGAGTGACTTCAGCCAAATCTCCCCTAACCCCTCTTTGCTAAAGAGGAGGAAATTCTTTAGTAGAATAATTGATTGGGGGGGATTGGATATGAGGTTGAGTGGCTTCTGCCAAATCTCCCCTAACCCCTCTTTACTAAAGAGGGGGATTCCTTTAGTAGAATAATTGATTAGGGTAGTTGGGTATGAGGTTGAGTGGCTTCTGCCAAATCTCCCCTAACCCCTCTTTGCTAAAGAGGGGGATTTCTTTAGTAGAATAATTGATTAGGGTGGTTGGGTATGAGGTTGAGTGACTTCTGCCAAATCTCCCCTACCCCTCTTTGCTAAAGAGGGGGATTCTTTTAGTAGAATAATTGATTGGGGGTGATTGGATATGAGGTTGAGTGACTTCTGCCAAATCTTCCCTAACCCCTCTTTGCTCAAAGGGGAGGATTTCTTTAGTGAAATATAAAATAGTAGTAAAGGTCTAAGTTATACCGATCTTATAAGATGTCTACAATATTAAAGTAGAATATTGAAAATTAATTTAGCCTCGATCCAATCCCCTCTTTAGCAAAGAGGGGTAGGGGAGATTTGGCAGAAATGAAAAACGAAGAAAATAGTAATGTTAACCCACGGAATTTTTAGATAAGAGAAAAACCAATGACAACCCAAAACTTCCTAGTAGAAATCGGCACAGAAGAGCTGCCGCCAAAAGCTCTGAAAACATTAGCTACAGCCTTTGCGGATAACGTACAGGCGGAATTGAGCCAAGCGGGCTTAACCTTTGAGAAAATTGAATGGTTTGCTGCGCCACGTCGTTTAGCAGTGAAAGTGTTGGCACTTGCCACACAACAGCCAAGCAAAGAAATTGAAAAACGTGGTCCTGCGATGTCAGCAGCCTTTGATGCAGAAGGCAAGCCAACCAAAGCAGCGGAAGGCTGGGCGAGAGGCTGTGGGATCACCGTTGATCAAGCGGAACGCCTTGCCACAGACAAAGGCGAATGGCTGGTTCATCGTGCGAAAATTGAAGGTCAACCGACCAAAAATTTACTTGGTGAGATTGTAGCGAATGCTCTAGCGAAATTGCCGATTCCAAAACCGATGCGTTGGGCGGACAAAACCGTGCAATTCATCCGTCCTGTTCATACCGTCACGATGTTGTTGGGTGATGAACTCATCGAAGGTGAAATTTTAGGGGTGGCAAGTGGTCGCACTATTCGTGGACACCGTTTCTTAGGTGAAGCTGAATTTGAAATCCAACACGCCGATCAATATCCGCAATTATTGCGTGAAAAAGGCTCGGTTATTGCCGATTTCAACGAACGTAAAGCAGTAATTTTAGCAAAATCTCAAGAAAAAGCGACCGCACTTGGCGGCGTGGCAGATATTGAAGACGATTTGCTCGATGAAGTCACTTCGTTGGTGGAATATCCGAACGTGTTGGCAGCGAAATTTGAAGAACGTTTCCTTGCTGTGCCTGCGGAAGCCTTGGTTTATACGATGAAAGGCGACCAAAAATACTTCCCGATTTATGATAAAGCGGGCAAATTATTACCGCACTTTATCTTCGTATCGAACATTAACCCGGATGATCCAAGTGCGATTATTAAAGGGAACGAAAAAGTGGTTCGTCCACGTTTAACGGATGCGGAGTTTTTCTTCAAAACGGATTTAAAACAAAAATTAGTGGATCGCTTGCCACGTTTGGAAACCGTATTGTTCCAACAACAACTTGGTACATTGCGTGATAAAACCGCGCGTATTGAACAGCTTGCCGGTGAAATTGCCAAACAAATCGGTGCTGATGAAGCAAAAGCCAAACGGGCAGGTTTGCTTTCAAAATGTGATTTAATGACTAATATGGTGTTTGAATTCACCGATACGCAGGGTGTGATGGGGATGCACTATGCCCGCCACGATGGGGAAGATGAAGAAGTGGCAGTGGCGTTAAATGAGCAATATATGCCACGTTTTGCCGGCGATGAATTGCCAAAATCTTTAGTGGCAAGTGCGGTCGCTTTGGCGGATAAATTTGATACTCTCACCGGAATTTTTGGGATCGGGCAAGCACCAAAAGGCAGTGCAGATCCCTTTGCGCTACGCCGTGCCGCATTAGGGGCCTTACGCATTATTGTAGAGAAAAATCTTCCACTTGATTTAGAAGATTTAGTGCAAAAAGCCACTGTACTTTTCGGTGATAAATTGACGAATAAAAACGTGGTTGCCGATGTGGTGGACTTTATGTTGGGGCGCTTCCGGGCATGGTATCAAGACGAAGGTATTGCAGTGGATGTGATCCAAGCGGTGTTGGCTCGCCGTCCAACCCGTCCGGCAGATTTTGATGCACGGGTGCGTGCGGTATCCCATTTCCGAACCTTAGATTCTGCAGAAGCCTTGGCAGCAGCCAATAAACGTGTGGCGAATATTCTTGCCAAAGCAGATATTACGATCGGTGAGATTAATTTAAGCGCTTGTGTAGAGCCTGCGGAAAAAGCTTTGGCTGAAGCGGTGTTGGCATTAAAAGCTGAAGTACAACCGTTAATCGCACAAGGTGAATATACGGCGGTATTGGATAAACTCGCTAACTTACGCACGCCTGTGGATAACTTCTTTGATAATGTGATGGTAAATGCAGAAGATCCAGCACTGCGTCAAAACCGCTTGGCGATCTTAAATACCTTGCAAAGCTTGTTCTTACAAGTGGCAGATATTTCAGTACTTCAATAATAGAGATTGGGGTGGTTGTTTTTTCATCGACCATCCCTTTTCTTATAGACTTCAAGGGATTATTTCTCTATAATCAGCGCACTTTCCCCCCTTAGCTCAGTCGGTTAGAGCAGGCGACTCATAATCGCTTGGTCACTGGTTCAAGTCCGGTAGGGGGGACCAAACGGACTTTTCTCCGATTATCTCTTCTTCACTTTTTCTTACCAAATTATTCGTTCAATATGAAATTTACTCTTTTCTTTGATGAGTAGGCAGTTATGCCATACTGTGAGCAAACTTTTGTGATAATAAATTGGCAGATTAACGAATATGCTTTTCACATTTTGTGCGATTTATGGTATTTTAACGCCCAATTTTCAACTTAAATTTAATAAGGAAAACATCAAATGGAAGCTCAAAGTCCAATGTCCACGTTAGTGATTTTCGTGATTTTCGGTTTAATTTTTTACTTTATGATTTATCGTCCACAAGCGAAACGTAATAAAGAACATAAGAAATTAATGTCTGAATTAGCGAAAGGCAGTGAGGTTTTAACCGCCGGTGGTTTAATGGGAAAAATCACGAAAGTGATTGAAGATAATAACAGTGTGGTGATCGCTTTAAATGAAACGACAGAAATTACGATTAACCGCAACTATATTGTTACTATCCTTCCAAAAGGTTCGGTAAAAACGCTTTAATTTTTTATTCCTAAAGGGACAACTATGCTAAATCGTTACCCATTATGGAAGAATCTAATGGTGATCCTTGTGGTCGCCATTGGTGTTTTATACTCTCTTCCAAATATTTATGGTGAAGATCCTGCAGTACAAATTTCCGGTACTCGTGGGCAACAAGCCACCACGGCAACATTAGGACAGGTCCAAGAGGTCTTAAATGCCAATCATCTTTCAACCAAATCCATTGTTCTTGAGCAAGGCTCTATTTTAGCGCGTTTCAATAATACGGATGATCAGTTGCTTGCGAAAGATAAAATTGCTGAAAAACTCGGTAATAACTATACCACGGCATTAAATCTTGCACCGGCAACCCCGGCTTGGTTAAGCAGTATTGGGGCAAACCCGATGAAATGGGGCTTGGATTTGCGTGGTGGTGTGCGTTTCTTGATGGAGGTGGATATGAATTCCGCTTTGGCAAAACGTCAAGAGCAGTTACAAGACACCTTACGCAATGAACTTCGCAAGGAAAAAATTCAATATACCGGCATTAAAAATGCGGAGAATTTTGGTACAACGGTCACCCTTGCCAATCCCGATCAACTTTCAAAAGCCTCCCGCATTATTCGCCAGACGCATCCAACGTTAGACGTCACGGATGTGAATAACGATACACTCAACTTATCCCTTTCTACCTCGGCGCTAAATGAAGCTCGTGATTTAGCGATTGAACAAAACCTGACTATTTTGCGTAAGCGTGTTTCTGAATTAGGCGTTGCTGAGGCCGTCATACAGCGTCAAGGTGCAGAGCGTATTGTGATCGAATTACCGGGGGTGCAGGATACCGCCCGCGCAAAAGAAATTTTGGGGGCGACGGCAACACTTGAGTTTCGTATGGTGAATCAAAATGTGAATGCTGAAGCGGCAGTGCGTGGTATTTTACCGGCCGATTCCGAGGTGAAATATCATCGTGACGGTCGCCCTGTGGTGCTTTTCAAACGTCCTTCTTTGGGGGGAGAGCATATCATTAACTCCAGTGCAGCGTTAGATCAGCAGTCCGGCACACCACAAGTGAGTGTAACATTGGATAGTGAAGGTGGGGAACAGATGTCGCAACTCACCAAAAAATACTATAAAAAACCGATGGCAACCCTTTATGTTGAATATAAAGACAACGGTAAGAAAGACGAAAACGGCAAGACCATTCTCGAGAAAAGCGAAGAAATCATTAATGTGGCGACGATTCAAGCCCGCTTTGGTGCCAATTTCCAAATTACCGGTGTGGATAGTATGGCCGAAGCTCATAATCTTTCCACGTTATTAAAATCCGGGGCATTAATTGCACCGGTGCAAATTGTGGAAGAGCGTACAATCGGCCCATCATTAGGAGCGCAAAATGTCGAACAGGGTTTGAATGCCAGTTTCTGGGGATTGATCGCCGTGATTGTATTTATGTTGCTCTATTACAAACTTTTCGGCATTATCGCCAGCCTTGCGATGGTGATTAACATTGTGTTATTGGTTGGATTAATGTCGATTCTTCCGGGGGCAACCTTATCCATGCCGGGGATTGCCGGTATTGTGCTGACATTGGGGATGTCGGTGGATGCCAACGTACTTATTTTTGAACGTATTAAAGAAGAAATCCGCAATGGTCGTCCGGTTCAACAGGCGATCAACGAAGGTTATAATGGCGCATTTACTTCTATTTTTGATGCGAACTTAACCACAATTCTAACGGCAATTATTCTTTATGCAGTGGGAACGGGGCCAATTCAAGGCTTTGCTATCACTCTTTCCTTAGGGGTGGCAATTTCCATGTTTACCGCTATTACGGGAACGCGTGCGCTTGTGAATATCATTTATGGCGGCAAACGTGTTGAAAAACTTTCGATTTAATTGAGGTGACTATGGCACTTTTTGCAAGAGATAAAAACGGACATCTCATCAAAGAAATTAATGGCATTAAACTTCCTTTCCCATTAACAGAATTTATGAAAGTTCGCAAATGGGGATATCTTGTTTCCGTATTGCTGATGGCGGTTTCCCTGTTTTTTATTGTGACAAAGGGATTTAACTGGGGGTTAGATTTTACCGGTGGAGTGGTCTTTGATACTCATTTTTCACAACCTGCCAACCTTGAACAAATCCGTGGTAAGTTAAAAGAACATGGAATTGAAAGCCCAATTGTGCAAACCACGGGTTCGGTTCAAGATGTGATGATCCGCTTGCCAGCCACGGATAATGATGCCGGCATTGGTGATCGTGTCAAAGCCATGTTGGTTGAGTTGGATTCGGCAATTCAAATTAAAAGTATTGAATTTGTCGGCCCAAATGTGGGTGAAGAATTGGCGCAAGGTGCGGTGTATGCCACACTTGCCACTCTTGCGATGATGTTAATTTATATCGGTTCCCGTTTTGAGTGGCGTTTAGGTTTGGGCGGAATTGCTTCCCTTGCCCACGATGTGGTGATTACTCTCGGGGTGTTTTCCGCATTGCAGGTAGAAATGGATCTCACTTTCGTTGCGGCGATTCTTTCAGTGGTGGGGTATTCCATTAACGATAGTATTGTGGTGTTCGACCGTGTGCGTGAAAATTTCCGCAAAATTAGACGATTAGATACCCTTGATATTATAGATATCTCGCTTACACAAACCTTATCCAGAACCATCATGACTTCTGCAACAACATTGATTGTTGTGGTTGCCCTCTTTTTCTTCGGGGGGCCCTCTATTCATAACTTCTCCCTTGCTTTGCTGGTTGGGATTGGTTTTGGTACTTATTCCTCTATCTTTGTGGCGATTGCCGTTGCTTATGATGTGGGGCTTAGACGTGAACATATGATCCCACCGAAAGTGGATAAAGAAGTGGATGAACTCCCTTAACGCATTAAAAGTGCGGTTGAAAATCAGCGAGTTTTAAAACAACGTCTAAATAAATTAAGGGCAAATCTCGGTAGATATCGTGGATTTGTCCTTTTTGTTTTTTTACCTTATTTCTTGGTTTAATTGCTATAAATTCACACTAAAACCAAGTAGAATAGCCCGATTTTTTTATATTGTTTTTATATTTTAGTTAGGAGTGACTATGGCAGCGGAAAGTGCAGGTGATTTAGTTCGGGTCGTGGCATTGCTAGGTGCCGCAGTAGTGGCCGTGCCCTTATTTAAACGCATAGGGTTAGGATCGGTCTTAGGCTACCTTGCCGCAGGGTTGGCGATCGGCCCTTATGGTTTACAAATAATTGGTGATCCTCATGCGATTATTCATCTTGCCGAATTTGGTGTGGTGATGTTCTTATTTGTGATTGGGCTTGAAATGAAACCTTCACATCTTTGGGGATTACGGCGTCAGATTTTTGGGCTGGGCAGTATGCAGGTGATCATTTCTGCTATTTTAATGACTATCGTCGGCACACAGTTTGGCGTTTCTTGGGAAGTGGCGTTTGTTTCTTCTTCCGGTTTTGTATTGACTTCGACAGCCATTGTGATGCAAGTATTAGGCGAACGCAAAGAACTTTCTACAAAGCGTGGCCAAAAAATTGTTTCAATTCTCCTTTTTGAAGATTTATTGATCGTACCATTGCTTGCGGTAGTGACCTTTCTTTCCCCTTTCGAAAAAACAGAAGCCTCGATGCCTTGGTGGCAATCTGCCGGCATTGCTATGCTTGCTTTAGCCGCATTGGTTTTTATTGGTCGTTTCATTTTAAATCCGGTTTTCCGTATTCTAGCCAATGCCAAAGCCCGTGAAGTGATGACGGCTGCCGCACTTTTTGTTGTATTAGGCGCTGCATTACTAATGGAAGAAGCCGGATTGTCCATGGCAATGGGGGCTTTTGTGGCAGGGGTGATGCTTTCCGAATCTGCATTCCGCCATCAACTAGAAGCGGATATTGAGCCTTTCCGTGGCTTATTGCTCGGCCTTTTCTTCCTTGGCGTAGGGATGGCGCTAGATTTAAAAGTGGTGGCAGAAAACTGGCAATTAATTCTGTTAGGCGTGATTGTGTTAATGCTCACCAAAGGAACCTGTATTTATGTTGTCGCACGTTTAGCAAAAAGCACCCATAAAACCGCATTAGAACGTACGCTTTTAATGGCGCAAGGGGGCGAATTTGCCTTTGTGCTTTTCGCTGCAGCTTTATCAAAAGGGGTGATTGATGAAACCGTCAATGCCAATATGACCGCCATTGTGGTGCTTTCTATGGTATTGACTCCACTTATTCTTGTCATTTATGAAAAATATGGTGCGAAAGAAGTGGCAGAGGAAATCGAACCTGATGAAATTGATGAACAGCATCCTATCCTCATTATTGGTATGGGACGCTTCGGACAAATTGTGAACGATTTGCTTCGTTTAAGCGGTTATGCCACAACGGTGGTGGATCTCAATCCAAATATGATCAAAGGTTTCAATGAATACGGCATTAAATCTTATTTTGGTGATGCTTCACGCCGTGAGTTTTTAATTGCCGCAGGATTAGAGCAGGCAGAAATGCTGGTGGTAGCTATTGACAATAAAGCGCAAGCTTCCGATATTGTGCATTTTGCCCGTGAAGTGAACCCAAATATTAAAATTATTGCCCGTGCTTATGACCGTTTCCATACCTTTGATTTATATGATGCAGGGGTTAATGAAGCGGTGCGTGAAACTTTCGATTCCGCTGTTCGTACCGGTCGGGTGGCACTGGAAAATCTCGGTATGGAACCGGAGGTAGCAAAAGAAATTGCGGAATATTATTTCCATGCTGATCGTCATGAGGTGAAATTAATGTCGCAAGTGTACGATCCTCAAGCGCAATTCTTTAAAAATCCGGCATTACGGGATATTGCTCGAGAATGCGATCAAAAAATGGCCGCAGAAATTCAAGAAATCCTTGTTAGAGCGAAAGAAAAAGAACAAGAAGAAAACTAAAAAATCCGACAAAAACGACCGCACTTTTAAATACCAAAGTGCGGTCGTTTTCTTTCATTTTTTCGTCATATAATGCTCTTATTTTAGGCGCATTTGTAGGGATGCAGTGCGTGTGCCCCTACCTTTCTTTACATACCGAGTTTTACTAAACGCTCAATTTTGTTTTTAATGTCTGCAAGGCACGGGCTCGGTGAGAGATTTTTTTCTTTTCGCTGGTTTCCAGTTCTGCAAAGGTACAGCCTTGTTCCGGGCTGAAGAATAGACTGTCGTAACCAAAGCCATTTTCCCCTTTTTCCTCAAAACCAATCATACCTTGACATTCGCCTTCTGCAATAATTGGAGAGGGATCGGTAGGGTGTTGTAATAACACAATGCAACTGACAAATTTTGCTTGGCGTTTTTCTTTGGGGATAGAGGCGAGTTCTGCCAACAATTTTTGGCGATTTTTGGCATCATTGCCTTCTTCGCCGGCATAACGGGCGGAATATAAACCCGGGGCGCCATTTAGCGCATTGACAACTAAACCGGAATCGTCCGCAATGGCCGGCAAACCGGATTTTTCTGCCGCATAACGAGCCTTTAATAAAGCATTTTCTACAAAGGTCAGCCCGGTTTCTTCCGGGCTTTCAATGCCTAAATCTGTTTGAGCGATAACTTCGAATCCGAATGTCGCTAACACATCCGCCATTTCTTTTACTTTGCCTTGGTTGCCGGTGGCAAGTACAATTTTTTGCATTATGGTTTATCCTTTTGGTTGAAATATTGATGATAACCGAACATAAGCTCTGTCCAGTTTTGTTCTGTAAATTGGATTTTCATTCTTTCGGTTTCTTTCATAAAAGAGCGGTGTAAACGGTTTAAGTTTTCCGCTTTCCAAAAATCGCCCGATTTTTCACCGCACTTATCAAAATCCAGCAGCCAACATTTTTGCGCTTGTTCCGTATTTTGAACAAGAATGTTGTGTGCATTGAGATCCGTATGGCAGATTTGTAGATCGTGTAGCTGGCGAATTAACCCACCGATTTGTTGCCAAGTTTCATCAGAAAGAGATTGGCTTTGTAGCAGTGCGGTTAAATCCTGCGCATTTTCAATTTTTTCGGTGAGGATATCGGCTTGATAGCAAACGCCAATCTTGCCTTTTTGTATGCGTGCACCAATGGGCTTAGGAACGGGTAAGCCTGCTTCATACAAGCGTTGTAATAAGGAAAATTCGGCGAAGCTGCGTGTTTGGGAAAGAGTTGAAAAAATGTAACGATCTTTATTAAATTTTCCCCATAATCCGCCACGATAATAATGACGCAGTGCACAATTTACGCCAAACCAATCCTGTGTTGCCAAAAAATAAGTGGTTCCTCGCCCTTTTGCCAAACCAAGGATACGCTGTTGTGCTTGCCAAAATGAGGGATCAAAGAAGTGATGTTGTTGCTCAAAAGTGCGGTCAAAATTAAAGATAAAAAATTGGTTATCTTGTTGGAACTCAAGCATTTTAGATGGATTGAATGATAGAAAATGCCCTCATTCTACTTTAAAATAACGGCAATTTAAACGAGAAAGGAACCGCTATGCCGCTTTTTACTGAAGCGCCAACCTCACTTTGTATTCTTCGTCTTTCAGCCGTAGGAGATGTGTGCCATGCCCTTGCCGTGGTGCAACATATTCAGGCGTACTATCCACAGACCAAAATCACTTGGATTGTGGGAAAAACAGAAGCTACCTTGTTAGAAGGAATACCGAATGTGAAGTTGCTTCCTTATGATAAAAAAACGGGTTGGAAGGGCATTTTTTCCTTATGGAAACAGCTTAAACATACTCATTTTGATGCCCTTTTGAATATGCAAACCGCATTTCGTGCTTCTATGCTTTCTTTAGGAATTAAAGCCAAATATAAAATTGGGTTTGGGCAAAAACGTTCTCGTGAGGGGCAATGGCTTTTTGTCAATCGGCGAGTGAAGGATCCCCAATCACCTCATGTGTTAGATGGTTTTATGGCATTTGCTGAATATATTGGTGTGCCGCAATCCGTCTCCTCTTGGCATTTGGCAATTTCACAGCAAGATCAACAGTTTGCAGAGCAATTTATTGATCTGACCCGTAAGAATTTATTAATTTCCCCTTGTTCCAGTAAAGCAGAAAAAGATTGGTTAGTTGAACGTTATGCGGAAGTCGCCAATATCGCTAATCAACATAATGTGAATGTGATTTTTTGTAGTTCTCCAGCGAAAAGAGAGTTGGAAATGGTGGAAAAAATAACCGCACTTTGCGATTTTACGCCAGCCAATGCCGCAGGAAAAACGAACTTAAAACAACTGGCGGCATTGATTGCGAAAGTGGATCTTGTCCTCTCACCGGATTCCGGCCCCGCTCATATTGCCACCACACAAGGCACACCGGTGATAGGGTTGTATGCCTATCACAACCCATTGCGTACCGCCCCCTATAATAATAGAGAAAATGTGGTATCAGTCTATGAAGAAAATGTGCAAAAAGAATTTGGCAAACCTTCTTCTGAATTGCCTTGGGCAACAAAATTGAAAGGGAAGAATTTGATGGCGGAAATTCAAGTGGAAGAGGTGATTACACAGATGGAAAAATTGCATTTGTGGTAATTAAAACTGGCGTTTAATGAACGCCAGTGGAGGAAAAGGGGGAAAGTTTATTCCCCTTTTTGTACATTGAAAGCTTCTAATGCGCGTAAAGAGTAGGTATAAGCCGCACCGGCATTGAGCGCAATAGACATGGCTAATGCAGCAGACACCTCTTCTTCCGTTGCACCGGCTTTTACCGCTTCTTCGGCATGAACGCTAATACAGCTTTCGCAGCGGGTTGTCACCGCCACAGCCAATGCAATGAGTTCACGGGTTTTGGCATCCAGTACATTTCCTTCAGCCGCTGCCGCACCTAATGCTTGATAGGCTTGCAACATTTTCGGGTGTTTTTTGCCAAGCTCGCCAAATGATTTTTTAACGTGTGAAGTCTGTTCTTTCCAATCGGTAAACATGATATTTTCTCCTAGAATATAAGGGGATGATGAATTGGGGAAAACCATTGTCTAATAATAGGCAGGCTGATATTTCCCATGGTTATAGCCAACGTATAATGGACGATTTAATGCAATTGTGCAATGTAAATTGCGTTTTTTTTACGCTATAATGTAACGGTTTTGAAGGCAACCTATGTTGCCTTTTGTTTTTAAGGAAATCTTATGTTCGATAAAATTTTTTCATGGTTTGAAAACCGTTTGAATCCTTATCCGGAAAGCAATCCGACAACACCGGAAAAAGGTTTGTTCCGTTTTATTTGGTCGAGTATTGACGGGATGAAAGGCTGGATTTTTCTGCTGGCGATTTTAACGGTTGGTACCGGTATTATGGAAGCATTGCTCTTCCAATTTATGGGCTTGTTGGTCGATTGGCTTGGCGCTTATAGCCCGGCGACCTTATGGCAAGAAAAAGGGCATTTGCTGATCGGAATGGCGGCACTCCTGTTACTCAGCATTGTGTGGTCTTTTATTGGCGTGAATGTTCGACTGCAAACCTTGCAAGGGGTTTTCCCAATGCGATTGCGTTGGAATTTCCACCGTTTAATGCTTGGGCAAAGTTTGAGTTTCTATCAAGATGAGTTTGCCGGCCGTGTTTCTGCCAAAGTGATGCAAACCGCCCTGGCTGTGCGGGATACGGTGATGACCATTGCCGATATGTTGGTTTATGTGGCGGTATATTTTATTACCTCAGGGTTGGTTTTAGCAGCGTTAGATATTTGGTTCTTATTGCCTTTTGCGATTTGGATTGTTCTGTTTATCACGATCTTGAAATTGCTTATTCCCCGTTTGGCAAAAACCGCCGAGCGTCAAGCGGATGCCCGCTCTTTGATGACAGGGCGTGTCACCGATGCTTATTCCAATATTGCCACGGTAAAATTGTTCTCTCATGGCTCTCGTGAAGCGGCCTATGCGAAACGATCAATGGAAGAGTTTATGGTGACAGTGCATGCACAAATGCGTCTTGCCAGTTCTCTTGATACCTTAACTTATGCCAGCAACATTTTCTTAACCCTTAGCACGGCAATATTAGGGGTGATTTTATGGCAGAATGGGCAGGTAGGCGTAGGCGCTATTGCCACTGCTACCGCTATGGCATTGCGAGTGAATGGGCTATCCCGTTGGATTATGTGGGAATCGGCACGGCTATTTGAAAATATCGGTACAGTAAATGACGGCATGGCGACACTGACAAAACCACACACTATTGTGGATAAACCAAATTGTCCGCCACTGCAGGTTAAACAAGGGGAAATCAAATTTAATGATATTACCTTTGCTTATGATCCAACAAAACCGCTATTAAATCATTTTAATCTCACCATTAAACCGGGAGAAAAAGTGGGGTTAATTGGGCGTTCCGGTGCAGGTAAATCCACCATTGTGAACCTCTTACTGCGTTTTTATGAGGCTCAGCAAGGAACGATTACGATTGATGGACAAAATGTACTGGATGTGCAGCAAGAAAGTTTGCGTAGTCAGATTGGTTTGGTGACACAGGATACTTCGTTACTCCACCGTTCTGTGCGTGACAATATTATTTATGGTCGCCCAAATGCAACGGATGAAGAAATGAAATGGGCAGCAGAGCGTGCCGAAGCCGCGGATTTCATTCCATTTTTGACCGATGCTCAAGGCAGAACCGGCTATGACGCTCATGTGGGTGAACGAGGTGTTAAACTCTCCGGCGGTCAACGTCAGCGTATAGCCATTGCCCGAGTGATGTTGAAAGATGCACCGATTTTGTTGCTTGATGAGGCGACCAGTGCATTGGATTCAGAAGTAGAAGTGGCAATCCAAGAAAGCCTTGATAAGATGATGGAAAATAAAACGGTGATTGCCATTGCCCATCGTTTATCCACCATTGCTGCAATGGACCGTCTAATTGTGTTAGACAAAGGGCAAATTGTGGAGCAAGGCACACACAGTGAATTGCTTGAACAAAATGGCTTGTATGCCAAACTTTGGAAACACCAAAGTGGCGGCTTTTTAAGCAGCCATGAACATTTAGATTAAGGGCTAAAACAAAAAGAAAAACGACCGCACTTGGAGCAAAGTGCGGTCGTTTTTTATCGTGTTTTTTCTGGTTAGTTCAGCCAGAAGAAATAGCCGAATGTGGCAATCACAAAGACACAGATGATATTTAATACGAAACCGGCTCGTACCATCTCGCTTTGTTTAATCTGGCCGCTGCCAAATACAATCGCATTAGGTGGGGTTGCCACCGGTAGCATAAATGCACAAGAAGCCCCTAAACCGATAATTAATGCAAGACCAATTTCAGGTATACCGAGGGATTGGGCGATAGAAATAAAGATCGGGACAAGCAAGGCTGCACTAGCGGTATTGGAAGTAAATTCCGTTAAGAAAATAATAAATGTGGCGACCAATAAACCAATTAAATAGTAATGTTGTCCTTGAACGAGGAAAACAATACCGTCTGCGAGAATTTTACTGGCACCGGAATCTTTTAATACGGCACTTAGGGTTAAACCGCCACCAAAGAGCATTAATACGCCCCAATCGGTATTGTCTTGAATTTGTTTCCAACTCGCCACACCGGTTGCACAGATAATAATTGCAGCGAGTAAGGCGACAACACTGTCAAAACTGGCGATTTTTTTAGGCAAACCTAATAGCTCGGAAATGAGCGGATTAATTTTACCGCTAAATACCCAACATAAAGCGATAAAGATAAAAATCACGAGGGTTAAAACCCGCTGTGGGGTCATTTCCATTTTTTCAAAGGATTGTTCAAAATGGTGGTTCAGTTTCGGTTTGAACACAATGAAAAGTGTACCGATCATTAAAGGCAATGAAATCAACATAATTGGCAAACCATACCAAAGCCAATCTGAGAAAGTGAGATGTAAGTTACTGGCAACAATCGCATTTGGCGGGCTACCGACTAGGGTTCCCATACCGCCAATACTAGCACTATAAGCAATCCCTAATAAAACAAATACATAAGTATTATGTTCTTTTTCACGATCGAGATTGCTTAAAATCCCCATCGCAAGCGGTAACATCATGGCCGCTGTTGCCGTATTACTCATCCACATAGAAAGAAATGCGGTGATTAAAAAGAGATAAATGACCGCAACAAAAAGATTGCCCTTCGCTAAAGACATAATTTTATTGGCAATCATTCTATCCAATTTTTGGATATGTAATGCGGTGGCTAATGCAAACCCACCGAAGAATAAGAAAATAGTTGGATCGGAAAAGGTCGCCAATGCTTGTTTTGTGGTGACCAAACCCAATGCAATGGCAAGTAGGGGCACAAGCAGTGCGGTGATAGTGACATGCAAGGCTTCAGTTAACCAAAGCACCGCAATAAAGCCTAATAAAGCAAGCCCAGCATTTTCTTTTGGAGAAAAAGGCAAGCCTTTCAATAAAACAAAAAAGAGAACAATATCGGCAAGGAATATTATTCCGTTTTTGTGATTTTTGAGTGGAGATGTTGCGTTCATAAAGTCCTCTCTATTTTTACAGGCTAAGAAAAGCCCATGTTAACGTAATGTTATTAACTTGCAATGGGGAAAATTCAAAAGTGTGATCAAGTGCAAAAATTCTGATAAAAAAAGTGGGGTTAAAAGGAATTGCCGTGAAATTTTATTGACGATCTTCTTCTATCCCCGATACTGTATAACCCTTTCTATCCTATTGAGAAAACGAAAATGCAACTCGATACTGCCATCGCCCAAAAAATTGTGAAACGTGTGATGAAAATTATCCACCATTCGGTGAATGTCATGAATGATGAGGGGGTGATTATTGCCTCCGGTAATCCTGAGCGTTTATCGCAACGACACACCGGGGCGGTATTGGCGTTAAGAGAAAATCGGGTAGTGGAAGTGGATCAAGGGTTGGCCCAAAAATGGAATTTTGAAGCGCAACCGGGAATCAATTTACCCATTCATTATTTGGGAAAAGCAATGGGGGTGGTGGGTATTTCCGGTGATCCGACACAAGTGAAACAATATGCGGAATTGGTCAAAATGACCGCTGAATTAATTGTGGAACAGCACGCTTTATTAGAACAAGAAAGATGGCGGCATCGTTACAAAGAAGAATTTATTTTGCAATTATTACAGGGCAATTTGAATTGGAAAGACATTGAGCAACAAGCCCGTTTTTTTGCTTTTGATTTAACAAAACCCCGGGTGGTGATTTTGATTAAATTGCTCCAGCCTCATCCGGATACGTTACAGTATCTAATTCATTATTTAGAACAACCTGAATTTGCTCAAGAGGTGGCGATTTTATCCCTTGATCAAATTGTGGTGTTAAAAACGCTGTTGATTTCAACCGCACTTTCTCAGCAAATAAAAGCCTTGCTCCCCGCTGATTGTATTAAACAGGACTATAAAATTGCGGTGGGGGCGAGTTTGAATATTCCTTTATCCGAGCAACTTCCTCTTTCTTTTCAGAGCGCACAATCGACTTTAACTTATGGGCTGAAACATCATCCGAGAAAAAATCTTTATTGCTTTGAAGCGTATCGTTTACCGGTATTGTTGAGCGGTTTATCCGTTTCTTGGCAAGGAAAGGAACTGCTAAAACCGATGACCCCTTTATTTACTGAAGAAAATGCGATGCTTTATAAAACCCTGCAACAGTATTTTTTTGCAAATTGTGATCTTCATCTCGCTGCTGAAAAACTATTCATTCATCCCAATACCTTACGTTATCGCCTGACAAAAATTGAACAAATAACAGGCTTATCTTTCAATAAGATAGATGATAATTTAAGCCTTTATTTAGGGACCTTGTTGGAACATTGATTTGTTTAGATTTACAAAATTTGTCAAATTTATATGTGCTTTTTTGTTGATTCAAATAAAGCAATTTTTCGTTAAAAAAGAAATAATTTCTCCGAGCTTATTATTTTAGAGGAGAGAAATTATGACAATCGTATCGGCTTTCGGAGCATTGGTGGCGTTGGTCGTTGCCATTTTCCTGATATTGAAAAAAGTATCACCTGCTTATGGGATGTTAGTGGGGGCATTAGTCGGTGGTTTGGTAGGCGGTGTGGATTTATCTCAAACCGTGAGTTTAATGATTGGTGGTGCTCAAGGGATCACCACTGCAGTAATGCGTATTTTAGCCGCCGGTGTGCTAGCCGGTGTGTTAATTGAATCCGGTGCGGCAAACAGCATTGCAGAAAGTATTACCAATAAACTGGGCGAAACCCGTGCCTTATTAGCATTGGCATTAGCCACCATGATTTTAACAGCGGTCGGCGTGTTTGTGGATGTGGCGGTGATTACCGTTTCACCAATTGCTTTAGCATTGGCTCGCCGCACGGATTTATCCAAACCGGCCATTTTATTAGCAATGATTGGTGGGGGAAAAGCAGGGAATATTATGTCCCCAAACCCCAATGCCATTGCCGCATCGGATACTTTTCATTTGCCACTGACCTCGGTGATGATGGCGGGCGTTATTCCGGCAATCTTTGGTTTGGTTTTCACTTATTTCTTAGCCAAACGGTTGATTAATAAAGGTTCGAAAGTTACAGATAAAGAAGTGGTGAGCGTTGAAAGCCAGCACCTTCCTTCATTTTCCACAGCACTTGTCGCACCGTTGGTAGCGATTTTATTACTTGCCCTTCGTCCTTTGTTTGATATTAAAGTCGATCCACTCATTGCCTTACCGTTAGGCGGCTTAATTGGCGCGCTTTGTATGGGGAAATTACGCCAAGCGAACAGTTATGCAATCAGTGGTTTAGGCAAAATGGCGCCGGTTGCCATTATGTTATTAGGCACTGGGGCATTAGCCGGTATTATCGCCAATTCCGGTTTGAAAGACGTGTTGATTCAAGGATTGGAACATTCCGGTTTACCTTCTTACATTCTTGCGCCGATTTCAGGGGCGTTAATGTCACTTGCCACCGCTTCCACCACCGCAGGCACAGCGGTTGCCTCGAATGTCTTTAGCAGTACCCTATTGGAACTGGGCGTGAGCAGTCTTGCCGGTGCTGCGATGATTCACGCAGGGGCGACCGTGTTTGATCATATGCCTCACGGATCTTTCTTCCACGCCACCGGTGGTAGTGTGAATATGGAGATGAAAGAGCGTTTAAAACTCATTCCTTACGAAAGTGCGGTCGGTTTGATAATGACCATTGTTTCAACCTTAATTTTCGGTGTATTTAACTTATTCTAATCAAGGAGTTCAACATGAAAATTGTGATAGCACCCGATTCTTTTAAAGAAAGTTTAACCGCACTTGAAGTAGCAAGTGCCATTGAAAGTGGCTTTAAACGGGTTTTTCCTGATGCGGAATATGTGAAATTGCCTATGGCTGATGGGGGAGAAGGCACGGTGCAATCTTTAGTGGATGCCACGCAAGGCAAAATGATCGAAGCGGAAGTTACCGCCCCATTGGGGGAAAAAATCAAAAGTTTCTTTGGTTTATCCGGTGATGGTAAAACCGCCATTATTGAAATGGCTGCTGCTTCCGGCTTGCATTTAGTACCGCTGGAAAAACGTAACCCTCTTATCACTACAAGCTATGGTACCGGAGAGTTGATTAAACACGCCCTCGACCTTGGAGTGGAAAGATTTATTCTTGGTATTGGCGGCAGTGCCACGAATGACGGTGGCGTAGGGATGTTGCAAGCCTTAGGGATGCAATGTTTAGATTCGCAAGGTAAACCCATTGGTTTTGGTGGGGAGGCGCTTATTCATCTTGCTCAAATTGATACGAAAGCGTTAGATCCACGTCTGCAAAATGTACATATCGAGGTGGCTTGCGATGTGAATAATCCCCTTTGCGGTGAACGGGGCGCTTCTGCGATTTTTGGCCCACAAAAAGGCGCAACGCCTGAGATGGTGCAACAACTTGATCGTGCATTGGCGCATTTTGCATCGGTGGCGAAACGGGATTGCGGTAAGGATATTGCTCAACAAGCCGGGGCAGGCGCTGCCGGCGGAATGGGAGGCGGGTTATTACTCTTACCAAAAGTAGAACTAAAAGCAGGCGTACAAATTGTGTTAGAGACACTCAATCTCGCTCATTATGTTCAAGAGGCGAATTATGTCATCACCGGTGAGGGACGAATGGATGCACAAAGTATTATGGGGAAAACGCCTATTGGTGTGGCCCGCACGGCAAAACAATTTAATAAACCGGTGATTGCCATTGTGGGGTGCTTGCGTGAAGATTATGAGGTGGTCTTTGCCCATGGCATTGATGCTGTATTTCCGATTATTCGTCAATTAGACAGTTTGCCTGAGATCCTTAAACAAGGTGAACAGAATTTGATCTCTACGGCACAGAATGTGGCGAGAGTATTGGCGTTGAAATCTGTTTAAGCGTTGAAAGTGCGGCCAATTTTGACCGCACTTTTGTTGGGTATGCCACTATTAAAGTTTTAACCGTTTTAATCTTAGGGCATTGGTTAATACGGAGATTGAACTTAATGCCATGGCAGCACCGGCAATGATGGGGTTTAGGTAACCCAATGCTGCAAGGGGAATTCCCAGTACATTATAAATAGAGGCAAAAAATAGATTTTGCTTAATATTTTTTAATGTTGCTTGGGCGATAAGTAGACCCTCTGCAAGCTGATTAACAGACTGGCGCATTAATGTGGCAGAAGCGGTTTGTATCGCCACATCAGATCCTGATTTCATGGCAAAACTCACATTTGCGGTTGCCAGCGCGGCGGCATCATTAATTCCATCGCCCACCATGGCAACGATTTTTCCTTCTTTTTGTAAAGCTTGAATTTGAGTGGCTTTATCACGCGGGCTGAGTTTACCCCAGGCTTTTGTGATGCCTAATTGTTGCGCCAAATAATCCACCACAGATTGACGATCACCACTCATGATCATCACTTCAATATTGTGTTGTTTTAAGCGTTCAATAGCCAATTGACTTTCTTCTCTTAAGGTATCGGTGAGAGCAAAGGCACCGGCAATGTTACCATTGATGGAAACGGCAACAACGCTAGCAATCTGCCATACCGGGTCAAGTTGCATAGGCAGGCTAAAACCACAAAATTCAGGCGAGCCGACCCGAATAAACCCGATGTTTTCAATTTCAGCCGAAATACCGGCACCCACTTCTGTTTTCACTGAATATGCGGTAGGAATAGGCAGATCTTTTGCCAAGGTTTCACGCACAATGGCTTTAGCCAGAGGGTGAGTGGCATGCTGTTCTACGGCCGCGGTGATTTGATAGAGATCTTGCTCAGAAATGACCGCACTTTTCGGTTGCCATATCGCAGCAATGTTTAATTCACCAGTTGTTAGTGTCCCGGTTTTATCTAACACAACCGTATTGGCATAGGCAGCCTGTTCCATCGCGGCCGCATCTTTAAACCAAATACCGTGGTTTACCGCTTTGCCCATACCCGCCATTATCGCTGCAGGCGTGGCAAGTCCTAGTGCGCAAGGGCAAGCAATCACGAGAACGGCAACGGAATGAATAATCGCCGTTTTTATGTCTGTTGTTATCCACCAAGTGAGTATGAATGTGATAAGCGCAATCGCCAGTACGACTGGAACAAAAATGCCCGCCACTTTATCTGCAAAGCGGGCGATTGGGGCTTTTGTTCCCTGTGCATCGGAAAGGGCTTTCATCATATCACCAAGTAGGGTTTGCGCCCCAAGTTGATTGGCTCGGTAAATTAGGCTGCCTTCGGTCACCATCGCACCGGCAAGCACCGTGCTTCCTGCTCGTTTTATCTCAGGTAAAGCTTCACCGGTTAAATGGCTTTCATCACACCACCCCTCTCCGCTTTCCACTTCGCCATCTGCGGCGATCCGTTCCCCTTGATTGGCGCGTAATTTATCCCCTATTGTGATTTGATTAAGTGGAATGGTCTGCCAAGTGTCAGCACGGAAAACCTCCACTTGTTTTGGTGTCAGTTGTAACAAAAGCTCTAAGCTGTTGAGGCTATGCTTTTTAGTTCGTTCTTCCAAAAACTTCCCTAGACTGACAAAGCCTATCACCATCACGGCGGCTTCAAAGTAAATATGGTGTAAAGCTTCATGTCCTTGGGCGGTATGATAAAACAGCATATAAGTGGAATAGCCGTAAATGATGAGCGTACCACAGCTGACTAACACATCCATATTTGCCAAGCCGCCACGAATACTGCCGATTGCGCCACGATAAAAAGGAATCGCCAAACCAAACTGTACAAGCGTTGCCAGCACAAATTGCCACATTGGCGGTAGCATCAGGTTGTGATTGCCGATTAACATGCCTACCATCCCGATTAAAAACGGCACATTAATGAGCAATAATAACCAAAGTCGCCAATGGGATTTTTTTTCCTTTTCTTGAACAGGCACGACATCAGGTTTTAGCGTTCCTTTAAACCCTATTTTTTGAATAAGCGTGAGAATGTCTTGTTCGTTGGTTTGTGTAGGGTCGAAGGTGATTTGGGCTTCTTCAACAGCAAAATTGACATTGGCTTGCTGAATAAAGGCTTTTTTATTCAATACCTTTTCAATTCTATTTGCACAGGCCTGGCAAGTCATTCCCTCAATTTGAAGGGTGAGATTTTTACGCTGTTGCATCAAAACCGGCATCCTCAATGGCATCAATCAGTTGTGATATAGACACATTATTTTCATCAAATTGAATATCGGCATAACCTTCAAGCATAACTTTTACTTGCTCGACCCCTTCCAATTCTTCCAATACACGGGTAACACTTTTTACACAGCCACCACAATGCATTCCTGTTATGGTTAAGCGAATATTTTGCATGATTTTCTCCTGTTCTGGTTGAATGATTGCTATACTATAAACCTTAACTTAAGGTGAGGGTCAAGGGCTTTTATGAATATTAGTGAAGCCGCAAAACTAAGCGGATTGAGTGCAAAACAAATTCGGGATTATGAAAAGTGGGGCTTACTTAAACCGGCACAACGTAGTTTTTCCGGCTATCGTTACTATGAAGAAAAAGATATTGAGCGATTAAATTTTATTCGTCATTCTCGCGAGGTGGGGTTTTCTTTACAACAAATTAAGCAATTGATTGCGTTACAAGATAATCCTCATCGTAGTAGTCGTGAGGTGAAAGCATTAACGACACAACACATTAATACACTCAAGCAGCAGATTGAGCAATTAGAGCACATGGTGGAAGAATTACAACGTTGGCACGATAGTTGCCAAGGCAATGATTGTCCGGAATGTACCATTCTGGCAGGATTAAATAACGAAAAAAATTAATAATCCCAAGTTTTGGGAACAATGCCTAAACGGCGCATGATCGCTTTGGCATCTTCCGGGATTTCATCATGACGATCTTTCATTAAATCCTTATCTGTTGGAAGAGGTTGGCCGGTAAAAGCGTGGAGAAAGGCTTCACAAAGCAATTCACTGTTTGTGGCATGACGTAAATTTTTTAATTGGCGGCGGGTGCGTTCATTTGTCAATATTTCCAGTACTTTAATGGGGATAGATACGGTAATTTTTTTTACCTGCTCGCTTTTTTTCCCATGTTCCGCATAAGGGCTGATATATTTGCCATCCCAATCTGCCATAACGCACCTTTTTATAAATTCAAAACCAAACAAACGGCATTATTTTAAATAAAAAACCGATAAATAACAATCTAGACGGCTAAATGACCGCACTTTAGCCTTGTGCATCATCCCTGTTGTAAAGCGAGGCAAGGCTATTTATTTTTGACTTCCCGAGTGGCGGTTGAGGCAAAGGTAATTTTATCGGGACGATAGCTAATGCTGCCATATTGAAATGGGCGACCATCAGCCAAATAGGTGGTACTGATGACACTTACCACCATATTATATTGCCCAAGATCCATTGCATTTTCCTCTTCTTCATTGGCATAACGGAACACAATTTCCCGCTCGGAATAACTGATTTCTAAGCCTAATTCGCTTTCTAAATAGCGGTAAATGGATTGTTCGGCAATATCCCGATTAATAAAAGGTACAATACGGCGATCAAAATAAGACACTTCATATTCTACCCGTTCCCCATCAATTTCCCGGGTACGGCCAATACGGTAAAAGTCAATTTGCTCATTGACGTTAAAGATACGCATTAATTCCGCTTCACCTTGCACAATATACAAGTCCGTTAACGTTGTTTTGACTTGATGAGAGGTGGTGGGGTTTAATTCGCCAACGGTTTTAATTTCAGACAACATCTGGGGTTTGGGGACATCATGTGCCAAAACA
Source organism: Rodentibacter heidelbergensis (assembly GCF_002000125.1). Classification (GTDB taxonomy): domain Bacteria; phylum Pseudomonadota; class Gammaproteobacteria; order Enterobacterales; family Pasteurellaceae; genus Rodentibacter; species Rodentibacter heidelbergensis. The sequence goes on from NZ_MLHH01000008.1 coordinate 62,262, forward strand.
ACAGAGTTTCGCCCCTGTTGTTTTTGAATGTAACCGTCTATTTCAAGCAGTGAAAGGGCTTTTCGAATCGTATCTTTTGAAAAACCGTAATATTGCATTAACTCACCTTCACTCGGTAATTCTTGATTTGCCATGAAAACTGCACGATCAATTTTGGCTTTTATATCACGATAAACTTTTTTGTATTTACTCATCTTAGACTATCCGTTTATTGTCATTCCTTTCCTTATGGAGGGGATAGCATAGCATAAAAAATTGGGTTATACGGAATAGTTTTGATTTATTTCAAATTTTTACGTTAAAGATTGAACTTTTACGGAAAAGTTATTGCGTAAAGTTGGATTTAGGTTAGAATGAGCGCCAATGTTTATGCTTTGGGGAAATATTATGCAGACTCGTTCAAGTGGTGTATTAATGCACATTACCTCACTTCCAAATTCATTGGGTATTGGTACTTTTGGCCAATCTGCTTATGAGTTTGTGGATTTTCTGGTTGAAACAAAACAAACCTATTGGCAAATCCTTCCATTAACCACCACAAGCTATGGTGATTCACCTTACCAATCCTTTTCTGCGGTGGCAGGCAATACCCATTTAATTGACTTTGATTTATTAGCCAAAATGGGGCTTTTGCAAGCAACAGATTATCAAACCGTCAATTTTGGTGAGGATCCGACCCAAGTGGATTATGAGCGGATTTTTTATGCCAGACGGCCGATTTTAGAAAGGGCGGTAAAAAACTTTGTGGCGAATGAAAAATTTTGCACGGCATTTGAAAACTTTGAAAAAAATAACCGCACTTGGTTAGCCGATTATGCAGAATTTATGGCGTTCAAAGAGCATTTTGGCAATCAGGCCTTACAACAATGGGAAGATAAACAGGTCATCGCCCGTGTGCCGGAAGTGTTAGAAAAATACCGCACTCTGTTGGCAGAGCAAATTCAGTATTTCAAAGTCACCCAATACTTTTTCTTTCAACAGTGGTTGGCATTGAAAGATTATGCCAATCAAAAGGGCATTAAAATCATTGGTGATATGCCGATTTATGTTTCTGCAGACAGTGTAGAAGTGTGGACAAAACCGGAGCTGTTCCAATTGGATGCCGAACGTAACCCACTTTTTGTCGCCGGTGTTCCAGCCGATCAATTCAGTGCAACCGGTCAGCTTTGGGGTAATCCGCTTTATGATTGGGAAGCGCATAAAAAAGAAGGCTATGCCTGGTGGATTTATCGTATCGAAGAAAGTTTTAAAATTTATGATGTATTGCGGATAGACCATTTCAAAGGGTTTTCCGACTATTGGCAAGTGGATGGCGATGCGGAAATTGCCAAGTATGGCAGTTGGCAACCGGGGCCGGGTTATGCCCTATTTGAAGCCGTGAAACAGCAATTAGGGGATTTGCCTATCATCGCAGAAGATCTTGGTAACATTGATGATAAAGCAAAAAAATTGTTGGCAGATTGCGGTTATCCCGGTATGAAAATTTTACAATTTGGTTTTGAAGATACCACAGGGGCAAGTTTTGATAGCCCCCATTATTGTATCCCTCATTGTATTGCCTACACGGGAACCCACGATAATGATGTGCTAAACGGTTGGTACGACAAATTAACGGTTACGCAACAGCAATATGTCAATGATTATACCCATCGCCATGCGGGGGAATCGCTTTGTCAGGCCGTTATTCGCCAGCTCTTTGCCACCGTGAGTAATACGGCTATTGCTACCATGCAAGATATTTTAGATTTACCGGCTCACTCAAGAATGAACATTCCTTCTACCGTGGGCGGAAATTGGCAGTGGCGAATGAGAGAAAGCGATCTCACGCAAGATAAAAAAGATTTCTTAAGCAAAATAACCGCACTTTACCAAAGAGAGAATAAGGAAAAAAACAATGATTAAATTCAGTACTTTTGTGCAAATTGCAACGAATAAAACACTTGAGCAATTAAATGATCAAGATATTTATGTACAGTTATTAAACTATGTAAAAAGTATTTCGGCAGATAAACCCAAAAATACCGGAAAACGGAAAGTCTATTATATTTCCGCTGAATTTTTGATTGGTAAATTATTATCAAACAATCTGATTAATCTTGGTGTTTATCAAGACATTAAAGACGAGCTGGCACAGGCCGGAAAATCTTTAAGCCATATTGAAGATATTGAGCCGGAACCCTCTTTAGGCAATGGCGGTTTAGGGCGTTTGGCTTCTTGTTTTATCGATTCCATGGCAACCCTTGGATTAAATGCAGAAGGGGTGGGATTGAACTATCACTGTGGTTTATTTAAGCAAGTGTTTAAACGCAATGAACAAAATGCCGAACCGAATTATTGGATCGAAAATGATTCTTGGTTAGTGCCAACGGATGTTCGTTATGAAGTGCCATTTAAAGCCTTTACATTAACTTCAAAATTAGATCGTATTGATATTTTAGGCTATAAAAAATCAACCAAAAATTCATTGAATTTATTTGATATCCAATCGGTCAATTATCACTTAATTCAAAATGGGATTGAATTCGATAAAACTAATATTAAAGAAAATTTAACCCTCTTCCTTTACCCTGACGATTCCGATAAAAACGGTGAACTTTTACGCATTTACCAACAATATTTTATGGTTTCTAATGCGGCACAATTATTGATTGATGAAGCTATTGAACGTGGTAGTAATTTACAGGATTTAGCCGATTATGCTTATGTTCAAATTAATGATACTCACCCTTCTTTGGTGATCCCTGAATTAATTCGTTTACTGACCGAAAAACATCAGATTGGCTTTGCTCAAGCTGTGGATATTGTTCGTAATATGGTGGGATATACCAACCATACCATTTTGGCAGAAGCGTTAGAGAAATGGCCATTGGCTTATTTAGAAGAAGTGGTGCCTCATCTTGTGGTGATTATCAAAAAATTAGATGAATTAGTCCGTGCGGAATATACCGATCCTGCGGTGCAAATTATTGATGAACATCAGCGTGTTCATATGGCACATATGGATATCCATTTCTCAAATTCGGTCAATGGTGTTGCGGCACTTCATACCGATATTTTGAAAAATGCGGAGCTTAAAGCATTTTATGCCCTTTATCCGGAGAAATTTAATAATAAAACCAATGGGATCACGTTCCGCCGTTGGTTAGAGTTTTCCAACCAAGAATTGGCAGCCTATCTCAAACAACTTATTGGAGAGGGTTACCTGCAAGATGCTACACAATTAGAAAAATTACTTGCCTTTGCAGATGACAAACAAGTTCATCAAAAACTCGCTGAAATTAAATTTAACAATAAGTTAGCGTTAAAAACCTATCTTAAAGAAAATAAAGGCATTGAGTTAGACGAAAATTCCATTATTGATACACAAATTAAACGTTTCCATGAATATAAACGTCAACAAATGAATGCGCTTTATGTGATTCATAAATATCTTGAAATCAAAGCAGGTAAATTACCTCAACGTAAAATTACGGTGATTTTTGGTGGAAAAGCCGCCCCGGCTTATGTGATTGCCCAAGATATTATTCATTTAATTCTTTGTTTATCGGAACTGATTAATAACGATCCGCAAGTCAACAAATATTTAAATGTTTATTTAGTGGAAAATTATAATGTAAGTGTGGCAGAAAAACTCATTCCGGCAACTGATATTTCTGAACAAATCTCCCTCGCCTCAAAAGAAGCGTCCGGTACCGGAAATATGAAGTTTATGCTTAACGGTGCATTAACTCTGGGGACAATGGATGGGGCGAATGTTGAGATTGCGGCACTTGCAGGTGCGGAGAATATTTATACTTTCGGGAAAGACTCACAAAGCATCATTAAACTTTATGAAACCGCAGGCTATGTTTCAAAAGATTACTACGAGAATGATAAAGACATTAAACGGGCCGTGGATTTTATTGTTAATCCGGCATTAGTGAAATTGGGTAATCCGGTACGTTTAGAACGCCTCTATCATGAATTATTAAATAAAGACTGGTTTATGACCTTAATTGACTTCAATGCTTATGTGAAAGCGAAAGAGCAAATCCTAGCAGATTATGAAGATCAAGACAGTTGGAATAAAAAAGTCATTCAAAATATCGCCAAAGCGGGCTTCTTCTCATCAGATCGCACTATTGCACAATATAACGCAGATATTTGGCATTGTGAGGGCTAAGGGAGAGGGCAATGAAACTACTTACCCTAAATGTACATGCTTGGTTGGAAACCAACCAAGCAGAAAAAATCACACTTCTTGCGCAAACTATTGTGGAAAAGGGGTATGATCTTATTGCTTTGCAAGAGGTCAACCAGCTAATGGCCGCCCCCTCCATTGCCCAATCCTTAAAACAAGATAATTATGGCGTCATATTATTACGCCAAATTAATCGGCAAGTTGAGCAGAAATATTCTTTATATTGGAGTAATTCCCATATCGGTTATGACAAATACGATGAAGGGATTGCTTTTTTAACCCGTTTACCGGTTTATGAAGTCGATCCTTTTTATTGTAGTCAGCACCAACGTCTTGATTCTATCCTCTCTCGTAAAATCCTCGGTTTAACGGTGGAATATCAAAACCAACTTATTGATTGTTATTCCTGCCATATTAATTTACCTGATAGCGAAGAGGATCAACTCGACAACATTAGGAATATTATCAATCGTAGCCAAAGTGGAAATTTAAAAATCCTGATGGGCGATTTTAATACCGATGCGATCAGCAATCCGCAAGCCTATCAACAAATTAAATCCTTAGGTTTGATTGATAGCTATGAACTTGCCAAACAAAAAGATTCGGGCATTACCGTTGAAAAAGCCATTGATGGTTGGAGTAGTCATCGGGAAGCAAAGCGTTTAGATTATATTTTCTTAAATCAAGCCAAAAATGTGTTATCCAGTCAGGTGATTTTTAACGGTAAAAATAAACCGATAATTTCCGACCATTTTGGCTTGGAAGTCGATATCACACTATAAAAATAGGGGGAACACATGAAAAACTTGCTAAGTTTTGAATTCTGGCAAAAATTTGGCAAATGCCTAATGGTGGTGATTGCGGTTATGCCGGCTGCCGGATTAATGGTGAGTATTGGTAACTCATTGCCTTTGTTAAGCGATGCCGAATGGGTTGCACGCATTGGTAATATTATTGCCCAAATCGGTTGGGGGATTATTGGTAACCTCCATCTCTTATTTGCTCTCGCCATTGGTGGTAGTTGGGCAAACGAACGTGCCGGTGGTGCATTTGCCGCAGGATTGGCGTTTATTTTAATTAACCTGATTACCGGACATTTTTTCGGGGTGAAAATTGAAATGCTTGCGGATCCTAATGCCTATGTCAGCACATTCTTTGCCGGTGATATTCCGGTGGCAAACTACTTTGTCAACATACTCGGCCAACCGGCATTAAATATGGGGGTGTTTGTCGGGATTATTGCAGGCTTCGTGGGGGCGACAACCTTCAATCGCTACTACAACTTCCGCAAATTACCTGAAGTGCTGACTTTCTTTAACGGTAAACGTTTTGTTCCTTTTGTGGTGATTTACCGTTCCGTATTAGTGGCGATCATTCTTGCCTTATTTTGGCCTTTGGTACAAACCGGGATCAACCATTTTGGTCAATGGATTGCGACTTCACAAAATAGCGCACCAATTTTAGCACCATTTATTTACGGGACATTAGAACGTCTTTTATTACCTTTTGGTTTGCACCATATGCTGACGATCCCAATGAACTACACTTCCTTAGGGGGAACCTATGAGTTCTTAACTGGGGCGCAAAAAGGGGCACAAGTCTTTGGACAAGACCCATTGTGGTTGGCGTGGATTTCCGATTTAATTAATTTAAAAGATGCCGGTCATTTAGCGCAATATAATGATCTGCTTTCAACCGTCACTCCGGCTCGCTTTAAAGTGGGGCAAATGATTGGTTCAAGTGGGATTTTAATGGGGATAACCCTTGCTATGTATGTCAATGTGGATGCGGATAAGAAAAAACTCTACAAAGGGATTTTCCTCTCCTCCGCATTGGCGGTGTTCCTCACCGGTGTTACCGAACCGATTGAATATATGTTTATGTTTGCCGCTATGCCGCTTTATATTGTATATGCCTTAGTTCAAGGGGCGGCATTTGCGATGGCAGATATCGTCAATCTCCGCATGCATTCTTTCGGTAATATTGAGTTTTTAACCCGCACACCAATGGCGATTAAAGCCGGCATTGGAATGGATGTGATTAACTTTATCTGGGTTTCACTTCTCTTTGCGGTTGCCATGTTCTTCATTGCGAATTTTATGATTAAAAAATTTAATCTTGCCACCGCAGGGCGTAATGGTAACTATGATGCGAAAAGTGCTGATGAAAATACATCGAATGAGCCAAAAGTGGCGAATGCCAGTGCACAAGTAGTGCAAATTGTGAATTTACTGGGTGGTCGTAATAATATTGCTCATGTGGATGCTTGTATGACACGTTTACGAATTTCTGTGCATAATGCGGATTTAATCGGCGATGAAGCCGGTTGGAAACAAGCCGGGGCGATGGGGATTATTATTAAAGGAACCGGTGTTCAAGCCATTTACGGGCCAAAAGCCGATGTACTGAAATCCGATATCCAAGATTTACTAGCCTCAGGTGCTGAAATTCCAAAAGAATAATCACCTTTAGATACTAAAAGAGCGGTCAATTTGACCGCTCTTTTTCAAATTCCCCTCTTTCAAATTGCCTTTATCTACTATGAAATCAGGATAGGTAGCCTATTCGTTTCTGATCAGATTAAGCATTTCAATGCCCACAAATAAATTTTATGAAGAACATTGACGGACGATGAGGAGATCCGTTAGCATATTTTCTGTCCATATTAGTTTATCTAATGTGTTAAGTTTTAACTGTTATTAACTAGAGGATCTTTCCATGAAAAAACGCATTGTCGTGGCAATGGTTTCTGCGTGTAGCGCATTTACTTATGCCAATGTTAACCTCCCAAATTACAATACTGATTCCCATTTGTATGAATTTACCCAAACCTATGATTTGATTGCACCAAAAGGCTCGCAAGGGCAAACCAATTTATGGGTACCACTGCCTTTTAACAGTGATTATCAACAAGTGAAATCCCTCCATTTTGAAGGAAATTATCTTGAGGCTTATGTGACAGAAAATAATCAATATGGAGCGAAAACGTTGTTTGCGACTTGGGATAAAGCAGCACAAAAACGTGACTTAAAAATCACAATGCTGATTGAAACCAAAGATCGTGAACCTATGGTCACAGGAGCATTAGAACATTATCAACCGCCCAAAGAAATTCGTTATTCTGTGGATGTGCAGGAATATTTAAAACCAACCCAACATATTAAAACCGATGGTATTGTGAAACAGTTTGCCGATAAAATTGTTGGGACAGAGCGTAACCCATTGAAAAAGGCTGAGTTGATTCATCAATGGATTGTCAAAAATATGGAGCGTGATAATTCCGTATTAGGTTGTGGTGACGGTGATGTGGAAAAAATCCTCACCACGGGTGTGCTAAAAGGCAAATGCACAGACATTAATTCCGTTTTTGTTGCCCTTTCCCGAGCAGTAGATATTCCTGCCCGTGAAATTTTTGGTATTCGTTTAGGGGCAGCGGAGAAAATGGGGCAATATTCTAAAGGGGCGTTTGGCAGTGCAGATGAATATGGATTAGCCAATGTTAGTGGCGCTCAACATTGTCGTGCAGAGTTCTATCTTGCCGGTTTTGGTTGGGTTCCGGTCGATTCTGCGGATGTCGCCAAAATGCGTTTAGCAGAGAACAAATCGGTAGAAGATAAAGATACCCAAGCTGTCGCAAAATATTTATTCGGCAATTGGGAGGCGAATTGGGTAGGATTTAACCACGCTCGTGATTTTGATTTATATCCGCAGCCGGAACTCGCACCGATTAATAATTTCGGTTATCCCTATGCAGAAATCGGTGGCGATCCGCTCAATTTCTTTGATCCAAAAGCCTTTAAATATGACTATGTCTCTAAAAAACGCAAATAACTCTTTTTGGGTTGCCATTGCCACCGCATTGAGTGCCACGGTGGCATCCACGTTATGCTGCATTGCCCCTTTAATTTATCTTGTGTTCGGCGTGTCATCCACTTGGCTTATCGGGTTGGGGGAATACGATTATTTGCGTGTTCCGATGATTTTAGTTTCACTTTGTGCTTTTGCCTATGGTTTTTGGTTACTGATGTTTTCCAATAAAATCATTTGTACAAAATATATTTCACGCAGAAAACTTATCTTACTTTATTGGATCGTTTTCATTGTTATGTTGTTTTTTTTAACTTATCCGACGATTCTTCCGTGGATTTTAGAATGAGGAAAAAATGAAGAAATTATTGACCGCACTTTTACTTTCATTATGTGCCATATTCCCTACCCAAGCGGAAGAGGCAGCAATAAAGGCTGAAAAACAGGTTGTTTTGAAAGTGAAGGAAATGACTTGCCAACTTTGTGCTTATTTGGTGAATAAAGAATTACGGGATATTGATGGCGTGATTTCCACAAAAGCCTCAATTAAGGATAGAACGGTAACAGTGCGAGAAGATCCCAAAGTGACGGATGAACAGCTGATTAACGCCATTCATAAGTTGAATTATACGGCGGAAGTGGTGAACTAACTTACTGAAATCTAAATAAAAAGAGCGGTCAAAATACCGAGAATTTTGACCGCTCTTGTGTTTCTAAAAATTCATTTATTTAATCACACCACATGCCATACGAGCACCGCCACCGCCAAGTGGAGCAGGGTGATCGGAATGGTTATCCCCACCGGCGTGAATCATAATGGAACGTCCACGCACTTCATCTAAATGTTTAATGCGTGGGGCTAACACCGGATTGGTTGCAGTGCCGTCATGTAATACGGTTAATGCCGGTAAATCCCCTAAATGGGCATCATCTTGCCATGGATAACCGTGTTGTTTGGCTTCTTTTGGATCCCAGTGCCCCCCGGCGGCGAGACCTGCGGTGAGTTTGCCGTCTTTTTCTTTTGGTTCACAGCTAGGGTTTTGGTGAAGATGGAAACCATGTAAGCCTTCTGTTAAGCCTTGTAAATTTGGGGTGAAGACTAAACCATAAGCCGATTCGGTGATGGTAACAGTCCCCACTTCTTTATTTCCTTTTACCGGATCAAGCTGTTGAACTTTCACTTCAATCGATTTATCGGTCGTTTGGGCATGGGCCACAGCCGATGTGCATACCGCCGTTAAGGTTAATGCCAAGAGAGTTTTTAGATTCATAATAAGCTCCTTATTGTTGAAAACTCATTCTCATTATAATAAAAGATTGGATAATAATTCGACAAGTTTTTGCAACAATTTAACATTATTGTGTAATTTTTAACTGTTGGTAGAGATAGTGGCGATAATCATTGACCAATTGGCTATCGGCACTGTCTTCTAATTTTCCCTTGCTTAAATGACGCATCGCTTTATTTGCTTTCATAAAATCATCTTGTGCCGCTAGCCCTGCTACATCCAGTAATACCCCGCCGGCAAAGGCAAGATCGAGAAAATCCTGTTCTTGTTTAAAGGCGCTATCAATATTTGTTCTCACCACAAATTGGGTAATGTAATCCGGCAAAGGTAAATCGCCTTTTTTGGCAGGAATGGCGTTATCAAAGGCCACTTGATGATCGCCAAAATAACCAAAAACAAAGGGCTTATTGCGTTGGTGTAAGTAATCATCCATTTTCTCAATAGCGTCATTGAGGGCAACAATACGTTGGGTGTAATCATTGAGGGCGGAAATACTTTTATCACTGAGATTTTGCATCGCAAGATTGTAGTGATTTTCCATATCCAAACGATAAGGGCCGTGTTCACGCATGGTTAACACATAGACAAACAGAGGTTGATTAATTTTTTCGAGTGAAGGATGTTGTTTTTCTAAAATCATTCTGGTGTATGTCATCATTTCTTCACTGCTGATCGTCCACAAATTTTTACTCAAAGGAGCAGGGTAGCCTAAATCTTGCGGTTGTAACATTAAATCAAAACCAAAATGATCGTAAGCGGATTTTGCGTTGTAGTTACCTTTGGTGAAAGGCGAAAGTGCGACACAAAAATAACCTTGTGCCCGTAAATTTTTAACAAAACTTGATTGTAGATGTGGCACAACAGAATAGAACACGCCACTGGCTAATGCGCCAAAATCTGTACAAGGCACGCCGGCAAGAAAACTAAACTCCGATCGCCAAGTAGCCCCCGCAAAAGTATGCACCCGTAATGGCGAGATAAATACCGTGTCATCTTGCTGTTCAAACATCGATAAAGGGGGAATATTTTGTTGGGTGAAAGCAAATTGGTGTGGATTGAGGGTGGATTCTAATAAAGCCACTACAATATCCGGTTTGGTGGTGGGCGCTTGTTCTGTTTGTTCGGTATAAAGTGCGGTCATTTTTTTCGTAAAATTTTCACCTTCACCTGAGAATTGTGGCACTTTAAAGAATATTCCTCGGCAAGACATCGGTAAATTTAAAAAGACATCACGTCCGTCATCAGGGAGAGAATCTAACCAAACCTGCAAAGCTTGAGGGTTTTTAGAATAATGCCACATTAAAGCAAAGCTGCCGAGAAATAATATCCCCCCGAAAAGATGGCCGAATAGACTTAAGGATTCGACATCTGACCAGCCGAAAATCGCATAGCCAAGTAAGCCGAGCAAGCCTATCACGCCGACTAATGCCCCTTTATAGTGCATGAGGGTTTCCCAGTTTCGCCAATCGACCACAAGAAAAAAATCGGAAATAAGAAGAGGTTGTTTGTAATAATGGATTTTTAAGCGGTGGAATAGCATCAACGCAACAAAGAGGACGGAGGCGAAATTAAGCGCACGTTGCCATTGCCCAGTGAGGGCAAACATTCCACCAAAAAAGAAAACAAATAACGAAATGGCAAAGAGATAGGTCCATCGGTAATGGGAATTGATGATAAAAATTATTGCCGCAAGGGTAAATAAAGATAAAAAGGTGTAAGCAATCATTGCATTATTCCTTGTCATTATGGGTGTAACGTTATCTGCGAGATAATAGGGGGAAGGGGAAAAGCTGTCAAACGCTATCAGGGGATTTCAAGAAAGTGCGGTAAAAAATACCGAAAATTTCACCGCACTTGAATGTATTAACGCAAAAATGCCGGAATGTTTTTCTCGTATTCTGCGATTTTGTTTTCGTGTTGAAGGGTAAGACCGATATTATCTAAACCGTTTAATAAGCAATGGCGGCGGAATTCGTCTAATTCAAAGTGATAGACTTTTTCGCCTACTGTTACGGTCATCGCTTCTAAATCCACATGAATGGGCTTGCCTTCATTGGCCCACACCCATTGGAAAATTTCTTCCACTTCTTGCTCGCTCAAACGAATTGGCAACATATGATTGTTTAGGCTGTTATTGTAGAAAATATCTGCAAAACTTGGGGCGATCATCACTTTAAAACCGTAATCGGCAAGCGCCCAAGGGGCGTGTTCACGGGAAGAGCCACAACCTAAATTTTTGCGGGCAAGTAAAATGGTTGCCCCTTGATATTGTGGAAAATTTAGCACAAATTCCGGGTTCGGTTGTGTGCCTTCCACATCTAAATAACGCCATTCGTGGAATAAATGTTTGCCAAAGCCTACTCGTGTAATGGCTTGTAAAAATTGTTTTGGAATGATGGCGTCAGTGTCCACATTTGCCGCGTCTAGCGGTACGACTAAGCCTGAAAGTTGTTTAAATCCTGCCATTTTATTTTCCTCTTTAATTTAATGCCACATCACGAATATCAACAAATTTACCGAACATACCGGCCGCTGCCGCCATTGCCGGGCTGACGAGGTGAGTTCGTCCGTTACGACCTTGGCGACCTTCAAAGTTTCGGTTGCTGGTGGAGGCGCAACGTTCCCATTCCCCTAAGCGGTCATCATTCATACCTAAACACATAGAGCAGCCCGGGTTACGCCATTCTGCGCCCGCTTCGATAAAGATTTTATCTAATCCTTCTTTTTCCGCTTGTTCTTTGACTAGCCCTGAACCCGGCACCACGAGAATACGTTTCACGTTGTCGGCTTTTTTACGTCCTTTCATGACGGCAGCGGCAGCACGCAAATCTTCAATACGGGCATTGGTACAAGAGCCGATAAATACTTGATCGACGCTAATTTCTTTGAGATCGGTATTGGCTTCTAAGCCAATGTATTGCAAGGCTTTTTCGGCGGAGGCTCGGGTGACGGGATCGTCCATATCAGCAGGATTAGGCACTAACTGATTGATACCAATCACCTGACCCGGGTTGGTTCCCCAAGTCACTTGTGGGGCAATGTCTTTGGCTTCCAAAGTGATAACCGTATCAAATTCTGCATCATCATCGGATTTTAGGGTTTTCCAGTATTCCACCGCATCGTCCCAATCTTTCCCTTTTGGTGCATGAGGGCGACCTTTTAAATAGGCAAAGGTGGTTTCATCTGGGGCGATTAAACCGGCTTTTGCTCCCATTTCGATTGCCATATTGCAAACAGTCATTCGCCCTTCCATCGAAAGATCACGAATGGCTTCACCGCAAAATTCCACCACATGCCCTGTGCCGCCTGCCATCGTGGTTTTACCGATGATAGCAAGGATAATATCTTTTGCGGTAATACCCGGTGCAACCTTACCACGCACTTCAATTTTCATGCTTTTCGCCCGTGCCTGTTTTAAGGTTTGGGTGGCTAAAACATGTTCCACTTCGGAAGTGCCGATACCAAATGCCAAAGCACCGAATGCACCATGGGTGGCAGTGTGGGAATCTCCACAAACAATGGTCATCCCCGGTAGGGTTAAACCTTGTTCCGGTCCCATAACATGCACAATGCCCTGTTCTTTGGTTTTCATATCGAACAATTGAATACCGGTGGCTTTGGTATTTTTTTCAAGTTCTAACACCTGAATTTTTGCCTGACCTTCTAATTTATTCACATCACGCACTTGCGTGGAGATACTGTGATCCATTGTACCGAAGGTTTTTCCCACTTGACGCACTTGGCGGCCGGCTACACGCAATCCGTCAAAGGCTTGTGGTGAAGTCACTTCGTGGATTAAATGACGGTTAATATACAAAATTGGGGTTTCGCCTTCCGCTTCGTAAACAATGTGAGCATCAAATAATTTCTGATAGAGTGTTTTTGCCATAATTTTTTTCCTGTTTTTTTAGGGGGAAAGTGCGGTGAAAAAAGATGAAATTTTTGACCGCACTTTTAGGGAGTGACAAGTTATTCATGCCAGTTTAAATGATTAACCTGCATAACATAGCCTTTCCCCTAGGGTTAAATTGCGTTGGTAATTAATGTACCCATTTCTGCCGTAGAAACTGGTGCTGAGTCATCGGCTAAATCACCGGTGCGATGACCGCTCGCCAAGACTTTCTGCACGGCATTTTCAATGGCATCTGCCGCTTCATTCAAATTGAAACTGTAACGTAACATCATCGCCGCCGATAAAATTTGTGCAATCGGATTGGCAATACCTTTTCCTGCAATATCCGGTGCAGATCCCCCGGCTGGCTCGTATAAGCCAAATCCTTGTTCATTCAAACTAGCGGAAGGTAACATGCCCATTGAGCCTGTAATCATCGCCGCTTCATCGGAAATAATATCGCCGAAAATATTAGAGCAGAGCAACACATCAAAAGATTCCGGGGCTTTGATTAATTGCATGGTCGCATTGTCGATATACATATTTTCAACGGTAACGTCAGGATAATCTTTAGCGACCTCTGCCACGGTTTCACGCCATAAAATAGAGGATTGCAACACATTGGCTTTATCCACTGAGGTAATATGTTTACGGCGTTTCATGGCTGCCTCAAAAGCTGCACGGGCAATGCGTTCGATTTCGTATTTGTAATACACCTCGGTATCAAATGCTTTGGTTTGTGCTCCTTCGCCTTCACGGCCTTTTGGTTGACCGAAATAAATTCCCCCAGTGAGCTCACGCACCACCACCATATCAAAGCCTTTTGCTGCAATATCGGCACGCAATGGGCAGAATTTTTCTAACCCTTTGTAAAGGGTTGCCGGACGAAGGTTGCAGAATAATTTGAAATGTTTGCGTAAAGGCAAAAGTGCACCACGTTCCGGTTGCTGATCCGGTGGTAAATGCGTCCATTTCGGGCCGCCTACAGAACCGAATAAAATGGCATCTGCAGTTTCACAACCTTTTAAGGTTTCCTCCGGTAATGGGTTGCCATAGTGATCAATTGCTGCTCCCCCCACATAAAATTCATTAAAGTTGAATTTAACATTGAATTTCTCTTGAATTTTATTGAGGACTTTAATGGCTTCAGCCATCACTTCCGGACCAATGCCGTCACCGGGGAGGACGGCGATGTTGTATGATTTCATTTGGATTTTCCTATTTTTATGTATTGAATTTCGCCCAATGGGCGACCTACTTTTCTTTGCTTGTGCAAAGCAAAGTAGGCAAAAGAAACACACCCCAGTTAAATTGCTGATCTTTGCTTGGTTTCAATTTTCTTGACGGCAATTTTCTGAACTCGCCGCAAGCGGCTCAAACAGACGAAAATTGCCTAAAAATTGAAAGTCGCAAAGGCAATTTATATGGGGCCCCGAATTTATCGGAGCGTTATTTTAAAAGTGCGGTTGATTTTCCGCATTTTCTCCCCTCTTTTTTAAAGAGGGGCAGGGGGAGATTTTTAGATGTTAAATTAACCTATGGGGTTGATATTATTTCTGCTAAATCTCCCCTAACCCCTCTTTACGAAAGAGGGGAATGTTTTTTAATGAGGTTTATTTCCCTTAATATCCGCCACTTTATGCGCTCGATAAATCGCATTAATCGCATGCACCAACGCCAATGCGGAGGATTCCACAATATCTGTGGCTAATCCCACACCGTGGAATTTTCTGCCTTCGTGTTCCACCACAATATCTACTTGGCCTAGGGCTTCTGCGCCTTCGCCTTTAGCGGTGAGGTGGTAGTGGGACATTTTGATGTCTAAGCCTGTTAAGGTCAAAATCGCATTATAGACGGCATCGACCGGGCCGTTTCCTCCGATAGAGGAGGTGCTTAATTTTTCTCCGTCTAATTGTAGTTGAACAAAGGCGGTGGCAGGGTATTCTTTGGTCGAGTGCGCAGACAGTTTATCCAATACCAAACGATCTTCATCGCCTTGTTGCATATCGATAAAGGCTAAGGCTTCCAAATCGTAATCAAACACCTGTCCTTTTTTATCGGCTAATTTCAAAAACGCATCGTACAATTTATCCAAATCGTAGTCTTGCTCGGTATAACCCATATCTGCCATATGGCCTTTCACTGCGGCACGGCCGGAGCGGGCAGTGAGGTTTAGTTTTTCTTTTTTCAAACCAATGGTTTCCGGCGACATAATTTCGTAGGTATTTTTATTTTTTAACATCCCGTCTTGATGAATACCGGAAGAATGGGCGAAAGCGTTAGAACCCACAATGGCTTTATTCGGTTGAATTGGCATATTGCAAAGCTGGCTCACCATTTGGCTGACACGGTGGATTTCTTGCGTGTTAATACGGGTATCCACACCAAACAATTCTTGACGGGTTTTAATCGCCATCACCACTTCTTCAAGGGCGGTGTTACCGGCACGTTCGCCGATACCATTAATCGTACATTCAATTTGACGTGCCCCATTTTGTACTGCCGTTAAGGAATTGGCGGTTGCCATGCCTAAATCATTATGGCAATGCACGGAAATGACCGCTTTGTCGATATTCGGTACTCGGTTACGCACTTGCGCAATAATATTGCCGTATTCTGTTGGCAAGCAATAACCTACGGTATCAGGGATATTGACAGTGGTCGCCCCGGCATTGATTGCTGCTTCGACAATACGACAAATATTATCAATACCGGTACGGCCGGCATCTTCGCAGGAAAATTCCACATCATCGGTGTAGTTACGGGCACGTTTTACCGCCGCAACGGCCATTTCTACCACATCATCAAAAGTACGTTTTAATTTTGCTTCTACATGCAAAGCGGAACTGGCGATGAACGTATGAATACGAAATGCTTCCGCTACTTTTAAGGCTTCGTAGGCAGCATCAATATCTTTATCAACGGCACGGGATAACGCGGCAACCCGTGAATGTTTAATGTGTTGAGCAATGGTTTTTACCGATTCAAAATCTCCTTGAGAAGAAACCGGAAAGCCCACTTCCATCACATCCACCCCTAAGCGTTCCAACGCCAAGGCAATTTGTAATTTTTCTTTCACGGTCAAACTTGCTTTTAATGCTTGTTCGCCGTCTCGTAGCGTAGTATCAAAAATAATGATGCGATCTGTCATAGCCATATCCTTCTAAAATCACGCCAAAAGTGCGGTTGTTTTTTGCAAAATTTTTTAAACAAAAACCCGCAACTTTTTGAAGTGCGGGTTGGTTGAATGAAGAGGATTTACATTGAACTGTTTTTCATCCACAACTTAGCCGCACAAAACATGTGAGAGCAGCAGGTTGAGGGATAAAAAAACAGAAGAAAACATAAAAATCCTATAAAAATTCGTTGTAAAACCCTTGCTATGTTACGAATAAATCAAACGCTGTCAAATGCTTTTTTTAGCGTTTTATCTTATCATCTTGAATATGTGGAATGTTGATTTAGTGATTTCATCTTTTAAATATAAGTTTGTTAGATAAATATTCCAAATAAATGATTTCGTACTGTTTTTTCCTCTATCTTTTCTTTATTTCTAAGGTAGGTAAAAAATCGTTGTTTTATATGATTTTTACGAGCTGTTTCACAAAAGTGATTAGAAATGCTCGTCAATTATTCGCTTTTTACATAGCCTTAATGCATTGATTGAGAAGAGATAAATAAACACAATGAATGTCAATGAAACCTTACTCCGATTAATGCAAGTGCCTAAATTAGGCGGTGTGGCAATTGAGAAAATCTTATCGAATGTTACGTTAAAAGAATTATTGCAATATGATGAAGCGGCTTTTCGTCAAATGGGTTGGAGTGCTATTCAAATTCGCCGTTGGTTTAAACCTGAAAATAAATTTATGGATTTAGCGCTGGCTTGGGCGGAGAAAGAGGGAAATCATTTAGTGAATTATTTTTCACCGTTTTACCCTTATTTATTGAAACAAATTTCAAGTTTTCCACCTTTATTATTTGTGAAAGGCAATGTGACGGCGATTTCACAGCGACAAATGGCCATTGTTGGAAGCCGATATTGCACCACTTATGGCGAACGCTGGGCGAAATATTTTGCCACAGAACTCTCCCTTGCCGGTTTTACGGTAACAAGCGGTTTGGCTTTAGGCATTGACGGGCATTGCCATCGTGCGGTGGTGGAAATTGGTGGGCAAACTATTGCGGTATTGGGCAGTGGATTAAATGAGATTTATCCGGCAAAACATCGTGTCTTGGCGGAGCAGATTATTGAAAATAATGGTGCGTTGGTGTCCGAATTTATGCCAAACCAACCACCGATTGCCGCTCATTTTCCCCGCCGTAATCGGATTATTAGCGGGCTTTCGGTCGGCACATTGGTGATCGAAGCCACAGAAAAAAGCGGATCATTAATCACGGCACGTTATGCCTTGGAGCAAAATCGGGAAGTGTTTGCTTTGCCGGGAAATGTCTTGAGTGATTTTAGTCGAGGATGTCATCAACTGATTAAGCAAGGTGGGGTGCTTGTTGAAAATGTGAAAGATATTCTTGAAACGCTTTATCAACATTCTATTCATAGTCAAACTGAAATTGATTTTAACCAAGTGGAAACGGCAAATTACACCCCACCGCCTGATCCCCGCAGAGTGGTTGAAGCGCCAAGTCACCCCAAACTTTATGCGAGAATTGGTTACACCCCGGTGAGTCTTGATGATCTTGCACAGGAATTTGGTTTGCCGGTGGATGTGCTATTGGTCCAACTTCTGGACTTAGAATTGCAAGATTTGATTTTGAACGAAAATGGGCTTTATAAACGAGTATAGAAATATGCTAAAATAGCGCACATTCTATTGAGGAGAGCCTATGTTAGCGATTATTTCCCCTGCGAAAACCCTAGATTTTGAAAGTGCGGTCAGAAAACTGCCTGTTTTTCAACCGCACTTAACTGACTATAGCGCACAGTTAATTGATATTTGTCGCCAATTTTCCCCACAAGAAATTGCCTCTTTAATGTCTATCAGCGATAAGCTGGCAGGACTTAATGCGGCACGTTTTACCGAGTGGACAAAAGAACACAACGAACAGAATTCACGCGCTGCCATTTTTGCCTTTAAAGGTGATGTTTATACCGGTTTAGATGTCGATACCTTATCTGATGAGGATATTTTATTTGCCCAATCGCATTTGCGTATGCTTTCCGGTTTATACGGTTTACTTCAACCTCTGGATTTAATGCAACCTTATCGTTTAGAGATGGGCACAAAATTAGCCAATAAGAAAGGTAAGGATCTTTACGCATTTTGGGGAAATGTGATTACCCAATCACTCCAACAAGCCCTTGATGAACAAGGCGATAATGTGTTGATTAATCTTGCTTCCGATGAATATTATAAATCGGTAAAAGAAAGCGGACTTCACGCCAACATTATTAAACCAATCTTTTTAGATAACAAAAACGGTCAATATAAAGTGGTGAGTTTTTATGCTAAAAAAGCCCGAGGGTTGATGTGCCGTTATATGATTCAACAGCGTTTAACCCAAGCTGGACAATTAAAAGATTTCGATTTGGGCGGCTATTGGTTTGATGAGGCTGCTTCTACTGAAAAAGAATGGGTATTTAAGCGAGATCACGATGAATAAAATTGTTGTTATTTTAACCGCACTTTTCCTTTCTGCTTGTGCCAGTCAAACCTCACAACTGGATATCCCTGAGCAGATTCAATACCAAAACAAACACTATCATAAGGCAGCCGGGCAAGATTTAGGCTCTGTGGCTCGTTATGTGTATGTCAGTCAACCGGATAGCTTAGAAAAATGGCAGTCACAAATTGAGTTGCTGTTAGATCGCAATGCACAACATCGTGACATTAAAGAGCGGATTGGCTTGCGTGAGCGGGTCTATCGCAACACAGAGGTAGCGTTGTTTAAATTAACCCCGATGAAAAGTAGCAAAACCAATCGAGATGACGGATTAAAAGGCTATGTGATTTACCGACCAACAGAAAAAGATCCCTATTGGCAGGTCAATATGATGAGGGGGGAAGAGATCGCCAAATGTGGTTTTGTGCAGTTTCAGTATTCCCAAAAAGTGAAAAAAAGCCGACATTTAAGTGAGGAAAAAATGTTACGGCACTTGCAAAAATACCTCATTGCAAAGGAAATGAAACAGATTGATAAAATGCCTTGGCAGTGGCATTGTCAAAATTCGAAATAAAAATTTATCTAGATCAAAAGGTGAAGAAATTTCTTAAATTTTTTCTAGAGCCATTAGGCTGAATCGTGTAACCTTAACAGCATTTCTTATTTAACGTTAGGTAGGTCGTATATGATTAAAAAAATTGCAGTATTAACCAGTGGTGGCGATGCACCGGGTATGAACGCCGCAATTCGTGGTGTTGTGCGTGCGGCATTAGCAGAAGGTTTAGAAGTGTTTGGTATCTATGATGGTTATCAAGGCTTATATAACAATAAAATCAAGCAATTAAACCGTTATAGTGTGTCCGATGTGATTAACCGTGGCGGAACATTTTTAGGTTCTGCACGTTTTCCTGAGTTTAAAGATCCGAACGTACGGGCAAAATGTGCGGAAATTTTACGTTCACACGGTATTGATGCCCTCGTAGTAATCGGGGGAGACGGTTCTTATATGGGCGCCAAACTTTTAACGGAAGAACATGGTTTCCCTTGTGTGGGGATTCCCGGCACTATTGATAATGATGTAGCGGGCACGGATTATACCATTGGTTATCAAACCGCATTACAAACAGCGGTGGATGCTATCGACCGTTTACGGGATACCTCAAGTTCCCACCAACGCATTTCTATTGTAGAGATTATGGGACGCCATTGTAGTGATTTAACTATTTCTGCGGGCATTGCCGGCGGTTGTGAATATATTGTTGCCTCTGAAATGGAATTTGATCGTGAAGAGTTAGTGCAACAAATCGAACGCAGTATTATTCGGGGAAAACGCCATGCGATCATTGCGATCACTGAATTGATTACTGATGTTCATTCGCTTGCAAAAGAAATCGAAGCACGAGTAGGACATGAAACCCGTGCGACAGTATTGGGTCATATTCAACGTGGTGGTTCACCTTGTGCATTTGACCGTATTTTGGCTTCACGCATGGGCGTTTATGCGGTGGATATTCTGCTTCAAGGCAAAGGCGGGTATTGTGTCGGCATCCAAAATGAACACCTTGTTCATCATGACATTATTGACGCCATTAATAATATGCGCCGTGAATTTAAAGCAGATTGGTTAGAAGTGGCAAAACGCTTAGAATAATTAACCAATAGAAAGTGCGGTTGCTTTCAGCCGCATTTTTCATGATCGTGAGAGCATAATCTTCGGGCTGATATCCTTTTGAGTTTGAGCGTAGCATTGTTCTGCTACGAACAATTTCCCGATTTTAGTAAAAATAAAAAGGGAATTCTTGTAAAAGTTAATTTTATCTAAAATTTGCTTGTTTTTTTATTGTGTAAAAGTGTGATTTCCCTTTGACTATTTTCTTTACAAGGGGTAATATTCACGCCCTATGCAAAAGGTAAAACTACCCCTCACCATTGATCCTGTTAAAAGCGCACAACAACGTGTTGATTATGAAGGTTGTTATGCGATTAATCAGTTAGTGCGGTTAGCGGAATCCGTGGTAAATGTGCTTAGCGATGCACAGGTAACATTATCGTTTTATATTGATCCACAAAAATTAGTGGTGATGAAGGGAAAAGCCCGAGTTGATGTCGAGTTAGAATGTCAGCGTTGTGGTAAACCGTTCAAACAGACACTGGAATGTGATTTTCTTTACAGCCCAGTGGCTAATTGGGATCAGGCTGATGTATTGCCGGAAATTTATGAGCCGATTGAATTTAATGAATTTGGCGAAATAGATTTACTTGGTGTGGTGGAAGATGAGTTAATTTTAACTTTACCACTGGTACCAAAGCATTCATCTGAACACTGTGAAGTGTCCGCGCAGGAACAGGTTTTTGGCGAATTGCCGGAAGAATTGGCAAAAAAACCGAACCCGTTCGCTGTATTAGCTAATTTAAAACAAAAGTAAATTAAATTTAGGAGTATAGCCAATGGCTGTTCAACAAAATAAAAAATCTCGTTCACGTCGTGATATGCGTCGTTCACATGATGCATTAACTACTGCTGCCGTATCTGTGGATAAAGCAAGTGGTGAAACTCACTTACGCCATCATGTAACCGCTGATGGTTACTATCGTGGTCGTAAAGTGATTAATAAGTAATTTTTACTTATAGGTATTCACTTGAACCGTCTAACCTTAGCGTTAGATGTGATGGGCGGGGACATTGGTCCCCGTATTACTCTCCCCGCATCACTTTTAGCGTTGGAAAAAGATCCAATGCTTTCTTTAATCTTGTTTGGTGATAGCCAGCAAATTTCCCCTTTTCTTGAAAATATCCCGCAAGCCAGTTTAGCGCGTATTCAAGTTCATCATTGCACTCGAACAATTGATAACCATCAAGGCATTTCCTATGCACTTCGCCATAGTAAAAACACCTCGATGCGTTTAGCGCTTGAGGCGGTTCAACAAGGGATTGCTCAAGGTTGTGTCAGTGCAGGGAATACCGGGGCGTTAATGGGGCTGTCAAAGATTTTATTGCAACCCCTAAAAGGCATTGCCAGGCCGGCTTTGATTTCGATGATCCCCACTATTGACGGTGAAAAATCGGTGATGTTGGATTTGGGGGCAAACCTTGAATGTAGTGCGGAAAATCTTTATCAATTTGCTATAATGGGGAGCATTTTTGCCGAGCATCGCCTTAATTTAGTTTATCCCCGAATCGGATTATTAAATATTGGTGTGGAAGAAATTAAAGGGCATCAATTTATTCGTGATGCCGCCCATTTGTTAGAAAAATCGACTGCACTGAATTATATCGGGTTTATTGAAGGGGATTTATTATTAAACGGTAAAGCTGATGTGATCGTCAGTGATGGTTTTTCCGGTAATATTGCCTTAAAAACCCTAGAAGGGGCGGCCAAAAATGTTTTATCTTTATTTAAAGGACAGTCTAAACATTATTGTTTAAAACCTGTTTTTTGGGGAATGCGTTATTTATTTAAAACCCGTTATCAACGTTTAAAACGTATTAATCCCGATGAATATAATGGGGCTTCGCTAATTGGATTAACCGCAGTGGTTGTCAAAAGCCACGGTAGTGCAAATGTGAATGCCTTTGCTCAGGCTATTGCTGATGCCGCTTTCCAAGCCCGTCAGAAACTTCCTGAAAAAATTTTGGCGGGTTTGGCCCGTTATTAATGACTTAACTTATTGATTATGAATAGCAGAATTTTATCTACCGGTAGTTATTTACCAAGCCAAATCCGTACCAATGCGGATCTTGAAAAAATGGTTGATACTTCAGACGAATGGATTGTCACCCGTTCGGGTATTCGTGAACGTCGTATTGCTGCAGCGGACGAAACCGTTGCAACAATGGGTTTTGAGGCGGCGAAAAATGCCATTGAAAGTGCAAAACTTAATCCTCAAGATATCGATCTTATCATTGTCGCTACGACAAGTAGCTCTCACGCTTACCCGAGTGCCGCTTGCCAAATCCAAGGTCTTTTGGAGATTGATGATGCCATTTCCTTTGATTTAGCCGCAGCCTGCACAGGATTTGTTTATGCATTAAGTGTAGCCGATCAATTTATCCGAACCGGCAAAGTAAAAAAAGCGTTAGTGATTGGTTCAGATCTTAACTCCCGTAAATTAGATGAAACGGATCGCAGCACCGTTGTGTTATTTGGTGATGGAGCCGGTGCAGTGATTTTAGAAGGAAGT
The DNA here is from genome assembly GCF_002000125.1 of Rodentibacter heidelbergensis. Classification (GTDB taxonomy): domain Bacteria; phylum Pseudomonadota; class Gammaproteobacteria; order Enterobacterales; family Pasteurellaceae; genus Rodentibacter; species Rodentibacter heidelbergensis. Next base: position 85,234 of record NZ_MLHH01000008.1, read on the forward strand.
GAGCAAGAAGGGATCATTTCAACCCATTTACACGCCTCTGCGGATAAACATAATGCCTTGGTGTTGCCACAGCCTGAGCGTGGTGTTGAAAAATCCGGCTATATTGAAATGCAGGGCAATGAAACGTTCAAACTTGCCGTGCGTGAGCTTTCTAATGTGGTGGAAGAAACCTTAGCTGCCAATAATTTGGATAAAAAAGACTTAGATTGGCTTGTACCGCATCAGGCCAACTTGCGCATTATTGCGGCAACAGCGAAAAAATTAGATATGGATATGTCTCAAGTGGTGGTCACCCTTGATAAATATGCTAATAATAGTGCGGCGACGGTACCGGTAGCATTAGATGAAGCTGTGCGTGACGGGCGTATCCAACGCGGACAGTTGTTACTACTGGAAGCTTTCGGTGGTGGTTGGACTTGGGGTTCGGCATTGGTGCGTTTCTGATAATTCTGTTAGAATCGCCGTGGAATTATTGGAAAGTGCGGTTAAATTTGACCGCACTTTTTAATATGTACCATCGTGGATACCGGTTTTTATTAAAGAAATATTTCAATTAAAAATAAAAGTAGGAAAAAAATGAAAAAATTTGCAATGGTATTTCCTGGACAGGGCTCACAAACCGTAGGAATGTTAAGCGAACTTGCCAGCGTCTATCCTGTGGTGTTGGAGACATTTAAACAGGCCTCTGAAGCACTGGGTTATGATTTGTGGCAACTTGTGCAACAAGGCCCAGCTGAAGAACTGAATAAAACATGGCAAACCCAGCCGGCACTTTTGGCTGCCTCTGTTGCGATCTATCGGGTATGGCAAGAAAAGTATCCTCAGCTAAAACCGGAAGTGATGGCAGGGCACAGTTTAGGTGAATATTCCGCTTTGGTTTGTTCGGGCGCATTAGACTTTCAAGATGCCATTAAATTAGTGGAATTACGAGGAAAACTCATGCAACAAGCGGTACCGGAAGGCACCGGTGCAATGTATGCCATTATTGGTTTGGATAATGAGGCGATTATTAAGGCCTGTCAGCAAGCAGAGGAAGGCGAAGTGGTGTCTGCGGTGAATTTTAACTCACCGGGACAAGTGGTGATTGCCGGTGCAAAAGCAGCGGTAGAACGAGCGGCTGCATTGTGTAAAGAAGCCGGCGCAAAACGTGCATTGCCGTTAGCGGTAAGCGTGCCATCGCATTGTGCATTAATGAAACCGGCGGCGGATAAGTTAGCCGTAACGTTAGATGCAATGGCTATCAATACTCCGGAAATTGCAGTCATTAATAATGTTGATGTGGCGAAAGAAGTAGAAAGTGCCGCTATTCGTGATGCACTGATTCGTCAACTTTATAGCCCGGTACGTTGGACAGAAACCGTAGAAAAAATGGCTCTAGAGGGTGTTCAAGCTTTAGTAGAAATAGGGCCGGGTAAAGTGTTAAACGGTTTAACCAAGCGAATTGTGGGCGACCTACAAGCGACATCAGTGAATGATCTTGCTTCACTTAATAGCATTGAAGAATTTTTAGCGTAAAAAGGAAGAAAACATGCAAAATAAAATTGCGTTAGTAACAGGGGCAACGCGTGGAATTGGTCGTGCTATTGCCGAAGAATTGGCATCAAAAGGGGCATTTGTTATTGGTACGGCAACCTCTGAAAAAGGGGCGGAAGCGATCTCGGCCTATTTAGGTGAAAAAGGTAAAGGTTTAGTATTAAACGTGACAGATAGCGCTTCTATTGAAGCGGTATTAGAGCAAATCAAAAACGATTTTGGGGATATTGATATTCTTGTCAATAATGCCGGTATCACCCGTGATAATCTCCTTATGCGTATGAAAGATGAAGAATGGTTTGACATTATGCAAACCAATTTAACCTCGATTTATCATCTTTCTAAAGCGATGTTGCGTTCTATGATGAAAAAACGTTTTGGGCGTATCATCAACATTGGCTCCGTGGTTGGCTCAATGGGTAACCCAGGTCAGAGCAATTATTGTGCGGCTAAAGCCGGGGTCATTGGTTTTTCAAAAGCATTGGCAAAAGAAGTGGCCTCTCGAGGGATTACTGTCAATGTGGTCGCACCGGGTTTTATTGCTACAGATATGACAGAAGTGTTAACGGACGAGCAAAAAGCCGGGATCTTATCGAACGTTCCTGCCGGTCGTCTGGGTGAAGCAAAAGACATTGCAAAAGCTGTGGCTTTCTTAGCTTCTGATGATGCGGCCTATATCACAGGCACCACATTACATGTCAATGGTGGCTTGTATATGAGCTAGTGCTTTGGCACTGGCTATTTGTCCGGGTGGATTTCCCTTATAAAATCATAGCCAAAGATTTTAGATAATGTTAAAATCTGCCACGCAACCTGATTTGGTTACGCCTTATGCGTATTGTAAAGGTATGTAACTATTTTTTCTGTATGGTTTTTTATTTGCGCTTTTGTGGTGTTACCACCGCTCAAAAAGTTGCAAAGCGGTTAAAAATCCATACACTACTAACCCTCAGCAATGAGTTATGACAACATAGGAAAAACAAATGAGTATTGAAGAACGCGTAAAAAAAATCATCGTTGAACAATTAGGTGTTAAAGAAGAAGATGTTAAACCTGAAGCTTCTTTTGTTGAAGATTTAGGTGCGGATTCTTTAGACACAGTTGAATTAGTAATGGCTTTAGAAGAAGAATTCGATATTGAAATTCCAGATGAAGAAGCTGAAAAAATCACAACTGTTCAATCTGCGATTGACTACGTTCAAAATAATCAATAATTTCAAGTTAGGCGACTTTATTAGGTCGCCTAATTTTTTATTCAATCTTTTAAAAAATGACCGCAGTTTTTAAAGTGCGGTCATTTTGATCGGTGAAATGTCTAAGATCAGCTTAATGCCCAACCACCGGCATAGAAAGCGACCAGCGCAATAGCGATTAACACTGTGCCGATATTGAGGCGTTTAATATCACCACTGACAATTCGACCGATCACTAATGCGGCAAAACCTAGCATAATTCCGGTGACAATATTTGCTGTTAGCACAATGAATACAGCACAAATTAGCCCACTCATCGCTCCAACAAAATCATCAAAATCCAATTTGCTTACATTACTTAACATTAACAACCCCACATACATGAGTGCCGGTGCGGTGGCATATCCCGGGACTAAGAATGCAAGAGGTTGGAAAAAGAGCATAAATAAAAACAAAATTCCTACGACAACCGCGGTAATTCCGGTTTTACCGCCTGCGGCAGTACCGGCTGCCGATTCAATATAGACCGCAGCAGGGGCGGTGCCGAATAATCCTGAAAATAAGCTGCTGACGGAATCAGAAGTTAAGGCTTTGCCACCATTGATAATTTGTCCGTCTTTATCCAATAAATTCGCTTGTCCTGCCACTGCGCGGATAGTGCCGGTGGCATCAAAAACGGCAGTCATTACTAAAGCAAAGACGACAGGTAAAATTGCCGGTTGTAATGCCCCTTGTAAATCTAATTGTAAAAATAGAGAGTTTTCACCAAAAGTAGGCATTTTGAAAATATCACCGCTGAATTTTACATTAGGATCAAAAATAAGACCAATGAGCGTAATGGCGATAATCACCCATAAAATCCCGCCTTTGATTTGCATTTTTTCTAATCCAACAATAAAGGCCAATCCGATTAATGACATCATCACAGGAAATGCGGTGAAATCCCCCAATTTCACCGGTAAACCGGTTTGATTACTCACCACTAAGCCGACACCATTGGCGGCGATTAACAGTAAAAATAATCCAATACCGATACCGGCACCGTGAGCGATGCTGGAAGGTAGATTGCGTAAAATCCAAGCACGAATACCTGTTGCTGAAATCAGGGTAAATGCAACCCCCATTAGGAATACCGCACCTAATGCAACAGGGATAGACACGCCTTGTCCAATCACCAAACTAAAGGCTGTAAAGGCAGTAAGGGAAATAGCACAACCAATTGCCATTGGTGCGTTGGCCCATAAGCCAATTAAAATCGAGCCTAAACCAGCGACCAAGCAGGTCGCAATAAAGACAGATTCAGCGGGAAAACCGGCTGCGCCAAGCATATTAGGTACGACAATCACAGAATACACCATCGCAAGAAAGGTGGTTAAACCGGCAATTATTTCTTGGCGAATGGTTGAACCCCGTTTTTGCAGTTCAAAGATTTTTTCTAAATTAGACATGTTGCCTCTAAAGGTAAGTTGGAATGAAAGGGGGTTATTTTACCGAAACAGGATGAGATGTAAACGTTTGCGTGACTAAAGTGCGGTTGTTTTTGAATAAAATTTAGAGCGACAACACCACTTAAAAACTGCTATACTCTTGCCGTTTTTTAACTCAATTAAATAAGGAAAGACAATGGCTGATTTTAATCAAATTTTAACTCCAGGTGATGTGGATGCAGGAATCATCAATGTCGTCAATGAAATTCCCGAAGGCAGCTGCCACAAAATTGAATGGAACCGTAAAGTTGCAGCGTTCCAGTTGGATCGTGTTGAACCGGCAATTTTTGCCAAGCCGACAAACTATGGTTTTATTCCACAAACCTTAGACGAAGATGGTGATGAATTAGATGTGTTATTACTGACCCGTCAACCACTGGCAACCGGCGTATTTCTTGAAGCCAAAGTGATTGGTGTGATGAAATTTGTAGATGATGGCGAAGTGGACGATAAAATTGTTTGTGTACCGGCAGATGACCGTGATACCGGTAATGCTTATAACAGCCTTGCGGATGTTCCGGCTCAATTAATCAAACAAATTGAATTTCATTTCAACAATTACAAAGCATTGAAAAAACCGGGTAGCACAAAAGTGACACACTGGGGCGATGTTGAAGAAGCGAAAGAAGTGATTCGTGAATCCATTAAACGTTGGAATGAGCGTTAATTTTTAGGTTGAGATAAAAGGACTGAATTCACATCAGCCCTTTATATTAGGAGGAGAGGCAGCTTGTAGGCTGCCTTTCTGTTTACCGTGAATTAGTACATGCCTTCACGCTCTTCACGGGTGCTGATGTAAATATTTTTAACTTGAGTATAAGCATCAAGCATCATTTTATGGGTTTCACGCCCGATACCGGATTGTTTATACCCCCCAAACGGTGCACCTGCCGGCAATCGGTTATAGCAGTTTACCCAAACCCGACCGGTCTCAAGAGCACGAGAAACACGCAAACAACGGTTGATGTTTTGGCTCCAGATACCACCGCCTAAACCGTATTCACTGTCATTGGCCATTTTAATGACCTCTTCTTCAGTTTTAAATTTAATGACGGTCGCCACCGGACCAAAAATTTCTTCCTGTGCAATTTGAGCTTGATTATTTGGTGCTTCAATTAATGTTGGAGCTAAAAATTCCCCTTTATCTAGGCCTGTTTCTTGCAAACGTTTTCCGCCGGTAATGATACGACAACCTTCTTGTTCGCCAATTTTGACATATTTCAGGATGGTTTCTAACTGACCTGCATTTACCTGTGCGCCCATTTGGGTATCATCTTCCCAAGGCAAGCCCACTTTGACTTTCTTAAATTCTTCAGCCAGTGCAGCCACGAATTTATCATAAATGCCTTCTTGGACAAAAATTCTAGAACCGGCACAGCAGACTTGACCTTGATTGAATAAAATTCCTTTTTGTGCGCCTTCTAATGCTTTATCAAAGGGCATATCATCAAAGAAAATATTGGCTGATTTGCCGCCTAACTCAAGGGTTGCTGGGATGAGCATCTCGGCTGCTGCCACTGCAACATTACGCCCAATTGCGGTTGAACCGGTAAAGGCGAGTTTGCTAAATCCTTTATGATGTAACATATATTCTCCGGATTTGCTGCCTCGTCCGGTAATAACATTCAGCACACCTTTTGGTAGCAAGTGATTAATTTTTTGCGCAAGCGATAACAAACTCAATGAAGTCGTACTAGAGGGATGAATGACAATAGTACAACCGGCTGCCAATGCAGGGGCGATTTTCCATGCTGCCATTAAAAATGGGAAATTCCATGGAATAATTTGCCCTACAACACCGATAGGTTCACGCAAGACCAAAGATAAATCTTCGTTATCCAACTGATTTGCCGAGCCTTCTTCCGAACGAATTACACCGGCAAAATAACGGAAATGATCGGCGGCTAATGGAATATCTGCAGCTCTTGTTTCTCGAATTGGTTTGCCGTTATCCAAGGTTTCTTGTAAAGCGAATAATTCGGTATTTTCCTCAATGACATCAGCTATTTTATTTAATATTGCCGCCCGTTCGGTAACCGTGGTGTGACGCCATGTTTTAAATGCCTGTTGTGCGGCAGAAACAGCGGCATCTACATCGGCATCTGTTGCATCAACAAATTTTGCCAGTTCTTCCCCGTTGGCCGGATTATAGGAGGCAAGTAGCGTTCCTCCCATTTTCCATTCTCCATTAATTAATAAACCGTATTCCTTTTCAAAAACATTGAGGTTTTTTGCCATAGACGACTCCTTTAATTGTCATTGTGAGTAGTTTATTTTCAACCCTTTTGATTGGGTTGAAAGGGTTATCGGTATACACCGATAAAATTAAATAAAACCAGTAAATTAAAAGGCTATTCGGCCCAATACTTTTTCTTTGACGTTTGTCCGATACCGGGGTTGAAGCTATTGGTTGGATCTAACTTTTTATAGAATTTATGTAATGCAGGTTTCGCTTCATACAAATGACCGACATTGTGTTCTGCCGGATATTGCGCACCCCGTTTATCTAATAATTCCAACATGTCATGTTCTAATTTTTCGCAATCATAACCTTTCTTAACAATGTAATCCTGATGGAATACATGACACATAAAGTGTCCGTAATAAAGTTTATGGCTGATTTGTTTATCGATTTCCTCGGGCAATTTCTCAAACCATTCTTTATCATTACGACGCAATGCGATATCAAGTGCAACAATATCTTCAACCTCTTTTTCATGGATAGCACGATAACGGACAGCGGCTGAGGCGACGGCAAAACGATGGAGCATTGCTGCTTGTGTTTCTACCGCATCACATTCAAAATACCCCCCTTTTTGATGATCGCTAAAATAATCTTTTAAGAAATGACGGGCTTCACTTACCCCTTTTCCACCCATTTTTATAATTAAATGGTGCTCATAGCGATCTCGATACTGACATAAGCGTTTGGGTAGATGTTTCGGTAATATTTTGGAGGCCAATTGTAGAAATTTATCGCTTAAATGTTGAGGCAAAAAGGCGACTTTTTTACTTAAGCGATCCACATTGGCTTTTAAGGAAAATAACTTAGGTAGCCAATGCGTGCCAAATTTTTTTATCACCCAAAAGGTATCTTTTCCATAACGGGCGGCAATGTCAAAAGCATCTCGATGAATATATTCACCTGAAATCGGCAACTGTTCAAAATGCCCTAACATTTGACGGCGGATTCCGTTCAACACATTGGTCTGGTTCGTACCTATGTAGAAAACAGCCGTTTCACTTTCTGATGGGAAGGTGTCTAAACGCACGGCAAACACAGCCAGTTTTCCTGCGCAACCTGAGGCTTCATAGTGGCGAGCAGGATCGGCATTAAAACGGGCCGGAGAGTTTTCATCCACTTGACGAACGTGATTGCAATAACTGTGGTCATGCCCTTTTCCGCAATCCTGAACAATATCTTTCTGTTGATAATGATGACCTTGTAAATTCGTTAAAATTTCTTCCGGGGTATGGCCTAAATCAATACCAAGGTGATTTTTAAGTTCTAATTCACCTTGCTCATTTAATTGAGCATAAAGTGCCATTTCCGTATAGGCGGGGCCTCGTTGAACAAGTGCGCCACCGGAGTTATTACAAATTCCTCCGATGACAGAGGCACCAATACAAGATGAACCGATCACTGAATGTGGTTCACGCCCGTGAGGTTTTAGTTTATTTTCCAAATCATTTAATGTTGAGCCCGGTAGGCAAATCACTTGAGAGGCATTGTTAATCAATTGAATACCGTCAATTCTCATGGCATTGATAATCACAATCTCACGATCATAATCATTGCCGTTTGGTGTTGAACCCCCGGTTAATCCTGTGTTGGCAGCTTGGTTAATCACAATAACATCTTGCGCAACACACACTTTCAGAACTTGCCAAAATTCAAGTAAGGTGGCCGGTTTAACAACTGCAATGGCGTTTCCTGAGCCGAAACGGTATCCGCTACGATAAGATTCGGTTTTTGACGGATCAGTGATGATGTGTTGTGTTCCCACAATGTTTGTGAGCTGAGAAATTAATTGATTCATAGTGAGTTGTAATAGGCATGTTAAAAAGTCGTTTCTATTTTATATACTCCAATAAAAAATTATGCCAGTAGCAAAAAAGAGTTCTGTGACAAAGATCACATAAAAGTGCGGTTAACTTTGCTGCATTTTTTTAAAGCAAAATAGTGCTATAATCAACGCCAGTTACAAGTCTATGAAGAGGAGCCGAAGATGGCAATTTTAGTCACGGGTGGGGCGGGGTATATTGGTTCGCACACAGTTGTTGAATTATTAAATGCAGGCAAAGAGGTAGTGGTATTAGACAATCTTTGCAATTCATCGCCGAAATCTCTTGAACGTGTCAAACAAATCACCGGTAAAAGCGTTAAATTCTACGAAGGCGATATTTTAGATCGTACATTACTGCAAAAAGTTTTTGCTGAAAATGCTATTCATTCTGTTATTCACTTTGCCGGTTTAAAAGCGGTGGGAGAAAGTGTGCAAAAACCGGCGGAATATTATATGAACAATGTTGCCGGTACAGTGGTGTTGTTGCAAGAAATGAAAAAAGCGAAGGTGTGGAACTTTGTTTTTAGCTCTTCTGCTACGGTATATGGTGATCCCAAAATTATTCCCATTACGGAAGACTGCGAAGTGGGCGGCACAACCAATCCTTATGGCACATCAAAATATATGGTGGAGCAAATTTTACGGGATGTGGCAAAAGCCGAACCACAATTTAGTATGACGATTTTACGCTATTTTAATCCGGTAGGCGCACATTCAAGCGGTTTGATTGGTGAAGATCCAAACGGTATTCCGAATAATTTATTGCCTTATATTAGCCAAGTGGCGATTGGTAAACTGGCACAGCTTTCTGTTTTTGGCAGTGATTATGACACGCATGATGGCACCGGCGTGCGTGATTATATTCATGTGGTGGATTTAGCTATCGGGCATTTAAAAGCCCTTCAGCGTCACGAAGAGGATCCGGGGTTACACATTTATAATCTTGGCACAGGACAAGGTTATTCAGTGTTAGATATGGTGAAAGCCTTTGAAAAAGCCAATCATATTGAGATTTCTTATAAACTGGTGGATCGCCGTCCGGGTGATATTGCCACTTGCTACTCGGATCCAAGTTTAGCGGCAAAAGAATTGGGTTGGCGTGCTGAACGTAATCTGGAGCAAATGATGAAGGATACTTGGAATTGGCAAAAAAATAACCCGCAAGGATATAAGGATTAATTTTTCTAAAAATCCTTTATGGTGGCACGGCAGCCAACGCTGTGCCACGAAAACATGACTAAAATTGACCGCACTTTTATGACAAATTCGCTTTTTTCCCAAATTTTTACACGTCAGATGCTGATTTGCGTGTTCACCGGTTTCAGTTCCGGTTTACCGCTCTTTGTACTATTGCAAATGTTACCGGTATGGTTAACCGATAAGCAGCTTTCTGTGGAATTAATTGGTGCGGTGACAGGGGTTATGTTGCCTTACGGCTTAAAATTTTTATGGGCGCCGTTATTAGATCGCTATTTTCCCAGTTTTTTAGGCCGCCGCCGAAGTTGGCTTTTAATTTCTCAAGTGATCTTATTGATTTTACTTTATATTATTAGCCTTTTTGATCCTCGCTCGCAATTGACGGTGGTGGCGAATATTGCATTGCTGATTGCCTTTTTTTCTGCCACACAAGATATTGTGCTTGATGCTTATCGCCGTGAAATTTTAAGTGACCATGAACTTGGTTTAGGCAACACCATTCATATTAATGCCTATCGCATTGCGGGTTTAATTCCCGGTGGGCTTTCTCTTTATCTGGCTACAATTTACCCTTGGGAAACGGTGTTTTTATGGACGGCACTTTGTATGCTGGCGGGGATTTTTATGACCTTATTTCTCGCCAAAGAACCCAAGATTGATACGCCACAACACAATCAGCCTTTTTATCAAACCTTTTGGATTCCTTTGCAAGAGTTTTTCCAACGTAAAGGTGTGGCACAAGGGATCGGTTTTTTATTGTTTTTGTTTTTATATAAATTTGGCGATTCCTTTGCTACCACGCTTCAAACCAAATTCATTTATGACATGGGATTTGGCAAAGAAGACATTGCACTGGTGGTGAAAAGCACCTCCCTTTGGGCAAGCATTTTATCCGGGCTTGCCGGGGGCGTGATTATGTTAAAACTCGGTATTAACCGAGCATTATGGTTATTCGGTTTTGTGCAAATGGTTACCATTGGCGGTTTTATTTGGTTGGCAAAATTTGGTCATTTTGACAGCATCAGTTCCACCGAATTGTGGCGATTAGGTTTTGTTATCGCGGCTGAATATATTGGTGTAGGGCTTGGCACGGCAGCCTTTGTGGCTTTTATGGCGCGTGAAACTAACCCACTTTATACTGCCACCCAACTGGCATTGTTTACCAGCCTTTCTGCTTTGCCGAGTAAAGGATTGGGAATGCTTTCAGGCTATGTAGTGGGAGCAGTGGGCTATTATGATTATTTTTGGTTATGTTTATTTTTAGCCCTTCCGGGGATGATTTGCCTATATTGGGTCGCCCCCTGGAATGATAAAAAGGAATGAGAAAAGGAACGAGAACAAATCGGCCTAATAGCAAAGTGCGGTCAAAAAGATAAAAGGTTTGACCCTCGCTTGCTTTATCAGTATCTTACCCACGTTTATTTATATTGAGTTAATGGAGATTTCTTATGAAAATTATTCTTTTAGGCGCACCGGGCGCAGGGAAAGGAACACAAGCACAGTTTATTATGAAAAAATTTGGTATTCCTCAAATTTCAACCGGCGATATGTTTCGTGCCGCCATTAAAGCGGGGACGGAACTGGGGAAACAAGCGAAAGCCTTAATGGATGAAGGAAAATTAGTGCCGGATGAATTAACCGTGGCATTAGTAAAAGATCGTATTGCCCAACCGGATTGTGCACAGGGTTTCTTATTAGACGGTTTTCCTCGAACCATTCCACAAGCTGATGCCTTGAAAGAATCGGGTGTGAAAATTGATTATGTCTTAGAGTTTGATGTGCCTGATGAGGTGATTGTTGAGCGTATGAGTGGCCGCCGTGTTCACCAAGCTTCAGGGCGTTCTTACCACGTTGTTTATAATCCACCGAAAGTGGAAGGCAAAGATGACATTACCGGCGAAGATCTGATTATCCGTGCGGATGATAAACCGGAAACCGTATTGGATCGCTTAGCGGTTTATCACAAACAAACCCAACCATTGGTGGATTATTATCAAGCTGAAGCGAAAGCGGGGAATACACAATATTTCCGCTTAGATGGCACACAAAAAGTGGAAGCCGTCAGCCAAGAGCTGGATAAAATCTTAGGTTAAAAATAACGAAACGCTGACCGTACTTTGATGAAAAGTGCGGTCATTTTCTTGCTTGTTTTCAATATTGAATTGAGGGAAATATGAGTAAAAGAAAAGCAATCACCTTGACGCTTGCTGCAATATTGGTTGCGTTAGGCACAGGTGCACAAATTTATACCAATTATAAAGTGGATCAGGTATTACAAAAATTCCCTTACTCGTTAGATAACGAAGCGATATTACAGATTACAGAAAGCAATAAGAATTTTTTTCGCCGTGATTTAGTATTCAGTATAAAAAATAGCGAAGATGATAAGGCGGAGATGATTTCCACTCAATTAACGACTTTGCCTTTCTTTATTACCGCAGAATCCAAATTTTCTGATCAGTTTGTCCGAAAATTAAATAAATCCTTAAACATTACCATTGATAAGAATACGATTAATAGTCAATTTTCACCGGTAGGGGATTATTTGCAGTCAACTATCCTTACCGAATTTAGAGATTTTGCCAATAAACCGCAAGAACTCGCAGTTTCACTAAACTTTGTTAATCATAAAGAAATAGAACTCAAGGGAAATTTAACCGGGTTTAATTATGATAATGACAGCAATCTAAAAAAACTTGAGGGAAAAATTCATCTTATCCCTGTTACAGCCCGTCAATATGATTTAACGAATATCGAATTATTCACTGAAAATGCGGATATTGCTTTATTAAACGGGGAGAATACGCGTTTACAGCTCAAAAATGCCACCTACAAATTTAATAAAAAAGATCAGGGGGAAAAACGGGATTTAACCACGACATTCAGTAGTGATATTTTGCGTATTTCCAATAAAAACCGCACAACAGAAGAAAGCCAAACCACATTTGGTGGCCTCAATATCACTTTGAAACAACAGGGTGTGCCAAGTTCGGTGAATTTTTATAGTGAATTTAAACGCCTTGAAAAAGGCAATCAAAATATCAAAGCCGGGGTCAATTTACTTAGTGCCATTCTCACTCAAAATGAGGTATTTGACGGGAAACTTTCTGTGCTTTCGGTGAATGCGCCGAAAAATCAAAAACCTTACTTTCATTTGAAAGAGGGGGAATTGGTCTTGAGTTTAAATAATCAGGATCTTGAAAAAGCTTCGGTTGATTTTAAACTTAATGTCGAAAATGTAAAACAAACCCCGGAAGATAAATCTCAACAATGGGAAGCCAAACAAGGAAAAGTGGCGATTCAATTTGCGGATTATCACCTTGCAAATGAGCTTGCTTTTCTGCCTTTTTGGTTAGACAGTCTTACGGTTAAAGCACCGGTGGTGAAAGATAATAAAGATTTTTTAAAACTTAAAGAGAAATGGGCAGAGGAATTTAGCGGACGCTCAAGTGTTCATTTTTCATTGGGGGAATTGCGCTTATTTAACAATAAACTCACTGATCTCGTCTTTGATAACCAATATCAAGCGTTAGCCAATGATCAATATAATGAAACCTTTACGCTCAATACCAAGAAAGTGAGCGTGCCTGAAGAGGGGATACAAATTGAAGAGTTGGTTATATCTCTTCCCATGAAAGGCAATGAGCATCGGGCTTATTTATCCTCTGCTTTTTGTTTAGGAATGTATGATAGGCTTTGCCAAGCTTATTTAACCCCATCAACGCAAGAAAAATATTTGAATAATATTGGGTTGGATCTTGATTTTATTTTGGATAATGCCAAGTTGAGTTTTAACCTTAACACCCTCCCTGAAACGAAAGCCTATGCGGTAAACCTTGAGGCTAATGGCATACTGACAAAAGCACCGGAAAATGTGAAATCCTCTCGGGAGGATGCTTTCTTAGAAAGGGTAGAGGGCTTAGTTAGCCTTTCCTTTGATAAAGGATTGGTGGATATTCCGGATGAGAAAACACGGCAAATAAAAGAACAAAGTGGAGTGTGGTCTTTCATTCAAAATGAAATTAAACCTAGAGAAAGGTTGCTTCCTCCTTTTGTTGAAGAGGGAGGAAATTATATGGCTAAGTTTGAAAAAAATGACAATGGCATTTTTATCAACGGTCAGTCCCTTGAAGAGAGAGAACAAGAGCTTTTGATAGAAGAAGGTTCTTCCGAGGAAGAATAAACAAATACCCACCTTGCGTGGGTATTTTTATGGTGACGAAAAACACGCCAAAAACTGACCGCACTTTATTCTTTACAATTAATGAAATCGACCTAAAATACGGGCTTTTAACCCCATCTGCCCATGGGCAGGTGACTGACTTGAAATCAGAAAAAGAGTAAATTATGACAACTTCATTTAAGCCCGAATTACTTTCTCCCGCCGGTTCGCTCAAAAATATGCGCTATGCCTTTGCCTATGGGGCAGATGCCGTTTATGCCGGTCAGCCTCGTTATAGCTTGCGTGTGCGTAATAATGAATTTAATCATGCGAATTTAAAAATTGGTATTGATGAAGCCCACGCCCTTGGCAAAAAATTCTATGTGGTGGTGAATATTGCACCGCACAATTCTAAACTGAAAACCTTTATTAAAGATTTACAACCGGTGATTGATATGGGACCGGATGCGTTAATTATGTCCGATCCCGGTTTAATCATGTTAGTGCGTGAACATTTCCCTCATATCGATATTCACCTTTCCGTACAAGCTAATGCAGTAAACTGGGCAACAGTGAAGTTTTGGAAGCAAATGGGGCTTACTCGGGTGATTTTATCCCGTGAGCTTTCGTTAGACGAAATTGCTGAAATTCGTCAGCAAGTGCCGGATATTGAACTCGAAATTTTTGTACACGGTGCGTTATGTATGGCCTATTCAGGGCGTTGTTTACTTTCCGGTTACATTAATAAGCGTGATCCGAACCAAGGCACTTGCACCAATGCCTGCCGTTGGGAATATAAAATGGAAGAAGGCACGACAGATGAAGTGGGCAATATTGTGCCAAAAGTCGATCCTCACCAACAAATTGAAGTTAAAAATGTTGCCCCAACGCTGGGTGAAGGACAGGTGACGGATAAAGTCTTTCTTTATACGGAATCACAAAAGCCGGATGAACAAATGACTGCTTTTGAAGATGAACACGGCACTTACTTTATGAATTCAAAAGACTTGCGTGCCGTACAACATGTGGAAAAATTGACCGCACTTGGTGTCCATTCCTTAAAAATCGAAGGGCGAACCAAATCTTTCTATTATTGCGCCCGTACTGCGCAAGTGTATCGAAAAGCGATTGATGATGCAGCAGCGGGTAAACCTTTTGATGAAAGTTTAATGGATACGTTGGAATCCCTCGCCCATCGTGGCTATACCGAAGGGTTTTTACGTCGCCATACACATGATGAGTATCAAAACTATGAATATGGCTATTCTATTTCTGATCGTCAGCAGTTTGTTGGTGAGTTTACCGGAAAACGCAACGATCAGGGCATGGCTGAAGTGGCAGTAAAAAATAAGTTTTTATTGGGCGATGAAGTCGAAATGATGACGCCACAAGGCAATATCAATTTTAAAATAGAGAAAATGCTTAATCGAAAAAATGAGCCGGTTGAGGCAGCATTAGGTGACGGGCATTTTGTTTTTTTAGACGTGCCACAAGACATTAACCTTGCCTATGCACTGCTAATGCGTAATTTAGTGGATAGCAATACTCGTAATCCACATAAAATATAAATTATTTGTTAAATAATTGTTGCATTTGTTTTGTGTTTTAGTATAATGCGCCTCGTACCTGATTTGTTAATTCAACAACTCATAGTATGACTCCAAATACTTTCGCCCTTTCAGATTGTTTCGAAAGGGCTTTTTTTTGCGTATTGAAAAGAATATCACGCTGTAAATACAGGGCGTCATCCCTGCTTGGCAAAGGGGGGAGGTTAGCCGGCATGGGGAGGATATAGCCTAATCAAAGCGAAGAATATTATTTTTACAAAAAATGTGAAATATTTGTTAAATAATAGTTGCATTGGTTTTGAATTTGAGTATAATTCTCTCCGTACCTGATTTGTTAATTCAACAACTCATAGTATGACTCCAAATAACTTTTTGCCCTTTCAGTGTTTGAAAGGGCCTTTTTTTATGTGCGCTAAAAAGAAAAGTATAGATAAAAAAATACCGCCCAGTTTATTGAGCGGTATTCTGATGGCTTTTAATCATGCTTAGTGAACATAGCGTTTCATCGCTTCAGCAATGAGCTCTGCTTCAGGGCCTAGCACCACTTGTAACCCATCATTGCCTATTTTGATCGTCCCTTTTGAACCGAGGGATTTCAGCTGCGCTTCATTGATATTGTTGTGATCAACCAAGGTAAGACGTAATCGAGTGATACAGGCATCAATATGTTTGAAGTTTTCTTTCCCACCCAACGCATCAATAAATTTGATCGCCGTTTCTTCACGAGAACTGTTTTCTGCCACGGCCGTTTCTTCCTGTGTTTCTTCTTGATCTTCACGTCCAAGGGTTTTGAGGTTGAACATCTTGATTGCGGCACGGAATATCACATAGTAAATGGCAAAGAAAACGACGCCTTGTACAATGAGCATATACCAATTTACCGCAAGCGGATTACGAGAAGAAAGTACCATATCCACTAAACCGGCACTGAAACCAAAGCCGGCAATCCAGTGCATACTTGCTGCAATAAACACGGAGATCCCGGTTAAGAGTGCGTGAATAACATAAAGAATTGGGGCGACGAACATGAATGAAAACTCAAGTGGCTCGGTAATCCCGGTGAAGAAAGAAGCAAAGGCGGCAGCCAACATAATGGAAGCTACTTTGGTTTTTTGGCTTGGTTTGGCACTGTGGTAAATAGCCAAAGCCGCACCCGGTAAACCAAACATCATCACCGGGAAGAAGCCTGCTTGATACATACCGGTTACCCCGACAGTTGCGCTGCCTTCAGCAAGGGATTTTGCGCCACCGAGGAAATTTGGAATATCGTTAATTCCCGCTACATCAAACCAGAATACGGAGTTTAAGGCATGGTGTAAGCCCACTGAAATGAGCAAGCGGTTAAAGAAACCATAGATGCCTGCACCAACGGCGCCTAAATCTTTGATTGACTCACCGAAAGAAACAAGACCATTAAAAATAGGTGGCCAAACGTAGAGAAGAAGGAAAGAAAGGGCGATCATTACAAAGGCCACGACAATCGGTACGAGGCGTTTTCCACTAAAGAACGACAGGGCTTTAGGTAATTCCACCTGATAAAAACGATTATAAAGTTCGGCAGAAATAACCCCAATTAGGATCCCAATAAATTGGTTGTTAATTTTGCCAAAAGCGGCAGGAACTTGGCTTGGGTCAATATGTTGCAATTGTGCGACACCGCCCGGAGAAAGCAATGTAGTCACTACATAAAAACCTACCAAGCCGGAAAGGGCTGCGGAACCATGCTTGTCTTTGGATAAACCAAAAGCCACCCCAACGGCGAATAATAAGCCCATATTATCAATAATAGCCGCCCCTGATTTGATTAATAAGGCCGCTAATTGACTATTTGCCCCCCAACCGTCGGGGTCGATCCAATAACCGATCCCCATTAATAGTGCGGCGGCAGGCAAGGCGGCAACTGGAACCATCAATGCCTGTCCGATTTTTTGTGCATAGCTTAGAACACTCATAAATACTCCTTAGATTTTTTATGCACCGCTTGTAAGGATACTGTTCACAAGCGGTCGTTTATCTTTATTTGTGGTTATTCCACGGTTAATTTCTTACCGTCATAGCTTAACGCTTTCACCGAGGTTAAGGCTTTTCCACCGTCGGTTTCACCACCAATTAATAGCACCTTATTATCATAAGAAACGGATAATCCATAGCCGATATTCATTGGTAGCTCGCCAATAATACGCCATTTTCCATTATTTAAGGTATAAATTTCCTTATGCCATGTTTTGCTTAACCCTTTGTGAGCGTGCAACATACCTTCTTTAAATTGTTTAACCGATCCCGGGAAGTTTGCGCCTCCGGTGACTAAATAATGCCCATGGCTATAACCTGCCATTGCACCGGCTAAACCATCTTGGCTTTTTCCTTCAGGGGCTGGTAAATCAGGTAGATTTTTCCATTGCACACCTTTGGCGGTGAATTGCCCTTGGTGGGTTTCTGCGGTGCGAAGTCCGGGTTTGATTTCTCCATTCACCACCATTAAATCTTTGTCTTGAATGGTAAATGCGGCACCGGCCCGACCGGAAAATGGCAGCCGACCTTCATTACGCCATTGATTGGTTGAAGGCTGATAGCTTAATAATTCCGTGGTAAAGAAATAATCTTCCGGGCGTTGATTGAAATAGGCGGCGGCTATGGCTTCTTTTTTCATTTTATCTTCACCGGCAGCCATCGTATCTTGGAAGAAACCATTAAAGAGAGCAAGATTGGAGCCACCGACAATGTAAACCTTATCGCCATATGATGCACCGGATGAACCCACTAAACCTCGTGGAGAACGGGTTGGCAATTTTGTCCAAGTATTATCCGTTGGATTATACTGGTAGGCATCATTGACTAATTGAAGCTCACCTTTTTCATTTTTTTGCAAGCCGCCAAAAATATAAAGTTTTCCCTCTACTGCAACGGCAACGGGCTGATTGCGTTCTCCACCCGGGAAGGTAGCAATCTCTTGCCATTGGGCGGCAGGGTCTTTTAGGTTGAGGGAATAGAATTTATCGCCACCGGAACCTAATCCCACATAAACGGTATCACCGATTAATGCCCCCGCTCCACTTTTAATGCCCACAGGCAGATCCGGATAAGCCTGAGCGTTTGCAGAAAAGGCGAGGGTGGCAAAAAGTGCTGTGCATAATGCTGTTTTTGTTCGTGTCATCATAAACCTCATTGGGTAATGTTAGGGTTGGCTATTCATAAAACAGCATTGAATAGCGTGTGATTTAAAGTGCGGTCAAAAATGAGCGTATTTTTAACCGCACTTTGGATTATCTCTCCTTTACGGAATCAACAGATTCGGTATAAAGGTAATAATTTGTGGGAACACCGTAATTAAAATTAACATCGCAAAAATAGGGACTAAGAACGGTAATACCCCTTTGGTGACGGTAGATACCGACATATTGCCGACACGGGCGACCACAAAGAGCGCCATACCCATTGGTGGGGTTAAAATACCGATCATCATATTTAACGTGGTCATCACCCCAAAGAATACGAGGTCGATATTAAATTGCATCGCAATGGGGATAAGCATTGGTAGCACTAAGAATTGCAATGCTAAAGCATCAATAAACATCCCCAAGAAGAGCAACAAGGCATTAATCATCACTAAGACCATTAACGGTGAATCTGCCACCGCAACAAATACATCGGCAATACGCATAGCCACTTGTTCACGGGCTATCATATCGCCGAAGAAAGTTACCGTCATAATCATTAATGCCACCACACCGGTAATTGCCATGGCTTCAACACAGCTGTTGAAAAGCATTTTTAGAGTGAGTTCTTTGTAGACAAATTTTCCGATAATTACAGAATAGGTTGCAGCGACTACGGCAGATTCCGTTGGGCTAAAGAGACCGGAGAAGATCCCACCAATAATTAATAATGGCGTTAAAATTGCCCAAAATGCCCTTTTAAATGCGCTGCAAAGTTGCTCGCGGGAGGCTTTAGGGGTTCTTGGATAACCCCGCTTTTTAGACACATAATAATTCATCGCCATTAATGCGATAGTGACGAGTACGCCCGGCACAAAACCGGCAATAAAGAGTTTCGCAATGGATTCGTTGGCAATCACCCCGTAAATGATCATGGCAATGCTCGGTGGCACTAAAGGGCCGATAATACAAGAGGCGGCAGTGATCCCCCCACAAATATCATCATCATAACCGGCATCACGCATGGCTTTAATTTCAAGTTGACCTAAACCGCCTGCATCGGCAAGGGCAGAGCCTGACATACCGGAGAATAATAAACTTGCGCCAATATTCACATGGCCCATTCCGCCGGTATAGTGTCCTAGCAGGGCTTTGGCGAAACTAAAAATGCGTTCGGTAATCCCGCCGGTATTCATCAAAATACCGGTGAGAATATAAAACGGCACAGCGAGCAGTGGGAAGCTGTCAAGGCTGTATACCAGTTTATCTGCCGCCGCATTGACCACATTCCAGCGGGTCATGGAAAAATAAAGCAGAGAGGTAATAAAAAGCGACCAGCCCACCGGTACGCCTAAGAACATAATGACAAGCCACACCAACAAAGCGACATAGACGGCATTTGAGCCTAATTTCATATAGTTCGTGAAACGCAGCACTTTAAACCACTCAGGGGCGAAGAATAAAATTGCCAGTAAAATGACCGCACTTATGATGAAAAATGTGGCAGGTAAATAGCTTTTCCCTTCTTTGAAATTATGGGCTTGAGCTTGGAAAAAACGCACCATCATCAACAATGCGATGATAGGGAGAGAAGCAAAAATCCATTTTTCAGAAATGCCACCCAGTGCATCAATAGGGAAGGAGGCATTCATGAAATTTCGAACACCAAAGTGAATAAAAAAGAAAATACCGGCAAAAATAATGAGTTGAACAAAGGTGTTGGCAATTTTTCTGATTTTCTCGGGCATCAAATTCGTTAAGAAATCAATATAGACGTGTTCTTGTTTTCTGATTGCCACACTAATCCCGAGCATCCCGACATAAACAAAAAGGAGCTTAGCCAGTTCTTCACTCCAAATCAGCGGAGCGTGAAAGAGTTGTCGGGAAAGAATTTGGGCGATAAGAATACAAAAAATGACGAGAAATAAAACGCCACCAATCCATTCTTCAAGTTTGTTAAAAATTTTCATACTTCACTCCATGAAAGAAGACCAAAGGAAGCAAGATGAGAGAAGTGCGCCAAATTATTGACGCACTTGGTATGATTATTTATTGAGGGCTTCAATTTCTTTTAATGCCACTTCACCTTTACTGCCGGTTTGTTTTACAAATTCTGCGTAAAACGGTTTCATCGCTTCTTTAAATGGCGCAAGATCCGGACGGGTAATCGTAACGCCTTGTTTTTCAAAGAAAGCGGACAAGTCTTTTTCCCCCTCGACAAATAATTGCGTGTGGTATTTAGCCGCATTATCTGCCGCCTCTTTCACCACTTTTTGCAGATCTTCCGGTAAATCTTGGTAGGTTTCATTACTCACTAAGTAAAGCTGATCGTTCAAAATATGATTGGTCATGGCTAAGAATTTCTGCACTTCATAGAACTTTTGCGCTTGCACCGTGGCTAATGGATTTTCTTGGCCATCTACAGAATTGGTTTGAAGAGCAAGATAGACTTCTGAAAAGGCCATTGGCGTTGGGGAAGCGCCGACATATTTGGCATAAGCTAAGTTCGTTGCCGCATTCGGTACACGAAGTTTAAGCCCTTTCATATCTGCTATGCTATTAATGGCACGGTTTGAGGTGGTTTGACGAGTGCCATTATAGGCCTGCGACAATAAAGTGATCCCTAATTCTTTGTTCATTTTTTGAATGAGATCTTGACCAAATTGGGTGTTATGCAGGGCTTTTTGTGCCACCTCATAATCAGAAATAACATAAGGAAGGGCGAGTACTGCCACTTCAGGATAGAACAATTGGAAACGTGCAGATTCTGCAAAAGTAAAATCAAGGGCACCGTCTTTCAATTGTTTTAACATTGCACGGTCATCACCCAACTGTGAACTTGGATAAAGCGACACCTCAATTTTACCACCGGATTTTTCTTTCACCTCTTTGGCAAACATTTCTGCGGCTTTATATTCATTTGATGAAGTGCCGGCATTCATGCCAAATTTTAAATCATAATCTGCGGCAAAAACGGCGGAAGACAGACCCAAAGTGATTGCTGTAGCTAAAAAGTGTTTGGTTAATTTCATCATGTTGCTCCTGTTGAAAACGATAAGAATAGAGGGTGTTTTAAAAAAGAGTTTGGTAAAACAGTTGCTTCCACAGCGCCTACCCAAAGGATTTTCAGGTTTCATTCTAAGAGTAAAAAAATGCTTTTTAAATAGATTGTGGAGTTTTATTTCAAAATTGAGAGGTAGATCACATTTAAGAAAAAACACTTCAAAAATAAATTTAAAATAAAATTTTATTTCTATATAATGCCCATCAACGATGAAATGCTAGGCTTTAGCGATATTGTTGAAAGCTTATCTGAATAGAATGATTTGACTAAAAACAAGGGGCAATCTATGTCCAAATTGACACAAGAACAGATTTTCCAGCAAATCCAAAAGGGGTTAATCGCCTCTTGTCAACCCGTTGATGATGGCCCGATGGATAAGCCTGAAATTGTGGCCGCTATGGCGCAAGCCGCTGTTATTGGTGGAGCAGCGGGGCTTCGTATTGAGGGTGTAGAAAATTTAAAAGCCACTCGGGCAGTCGTCAAAGTGCCGATTATTGGCATTGTAAAACGTGATTTACCGGATAGCCCAATTCGCATCACCCCTTTCTTGCAGGATATTGAAGCCTTGGCAAATGCCGGTGCAGATATTATCGCCGTGGATGGTACTCATCGCCCCCGTCCTGTTGATTTAGAAAGTGCGGTCAAAAAAATTCATGAATTAGGTTGTCTTGCTATGGCAGACTGTGCCAATTTGGAAGAAGGGCTACATTGTCAAAAACTCGGCTTTGATATTATCGGTAGCACAATGTCCGGCTATACCGGAGGAGAAGTGCCAGAAGAACCGGACTATCAACTGGTAAGAGATTTGAAAGCAGCAGGCTGTCGGGTGATGGCAGAGGGGCGTTACAATACGCCGGAGTTGGCGAAAACAGCGATAGAAATCGGTGCGGATTTTGTCACGGTAGGTTCTGCATTAACACGCCTTGAGCATATCGTCAGTTGGTTTGCTCAGGCGGTGAAATCCGCCTAGTAAGCAAAGTTGGCGCTAACGTTTAAATGGTAACAGTCGGGGAAAATCCTATCAAAAAGGAGGCATTATGCGTGGTTTAGCTTTAGATATTGGTGGAACGAAGATTGCGGCCGCCCTTGTCGAAGAAAGCGGCATTATTCAGCGTCAACAAATTGCCACACCACAAGCGCATGCCGCGAGAGCATTACATCAAGCTATTGCGCAGTTAATGGCGGATTATTGTCATCAGTTTGATTATGTTGCCGTGGCCTCTACCGGTATCATTAATCAAGGAATTTTGACCGCACTTAATCCTAAAAACCTGGGCGGACTTGCCGAGTTTCCATTAAAAGCAAGTATTGCCCGCCATACTTCCAAACCTATTGGTTTATTAAATGATGTGCAGGCGGCGGCCTATGCAGAATATCAATTACAAGATCGTAGTCAATTAGCCAATTTTGCCTTTATTACGGTGTCAACCGGGGTTGGCGGTGGGTTGATTGTCAATCATCAACTACTCACAGAACCCAACGGCATTTCAGGGCATATCGGTCATACCTTAGCCGATCCGAATGGCCCGTTGTGCGGTTGTGGGCGGCGTGGCTGTGTGGAGGCAATTGCCGCCGGTCGAGCCATTGAAGCGGTGGCATCAACTTGGAGCGATCCTTGTTCTCCGAAAGAAGTATTTGAACGTTTTAGAAAAAATGATGAAAAAGCGACCGCACTTGTCGCAAATTCCGCAAGGGCTATTGCCAATTTAGTGGCCGATTTAAAAATAGCCATGGATATGCAAAAAATCGTGATAGGCGGAAGTGTCGGTTTAGCAGAAGGCTATCTGCCTTTGGTGCAACGATTTCTTGATGAAATGCCATCCATTTATCGTTGCGAAATTGAAAGCGCCCGATTGGGACAAGATGCCGGTTTAGTGGGGGCAGCCCGCTGGGTTAAAGATAGCTTGCTTAGTCAGCCTCAAGATGTGAGTGAAGAGAATTGTTATGCCTAAAAATGGAAATATTTTAAACACCATCAGCTCGCTTTATCAAAGCCTAACAAAAACAGAGAAAAAAATTGCCGACAGAATTTTAATGTCGCCGGATTTGGTGGTGCAGTGTCCGCTTTCGGAAATTGCCGACCATTTAGAGGTGGGGGAAGCCACTTTTGTCCGTTTTTGTCGTTCTATTGGATTTAAGGGTTTTAGCGATTTTAAATTAGAACTCTCTATCGAACTCGCCACTAAGGATAATGGCGATAATCCGTTGTTGGAAACGGATATTGAGCATACAGATAGCTCGTTACATATCGCTCAAAAATTACAAAGTGCGATTTCCAATGTGGTGAATGAAACCCTAAATTTGCTGGATTTTAAACAATTGGAAAAGGCGGTTTCCGCTATCCGTCAGGCAAATCGTATTTTCTTGTTTGGCGTGGGATCATCAGGGATCACGGCAGAAGAAGCAAAAAATAAATTGATGCGTATCGGCTTTCAAGTGGATGCCACAGGTAACAATCATTTTATGTATATGCAAGCGGCATTATTAACGCCAAAAGATGTGGCGATTGGCATTAGCCATTCCGGTTATTCGCAAGAAACCGCTCATGCCCTAAATATTGCGAAAAAAAATGGGGCGACCACTGTGGCGATCACCCATAGTTTACGTTCACCCATTACTGATTCTGCGGATTTTGTTTTGGTGAACGGGAATAAGCAGGGCAAATTACAGGGGGATTCCATCGGAACCAAAATTGCCCAGCTTTTTGTCTTGGATTTAATTTATGCTTTGCTGGTGCAATCAGAGCAGGAACGAGCGGTGGAAACTAAGCAAAAGACCCTCAATGTGATTCTCGAACAACGTATAAAATAGGAGAAAATTATGCGTGATTTAAAAGGTATTTTCAGTGCGTTATTAGTGTCATTCAACGAAGACGGATCCATTAATGAGAAAGGATTACGCCAGATTATTCGTTATAATATCGACAAAATGAAAGTGGATGGTTTATATGTGGGTGGTTCTACCGGAGAAAACTTTATGCTTTCTACGGCAGAGAAAAAAGAAATTTTCCGCATTGCAAAAGATGAAGTAAAAGATCAAGTGGCATTGATTGCACAAGTGGGCAGTGTGAATTTACAGGAAGCCGTTGAATTAGGTCAATATGCCACCGAATTAGGTTATGACTGTTTGTCTGCCGTTACACCTTTCTACTATAAATTCAGCTTTCCTGAGATCAAACATTATTACGACACTATTATTGAGAAAACCGGTAATAATATGATCGTCTATTCCATTCCATTTTTAACCGGGGTGAATATGGGGATCGAGCAATTCGGTGAACTTTATAAAAACCCGAAAGTGCTGGGTGTGAAATTTACCGCAGGGGATTTTTATCTCTTAGAACGTTTGAAAAAGGCTTATCCAAATCACCTTATTTGGGCAGGGTTTGATGAAATGATGTTGCCGGCTGCCGCTTTAGGCGTTGATGGTGCGATTGGTTCGACATTTAATGTCAACGGTGTGCGTGCCCGTCAAATCTTTGAATTAACCCAAGCCGGTAAGCTGCAAGATGCTCTTGCGATTCAACATATCACCAATGATTTGATTGAAGGCATTTTGGCTAATGGTTTATATTTAACCATTAAAGAATTGCTTAAATTGGAGGGCGTGGAGGCAGGCTATTGTCGTGAACCAATGACGGCAAAAGCAACGCCGGAACAACTTGCCAAAGCAAAAGAATTAAAACAGAAATATTTATAAAAAATTGACCGCACTTAGCACAATAGCCCATTCTGTCAGAATTCATTTTCTCTAAAGTCGTGCAATGTGCTAAGTGCGGTCAAACGATAAGGAATTTATTATGCGTCTTATCCCTTTACAAACAAACGAACAAGTCAGCCGTTGGGCTGCCCGTCATATTGTTGATCGGATTAACCATTTTCAACCCACAGCAGAACGCCCTTTTGTGCTGGGGCTACCCACCGGCAGTACGCCGTTAAAAACCTATCAAGAATTAATCCGACTTTATCAAACAGGTGAAGTGAGTTTTAAATATGTCGTTACTTTTAACATGGACGAATATGTGGGTTTACCACAAGCTCACCCTGAAAGCTATCACAGCTTTATGCATAAAAACTTCTTTAATCACATTGATATTCAACCGCAAAATATTCACATTTTAAACGGTAATACAGAGGATCATGATGAAGAATGTCGCCGTTATGAGGAAAAAATTAAATCTTACGGAAAAATCAATTTATTTATGGGCGGTGTGGGAAATGATGGGCATATCGCCTTTAATGAGCCGGCATCATCATTAAATTCCCGTACACGCATTAAAACCCTAACGCAAGATACACTCATTGCCAATTCCCGTTTCTTTGATAATGATGTCAATCAAGTGCCGAAATATGCCTTAACCATTGGGGTAGGCACTTTATTGGATGCAGAAGAAGTGATGATTTTAGCGACCGGACACCAAAAAGCGCTTGCTGTGCAAGCTGCCGTGGAAGGGGCCGTAAACCATATGTGGACCGTTAGTGCATTGCAGCTTCACCGCCACTTTATTTTGGTATGCGATGAAGCCGCACAGCAAGAATTAAAAGTGAAAACGGTAAAATATTTCAGTGAATTAGAGCAACGCGCCATTCATAGCGTGTTATCATAATTTAGCAATTCCGCACAAAAGTGCGGTTGTTTTTTTGATGATTTTAGGAAGACAAAATGAAATATGCATTAGTGAATTCAGTGATTTATACCAAATACGAGGTGTTACACGATTTTGCAGTGGTGATTAACGGAGAATTTATCGAAGCCGTTATACCGCAAAATGAACTTGAAGCAGGCATTAAAACCATTGATTTACGGGGCAATAATCTAACGGCCGGTTTTATTGATCTTCAACTCAATGGTTGTGACGGTGTGATGTTTAACGATCAAACCACGGTGGAAACCTTGGAGATCATGCAAGCCACCAATTTAAAATCCGGTTGTACCAGTTTTCTTCCCACTTTTATTACCGCCCCAGACGAAGGCATTAAAAGAGCGGTTAACACCATGCGTGAATATTTAACCCTACATAAAAACCAAGCACTCGGGTTACACATTGAAGGGCCTTATATTAGTGTAGAAAAAAAAGGCGTGCATCGCTCGGAATATATCCGTGAAATTTCCCCAGAAATGAAAGATTTTCTGTGTGAGAATGGCGATGTGATTACTAAAATCACGATTGCCGCAGAAAACCCGACTTCACAATATATTCCTGATTTTGTCAAAAGCGGTATTATTGTTTCTATTGGTCATTCCAATGCTGATTATGAAACCGCAAAGGCAGCTTTTCGTAAAGGGGCAACCTTTGCCACCCATCTGCATAATGCCATGTCGCCCATCAGCTCCGGCAGAGCAATGGGGGTTGTGGGGGCTGTGTTAGACTCCGATATTTATACCGGTATTATTATCGATGGTGTGCATGTGAATTATGGCAATGTCCGACTTGATAAAAAAATCAAAGGCGACAAATTATGTATTGTGACTGATTCTATTGCGGCCGCAGGGGCAGGCCCTGAATTAGAAACTTTTACCTTTGAAGGCAAAACTATTTATGTGAGAGAAGGGCGTTGTTATGATGCCAATGGTACTATTGCAGGCGCTTCGATTACTATGATGGAATCCATCAAAAATGCCGTGGAATACGTTGAAATTCCCCTTGCTGAAGCGATTCGTATGAGTAACCTTTATCCGGCTCGAGCTATCGGCGTAGATGATCGTTTGGGTTCGGTAGAAAAAGGTAAAGTCGCCAATCTTGCTGTGTTTACATCAAATTATGAGGTGATTGGTACGGTATTGAACGGGGAATGGAAACCCAATTTGTCATCATAAAAAACAGATTGAATCAAAATTAAAAAATCCATATCGTCACAACGGTATGGATTTTTTTCTTTATTGTCTTTAATAAGAATAATTTTTATCTATAATATAAAAACTTAGTTTTATAGTAGGAGATTAAAATGGCGAAAGGAGAAGTGGGACATAATTTTCTGGCACGTTTAGGCAAAACACGTTTACGTCCCGGTGGCAAAAAAGCAACGGATTGGTTGATAGGAAACGGTGATTTCACTCAGCATAAAAAAGTGTTAGAAGTTGCATGTAATATGGGAACAACGGCAATTGGTTTGGCGAAACAATTCGGTTGCCATATTGAGGGCGTGGATCTAGATGAGGAAGCGTTAGAAAAAGCGAAAGCAAATATCATCGCCAATAATTTACAAGATAAAATTCATGTTCAGCGTGCTAATGCAATGAAATTGCCTTTTGAAGATGAAACCTTTGATATCGTGATCAATGAAGCAATGTTGACAATGTTGCCGGTGGAGGCGAAGAAAAAAGCCATTGCAGAATATTTTCGGGTGTTAAAACCGGGCGGTTTTTTACTGACCCATGATGTGATGTTGGTAGGAGAAGATCACCAAACTATTCTTGATAATATGCGTAAAGCGATTAATGTCACGGTAACCCCATTAACCAAAGAAGGTTGGAAAGGACTTTTTCAAGAAAGCGGATTCCGAAATGTGGATACGTTTTCAGGCGAAATGACATTACTTTCACCAAAGGGAATGATTTATGATGAAGGCGTGTTGGGTACATTAAAAATCGTTAGAAATGCAATGAAAACTGAAAACCGTGAGCAATTTAAAAGAATGTTTAAAACCTTTAATGATCCTGAACACAAATTGCATTTTATTGCAGTGTGTAGTCAAAAATAATTGAGAAATTGACAGCACTTATTAAAAAAGGCGAATCTTTCGATTCGCCTTTTTAAAGATTTGAAAAGAATTTCAAATTACCAGTATACACGCATACCTACACCGATAGCTTTGTCATCTTTTTTGCTGATGTAGTCATAACCACCGTTAGCATTGTAGTCATAGTTTTTAGTACGAGTATATTTACCTTCTAAGAACACCACCACTTGTTTGTGGAATTGATAGTCAACACCAAGTAAGAAACCATGTTCTTTAGATTTGCTCTTTTCTTTGGTTTTCACACGTTCATAGAGGTAGTTACCATAGATTTTAGATTTAGCAAGTGCTTGATATTCGAAACCAGGTGCTACATAGAATTTATCGGTTTTTAGATCGCCATCTTTTTCATGAGCATAACCGAAGTCACCGATTAATTTGAAATCACCAAATTTATAGCTTAATGAGGCTAAATAACCGTCTTTACGGTGAGATTGATTATTTGAACCTGTTTCATAGTTAGTGTGACCATAGGCAAAACGGATATCGTAGTTATCTTGAGCATACACAGCACCTACACCAAATCCGCCTTTAATTCCTGGTACGAGGTCATCACCTTTTTCATCATGTCTTTGACCAAAGTTATAATTTGCGCTTAACTGTAACCCTTCAATACCACGGTAGCCATAACGAATTACACCAGTACCTGCTGTTGGAATATAATCACCTTTTGGAATAATACCGTATTCATAGTCGGTTGTTTGGCTTAAATCATCAGCAATCGTTACTTGGCGGCCAAATGTTAATTCACCATATTGTTTGCTACCGAAACCAGCATAAGCACGGTAAGCATAAAGGCTACCGAACTTATCACGAGATTCCGTATCATTAAAGCGGAACTCAACACGCCCTAACGCATAGAAATCGTTATCTAAGTCGTGTTTCACTCTGAAACCCATACGGGAACCCGCATTACGCAATGCAGATTGTGATTTTTTGCTTGAAGAAGTTGCAGTAGTTGTTTTTGAGCTGCTCTTTTCCATAATTAAACGAAGGGAACCGTATAATTCAACTTCTGTTCCTTCGTTGTTATAAATTACTGTCGCATTCGCTGCTGAGGCGGCAAATGCACCAACGATTAATGCTGCTAGTGTTTTTTTCATCATTGTTATTCCTTATTGGTTGGTTAATGTCTAGGATTGAACTTTTCATGATTGAAAATGTCAACTGCTGAAATAGACGGCTTGGATCATTGCAAAAAGCCTTTTTTCTGTCAATGGAAAACGGTTGCGAATGTTTAAATATCAGATCAAGATCACATTTTTTAGACAGTCGAGTGTGAAATTTGAACAATCTGCTCATAAAATAAGACAAAAATCAACCGCACTTTTATTCAGCTTGATATCCTTCATCGTTAAAAGTCGGGTTTGTTGCGCCCTCTTTGGCTAATCTATCGCAGATTTCATTTTCACGGTGGCCGGCATGGCCTTTTACCCATTTCCATTCAATTTGGTGACGTTGGATTGCCTGATCGAGCGCGATCCATAAATCTTGGTTTTTCACCGGTTTACCGCTAGCGGCTTTCCAATTATTTTTTTTCCAATTAAAAATCCATTGGGTGATGCCTTTTTTCATATATTGGCTGTCACTATAAAGGGTGATTTGGCAAGGCTCTTTTAGGGAATTGAGCGCTTCAATCACCGCACGCAATTCCATTCGGTTATTGGTGGTGGTGAAATAACCTTTGGAGAGGGTTTTTTCGTGTTGTTTATAACGCAACAGAATACCAATTCCGCCTGCGCCGGGGTTACCAAGACAAGAACCGTCAGTAAAAATTTCAATCTGTTTTTGCATAACAAAATCGTTGTTGTGTAAAATGGTGACATTTTAATGGAAAGAAATAGGGTGAACAAATGATTAATCCAAACCGCCAAATTGTGTTGGATACGGAAACCACGGGGATGAACCAACTGGGGGCGCATTACGAAGGTCATGGAATTATTGAAATTGGGGCGGTGGAGTTGGTTAATCGCCGTTATACGGGCAATAATTTCCATATTTATATTAATCCTAACCGCCCTGTTGATCCTGAGGCGATAAAAGTTCACGGGATTACCGATGAAATGCTAGCAGATAAACCGGATTTTAAAGTCATTGCACAAGAATTTTTAGACTATATCAAAGGGGCTGAGCTATTGATCCACAATGCCCCCTTCGATGTGGGGTTTATGGATTATGAATTTCGTAAGCTTGGGTTGGCGGTGAAAACCGAAGAGATTTGTGTGGTAACGGATACTTTACAAATGGCACGCCAGATGTATCCGGGCAAACGGAACAGTTTAGATGCGCTTTGTGATCGATTAGGTATTGATAACAGCAAGCGAACCTTGCACGGGGCGTTACTGGATGCGGAAATTCTGGCAGATGTTTATCTTTCGATGACAGGTGGACAAACCAGTTTGTTTGGAGAGGGAGAAGAGGAAAGCCCGATAATGCCTATACAAGAAGAAAATATTGTAGAGGCGGTAGAAAGTGCGGTGATTTTTTCCAACAATTTAAAGTGTCTCCAACCCAACGAAGAAGAGCTACAAGCCCATTTGGAATTATTGAAAATGATCAATAAAAAGAGTGATGGAAAATGTTTGTGGGATTTGCGTATTGGGGATGGAACCGTGCATTAAATAAACAGCCGAACGTGAAATGAAAAAAAAAGATTGACGAGATAACAGTGGATCATTATGATACGCACCACTTAGCGGAGTGGTAGTTCAGCTGGTTAGAATACCTGCCTGTCACGCAGGGGGTCGCGGGTTCGAGTCCCGTCCATTCCGCCAATTTTTTATTTACTCTTTATTGTTGTGAATTATCAAAATAAAGAGATAAAAGAATAAAACAGCGGAGTGGTAGTTCAGCTGGTTAGAATACCTGCCTGTCACGCAGGGGGTCGCGGGTTCGAGTCCCGTCCATTCCGCCAATTCTTTTAAACATAAAACAGCACCTTTAAGGTGCATTTTTTATGCCTGAAATTTATTACCATTCTTGACAAGATTTTTATAAATGCTTAAGATTTGAAGCACTAGGGAGCGCGAACTCCCTAGTATGTCGTTATTATCAGTAAGTCGGGAAACTCAGTAATAATAGCAGTACGACAAGGATAATAATTTTAATCATGTGATTATCCTCTTCAAACGTTGCGAAAAAGCGCAATCCCGCTTTCAAGACCTAACCTTGAAAGCGAGATAATTATAACGAAAGTTATGAATAAATAAACAGTATTGATAAAGCCACGATTTTTGTTCGTGGCTTTTTATTTGTCTGTTTTCAAATCGCTTTTTACCAATGCACTAACTTCCGCTATAATGCCCTCCATTTTGACAAGATTAGAGATTTTTTATGGCAACTCCTGTTGTAGCCCTAGTGGGGCGTCCTAATGTGGGAAAATCCACTCTGTTTAATCGCCTAACCCGTACCCGTGATGCTTTAGTGGCGGACTTCCCCGGTTTAACTCGTGATCGTAAATATGGTCATGCCCATATTTCGGGTTATGAATTTATTGTGATCGATACCGGTGGGATTGACGGCACAGAAGAGGGGGTGGAAGAAAAAATGGCGGAGCAGTCACTGCTTGCGATTGAAGAAGCGGATATCGTGCTTTTCCTTGTGGATGCCCGTGCAGGTTTAACGGCAGCCGATATCGGTATCGCGAATTATTTACGCCAACGTCAAAATAAAATCACGGTGCTGGTGGCGAATAAAACCGATGGCATTGATGCCGATTCCCACTGTGCTGAATTTTATCAACTCGGTTTAGGTGAGATTGCACAAATTGCTGCCTCTCAAGGGCGTGGTGTCACGCAATTAATGGAGCAAGTGCTGGCACCTTTCGCCGAACAAATGGAAAACGCGGAAAAAATTGACCGCACTTTTGATGAAGAACAAGATGAGTGGGAACAAGAATTTGATTTTGATTCGGAAGAAGACACCTCATTACTTGATGGAGCCTTGGAAGAAGAAAACGAAGAGGAACAAGACAAAAACATCAAGATCGCCATTGTGGGTCGCCCAAATGTGGGGAAATCAACACTCACTAACCGTATTTTAGGTGAGGATCGGGTGGTGGTTTATGATATGCCGGGTACTACTCGTGATAGCATTTATATCCCCATGGAGCGTGACGGTCAGCAATATACCTTGATTGATACTGCTGGGGTGCGTAAACGGGGAAAAGTACATCTTGCGGTGGAAAAATTTTCGGTGATTAAAACCTTACAGGCTATTCAAGATGCCAATGTGGTGTTACTCACCATTGATGCCCGTGAAAATATTTCAGACCAAGATCTATCATTACTCGGTTTTATTTTAAATGCCGGACGTTCCCTGGTTATTGTGGTGAATAAATGGGATGGATTGGATCAAGAAATCAAAGACCGAGTGAAATCAGAACTTGATCGCCGTTTAGATTTTATTGATTTTGCCCGAGTGCATTTCATTTCTGCGTTACACGGCAGTGGGGTGGGAAATCTCTTTGATTCGATTAAAGAAGCCTATGCCTGTGCCACACAAAAAATGACCACTTCAATGCTGACGCGCATTTTGCAAATGGCGACAGATGAGCATCAACCACCCATGGTGGGAGGGCGGCGTATCAAATTAAAATATGCCCATCCGGGTGGCTATAATCCGCCGATTATTGTGGTACATGGTAATCAAATGGAAAAATTACCGGATTCTTATAAGCGTTATCTATCGAACTATTATCGTAAGAGCTTGAAGATTATCGGTTCACCTATTCGTCTTCTTTTCCAAGAAGGGGCAAACCCTTTTGCCGGACGTAAAAATAAATTAACACCAAATCAATTACGCAAACGTAAGCGTTTGATGAAATTTATTAAAAAATCGAAAAGATGATGTGAGAAAGTGCGGTGAAAAATGACCGCACTTTTTGTTTTTTACGACATTATGTAGCAAATGCACAAATTATGGAGCATACTTCTCAGTCCCCTCGCCCGTTTACGGGAGAGGGGGGAGAAAATTCGTAGAATTTTCGGAGGGAGAGGGGGAAATTTACATCGAATTCCCTCTCGTCTTACGAAAATTGCCGAACGCAATTTCCGTCGGTCTCTCTCCCGCAAGCGGGCGAGAGGAAAGAACTTATCCATATCAGACAAGCAATTTGGCTTTTGTGCAACTGCTACATAATACCGGTTTTTTATAGTCCTAAGATTTCTTTCACAAAAGGAATGGTGAGATTACGCTGTGCCTGTAATGAGGCTTTGTCGAGATGTTCCAAGGCTTGTAATAGCGTATGGGTATCACGGTTTAAGCGTTTTAGAAGAAATTGGGCGGTTTCTGTGGGGAGTTCGATGCCACGCTGATGGGCATTTTGTTGTAATAGGGCTAATTTTTGCTCGTCTGTTAGGGGAGAAAGTTGGTAAATTTCCCCCCATTTTAAACGTGAGGCTAAATCGGGTAATTGCACCTTTAATGCAGAAGGAGAGAGAGAAGCACTGACAATCAAAAGGGTTTGACCGCTCGCTTTAATTCGATTAAATAAATCAAAAATGGCGATTTCCCACTCAGCTTGCCCCATGACCGCATCAACATCATCTAAACAGACAAGCGCTTGTTGTTCTAAATTGTCTAATACAGCGGGGGAGAAATAACGGGATTTGTTCAAAGGAACATAAATAGCAGGACGCTGTTCATTGAGATATTGATTACTCAGCGCACGAAGTAAATGGCTTTTACCAGAACCTACCGTTCCCCAAATATAGAAAAATTGCTGTTGAATCTCTTGTGAATTTTTGCGTAAGGAATCAAGCAACAACAAATTGTTGTCACCATAAAAATTCTCAAGTGTATCATCATCAATTTGATGAATAGGCAAAGGAAGTTGCTGATTCAAAATGATATAAAGCTGATTGGTTAAGAAAGAAAAGGGCTATTTCAGCCCTTCATTTTTCGATTATTCTACTTCATTTTTCGCCTTTGGCAAAACTAAGTTCAGGATGATTGCTACGATAGCGCAGAGGCTTATCCCTTTCAATGACACTGCATCACCGACATTGACAAACATATTACCGATACCAAAGGTCATAACGACAGAAATAATACAAAGGTTTCGAGGTTCGGTTACATCGACTTTGCCTTTGATTAAGGTGCTCATACCGACGACGGCGATAGATCCAAATACCAACATCATAATCCCACCCATCACAATGGTTGGAATGGTGGAAAGAAAAGCACCGACTTTTCCGCAGAAAGAAATGGCGATCGCCCATACTGCCGCCCAAGTCATAATATTCGGATTAAAGTTACGGGTGAGCATCACTGCACCGGTCACTTCCGCATAAGTAGTATTGGGTGGTCCGCCGACTAAAGAAGCGGCAGCAGTGGCAACACCATCGCCTAACAAGGTGCGGTGTAAGCCCGGTTTTTTCAGGAAGTCTTTGCCGGTTACCGAGCTAATTGCCATAATGCCGCCGACGTGTTCAACCGCCGGGGCAATGGCAATAGGGAGCATATAGAGGATAGCTTCAAGGTTAAATTCCGGTTTGGTGAGTTTTGGTAAAGCAAACCAAGGGGCATCGATCACCGGTTGGAAATTGATTAAACCGAGGAAAAGGCAAAGAATGTAGCCTGCGGTGATACCAAACATAATCGGGATTAATTTCATCAACCCTTTTGCGAATACGGCCACGGAAAGGGTGACGATGAGGGTTGCCATTGAAACCAAAACGGCATCGTTATAAGCATAGGCACTGTCTTTTCCTAATGCCATATTGACCGCAACGGGGGCTAGCCCCATGCCGATAATGATAATAACCGGCCCGACCACAATAGGCGGGAAAATCCGCTCTAAGGCTTGGCTACCACGAATTTTCACCAGTGCGGAAAGGGCAAAATAGACTAAGCCTGCGCAAGCTAACCCGCCCATTGTGGTAGGGATCCCCCAGGTTTGAACGCCATATTGAATAGGGGCGATAAAAGCGAAGGAGGAGGCGAGGAAAATCGGCACTTGTTTGCCGGTGCAAAGCTGGAATAAGAGTGTGCCTATCCCGGCGGTAAGTAACGCGGTGTTGGAGTCTAAACCGGTGATAAGTGGCACAAGTACAAGGGCACCAAAGGCAACGAAGAGCATTTGTAAACCTACAAAGGATTGTTTGGCAATACTCTGTACTTCTTCCGCTTGAGGCGTGGTGGTTTGATTTTGATGAAGCATATTAGTTTCAACTCTCTGTTTGAATTAACTGGAAAGTGCGGTCACAAAAAAGAGGATTTTTAAACTGTTTTCCGCTCGAAAAAAGACGGCGTTCAAGCCGTCTTGATATTTTAGAATTCGGGGTTATTTTGTCCCAAAAATTTTATCACCCGCATCACCTAATCCCGGAATGATATAACCCTGTGCGTTGAGGTGATCATCAACCGAAGCACAATAAAGTTCGATATCCGGGTGTGCGGTTTCTAAGGCTTTAATGCCTTCAGGGGCGGCTACAAGCACTAATACTTTAATGTGTTTACAGCCTTTGGCTTTTAATAAATCAAGGGTCGCAATCATTGAACCCCCGGTGGCTAACATCGGGTCTACCACAATGGCTAGGCGTTCTTCTAAATCGCTTGCTAATTTTTGGAAGTAAGGCACAGGTTCAAGGGTTTCTTCGTTACGGTAAATGCCCACTACGCTGATTCTTGCGCTTGGAATATGTTCTAATACGCCATCCATCATACCAAGACCGGCTCGCAAAATGGGTAC
This sequence comes from Rodentibacter heidelbergensis, assembly GCF_002000125.1. Taxonomy (GTDB): domain Bacteria; phylum Pseudomonadota; class Gammaproteobacteria; order Enterobacterales; family Pasteurellaceae; genus Rodentibacter; species Rodentibacter heidelbergensis. The sequence goes on from NZ_MLHH01000008.1 coordinate 121,090, forward strand.
AACCGTCACTTTTTTACCTTTGATACGATCAATTTCAACGGGGCCGTTCCAACCGTCAATAATAACTTTTTCTGTTTCTAAATCCGCCGTGGCTTCATAGGTTAATAAACTTCCGATTTCGGTCGCCAGCTCACGGAATTTTTTGGTATCGATTTCTGCTTCGCGCATCACACCTAATTTGTGTTTAACAAGTGGGTGTTTAACTTCAACGAGTTTCATGATTTGCCCCTTATGCTTTCAATGAATGGATTATGAGAATGAGTGATTGAAAATCAAATCGGCTGATTCTAAATCAGAAAAGGGAAAAACTCTAGTGATTTGTCATGAAAGAGAGTGTGAAATTGGGCTTTCTCAATGTCATTAAAAGAGGGCGATTGCCGCTAAAATACCGAATAATCATCTAAATTTTGACGGAGATCACTAATTTAAACAAAAGTCATTGTATTTATTCTAAGCAAGACTAGAATGAAATTCAGTGATTATTTGTTGGTTTTCGTCATATGGAATGGTTTAAACAACGTCAACAAAAAGCCGATTGCCTTATCACCTCTTTTGCGAAGAAGGTTGAGGGAATATGGGCGGGGTTTGAAAATGAACCTATCCTTTATGAGCGTATTCGGCTTGCGTTAACCGAACCCATTGATGCGCTCACCTTGCCAAGGGAAAAGCCATTTTCCGAAACGCCAAAAATCAGACCAAAATCGACCGCACTTTACTTTTTCTTCTCTTTATTTTCTCTGAGCTGTTATCCATTGCAGCGATCAATCCAATTTTCATTATCGATCCTATCAAATTGTTTTTGTTATCCCCTTTTACAGAATAATTTAAGTGGGATAAGCGATCTCGATTTTCTTTGCGATGATGTAGGCAGCACGCAAAAGCACAAGGAGTAACCCCTATGACAACCTTAGTAACCCAAGCCCTGATCAATTCTTTTTTTGATGCCTCAAATGGTGACCCTTTTGCTACCCTCGGTATGCACGAAACCGAGCATGGTATTGAAGTGCGGGTTTTATTACCCGATGCGGCTCGGGTGATTGTCATCGATCGGGAATCGGGAGAGGGCGTTGCTGAATTAAATTGTTTAGATGAACGGGGTTTTTTTGCTGGTGTGATACCCCATTGTCATCAATTTTTTGCTTATCAATTACAGGTTTTTTGGGGCAATGAAGCGCAGATTGTTGAAGACCCTTATCGCTTTCATCTGATGATTGACGATTTAGAGCATTGGCTACTTTCCGAAGGCTCAATGTTACGCCCTTATGAAGTGTTGGGGGCACATTTTATGGAATGTGATGGGGTGAGCGGGGTGAATTTCCGCTTATGGGCGCCGAATGCCAAACGGGTTTCCATTGTGGGGGATTTCAATTATTGGGATGGTCGGCGTCATCCTATGCGTTTTCATGCCAAAAGCGGCGTATGGGAATTATTTCTCCCGAAAGTTAGTCTAGGGCAACTCTATAAATTTGAACTCATTGATTGTCACGGCAATTTCCGTTTGAAAGCCGATCCTTATGCCTTTAGTGCTCAGCTTCGCCCGGATACCGCCTCTCAAGTGAGTGCTTTACCCAATGTGGTGGAAATGAGCGAAGCCCGCCGCAAAGCCAACCAAGCCAACCAACCTATTTCGATTTATGAAGTGCATTTGGGATCTTGGCGGCGTAATCTTGAGAATAATTTTTGGCTTGATTATGACCAAATTGCCGATGAACTCATCCCTTATGTGAAAGATATGGGCTTTACCCATATCGAATTAATGCCCCTATCCGAATTTCCTTATGACGGTTCTTGGGGGTATCAGCCATTGGGGCTTTATGCGCCAACCAGTCGTTTTGGCACGGCGGAAGGTTTTCGCCGTTTGGTAAAACGGGCCCATGAGGCAGGGATCAATGTGATTTTAGACTGGGTTCCGGGGCATTTCCCAAGTGATACCCACGGCTTAGTAGCATTTGATGGTACGGCATTATATGAACATGCCGATCCACGGGAAGGGTATCACCAAGATTGGAACACATTAATTTATAACTATGGTCGAAACGAAGTCCGCAATTTTCTTTCCAGCAATGCGTTGTACTGGTTAGAGCGTTTCGGTTTAGACGGTATTCGGGTGGATGCGGTAGCCTCCATGATTTACCGTGATTATAGCCGAGCGGAGGGCGAGTGGATCCCAAACCAATATGGCGGACGTGAAAATCTTGAAGCCATTGAATTTTTAAAACACACCAACTGGAAAATTCATCATGAAATGGCGGGGGCAATTTCCATTGCGGAAGAATCCACCTCATTTGCCGGTGTGACCCATCCCACCGAAAATGGGGGCTTAGGCTTTAATTTCAAATGGAATATGGGTTGGATGAACGACACTCTTTCCTATATGAAACTTGATCCTATTTACCGCCAATATCACCACAATAAAATGACTTTCGGCATGGTGTATCAATACAGTGAAAACTTTGTATTACCTCTTTCCCATGACGAAGTGGTGCATGGCAAAGCCTCACTGCTTGGAAAAATGCCGGGTGATGCGTGGCAACAATTTGCCAACTTGCGTGCCTATTATGGCTATATGTGGGGCTACCCGGGCAAAAAATTACTTTTCATGGGAAATGAATTTGCGCAAGGCAGAGAGTGGAATTACCAAGAAAGCTTAGATTGGTTCTTATTGGATGAAAACATCGGCGGGGGCTGGCATAAAGGGGTGCTGAAATTGGTGAAAGATTTAAATCATATTTATCGCCAAAATCCACCGCTCTTTGAACTGGATCATTCACCTGAAGGGTTTGATTGGTTGGTGGTAGACGATGCGGCAAATTCCGTCTTTGCTTTTGAACGCCGTAGCGAACCCGATGAAAAAGGGGAACGTGAACGTATTATTGTCATCAGTAATTTTACCCCGGTGCCTCGTTATGATTACCGCCTTGGCGTGAATGTGGCAGGGCAATACGAAGAAATTTTGAATACGGATTCCATGTACTATCAAGGCTCTAACCTCGGCAATTTTGGTTGTGTCCAAAGCGAACCGATTGAAAGTCATGGGCGGGAACATTCTCTTTCCGTTTCCATTCCACCGTTGGCAACGGTTTATTTGAAATTAAAAGTATAGCTAACTTTTCTCTTTTCCCTCTTGCGCACGAGAGGAAGGTGACAACGACGAGATAAAATATGTTTAGGATCCACAACGCAAGTACACCCAATCCATTCGGCTACTCACAGCGAATGGAAAACGGTGAAAAAATTACCAATTTTGCTTTATTTTCGGCGGCAGCAAGTGCGGTTGAACTTTGCTTATTCGAAGGGGAAACTGAACATCGTTTTCCTATGGTTAGAACGGAAAATGTTTGGCATCTGGCCGTAACCGGGGTGGCGGTTGGAACAGAATACGGTTTTCGCATTTATGGTGAACACGCCAATCCGCAGAAATTAATGCTCGATCCTTATGCAAAAGCGGTGAGTGGTAAGCCTGATTTAAGCAGCGAAGAAAGTCGTGAATGGTTTTTGTTAAGTGATCCCCGTGATAACGCCCTACTTGCACCAAGAGCGGTCATTATTGATGAAGATTTTGATTGGACGCAGGATAAAAAGCCCATCATCCCTTGGGGAGAAAGCATTGTTTATGAATTGCACGTTAAAGGCTTTAGTCAGCTCAATGAGCAAATTCCGGAGGCTTTGCGAGGCACATACAGTGGGTTAGTTCATCCTGTTAATCTTGCCTATTTACAAGCACTTGGCATCACTTCGGTGGAATTGCTCCCGGTGAATTTCCATGTGAATGAACCTCATTTACAGGAGCGTGGATTACAAAATTATTGGGGATATAACCCCCTTGCGATGTTTGCGGTAGAGCCTAAATATGCGGCGACAAATAATCCGTTGGCGGAGTTTAAAGCTATGGTCAAGGCTTTTCACCAAGCGGGTATTGAAGTGATTTTAGACGTGGTTTTTAATCATTCAGCCGAATCGGAACAGCATTTTCCGACATTTTGTCAGCGAGGCATTGATGATCAAACCTATTATTGGCGTAATGATCACGGACATTACATCAATTGGACAGGGTGTGGCAATATGCTGAATTTGTCCTCTGATGTGGGGAGAAAATGGGTGGTGGATTGCCTACGTTATTGGGTGGAGCAATGCCATGTGGACGGTTTTCGTTTTGATTTGGCCACGGTACTTGGACGGGATACACCTGATTTTAATGGGTCAGCACAACTTTTTGCAGATATTGCCAATACGCCGAGTTTAAAACAGGTCAAATTCATCGCTGAACCCTGGGATATTGGCGATTATGGTTATCAAGTGGGGCATTTCTCGCCTTATTTTTCTGAATGGAATGACCGTTTCCGTGATGATCTCTGCCGTTTTTGGTTATGGAAAAGTGGCGAACTTGGTGCATTTGCAGAACGCTTTGCCGGATCGAGTGATTTATTTAAGAAAAATGATCGCCTGCCTCATTGTTCGCTCAATTTTATTACTGCCCATGACGGTTTCACCCTGCGGGATTTAGTGAGTTATAACCAAAAGCATAATGATGTCAATGGCGAGCAAAATCGGGACGGACGTAATGAAAATTATAGCTATAACCACGGTATAGAAGGGGAAACCACCTCCCTGACCGAACCGCAAAAAAGTGCGGTGGAAAATGACCGCACTTTTGCACAAAGTGGTTTATTACTGAGCCTACTCTTGGCAAATGGTACGCCTATGTTGTTGGCAGGCGATGAGTTCGGTAACACACAATACGGTAATAACAACGCCTATTGCCAAGATAATGCGATCACTTGGCTAAAATGGGCGAATTTTGATAAAGATTTATTTGAACTGACTAAGCAAATCATTGCGCTGCGTAAGCAGATAGTGAGTTTAAAGCAAGATCAATGGTGGTCGGTTGATAACGTGCAATGGTTAAATAGCCACGGTCAGCCGATGAGCCTTGAAGACTGGCAAAATCGAGAAACCAAAGCATTACAGGTCGTTTTAGATAATCGTTGGCTTTTATTGATTAATGCTAAAGCGGAAGGACAGCACTTCACTTTACCGCAAGGCAAATGGAAGGCGCAAGCCGGTACGCATAATCTGGCACTCAGCATACAACAGGCGGCATTTTCTTCAATGGGGTGTGCCCTGTTAAGTTGTGAATAACAATCGTTGAGTTGTGAATAACAATAATATTATGGAGATCCTTATGAAAGCAGGCGACTTAAACAAATACGATTTAGTGAAAAATACCTTGGTATTAATTTTAGCAGGGGGACGGGGTTCCCGTTTGCACGAGCTGACGGATAAACGTGCTAAACCGGCACTTTATTTCGGAGGCAACCGCCGGATTATCGATTTTGCACTTTCTAACTGTATTAATTCCGGTTTAAACCGTATTGGCGTTGTCACCCAATATGCCGCTCACTCTTTGCTTCGCCACTTACAAACCGGTTGGTCATTTTTACCACAAGAGCGTGGGGAATTTGTAGATATGCTTCCGGCTCGCCAACAAATTGATGATTCTACTTGGTATCGTGGCACTGCCGATGCGGTATACCAAAATATGGCGATTATTCGTGATCACTATCGGCCGAAATATGTCTTAATTTTGGCAGGCGATCATATTTATAAACAAGATTACAGTGTGATGTTAATGGATCACGTCAATAGCGGTGCAAAATGTACGGTAGGTTGTATTGAAGTGCCACGCTCAGAAGCCCATGAGTTTGGTGTCATGGCGGTGAATGAAAACCTAAAAGTGAAGGCGTTTGTTGAAAAACCGAAAGATCCGCCTGCAATGGTGGGGAAACCGGATGTGTCTTTGGCCTCAATGGGGATTTATGTTTTTGATGCGGATTATCTTTACGAAATGCTGGAGCGAGAAGTCAATACACCGGAAACCAGCCATGATTTTGGTAAAAATGTTCTACCAAAATGTTTGGAAGAGGAAACCCTTTATGCTCACCCGTTCAGCCGTTCTTGTATGGGGCGTAACACTGAGGGAGAAATTTACTGGCGTGATGTAGGAACGCTTGATAGTTTCTGGCAATCGAATATTGATTTAGTTTCTGAAAATCCACAGCTTGATATTTATGATCAAAGCTGGCCTATTCGTGGTAATCCGGTTCAGGCGTATCCGTCTAAATTCTTCTACAAACACACCAACGTTCATCCTGTGGATAACTCGCTGATTGGTGGCGGTTGTGTGATTACGGATGCATCAATTAGTAATTCTGTGCTTTTTGATCGTGTTAAAGTTGATGCATTTTCAAAAGTGGAACATTGTGTGGTATTACCTGAAGTGACCATTGGTAAAAATTGTGTATTGAAAAACTGCATTATTGATCGGACTTGTGATATTCCCGATGGCATGCAAATCGGTGTGAATTTAGAAGAAGATCGTAAGCGTTTCCGCATCAGTTCAACGGGCAAGGTGATTTTGGTTACCCCGAAAATGCTCAAGAAATTAGAGGGGGAAGACATTGCCTCTGAGGCACATTTGGATTAATCCCTGAAAAGTGCGGTTAATTTTGACCGCACTTTTGTTGATTTTTCAGGATGTTGTTCAAACCGAATGAGGTTTACTTGTAGGAACACACTGTGTGTGCGCCATAAAGTCAAATTGTTTCAATCTATTAAAAACAGATACGCAGATTTCGTTGAAGTTGCGGCTTTTGTTTGCAACACAATAGAGTGATTTTATTTTTTCCATCAATGGAAAGAGAAAATGAGTATAAAGGAAAAATAGGAAATGAAAATATTACATGTTTGCTCGGAATTTTATCCGTTGTTAAAAACAGGGGGATTAGCCGATGTTTTGGGGGCATTGCCTAAAGCGCAAAATCAAATCGGCTTGGATGCCCGTATTTTATTGCCTGCTTATCCGGCCATTGCAGCAGGGATTTCAAATACACAAATTGTCGCGGAATTTGATAACTTTGCCGGTCATATTGTTTTGCGTTATGGTCAATACGATGGGGTAGGGGTTTATTTGATTGATGCCCCGCATTTGTATCAACGTGAGGGAAATCCTTACCATGATGCTTATTACAATGACTATGGCGATAATTATAAACGTTTTGCTTTGCTCGGCTGGGTGGGCGCAGAGCTTGCCACCGGTTTGGACAGTTGGTGGCGGGCTGAAGTTGTTCATGCTCACGATTGGCATGCGGGGTTATGTGCCGCCTATTTATTTAATAAAGGTCGCCCTGCGAAATCCGTTTTTACCATTCATAACTTAGCCTATCAAGGGCAATTTGCTTACCATCATTTGTATGAAATCGGTTTACCTGCCGGGATGTTCCATGTGGAGGGGTTAGAGCTTTACGGACAAATTTCTTATCTCAAGGCAGGATTGTACTATTCTGACGCAGTCACAGCCGTTAGCCCAACCTATGCAGAGGAAATTACCACAGCGGAGTTTGCCTACGGATTAGAAGGTTTACTCAGGGGATTAAAAGCGGAGAATCGTCTGGTGGGGATTCTCAATGGTGTGGATGAAAGTGTTTGGCATCCCAACGGCGACAGCTATATTGCCCACCACTATAAATTAAAATCAATGAGTGGTAAAAAGAAAAATAAGGCAGAGCTGCAAGCCTATTTTCATTTGCCACAAGATGAAAATTGTTTAGCTTTTGTCATGATCACCCGTTTAACCGAGCAAAAAGGCGTGGATTTATTACTTGAAAGTGCCGATGAAATTGTAAAACAAGGTGGGCAACTGATGATTTTAGGATCGGGCGCACCGCATTTAGAAGCCGGTATCCGCCATCTCGCTGAAACCTATCCACAAAACGTTGGAGTGAAAATTGGCTATGATGAAGCCCTTTCTCATTTAATGGTCGCCGGGGGCGATGTGATTCTCGTGCCAAGCCGTTTTGAACCCTGTGGTTTAACCCAACTGTACGGTTTGCAATATGGTACGTTACCTCTGGTGCGTAAAACCGGGGGGCTAGCGGATACGGTGGTGGACAGCACACCGGAAGCCATTAAACATCGTTTAGCTACCGGTTTTGTTTTTGAGCAGGCGACACCAGAAGCCCTTCGCCAAAGTCTTCAACAAGCCTTTTCCCTATGGCAAAAGCCACGCAGTTGGTCGATGGTTCGTAGCGATGCCATGACACAGGATTTCAGCTGGCGTAAAGCGGCAAGTGAATATTTCGCCCTCTATCAGCGGTTATAAATGATAGGTATCAACAATAATTGCAAATTATTGTGCTAAATAGCGTGTTTGAGTTGTTTTTTGTGTAATAACGGTTAAAATTTGCACATTTTGTTGTGAGGCTACGATTTTATCGTCAATCAAGGATGTTCAAAAAGCGAGGGGGATTTCGTGAGATATCGCCCTTTCTTGTGAGATGGTGTACCTGATGTTGTGATTGGCTCCCCTCACATTTTTCTTTTTACTTTTTACTAGAGGTTTACCATCATGATAATGGATAATTTTGATTCTCCATTTCTTTATAATCGTCCTGAATTGGATGTTCAAGCATTAAAAAAATCCATCGTTTATAAATTAATTTTTTCTATCGGACGTTCGCCACGCGAAGCAAGCCAACGGGATTGGCTCAATGCGACATTATACGCCGTGCGGGATCTTGTGACCGAAGGGTGGATTAGTACCGCTCGCCAAGCACGAGCTGATGATGCCCGCAGGGTTTATTACCTTTCAATGGAGTTTTTAATCGGTCGTACACTTTCTAACGCACTGATTGCCGAAGATGTTTACCATTTAACCAAAGAAGCATTAAGTGAACTCAATGTTGATTTAGAAGAGATTATTGAAAAGGAAATTGACCCGGGATTAGGAAATGGCGGCTTGGGACGACTTGCCGCTTGCTTTATGGATTCTATTGCCACACTGGGTTTACCGGGAATGGGCTATGGAATTCGTTATGAATACGGCATGTTCCGCCAAAAAATTGAAAACGGTCAGCAAGTGGAACGCCCGGATGCCTGGTTAGAAAAAGGAGCGCCTTGGGAGTTTTTACGTCCATCAAAACGCTTCTATGTCGCCTTTGGTGGAAACATTCATTTTGAAGGTAAAAAATGTATCTGGAACCCGCAAGAAGAAGTGACAGCATTGGCTTATGATCAGATGATCCCCGGTTATAAAAATGATTCTGCAGCCACTTTACGATTGTGGGCAGCCCACGATGGTGAAAGTTTTAATCTTTCTGAATTTAACCGAGGAGAGCATTTAGCTGCCGTAGAGGCCCAAGCCTCCAGCAAAAATTTATCACGGGTTCTGTATCCTGATGATTCCACTTGGAACGGGCGTGAATTACGTTTACGTCAAGAGTATTTCCTTGTCTCTGCCTCATTACAAGACATTATCCGCCGTCATAAGCGTACCCATGACAGCCTTGAGAATTTGGCCGATAAAGTGGCAATTCACTTAAATGACACTCACCCCGCATTAGCCATTCCGGAATTAATGCGTGTCTTAATTGATGAGGAAGGATTTGGTTGGCAAAAAGCTTGGGATATGACACGTCGTATTTTCTCTTACACTTGCCATACTTTAATGTCGGAAGCCTTAGAAACTTGGCCGGTTGAGATGATGGCAAAAATTTTGCCACGCCACTTACAAATGATCTTCGACATTAATGATCATTTCTTAGAATATGTGCGTACTTATATTACCACGGATAATGATTTTATTCGTCGCGTATCGTTGATTGAAGAAGGTTATCAACGCAAAGTGCGTATGGGCTGGCTATCTGTTGTAGGGTCTCACAAAATTAACGGCGTTGCGGCCATTCATTCTGATTTAATGGTGTCCTCTACGTTTGCAGACTTTGCCCGCATTTATCCGGAACGCTTTACCAATGTGACCAATGGTATCACTCCTCGTCGTTGGTTAGCGGTGGCAAACCCGCAATTGGCAGCTTTATTTGATCGCTATATCGGTACAGACTGGCGTTGTGATTTAAGCCAAATTAAACAATTGGAAACCTTTGCTCACGAGCAGGCTTTCAAAGAGGCGGTTGCAGAGATTAAATATGCTAACAAGGTGAAATTGGCCGATTACGTCAAACGTGAATTGGGGATTGAATTGAACCCGAATGCATTATTTGATGTGCAGGTAAAACGTATTCACGAATATAAACGCCAAATGTTAAATGTGCTACACATCATCGCTCGTTATAATGCGATGTTGGCGAACCCTGAAAAAGATTGGCAACCTCGTGTGTTTATTTTAGCGGGCAAAGCGGCATCGGCCTATTATGCGGCAAAACAGACCATTCGTTTGATTAATGATGTGGCAAGCATTATCAATAATGATGAGCGGTTAAAAGGCCGGTTAAAAGTGGTGTTTATTCCTAATTATAGTGTAAGCCTTGCTCAACTGATCATTCCGGCGGCGGATATTTCCGAGCAAATTTCCCTTGCCGGTACGGAGGCTTCGGGGACGAGTAATATGAAATTTGCCCTTAACGGTGCATTAACACTCGGTACTTTAGATGGCGCAAATGTGGAAATTTTGGAAAATGTGGGCGAAGATCATATTTTCATTTTTGGTAATACAGTGGAACAAGTAGAACAGCTTCGCCGTGACGGCTATCGTCCTTTTGATTATTATCAAAACGATGCTGAACTACGCATGGTGGTCGATCAGATTATCTCAGGGGTATTTTCTCCGAAAGAACCACAACGTTATTTACATTTGCTGGAAGGTTTACAATATCACGATTATTATCAAGCCTTTGCGGACTTCCGCAGTTATGTGGAAGCACAGCTTATGGTGGATGAAAAATACAAACAACCTGAGCAATGGATTGAAAGTGCTATCCAAAATATGATCAATATGGGCTTTTTCTCATCAGACAGAACCATTCTTGATTATGCGAAAAATATTTGGAAAGTCGAACCGATAAAACTTAATTAAACAAAAATCCCCGAAAGGGGATTTTTTTCGTGCACGATAAAAGTGCGGTTGATTTTGAGTGTGTTTTTAAATGTTCGAATAGTCTGAAAGACTACAACGCTAGGTTTCATTGTGCTGTTTATACATTGCTTCAATTTGGTTGCGATAGCGTTCCATAATCACTTTTCGTTTGAGCTTCAAAGTTGGGGTAATTTCCCCTAATTTGATACTAAACGCTTGAGAGAGCAGGGTGAATTTTTTCACCTGTTCAAAATGAGCCAATTCTTTTTGTACCGCATTAATTCGTTGCTCAAACATCTTTAAAATTTCAGAATTTTTAATTAAATCAAGACGATCTTGATATTTAATATTCAACTGTTTGGCATAGTCTTCCAAACTGTCAAAGCAAGGTACAATGAGGGCTGAAACATATTTTTTCGCATCGGCAACAATGGCGATTTGTTCAATAAATTTATCTTTGCCGATTTTGCTTTCAATATATTGCGGTGCGATGTACTTACCGTTTGAGGTTTTCATTAATTCTTTGATGCGATCCGTAATGAAAAGATTGCCTTCTAAATCCAATTCACCGGCATCACCGGTTTTTAAGAAGCCGTCTTCCGTGAAGGCTTGAGCCGTTTCTTCCGGTTTTTTGTAATACCCTTTCATCACCATGCCGCCACGCACGAGAATTTCATTATTTTCACCAATTTTCACTTCTGCTTTAGGCATTAAGCTGCCGATAGAGTTTGGGTTAAATTGGCGATCGTGCCAGCATGAAATGGTGGCGGTGGTTTCTGTCATACCATAACCGAGCTTAATATTGATACCAATACTATGGAAAAATAACCCAATAGCCGGCTCTAATTTAGCTCCGCCACAAGGCATCATTTTTATTCTGCCACCGAGTAATTGGCGAAGTTTGGACAACACCAATTTATCAGCGAGGCGATGTTGTTGTTTCAACCAAAAAGGGAGTGGTTTATTTTGTGTGAAATATTCAAAACGTTTTTGCCCTATTGCCATTGCCCAATGGAAAAGACGTTGGCGAAGTTTAGGGGCTTTTTGTACTTTATCCAGTACGGCTGCGTAAATTTTTTCGTAAAAACGAGGTACAGCGCACATCAGCGTTGGACGAATTTCGCTTAAAACCGACCGCACTTGGTTGGTATCTTCCAAATAGCAAAGTGTAGCCCCTCGGTGGAGAATATAAGCCGCCCAGGCCCGTTCAAAAATATGAGAAAAAGGCAGGAAAGAGAGGGAAATATCCTGAGGTGTGACATCGAGTGCTAAGTCATGGGTTTCTAATTGATGAGCGAGGTTGGAATAATCTAACATCACGCCTTTAGGTTCGCCTGTTGTGCCGGAGGTATAGATGATGGTAAATAAATCCTCCATTGTTTTATCCTGCAAGCGTTGGGTTAACTCAGCTTGCTGGGCAGCTGAACCCAATTCAATAAATTGTTCCCAAGTATAAGAGATCGTATCTTGTTTGAGCGAAATAGTCGGTTTCATTGCCACAATTTTTTGTAACTGAGGACAATGAGGGGCGATATCTAAGGCGTGATCATATTGTTCTTGATCGCCGACAAAGAGAATTTTTACATCGGCATGGTGAAGCACAAATTCCGCTTGTTGTGCGGTGTTGGTGGCATAAATCGGCACGGTAATTGCACGAATTTGTAATGTGGCAATATCGGCAATCGTCCAACGAGGCATATTCTGAGCGAAAATCGCAATTTTATCCTGAACCTGAACATTGCAAGCGAGTAATGCTCGAGAGAGTTGGTTTAATTGATGTTGAAATGCAGCCCAAGAAATGTCTTTCCAAATTCCATTTTCTTTATGGCGAAGTGCGGTTTGATTTCCCTTTGTTTTTGCTTGTTGTTGAATACGATGAATAAAATGAAGATCGAAATTCATATTAACCTTAATGTTCAATATAATTGAGCTAACAACTGTGCGCCAATATAAAGTTAAATGACAGGAAAAGCCAGATAAATCTTGTGTTTTTTTGATGATTTTGAGTGAGTTTTTGTACATTGTGAGACAGATCACAATATTCAGCCAATAAAAAACCGCTCCGAAGAGCGGTAAGTTTAACAATGATTTTAATTAACCTTTGTAGTTATAAACGTGTGACACTAAGTCTAATACTTTATTAGAGTAGCCCACTTCGTTGTCATACCAAGAAACCAGTTTCACGAAAGTATCGGTTAATGCGATACCTGCATCTGCATCGAATACAGAGGTTAATGTGCAACCGTTGAAGTCAGTAGAAACGACGGCATCTTCAGTGTAACCTAAAACACCTTTTAATTCGCCATTGAAGGTTTTACCTTCTGCGGCATCTTTGATCGCTTGTTTGATTTGCTCGTAGGTGGCAGCTTTTTCAAGGTTTACTGTTAAATCAACAACAGAAACGTTTGGTGTAGGAACACGGAAAGCCATACCGGTTAATTTACCGTTTAATGCCGGTAATACTTTACCTACTGCTTTTGCCGCACCGGTTGATGATGGGATGATGTTTTGTGAAGCACCACGGCCACCACGCCAGTCTTTTGCAGATGGACCATCAACGGTTTTTTGTGTTGCTGTTGTTGCGTGAACTGTTGTCATTAAACCATCTTTGATACCGAATGTTTCGTGGATAACGCGTGCTAAAGGGGCTAAACAGTTTGTGGTACAAGATGCATTAGACACGATGTCTTGACCTGCGTAAGCATTGAAGTTTACGCCACGCACAAACATTGGTGTTGCATCTTTAGATGGACCGGTTAATACCACTTTTTTCGCACCGGCAGTGATATGTTTACGAGCGGTTTCATCTGTTAAGAATAAACCGGTTGCTTCAACAGCGATATCCACACCGATGGCACCCCAGTTTAGGTTTGCCGGGTCACGTTCAGAGGTAACACGAATGGCTTTACCGTTAACAACTAAATTACCGTCTTTAACTTCAACAGTGCCATCAAAACGACCATGAGTTGAATCATATTTCAACATATAAGCCATGTATTCAACATCAATTAAGTCATTGATACCTACTACTTCGATGTCATCACGGAGTTGTGCTGCACGGAATACGATACGACCGATACGGCCGAAACCATTAATACCAATTTTAATAGCCATAAGATTTTCACCTTTTTAGTTAAGTTAAACAAACAGTTATGTTTTAGACGCAACCTGACGCCTGAAAACATCGGGCGGATTATATCACGGGCATTAAGATAAAACTAGAAATGGAGGGGCGTTTTTGTGATCTAAGTCAAGTTTTTTTCATTTGTAAAAAGGCTCGAAAACTGCACTGACAAATAGGATTGATCGTCAATTTGGAACGATAGGCATGGGGATATTAAAAAATGTGCTTTTTATGACCGCACTTTGATGATTTTTTTTTAAAGAATCGGCATAATAACATTAATTTTCTCAATACTTAGAAAAGGTTGATGTGATGTCTGAAGGTAACTTATATATTCTTTCTGCCCCAAGTGGCGCAGGGAAATCCTCCCTTATTTCCGCTTTATTAGAACGGGATTCATCCACCCCTAAAATGGTTTCCATTTCTCATACTACCCGTGCGCCACGTCCCGGTGAAGCTCATGGAGTGCATTATTATTTTGTTTCTAAAGAAGAATTTGAGTCACTCATTGAACAAGACCTCTTTTTAGAATATGCCACGGTGTTTGGGGGCAATTATTACGGGACTTCATTGCCTGCTATTGAAGAGAACCTGGCAAAAGGTATCGATGTTTTTTTAGATATTGATTGGCAAGGGGCACAGCAAATTCGTCAGAAAGTGGACAAGGTTAAAAGTATTTTTATTCTTCCTCCTTCGTTGCCGGAGTTAGAGCGCCGTTTAGTGGGAAGAGGGCAGGATAGCGATGCGGTGATTGCAGAACGTATGGAAAAAGCAAAAAATGAAATTTCCCATTATGATGAATATGATTATGTCATCGTTAATGATAATTTTGAGCAAGCATTAGCAGATTTACAAAGTATTCTACGCGCAGAACGTTTGACGAAAGCTTATCTGCAGAGAGAAAGTGCAACCTTAATTCATCAATTACTGGATCAATAAGGTGAGATTTAGTATGATGTTTGCCTTTTAATATCCTTTATTTTAGATGAATCGGAGTAGAATATGGCTCGTGTTACAGTACAAGATGCAGTAGAAAAAGTAGGGAACCGTTTTGATTTAATTTTAACCGCTGCTCGTCGTGCAAGACAATTGCAGTTACACCAACGTGAACCTTTAGTGCCGGAAGATAATGATAAACCTACCGTAATTGCGTTGCGTGAAATTGAAAAAGGCTTAATTTCTAACGATATTATGGATGAGCAAGAACACCAAGATATTGCAGCAATTCAGCACACGGAAGAAGCCGCTGTGGCATTAATTACAGAATAATAAATTTAAAAAGTGCGGTTGTTTTTACCGCACTTTTATTCCAATCCATTCATTCAACCCGAACAAGTTAGGTGTCCTTTGGAACTGTTTGCAGATTTAAATCGAATCATTCAAGGGTATTTACCCACCGATCAAATTGAATTAGTCAAACGTGCATTTATCATTGCAAGAGATGCACACGAAGGACAGTTCCGTTCAAGTGGCGAGCCTTATATCACTCACCCAGTGGCGGTTGCCTCCATTATTGCTCAAATGCATCTTGATCACGAAGCGGTGATGGCTGCTTTATTACACGATGTGATCGAAGATACCCCTTATACAGAAGCTCAGTTGAGTGCTGAATTTGGCACGAGTGTTGCTGAAATTGTCGATGGCGTTTCTAAACTTGATAAGCTCAAATTCCGTACCCGCCAAGAAGCGCAAGTGGAAAATTTCCGTAAAATGATTTTGGCGATGACCCGTGATATTCGGGTGGTATTAATTAAACTCGCCGACCGAACACATAATATGCGAACCTTAGGTGCGCTTCGTCCTGATAAACGTCGCCGGATCGCGAAGGAAACCTTGGAAATCTATTGTCCGCTTGCCCATCGTTTGGGGATTGAGCATATTAAAAATGAATTGGAAGATTTATCTTTTAAGGCCATGCATCCCCACCGTTATGATGTCTTGAAAAAATTGGTTGAAGTGGCGCGTAATAACCGCCAAGAACTGATTGAACGTATTTCGAATGAGATCAGCGTGCGATTGGAAAATGCAGGAATTGTTGCACGAGTATGGGGGCGTGAAAAACACCTCTATAAAATCTACCAAAAAATGCGGGCAAAAGATCAAGAATTTCATTCCATTATGGACATTTATGCCTTTCGTATCATTGTCAAAACCGTGGATGATTGCTACCGGGTATTAGGGCAAATACATAATCTTTACAAACCTCGTCCGGGAAGAGTGAAAGACTATATTGCTGTGCCTAAGGCAAACGGCTATCAATCGCTACAAACCTCAATGATTGGGCCTCATGGCGTGCCAGTGGAAGTGCATATTCATACGGAAGATATGGAACAAGTCGCGGAAATGGGGGTAACCGCATATTGGGGAAATAACGAAAAGGGTAAACAGGACAGCACCACAGCTCAAATTCGTGCTCAACGTTGGTTACAACATTTAGTCGAAATTCAGCAGAGTGTGGGGAATTCTTTTGAGTTTATTGAAAATGTGAAATCTGAATTTTTCCCAAAAGAGATTTTTGTGTTCACTCCGAAAGGTCGCATTGTGGAATTGCCTAAAGGAGCAACAGCCGTAGATTTTGCCTATGCCGTGCATTCTGATGTGGGGAATACTTGTATTGGCGCAACGGTTGAACATAAACCTTATCCGCTCTCTAAAGCTTTGGAATCGGGGCAAACCGTCAACATTATCACGAATCCTCATGCTCATCCGGAGGCCAATTGGTTAAATTTTGTGGTGACAGCCCGAGCGAAAACCCGAATTCGCCATTATCTAAAACAACGTTGTGCCGATGATGCAATAAAACAGGGAAAAACAGAGCTAAATTTAGCATTACAGCCTCATTCCTTGGATGGGCTTTCTGCGCAGCAAATTCAACTCACGCTGGAGGCACTGAAACTTTCTTCGCTAGATGAATTATTGCGTGAAATTGGTTTGGGGAATTTGCTTGCGCCAGTGGTGGCTCATCAATTAATGGGTGAACAAATTGAGGTTGATGTAGATGGCAATTCACAAAATCACAGCAATACATTAATGATTTCACCGGTATTAATGGCGAATACGCAATTTGCACAATGTTGTCACCCTATCCCGGGCGATCCGATTGTGGGATACAGCACGTCTAATAATGGATTGGTGATTCATCATTGTCAGTGTGGCAATCTTAAAAATGCTCATCAACTTGCCCAAGCGAAGTGGGAGAATGTGCAAAGTGCGGTCAATTTTGATGCAGAATTACAGGTAGAAATTCTCAATGAACAAGGTGCGCTACCGAGTTTAATGACGGCGATCACTGCAAGTGAAGGGGGAATTCAAAATATTTGGACAGAAGAATTGGAAAATTCGCTTCTCCTTGTGATTTTACAAATCAGTGTGAAAGATTTAAAACAGCTTGAAAATGTTTTACACCGAATCAAAGGAATCACTGGTGTGGTGAGTGCAAAACGAAATATTAATGCTTAATAAATGAACTATGGGTGTTTCATTGCTTGATGCGATTCCTCTCACAACACTTTCCGGTGTCGGTGCCGCCGTTTCTGCCAAACTCAGTAAAATTGGCATTAATAATTTACAAGATTTACTTTTTCATTTACCTATTCGTTATGAAGATCGCACACGAATTACTCCCATCGCTCATCTTCGCCCAGAACAGTATTTCACCATTGAAGGCATCGTACAATCTGCTGAAGTGACTTTTGGTCGCCGTCCGATTTTATCTGTCAGTTTATCTGATGGCACATCAAAAGTAATGTTGCGCTTTTTCAATTTTAATGCCGGCATGAGAAATAGTTTTCAGGCGGGTGTGCGGGTCAAAGCCTTTGGTGAAGTAAAACGGGGTCGCTATATGCCGGAAATTCATCATCCGGAATATCAGATTTTGAGGGACAATTCGCCACTTGTGTTAGAAGAAACACTGACGCCTATTTATTCTACCACTGAGGGCTTAAAGCAAAATTCATTACGAAAACTCACCGATCAGGCTTTAGCCTTATTAGATAATATGCAGATTGCAGAAATCTTACCTCAGGAATTTAACCCTCACCCATTTAGTTTGAAAGAAGCACTTCATTTATTGCATCGCCCTCCGCCTGATATTTCTCTAGAAATGCTTGAGCAAGGTAAGCACCCGGCACAACAGCGTTTAATTTTTGAGGAATTGCTTGCGCATAATTTAGCGATGCAAAAAGTGCGGTTAGGTACACAGCAGTTTTTAGCCTTGCCTTTACAAGAACAAACGGATTTAACACAGCGTTTCTTAGCTGCGCTACCTTTTCAACCGACAAAGGCACAAAAACGAGTAGTGGAAGAGATTACGCAAGATTTGGGAAAAAACTATCCAATGATGCGTTTGGTTCAAGGTGATGTCGGCTCAGGTAAAACATTAGTCGCAGCCCTTGCCGCATTACTGGCAATCGATAATAGTAAGCAAGTCGCGTTAATGGCACCGACAGAAATTTTAGCGGAGCAACATGCCAATAATTTCCGTCAATGGCTTGAACCTTTTGGCATTGAGGTAGCTTGGTTGGCGGGGAAAGTAAAAGGTAAAGCCCGTCAGGCAGTGCTTGAAAAAATAAAAAATGGCTCAGCTCAAATGGTGGTTGGTACGCATGCCCTTTTTCAAGAGGAAGTCGAATTTGCTGATCTCGCCCTCATTATCATTGATGAACAGCACCGTTTTGGGGTGCATCAACGGCTAATGTTACGGGAAAAAGGGGAAAAAGCAGGATTTTACCCGCACCAATTAATCATGACCGCCACCCCAATTCCAAGAACACTGGCGATGACAGTCTATGCCGATTTAGATACTTCAATTATTGATGAATTACCGCTGGGACGAACACCAATTAAAACGGTCGTGATTTCAGAAGAACGACGGGATGAAATTGTTGAACGAGTAAAAAAAGCTTGTGTTCATGAAAAGCGTCAAGCCTATTGGGTATGTACTTTGATTGATGAATCGGAAGTTCTAGAGGCGCAAGCTGCCGAAGCCATTTGGGAAGATTTAACCAAAGCATTACCTATGTTAAAAATTGGTCTGGTACACGGGCGAATGAAGCCACAGGAAAAACAAGAGGTGATGCTGCAGTTTAAGCAGGCTCAGTTAGATCTGCTGGTGGCGACCACTGTGATTGAAGTGGGAGTGGATGTGCCGAATGCCAGTTTGATGATTATTGAAAATGCCGAACGATTGGGCTTATCCCAACTGCATCAATTACGAGGACGGGTGGGCCGGGGAAGTACTGCTTCTTTTTGTGTGTTGATGTATAAGCCCCCTTTGGGAAAAATCTCACAAAAACGCTTACAGGTATTGCGTGATAGTCAAGATGGTTTTGTCATTTCTGAAAAAGACTTGGAGATAAGAGGGCCTGGCGAGGTACTGGGAACAAAACAAACGGGCATTGCGGCATTTAAAGTCGCCAATTTAATGCGGGATCGCAAAATGATCCCTACCGTGCAGCACTATGCCAAACAGCTTATCCAAAAATATCCGGATGTTGCAGAGGGTTTGATTAAACGTTGGTTGAATAATCGTGAGATTTATAGTAATGCCTGATTTGATTTTTGCTCGATTAAACTGGCTATCTGAAGAGGATCCTCAGGCTAAATGCCTTTCTCCCTCCATTCAATCTTGGTTATTTGATAAGCAGTCATTGAGCCTTAAATTGAAAGGACTTTGTGAGAGATTTGAAGTAAAAGTGCGGTCAGAAAAATGGATAAAAAAACGCTTTGAAAATGAGGCAATGCTCCTACCGGCTGATGATTACTGGTGTCGAGAGGTTTTGCTATTGGGCGATGGGCAAGCATGGGTTCAAGCGCGTACTCTTATTCCAAAAGCGTTATTAGATTATCATCAAGAGTTATTCAATTTGGCTAATAAACCTATTGGGGAATGGCTGTTTCAACAGGCTACAAATAGACAGATAATTCAATGGGCGCAGGATCCTCAAAGTGGATTATACGCTCGCCGATCCTTATTTTTTATTCAAAAAATGCCACTATTAATTAGTGAGCTTTTCCTTGAGCGTTATCTGATAAGTAAATACAATGACACAAATTTTTTATCGAATTGAGTTATGGATATTCAAATAAAACCCACCATTCTTTTCTTTGATTCTGGTGTGGGTGGCTTTAGTGTATATCGTGAAGTCAAACAAGTTTTACCTAACTATCAATATTTATATTGTTTTGATAATGAATATTTCCCATATTCAGAAAAATCTGAAGAAGAGATTATTGAACGTACGCTGAAAATTTGCCGACATATCGATAAGAGGTATCCTTTGGATCTTATCGTTATTGCTTGTAATACAGCAAGTACAGTGGTATTACCTTCATTGCGTGAATCTTTTTCTATCCCAATTGTTGGAACCGTTCCGGCAATTAAACCGGCAGCCGAGATTTCAAAGACCCAACATATTGGGTTATTGGCAACAAAAGGCACTGTAAAACGCCACTATGTAGATGAGCTCATCCATAAATTTGCGCAACATCACCAAGTGGAGCGCTTAGGTTCAACAAAATTAGTTGAAATTGCCGAACAAAAAATCCGTGGACATTCGGTGGACTTGATCACATTAAAAGACGAATTATCGCCTTGGGCGAATATGCAGGATTTAGATACTTTAATTCTAGGATGCACCCATTTTCCTTTAATAAAAGATGAAATCAAATTATGTTTACCCCAAGTCAAATATTTTATGGATCCAGGGCCTGCCATTGCAAAACGGGTTCAATCTTTGCTTAGTGAGGTAAAGGTAAGAAACAAAAGTGAAAAATCAAATCAAATGTTTTGCACAAAACATTTTCCAGAAGAATTGCAATTCAAGCAAATATTACCTTTATGGGGATTTGATGGGTTAAATGTTATAGATATTAGCTAAAAAAACACCTATTTGATGAAAGTTTCATCAAAGTGAAAAAAGTTTAAAAAAATTTACAAAAACCACTTGCGTGTCATTAAAAAATGCCTATAATGCA
>NZ_MLHH01000009.1 GCF_002000125.1 Rodentibacter heidelbergensis
AGTGCTGAAAGCATCTAAGCACGAAACTTGCCTTAAGATGAGTTCTCCCACATGAAAGTGTGTAAGGGTTGTTTAAGACTAAGACGTAGATAGGTGGGGTGTGTAAGTGTAGTGATATATTGAGCTAACCCATACTAATTGCCCGAGAGGCTTAACTATACAACGCTCAAGTGTTTTTACGGAAGTGTGAAGGAAGTGGAATAACACAAGCGTAGACAAAGCGAAGTAAGACGAAAAAGTCAAATGAAGCATAAAGCTAAACAAAGTAAAACTAAACAAAGCAAAGAAAAGAAAAGAGACAGATATCAGCTTGTGAAGGGTAGAGAATAAGAGAAGACAAACGAGCAAATAAAGAAGAACGATTTGTGAGTATCAGTTATCGAAGAATTATCCCGGCGGCGAGAGTGCGGTGGTCCCACCTGAATCCATTCCGAACTCAGAAGTGAAACGCTGTAATGCCGATGGTAGTGTGGGGAATCCCCATGTGAGAGTAGGGCACCGCCGGGTACAAATTGAGATTAGAATTAAGATTAAGAAGAATTGAAATTAAGATTAAAATTAGAAGAGTAGACAAGACATCCCCTGAGCAGAGTGCTTGGGGGATTTTTTATTGGTTGGAACAAAAATAAAAGACAAAAGATAAAAGACAAAAGATAAAAGACAAAAGGTAAAAAATAAAAGTGGTATAGGTGTAATAGGGACTAAAAGCATTACAAATATTGCAAGCATCATAAACATCACAAAATAACTACCATAAGTGCTATAACTATCATATAAGCATTGTCAGCACTGTAAGAACCATAAATATCGATACCAATAGCAGGGTTCTCTCTCATAGTTTTAATCAATCAGTCAATCGATCTTCCGCACTTACTCTTCAATTTACTGAATCTATCAATGCAAAAACTCTAGAAAAACTGACTGCACTTTATCCTTTTTCTGCCTTTGCCAAAACTTCTTTGTGGGCTTTAATCAAATTTATAAAAGGTTGGGCGAAGCGTTCTAATTTTATAGCTCCCACGCCGTTAATTTGTAACATTTCAATATTTGAGGTGGGCATATATTGTGCCATTTCTTGCAATGTTGCATCATTGAATACGATATAAGGGGGGATATTTTCTTTGTCGGCAATTTGTTTGCGTAAAAAACGCAGGCGGGCAAAGAGATCTTTATCATAATTGATAATATGGTGTCGTTGAGGATTGTGAGCGATTTTACTGATTGAGGAAATGCGTGGCATGGCAAGCTCTAGGGGAATTTCTCCTTTGAGTACGGGTTTGGCATTTTCTGTGAGTTGTAATGTGCTGTTAAATTCGCCAATGACTTGTTGTATCAAACCAAGGTGAATGAGTTGACGGATCACCGATTGCCAATGTTCCTTGCTCTTATCTTTACCAATACCATACACACTGAGTTTATCATGCTGCCGTTCGAGAATTTTTTGATTGTGCATACCCCGCAGAACGCCAATCACATATTGCGTACCGAAACATTGTCCCACACGGTAAATAGTGGACATCACTTTTTGCGCATCCACTAAACCGTCATATTTTTTCGGTGGATCTAAACAAATATCACAGTTATTACAGGGTGTTTGGCGACGCTCACCGAAATAATTCAGCAACACCAAACGGCGACAGGTTTGGCTTTCGGCAAACTCACCGATAGCTTCTAATTTGTGTTGTTCGATTTGTCGTTGAGGGGTTTCCGGTTTCTCAAATAAGATTTTTTGTAACCAAGCATAGTCTGCTGGTTCATAGAATAATACGGCTTCGGCAGGTAAATCATCCCGCCCGGCACGCCCGGTTTCCTGATAGTAAGATTCAATACTGCGTGGTAAATCAAAATGTGCCACGAACCGTACATTAGATTTGTTGATTCCCATACCAAAGGCAATGGTGGCGACGACCACTTGCACATTATCACGTTGAAAATCTTGTTGTACACGCTCACGTTGTGCGGTCTCCATTCCTGCATGGTAAGCAGCAGCCGCGATCCCTTTATGGCGTAAACTTTCGGCTATTCGTTCAACTTTATTACGACTGTTGCAATAAACGATACCGCTTTTGCCTTTTTGAGCCTGCACAAAGCGGGCAAGTTGCTCCATTGGTTTAAATTTTTCTTCTAACGTATAGCGGATATTGGGACGATCAAAACTTCCAATGTATTGGTAGGGAGATTGTAGTTTTAGATGAGTGAGAATATCTTGCCGAGTGGTATGATCGGCCGTGGCGGTGAGTGCCATAATAGGCGCATTGGGGAAACTGGATTTTAGCCCACCAAGTTGGGTATATTCGGGGCGAAAATCATGTCCCCATTGGGAAATGCAATGTGCCTCATCAATAGCGATAAAACTGACTTGGCAATAGGAAATCAGCTGGAAAAAGCTGTTTGTCATTACTTTTTCCGGTGAGATATAAAGCAGTTTAAGGCTTCCTGAAATCAGCTTATTTTGGACTTGTTGTTGCTGTTCTAATGTTTGACTGGAATTGAGAAAATCGGCTTCAATTCCGTTGGCCTGTAATTGATCCACCTGATCTTTCATCAATGAAATGAGGGGGGAGATCACAAGCGTCAGTCCATCAAAACAAAGCGCCGGAATTTGATAACAGAGTGATTTACCGTTCCCCGTTGCCATCACTACCAGCGCATCTTGTCCATTCAGTGCTGCATTGATAACGTCTTCCTGTCCTTTGCGGAAAGATTGATAGCCAAACACCGAATTTAGCACCGAAAGTGCGGTCGGTTTTTCCGGTGTTTTTGTAAGGGGGGAACGGTGGGGCATATTAGAATTGGACAACTTCACCGTGTGCAGCACAGGCTTGCGTTAAGCTCTCCCAAAATGTTTTTCCATCATTGGAAATCCATTCGCCATTTTTGAAAGCAAAATGAAAACCACCTAATTTACTGGCAAGCCAGAGTTCAAATAAAGGTTCTTGTTTGTTGACAACAATTTGCGTGCGATTGCCAAAGGTCATTGTAAATACCGCACCTTGGGTTTCACAATCCACATCAGCACCTTGTTCTTCTAATTCTTCCTCAATTTTTTGCCAAATTTGTTCAATATTTTGATGAAATTCTGCAACATTCATAAAGTTTTCCCTGTAAATCTGATAGAATGCGGCAAATTATAAAGCCTTTTGCCCCCTAGTGAAAGGCGGATTTAACGATGAGTGAGAGAGAAAAAATGAAAAAATTATTATCCATTTTAATCTTAAGTGCAGTTTGTGCGTTAGCAACCGGCTGTGGTGTGAAAGGCCCTTTGTATTTTCCGGAAAAAGAGCAACCACAACAAAATCAATAATTGGTGAGATACAAAATGAATTTTTTCCAATATCAAAATAATCAACTCTATGCGGAACAGCTGCCGGTACAACAGCTTGCAGAACAATTTGGCACACCGCTTTATATTTATTCCCGAGCAACACTAGAACGCCATTGGCATGCCTTTAATGATGCTTTAGGTTCACATCCCCATTTAATTTGTTTTGCCGTGAAATCTTGCCCTAACATTGGAATATTAAGTGTCATGGCAAAACTTGGGTCAGGTTTTGATATTGTTTCCCAAGGGGAGTTAGAACGTGTATTGGCAGCAGGTGGTGAGCCATCAAAAGTGGTGTTTTCCGGCGTGGCAAAATCTCGTGAAGAAATTAAGCGTGCCTTGGAAGTGGGAATTCGTTGTTTTAATGTGGAATCGGTGTCTGAACTTCATCACATTAATCTCATTGCCGGTGAAATGGGGAAAATTGCACCGATTTCCTTGCGTGTAAACCCTGATGTCGATGCACACACACACCCCTACATTTCTACCGGTTTAAAAGAAAATAAATTCGGCGTTAGTGTGGATGAAGCCCGTGAAGTTTATAAGCTGGCTGCAAGCCTACCGAATGTGAAGATTACAGGAATGGATTGCCATATCGGCTCACAACTTACCGAATTACAACCCTTTTTAGATGCGACAGATCGTCTTATTGTGTTAATGGAACAACTTAAACAAGATGGCATCACCCTCTCGCATTTAGATTTAGGGGGCGGTTTAGGGGTGACTTATACCGATGAAAATCCACCGCACCCAAGTGAATATGCCAAAGCGTTATTAGATAAATTAAAGGATTACGCCGATCTGGAGATCATTCTTGAACCGGGGCGGGCCATTACCGCGAATGCAGGCATTTTGGTGGCAAAAGTCCAGTATTTAAAAAGTAACGAAAGCCGCAATTTTGCCATTACGGATACGGGGATGAACGATATGATCCGTCCGGCCTTGTATGAAGCCTATATGAATATTGTGGAAATTGACCGCACTTTGGCTCGCCCAAAAGCGGTTTATGATGTGGTGGGGCCGGTGTGTGAAACCTCAGATTTTTTAGGCAAACAGCGTGAACTGGCGATTGCAGAAGGCGATTATATTGCACAATGTTCCGCTGGTGCTTATGGGGCGAGTATGTCTTCCAACTATAACTCCCGCCCACGCACTGCAGAAGTGCTCGTAGATGGTGATAAAGCACATTTAATCCGCCGCCGTGAAAGTTTACAAGAACTTTGGGCATTGGAATCGGTGGTTTAATCCTCCCTTGAAAAGAAAGTGCGGTTGAAAACTGAGAGATTTTCAACCGCACTTTTCACAGATAGAGCACTATCTCAGCCTATTTCACAATATCTCCTTTTAAGGCCACACCACTAATTAGATGACCTGCATGACATTCGTATTCCGTACGGCTTTTAAAGGTGTTCTTTTTATAATAGCTCACGATATTTCCAACTTTTGTTGCTCCTTTTGATGCGGCTTTATCTTGTAGTTGTTTGACTGCAGATAAAAAGACCCATTGACAGGCTTCTTTGTCAGTTTTATTCGCCGCATTGGTTTTTTTATTCGTAACGGCATTGGCTAACACGACTTTTCCTGGAGCAGGTGTGCCGAAATAAAGTTTGATGTTGGGATTGAGTACTTCTGCCGCTTCTGGTGATTTTAACGCTTCATTAATCGAAAAATGATGGGTCGTATCGCGGGGTGCACAAGCTGCAAGAGTGAAAGCAGATATCATAATGACAAGTTTGGTTCTTAATTTCATAGGAATTCTCCAGTGTTGATGAGTGAAAAGGAGATCTTTACAGCAGATCACTGCTAAGTATAACATTTTTATAACTATTTAAAATTATCCACATTGCTTTCAATGAATTAGCTAGGTAGAATTAGCCAGCTTTAAAACGTTAATTAAAGGAGAAAAGATGAAAAAACTTATTTTAGGCGTCACTGTACTTTTCTTATCCGCCTGTTCTGCCGGTGGGGTTGATGAAGATAATTTAAAACCTGTGGATCGTGCTTTAAACGTCAAACATGTTTGTGTTAAAGGAAGCACTCGTGGCGCGCCGGATCAATTTGTGGCAAGTTTAAAAACGAGTTTACAAAAGAAAAACATTACCTCTGAGTCCATTGTTAATCCTAAGGATTCGAACTGTGATTATATCTTGGCCTTTGGTGCTAAGGGTAACCGTAATATTTTGGCAAAAGCAAAACTGCGCTTAATCGAAGTTAAAAATCAAAATGAAGTGGGGTTTGTGCTTTATGTTCGTAAAGGTGATGAAAAAGAGCGTGTAGCAACAGTGGGATTACAGGGACAAACCGACACAATAATTGGACAATTATTCAAAGATTATTAATCATGCCAATTTGCCGTTTTTCATTCAACATTAAAAACTGGGCGATAGCTTGTAATAAACAACTTGATGCAGATGATTGGAAAAAAGGAGAGGCTTTTTGGTTTAAAAATGCGGTTAATTTTGCAGAAGTATCGCCTAAATTAGCATTTTTACCGCCATTAAAACGTCGCCGATTAAGCCCTTCTGCACGTTTATTTTTTGAATCAGCCTGGGAATTATTAGGCGAAAATAAAAATATTCCTGTTGTTTATGCTTCTTCCAATGGGGAAATTGATCGTAATTTCGATCTTTGGCATCGTTTATTGACAGAGGGAGAAACCTCTCCTACCTCTTTTAGCCTTTCGGTACATAACGCCTTAGTGGGGCAATGGTCTGAGCTTGGCGGCGTAAAGGCTGAAATTACAGCACTCACTGCGCAACAAGATAATTTAGAGATTGCTTTATTAGAAGCCTATTTATTGTTGAATGAAGGAATAAATCAGGTATTAGTTGTTGTGGCAGAATCCCCTTTAAGCGAGTCTTATAATGCCTCACCTTGTTATCGTCAGCCTTTTTCCTATGCATTAAGTTTAGTTGTAGAAAAAGGCAATGATTACACATTGTTACTCGATGAGAATAACGGTGAATCTTTAGGCTTAGACAATGCGTTAGCTTGGGTTCAACATCAGTATCTTGATGCGAAAAAATGGCAAACGAAAAGTAGTGCAAAAGGAACATGGCAATGGGAAAGAAATTAGATTGGCTACGTCGTTTTATTGCCACTGCATTTGGTTTTCTTTTTTGGGGTGTGGCAGGCACCTTATTTCAGCTCTATCTTTATCCTTATGCGAAAAATAGCAAAGAAAATACTTTGGCAACCCAGCTCAAGATTCGCCGCCTTGTCAGTAAAATTTGGGCCTATTTCATCCGATATTTATCCGTTTCAGGTGTACTGGAGGTGAAATATCAAGGTTTTGAACGTTTAGGCCGTCAGGGGCAACTGGTATTGGTTAATCATCCTTCATTACTTGATGTGGTATTGATTCTCGCTAAATCCCCTGATCTGAATTGCATTGTCAAGAAAGAGCTATTAAATAATCCCACCATGAGAAACCAAATTTTAGCCTGTGGTTTTCTGCCAAATACGGAATCACTGGAACTTTTGGAAGAATGTGATGAAGTGCTAAAAGAACAAGCGCTCTTGCTTTTTCCGGAAGGAACAAGAACCGGTTGGGATGGAGAGGTCAAACTCAATAGAGGGGCGGTTTCTATTGGTTTGCGTAGCGCAAGTGTGATTACCCCGATAGTGATTAAAATGAATCCTCTTAATTTTAAAAAAGGGCAACCCTGGTATCAGCTACCGAAAAAACGTATTCAATATGAGCTAGTGGTAGGAGAGGATATCGATCCGAAAGAATGGCTAGCGGAAAAACCACTACCGATCGCTTCTCGGCGATTAACCGAACATTTACAACATTATTTTAATTCTCAAACTAAGGATAATAAAAATGACGCTTGAACAACAACTTAAACAATTGATTATTGATAGCCTTGCCTTGGAAGATATGTCTATCGATGATATTGAAGATAATGCCGTACTTTTTTCTGATGAGGGATTAGGGCTTGATTCGGTTGATGCACTTGAACTTGGCTTGGCCGTTCAAAAAAACTTTGGTTTACAACTCGATAGCGAACAGAATCAATTGCGTGAGCATTTTGAAAGTGTTGCAACATTGGCGCAATTTATTCGTAGTAAAAAAGGGGAAATGTGATTGTGACTGAACAAGAAATTAGAGATTTACTGAGCGAAGCGCTGCAATCCTTGTTTGAGATTGAGCCGGAACGGATTAAACCGGAAACGAATCTTTATGAAGAATTGGAAATTGACAGCATTGATGCTATTGATTTGATTGACCATATCAAACGAAAAACGGGGCATAAATTGCAGGCGGAAGATTTTCGCAATGTACGCACCGTAAATGATGTGGTGCAAGCCGTGTTAAAACAACAAAGCGCTGTGTAATGTTTGCTTATTTACCTTCAGATCTCGTTGCTCATCAACCTGCATGGACTTATGCAGACTTTGAGCAACGGGCTTTTCAAATTTCGGCTGAGCTTCGCCATCGCCAGTTTCATTCTATTGCTGTTTGGATGGAGGATGGGGCTAAGTTAGCCTGTCTGTTACTCGCAGCATGGCATGCCAATGTGCGTGTATTATTTCCCCCTAATTTTACGGAAGAAAGTATTCAGTGGGTAAATCATCATGCTCAATGTTGGATTACTGACTGTGACATCGATTTAGAAAACGCTTTTCAATTTGATGAATTCGCTTCTTCGCCGACACAAAAAACAGCACAAAATCGACCGCTCTTTGAACTTAACAATCAAACAGAAATCTGGTTAAAAACCTCAGGGAGTACTGGTGAACCAAAGACGATTGTTAAAACTGCGCAACAAATGTGGTTAGGCGCCCATGTGCTTGCACAAGCTTTGCCTTTTACGAATGGTAATGCAATTACCGCTATTAGCACGGTGAGTATTCAGCATATTTATGGTTTAACTGTGCATATTATGATGTCATTGGTGAAAGGCTGGCAGATTGGACGTATCCAACAGTTTTATCCGGAATGTATTCTTTCCCAATCCAAGCAATGCCAATCGGCTGTGGTGGTGAGCAGTCCATCAATGTTGGCGAGTATGGAATGGCAACAAGCCAAATTGCCACAAACAATGTGCGGGATGATTTCATCGGGTGGAATGTTGGCAGAGGATTTATCACAAACTATCCGTCAGTATATCCCTCTTGTTGAAATTTACGGGAGTACTGAGACAGGGCCGATAGCGGTTCGTGAAGATATCGGCTTATGGCAGCCTTTACCTGAAAGCCGAATTGGTACCAATGAGCAAGGCGAATTATGGATTGAGGGAAGTTGGCTTTCCCAACGAGAGCAAACGGCTGATGTCGTACAGTTTGAAGAGAGGGGTTTTCGCTTACTTGGGCGTTCAGATCGTATTGTGAAAGTTGGGGATAAGCGAATTTCTTTGGTGAGCGTGGAAAACACATTAACCCAGCATCCGTGGGTTAATGATTGCTATATTGCCAAGCATCCGGAGAAAAAACGTTTAGCCTCTTGGGTGGCTCTCAATCAAGAGGGCATTACGTTCCTACGGGAAAAGGGTCATCGCGCATTAATTCAAGTCTTAAAATCAACGCTTAAATATGCGCAAGAAGAAGCGGCAATCCCACGCTTTTGGCGTTTTACCGATAGTTTACCCCGTAATACCCAATCAAAAATAAATAAACTGGAATTTAACCGCACTTTCTTGGAAGATTGTAAAACGCCGCTTTGGTTGGAAGAAAAAAGTGAAGAGGAGCGCTTTCAGGCCTTGGGAAAAGTCCCCCTAGATTTGGTTTATTTGAAAGATCATTTTGCTGAATTTCCTCTTGTGCCGGGGGTTGTCGAGTTACAATGGATTTTTGAAAAAATGACAACATTGATACCTGCCCCTTTTTATTGCTCTCACATTGATAAACTCAAATTTCAGAAATTCCTTCGGCCTGCCGACCAGTTTGTTTTAACACTCAAATGGGATGAGGCAAAAGGCAAAGTGACTTTCCGGCTGACAACTGACAATGACGTTTGTTGCAGTGGTGTTGCTGTGATTGCGTGTTAGGTTGTGCTAATGAAAGCCCTTATCAATGTCGCTTTATTTTTTGTCAGTCTTGCTTATCCCATTTATTGGTTATGGGGTGGGGATTTACAAATTTTAGTTGCTCTCCCTTTTATTATTGGTTTTTTTTGGGGGCTAAAAGGGCTTTATGAACAATCCCTGATGCGCTATTTCTCGTGGGGGATGGCGTTATTACTTGCAATCATCAGCATGACTAAAAGTAGCGAGATGATGTATGGCTATCCAATAATGATAAACGGCCTGATGCTAATTATTTTCGGTGCAAGTTTATGGCAAAAACAAACAATTATTGAGCGCTTTGCCCGTGTGCAAACCCCAAATCTGAGTGAAAAGGGGGTAGGGTATACGCGTAAAGTGACTTGGTTTTGGTGTGGCTTTTTTCTCTTCAATATTGTTATTTCTGGCCTAACGATTTATGCGGATTTACTTGATTATTGGGCACTATATAACGGTTTTATTTCATATCTTTTAATGGGAATATTGATGGTGGGAGAGTGGATTGTTCGCCAATATATGAAGAAACATCATGAAGAATAATTTTACCGATGATCAATTTATTGCATTAAATCCTGAGTGGAAATGGGCGGATTTTGTCGCTCGTTCACAACAAATCACCCAACAACTTAAGCAAGATGGCGTAAATTCTGTTGCCTTTTGGTTTGATGATGCTGCCAGTTTTGCTTGTACGATGTTGGCTTGTTTTAATGCCCATGTTCGTATTTTGCTGCCACCTAATTTGTTAGCAGAAAACCAACATTGGATTGCCAAACACAGCGATTTTTTATTTGATGATAAGCGATTTGAAACCTATGGCATATTGCAAAAAGTGAGCGAAAATCGACCGCTCTTTGATTTCAATAATCAAACCGAAATTTGCTTGAAGACTTCCGGTAGCAGCGGTGAACCCAAAGTTCTTTGCAAAACCGCTCAGCAAATGTGGATGGAATCACAAGCCATTATTTCTTCGATCCCTTTTAATACACCGGATTTCCATGTGGTCTCAAGTGTTTCAGCTCAGCATCATTATGGATTGTCTTATCGTATTATGTTGCCTTTGGCTATGGGGTGGTCTATTGGTCGTCAACAATTACCTTATCCTGAGTATATGATAGCGGAAAGCCGCTATGCCCCAAAATCCCTTTGGATCAGCAGTCCTGCATTATTGAGCCACTTAAATACAGCCGATTTACGTTTTGCAGATATTTATCTTGGTGGCATTATTTCAGCCGGTGGGGTACTACCTGATCACATTGGTAATGGGTTGCGGGAAAAATTGAATACACTTGTTGTGGAATGCTATGGTAGTACAGAAACCGGCGCTATTGCTTTTCGAGCAAATGATGGGCTTTGGACACCCACCCGCCAGACGAAAGTTGGATTGAATGAACAAGGTGCATTGTGGGTAAATTCGCCATGGCTTAATCAGCCGGAACAAACCGCTGATGCAGCAGAATTACAGGGACAACAATTTAAGCTGTTAGGACGGATTGATCGTATCGTCAAGTTTGGGGATAAGCGAATTTCACTCGTCAATATTGAACAACACTTGTTGCAACACCCTTGGGTGTCAGATTGTTATATTGCTCCGCATCCCGAGAAAGCCCGTCCGGCTGCATGGGTCGCTTTAACAGAGAAAGGGATTTCTATTTATCATCAACAAGGGCGGGTTGCATTCATTGAACAACTTCGCTATTTTTTGATGAAATCACAAGAGGTAGCGGGCATACCCCGTTTTTGGCGTTTTGTGCCGTATTTGCCTCGTAACAGCCAATCTAAAATTAGTCGGGCTGATTTTAACCAAACTTTTCTCAATCAACAGGACGATAACTTGTGAGCAATAAGGTACTTGCCGTCATTCCTCATTACAATCATGCCGATACTTTGGGTGATGTCGTGCAACAGTTTTTAGATCTTGGTTTACCTGTATTGGTGGTGGACGATGGATCTTCCCCTGCACAACAAAGACTATTGGAAACCTTAGAAAATCAAGAAGGCGTGACGGTCTATTTTCGCTCACAAAATGGGGGGAAAGGGGCTGCAATGAAAAGTGGCTTTGAGCAGGCCTATAAAATGAATGTTGATTATGTGGTGCAAGCTGATGCGGATGGACAACACCATTTAGCGGATGTGAAAACGATGATCGATAAAATGCAAGAAAATCCGACTGCACTGATTTGCGGAAAGCCGATTTATCGAGAAGATGCACCTAAATCCCGTCTTTATGGACGTAAGATTACTGATTTTTGGAATGCGATTCACACTCACTCTTTTGATATTAAAGATGGTATGTGTGGTTTTCGCCTTTATCCTCTCAAACCTTTAAAAAAGCTATTGGAAAATGAATCCCTTGGCGATCGAATGGATTTCGATATTGAGATTTTGATTAAGGCCCATTGGTATCAAATTCCTTTGATTTGGGTGGAAACCCCGGTGCGTTATAATCCCGGCGGGGTATCGCATTTTCGAGCTTGGCAAGATAATTGGCTCATTAGTAAAATGCATACTAAACTCTTTTTTGGCATGTTGGCTCGTTGGCTTTCCGGAAAAAAACTATGAGCGAACAACAATCCCCACAAAATATGACCCATTGGGCAAAACAACAAGAGCGAGGCAATCGTTTTTTCTTAAATCTCACTCGATTGATTGTACAATATTTGCCCTTGTTTGCGATTCGTGTTGTGACGTTTTTTGTGGTTTGCTATTTCTTCATTACCTCAAAAACGGCACGCCAAAATATTCGCACTTATCAGCACTATCTTCAGCAAACTTATCCCAAGGTAAAACTGCCGGCCTTTTCGGTTTTTCGCCAGTTTCTAGCTTTTGGTGAATCCATTACGGATCGTTTTGCTGTGTGGCAGCATAAAATCACTTATCAAGATTTAATTGTTGATGATGCTGATAATCTCTATCGGGATATTCGAGAAAGTCAGCAACATCGAGGGCAGCTGCTACTTTGCTCACACTTTGGCAATATTGAAGTTTGTCGTGCTTTAGTAGACGATGGCCACCACCCGAATTTTCATTTAAATGTGTTAGTACATAGTCGCCATGCAGAAGCATTCAATCAAGCTTTAGTCAAAGCCGGAGCCAGTGAGTTGTCACTAATTCAAGTAGAAGATTTAGATGCCCCAAAAATGCTCGAGTTACATGAACGCCTAGAGCGTGGAGAATGGATTGCGATTGCCGCTGATCGTATTCCTGTGCGAGGCGATAAAATGACAAAAATTGATTTTCTTGGGCAAGAGGCGGATTTCCCGCAAGGGGCATGGTTTCTTGCAGCCTTGTTAAAAGCACCGATCAATACGGTCTTTTGTTTAAAAGAAAACGGACATTATCGCTTAAAATTACGTCGTTTTTGCACGCCAATCTCAGGGCGCGGTAAAGTGCGTGAAGAAAATATTCGTCAAGCGATGCAACAATATGCCGATAGACTTGCCAAAGAGTGTGAAAACAATCCATTACTTTGGTTTAATTTTTACGATTTTTGGAAAAAATCTGAATGAAAAAACATATTTTCTGTCATCATGTGTCTGAATATGACATCCAATTCTTTGATGTGGATTCCATGGATATTATGTGGCATGGCCACTATGTGAAATACCTTGAAATGGCACGTTGTGCCTTTTTGGAAGAAATTCATTACACCTATGATGTGATGAAAAAGCAAGGTTACGGTTGGCCAATTGTCCAGTTGAATGTGAAATATGTTCGTCCCGCTTTGTTCCGCCAAAAAATTCGTATTGAACTGAATTTGGTGGAATATGAAAGCAGTCTTCGAATTGATTATGTGATAAGTGATGCCCTTTCCGGTAAAAAACTCACCACCGCAAGTACAACACAAGTAGCCGTGGCGATTGCCAGTGGAGAAATGCAATTTCAAACACCGAAGTGTTGGCAAAGTGCGGTCGAAAATCACCATAGTTTTAAAGCGGAGTAAGGTTATGAAAAAAATGATTTTTCTGTTCACTTTATTAATGAGCACATGGGCGTACGGTTTTTCAGAACAGGCATTGATTAGCCAGTTACAAAGGCCGCAAAGCGTACAAGGGGATTTTGTGCAAGCACGCCATTTAAAAGCCCTTAATCGCCCCATTATGACGGAGGGTAAATTTACTCTCGTAGCCAATAAAGGCTTATTGTGGCAAATGGAAAAACCCTTTAATACACAGCTTCGTGTCACTGAAAAAGGCATTATGCAGTGGAATGGAACACAATGGGTGAATAATGGTAAATTAGGGCAAGCCGAACAAATTCAGCTTTTTTTAGGCCTACTTTCAGGCGATGTGAGTGGGCTAAAAAAACAGTTTAAATTAACGTTAACGGGTAGCTCACAACAGTGGCAAGTAACGCTTGTACCTGATTCTTTATTAATGAAACAGATTTTTAATCAAATCATTATTCAAGGTGATGAGGTGGTGAAAATGATGACACTCGATGAAGCGCAAGGTGACAAAACAGACATCACATTTAAGAATAATCAGATCAACTCACCACTCACTGATTTTGCTCGTCAGGCGTTGCAAGTGCAATGAAAAAATCCACCGTACTTTCTCTTTTTTCAAGTTTCCTTTTATGTGCTGTTTGCGCTTTGTTTGCCTTTTTGGTTCAGCAAGGTAATTGGTTGCAAACGGATCTACAAGCGTTGTTACCGGAAGAACAGGGCTGGCAGCCTCTCCAAGTTCAAGCCGATCAAAAACAAGAGGCTCGATTTAATCAACAGTTGGTTGCCATGGTGGGTCATCAAGATGCACAACAAGCCTTTCAACTTGCGGAAGCAATTGCGCAACAATGGCAAAAAAGCGGTCTTTTTTCACAAATTACTGACAAAATCTCGCCGGATTTAGTCAGATTACAAAGCGAGATTAATACCTTAAAATTCGCCACTTTACCAGCGAAGGTCTCTCGCCAATTACTTGAACAGCCTGAACGCTATTTTCAGCATTATGCTGAACAAATTGTCAATCCTTTTGAAAAAGCTAATTTATTATCTATTGAACAAGATTGGCTTGGTTTTGGGCGTTTTGTATTGGGTACAGCAACCACGGCAATGCAATGGAATGTGGATAATGGGATGCTTTACACAGAAAAAGAGGGGATCACTTGGGTATTGCTGCGGGGGCAGCTGGCTCAAGCCGATAGCATAAAACCTACTTTTTCTTTGCTCGAGGTGGTCGATGAAACCCGCGTTTTGGCAAAGGCGAAGCAAGCAGGGTTTTTGGTGACAGGGGCGGCGCTTTTTGCGGCAGATGCTAAGCAAAAAGCGGAATCGGAAAGTCATATCATGACAGTGTTAGGGATGACATTGATTCTCTTTTTGTTAGCGTTTGTGTTTCGAACATGGCGAATTGTATGGCTATTTTTACCGATCTTGATGGGAATGTTGAGTGGACTTTGTGCCGTTATTTTAGTTTTCGGACAGGTACATATTCTGACTATTGTGATTGGTACAAGTCTTGTGGGCGTGTTGATTGATTTTCCTTTGCATTGGCTAGCTTCTTCGTTATTTGCCAAACAATGGCAGGCTAAACAAGCTATGCAATCTTTAGGTTTCACTTTTCTCATTAGCTTATTGATTACCCTTGTTGGTTATGCCTTATTAGGGTTCACTCATTTACCCATTTTGAAACAAACGGCTTTGTTTTCTATTGTGGCGTTAGTTGGTGCAATGCTCACGACAATGTTTATCCTGCCAAGTTTTTTTCAGCGTTGGCAAGCGAAATCCCCTTCCCTTTTATTATTAAAAGTGCGGTCAATTTTGACCATGTTTTTCAATAAGCCCGCTCATAAGCTAAGTGGCTTCCTCTTAGCCATTTTTACCGTAACAGGCATTTATCAAACCCAATGGCGGGATGATATTCGTCAATGGATTGCTTTACCTGAGCAGAGGTTAAATGAGGCACAGAAGATCGCTCAGTTAGCAGGGATTAATTTAAGCAGTCAATATTTGTTAGTGACCGCAGAAAATAACGAAGCATTGTTGCAAAAAGAGAGGGAACTCACCGACCAATTATTTCAACAAGGCTTTGATTTTCAAGCATTGTCCCAATGGCTCATGCCTGAAAAACAACAGCGCGCGTTGGGTGAAAAATTGAGCGAATTACCCCCTGCAAGTTATGAAGTGATGGCTCAAATTGGTATGCCGGTTGAGGAAATCACACAGGCGATTGAAGGGCTTAAAACATTTCAACCCCTTTCCTTAGAAAATGCCTTGCAGACCCACATTGGGCAAGGGTGGCAAACCTTTTATTTAGGTAAACTCGCAGAGAATCAGGTGGCAAGTTTAGTACAAGTTAAACCCAAAAATGGACAATCAGCGAGCGAATTTGCCAATGGCAAAGATATTTTTTGGCAAGATAAACGAGATCATCTTAATGAAGCGTTTGAACATACTCGAGATCAGGCGGCTTGGTTAAAATTGCTTTCTTTTATTTTAGTGGGGGGATTATTGTGGAAGTTTTGGGGACTAAGAAATAGCCTGATGATGTTGTTGCCCCCATTATTCGCCATTTTAATGAGCTTGGCGGTTTTTGGTTGGCTTGGTTTTCCAGTCGGGCTATTTTCATTGTTCGGATTGTTACTGGTTTCCGCCATTGGCGTGGATTACACCGCTTATATGCAAACGGCGAAAGAGCCTTTATCTAACAAGCGGATTGCGATATTATTGAGTGCATTAACCACATTGATTTCTTTTATGTTATTGGGCATGAGCTCCACGCCGGCGGTGGCGATGTTTGGGTTTAGCGTAAGTTTGGGCGTATTGTTTAGCGTAGCAATCACATTTAAATTATTTCGTTAATTTTTGGAGAAAATCATGGAATTATTCGATGTTGCGATTATTGGTGCAGGCCCATCCGGCTCGGTGGCGGCGGCCTTATTACACAAACAAGGCTTAAAGGTTTGTGTGATTGAAAAACAGCACTTCCCTCGCTTTGTGATTGGCGAGAGCTTATTACCTTATTGTATGGAAATGTTAGAGGAGGCGGGGCTCGTTGATGCCGTTTGTGCCGAACCCAGTTTCCAATTTAAAAATGGCGCTGCATTTACTTGGGGTAATCGCTATACCTATTTCGACTTCACGGATAAGTTTACGCCCGGACCGGGAACGACCTATCAAGTTCGCCGTGGTATTTTCGATAAAATTTTAATTGATGAAGTGGCAAAACGAGGCGTAGATGTGCGTTTTGGTGAAGAAGTACAGGCTTTTGATAATACACAAGAAAATGCCTTACTTTCTATTCGTAAGGAAAATGGGGATGTGTATCCTTTGTCAGCCCGTTTTGTATTAGATGCGAGTGGTTATGGACGTGTTTTACCCCGTTTACTGGATTTAGAAATCCCTTCTTGTCTGCCTGCCCGTGTCGCACGCTTTACACATATTGATGACAATATTACCGATCCGGATTTTGATCGTAACAAAATTTTGATTACGACTCACCCGGTACACCGAGATGTGTGGTTATGGCTGATTCCATTTGCCGATAACCGCTGTTCTATCGGTGTGGTTGGGTTACCTGAAACCCTTGAAGGCGATAATGAAAGTGTATTGAAAAAATTTGCGTTGGAATGTCCAATGTTAAAGCGTATTTTAGCCAATGCAAATTGGGATAACGAATTCCCATTCCGCCAAATTCAAGGTTATTCAGCAAATGTAAAAACCTTATTCGGCAAACAGTTTGCTTTATTAGGTAATGCGGCAGAGTTTTTAGACCCTGTCTTTTCTTCAGGCGTTACCATTGCATTACATTCCGCGCGTTTGGCAACAGGATTAATTGTTCGTCAATTAAAAGGTGAAAGTGTGGATTGGAAGGCAGAATTTGCCGATGAATTGATGGTGGGGGTGAATGCGTTTAGAACCTATGTCACTGGTTGGTATGAGGGTTCATTCCAAGATGTCGTTTATGCACGCCACCCACAACCTGAAATTCGCCAAATGATTTCCTCGATTTTAGCCGGTTATGCGTGGGATAAAAACAATCCTTATGTGGCAAAATCGGATACCCGACTAAAAGCTTTGGCAGAAGTTTGTGGTGTCGCTACACAAGATTGATGATGAGAGCCATTTTTTTAGTGAGCTTGACGTGCCTGTTTTTGATGGCATGTTCAAGCCTACCTCGAGTACAAAGTCTTCCGCCGCAACAGAAAACAGAGCGATTCTTTAAGGTCGAGCAGCATGAGAATGGTAAATTAAAACAAGCCACTCTATTGGTTTTATCAGCTCAACCTCAAGCTTGGCGTTGGGTGCAAAGTGATCCTTTAGGTGCGCCTATTGCGCGCGTAATTTTAGATAAAAATGGCTGGCAAAATGACGGTTTTGTGATGCCTAATCAACAAGCAAAACAGTTATTTTCTGCGATTGCTACGGCGTTGAATACCAAGCAGCCGTTGTTTGTATTTAGCCATATTGAGCAAAATTCACAAGGGATCACTTATTTTGTGAATAAAAAACCAGTTTGGCGGATTATCCCTCAAGTATCGGGTATGGAGATTGAACTGCCTGATATGAGTTATTGGTATATTGAAGAACTAAATTAAAAATGACCGCACTTTATTTAAGCCGTCCGGCTATTTTAAGCAGCTTAGGTGAGGGTATTTGTCACCATATCAAAAGTTTATTGGAAGAGGTTGATTCGCCATTAAGCTTATCCGATCACCTATTTCAATCAGAAAATCTTGAAGGCCCGGCTTATATGCTTGGTGCCATTAAAAGCGATTTATGTCCTTTTTCTGTCGATTTGCCCGAGGTGCATCGGAGTCGAAACAACCAAGTGCTGTGGCATTGCCTACAACAAATTGAATCTCTGATTGAGTCTGCTATCAACCAATTTGGTGAAACTCGAATTGCCGTCGTAATAGGTTCTTCTACCACGGGTGTGGACGAAAATATTCCAGTATTTAAATATGAATCTGAACATCCAAATGATTGGTCTGGTGCAACTTTCAAACAGCAACAGCAGTATTTTTCTGCCCCTGCTGATTTTATTGCCCATCAATATGGTTTAAGTGGTTTGGTTTATGGTATTTCGACCGCCTGTACCTCTGGGGCAAAGGCGCTTATCACGGCAGCTCGTTTGCTTAAGGCTCAGTTATGTGATGCAGTGATTTGTGGAGGGGTCGATACCCTTTCCTTACTCACGGTAAAAGGATTTGATTCACTTTCTGTGTTGTCAAATCAACGAACAAATCCGTTTTCTGCTTATCGTGAAGGTATTAATATTGGTGAAGGGGCGGCGGTATTTATGATGAGCCGTGAGCCACTTGATGATAGTACTATACAGCTTTTAGGCTATGGAGCCAGCAGTGATGCCTATCATATGTCCTCACCGCATCCGGAAGGTGAGGGTGCTGTGGCCGCTTTTAATGGGGCGTTAGCTTCAGCGAAAGTCGCCCCCCATGAAATCGGCTGGATCAACTTACATGGCACAGGAACTCTTCATAATGATCAAATGGAATCGCTTGCTGTCAGCTCGGTATTTGGTCATCAAACGCCTTGTACCAGTACAAAGCCTTATACCGGCCATACTTTAGGTGCTGCGGGGGCGATTGAAGCAGCTATTTTATGGGGGATGATTAACCGCTCATTAAACCCAAATGGCCGATTGCCAGCCCAATTATGGGATGAGCAACGAGACCCAAATTTACCGCCAATTGCATTAACGGATTCCTACAGTTATTGGCCAAATAGCAAACGAGTGGGCGCAAGTAGCTCTTTCGCTTTTGGTGGTAACAATACTGTCCTCATTTTAGGAGAAAGCGATGATTGATTTAACTTGTCCGATAACCCATCTTTCTCCTTTACTGCCACATAGTGGAAAAATGGTCATGTTGGAAAAAATTACCGATTTTGGTGAGGACTTTCTGATTGCTGAAATGACGCCGACTGAAGCCTGTTTATTAGTTAAAAATGGAAAATTGCCTACCTATATGGCTGCAGAGATTATGGCACAAGGGATTGCCGCATGGGCAGGCTGTCAATGTGTGAAAGCAGGGTTGCCTATTAGCTTGGGGTATTGGATTGGTTCTCGAAAACTCAAATTTCATGCCCCGTTGGTGACGTTAGGACATCGGTTGCAAATTCATATTCGGCTTTCTATTGAAGATGCCACAGGTTTTGGGGTATTTGATTGTTCCATGACAGATTTAGAAACCAAACAAACTTTAATTGAGGGAGCATTAAACGTGTATCGCCCTCAACCCAACCTTGATGAAAAACACTGAGAAAATTAACCGCACTTTTTAAAGGACAAAGAGAATACCATGCACCAAACTATTTTGATTACCGGCTCTAGCCGTGGCATTGGCAAAGCCATTGCCTTGCGTTTAGCGCAATCGGGATTTGATATTGTCGTACATTGTAGAAGCCGTATTGAAGAGGCTCAAGAGGTTGTTCAAGCCATCAGAAATTTAGGAAGAGAGGCTAGAATACTACAATTTGATGTCGGCAATCGAGAGCAATGTAGTGAAAAATTATTGGCAGATGTCGAAGAACACGGTGCATATTATGGTGTAGTGCTTAATGCGGGCTTAACCCGTGATAACGCTTTCCCTGCCTTGACGGATGAAGATTGGGATACGGTTTTACGCACAAATTTAGATGGCTTTTACAATGTGCTTCACCCGATTATGATGCCGATGATTCGCCGGAGAAAAGCGGGACGCATTGTTTGCATTACCTCTGTTTCCGGTATTATTGGTAACCGAGGGCAGGTAAATTATAGTGCCTCAAAAGCAGGAATTATTGGTGCGGCAAAAGCCCTTGCGGTGGAGTTGGCAAAACGCAAAATTACGGTCAATTGTGTAGCGCCCGGCTTGATTGATACGGAAATTTTAGATGAAAATTTACCGATTGATGAAATTTTAAAAATGATTCCAACAGGGCGAATGGGCGAGCCTGATGAAGTTGCCCATGCTGTTGATTTCTTAATGGATGAAAGAGCAGCCTACATTACCCGACAAGTGATTGGTGTGAATGGTGGCTTGTGTTAGCCCCTTTGTATTAAACCGCTTTGTATTAAACAATTAAGGGCAGAGTGATTTCCGCTCACTTGATAATGAGAGAAAAGATGAAACGAGTTGTTGTAACAGGTATTGGTGCGATTACTGCTTTTGGAAAAGAGTGGAAAGAGGTAAAAGCTGCTTTTCAACGCAAACAAAATGCCGTACAGGCTAAGACAGATTGGTTGGAACGCTACCCTGAATTAGAAGCCCGTTTGGGGGCAGAAATTCACCATTACCAACCACCAACGCATTGGACTCGTAAACAGTTGCGCAGTCTTGGACGGGTTTCACAGTTTGTTGTGGAAGCGAGTGAGCGTGCGTTGGCTAATGCGAATTTATTGGATGAGAACGGTGAGATTTTAGCTTGGCTCAAAGATGGGCGAATGGGGGTGGCTTGTGGTTCATCGACCGGCTCAACCAATGATATTCGAGATGCCGCCGAACTTTTAATGACAGGTAAATCGGATGGTTTTAATGCTAATACCTATGTCAGAATGATGCCTCATACAACGGCGGCAAACATTGGTATTTTCTTTGG
Source organism: Rodentibacter heidelbergensis (assembly GCF_002000125.1). Lineage (GTDB taxonomy): Bacteria > Pseudomonadota > Gammaproteobacteria > Enterobacterales > Pasteurellaceae > Rodentibacter > Rodentibacter heidelbergensis. The sequence goes on from NZ_MLHH01000009.1 coordinate 20,867, forward strand.
TTTAACAGGCCGTATCATTCCTACTTCCAGTGCCTGTTCTTCAGGTAGTCAAGGTATTGGCTATGCCTATGAGGCGATTAAATATGGTCTTATCCCTATGATGTTAGCGGGAGGCGGTGAGGAGTTTTGCCCTTCAGAAGTTTATGTTTTTGACTCCCTTTATGCTGCAAGCCGGAATGTGAATAATCCAAATCAAACCCCTCGTCCTTATGATAAAGATCGTGATGGACTTGTGATTGGGGAGGGTGCAGGAATGTTTGTATTAGAAGAATTAGAGCATGCGCTCGCACGAGGTGCAAATATTATTGCCGAAGTGGTCGGTTACGGGGCAAACAGTGACGGCGCCCATGTTACCCGACCGCAAAAAGACACCATGCAACGTTGTATGGAATTGGCGTTGAAGGATGCTGATTTATCCCCTGAAAAAATTGGTTATGTCAATGGACATGGTACAGCAACAGAGCAAGGTGATATTGCCGAAACACTCGCCACTGAAGCCCTTTTTGGTCATATTCCGATTAGTTCTCAGAAAAGTTATTTAGGGCATACACTTGGTGCCTGCGGTGCGTTGGAATCGTGGTTCTCTATTGAAATGATGCGAGATGGTTGGTTTGCTCCAACCTTAAATTTGGATAACATTGACGAACGCTGTGGCAAGTTGGATTACATTCAAGGAAATGGACGAGAAATTCACACCGATTATGTTATGAATAATAATTTTGCTTTTGGCGGAGTGAATACCTCATTGATTTTTAAGCGTTGGAACGTCTAATTAATAGGTCGGGAAAGCCCGGCCTATTAAATTACCTGTTGTACTATGGATAAAAAATCTCCATTTTCCATGTTTTCTCGATCTTGGCATGGAAAAACAGTCAGTTTTTCGACCGCACTTTCCTTCTCTTTGGCGATCAACCAAAACACCGCCCCCTCTGTTTGATTTTCTCGATTTCCTTCTAACACCCAGCCAACCAACGCTTGTTCGATATCACCGTTGATGAAATCTAACTCAGCGAATTGAAGGGGGTGCCAGATTGTTGTTTGATTAATCGGTAGGAAGATTGAATTACCGACTGTTTGAAAATATTGGGCAAGTTGAAAGGTTGCGGCATTGTTGATATTCGCCATAAAGTCGAGTGGGCTTGGCATGTTGTACTGATTCAGTTGATGAAACATTTTGTCAAATTTACTCGGGGAGTTAAAAGGCGAACCAAGATAAATACCACAATGCGTGTGGATATGGTTTTTGAGTGGTAATGCGCCTAGTAAAGCGAGCTGAGTGAAACGGCTCAATCGCCGACTCTCAATACCTTCGGTTTGGAGTTGGTGGCGGAGGGTTTTATCTGCTATCCCATTGGCAATAAAGGTATTTTTCTGTAATAAATACATCATTCCTCCACGTTGACTATCCAGGCAATATGGCTGCCTCCAAAACCTAAAAAATAATGCAAATAATAACCGCACTTTAGGGCTTTTCCATGAGCAAGCAGTTGATTTGAATCTTTCACTTCCCAAGGTAATTTGGGAAGATATTTCCCATGGAATGCTTGATGAAAAAAGATACTTTCTAACACCCCGCTCGCACCGAGTGTATGGCCCATATAAGGTTTGATTAAAATCCACGCTTTTTGTGGGAAAAGTTCGTTCAACACCTGTTTTTCCATTTCATCACTTTTTCCGCCTACCCCGTGAATTTTGATGCCTTGGATTTGTTCTGCCGATATATTGGCCTTTTTAAGACATTGTTGAAGTAAGGTTTTCAATGAGCTTTCTTGGCTATTAGTCAGATTTTCGTTATCTGTTATACCGCAGACCCCTAAGATCTCGTAGCGGAAAGCCTGATGAGGTTGGGTGGACAATGCCATACATCCGATTCCTTCTCCTAAAACTAGCCCATGAGAGGCAACCATCGGTAAATAAGATAAATCTTGAGAAAGTAAATTCATCGCTTGAAAGTGCTCAAAAGTGAGTCGGTTAAACATTTCAAAACCAATGACTAAGGTTTTTTCTACCTGATGATTTTCCAGCATTTTATAGGCATAGCCAATGGCCTGGGCGGAGGAAGTGCAAGAGGTCGCAATGCTAAAAACTTGAGTTTGATACTGTTCACGCAAATGATCAGCAATTGCCGCTAAACTGTATTCTGTCGGTAAAGCTTGTTGACAAGCAAAACGTGCTTCACAATCACTCATGACATAGGCGGTAGAGCCAAGTAAAATCGGAATCTTTGTCATTTCAGACTTATCCCAACCTGCTTGCTTTAAAGTGCAGTCGATTTGTTGATCAAAATAAGCATAAAGCTGTTCAAGGGAAAGTAACGGTTCTTTAAATGTATTGAAATAAGGCAAGGTGGTTTCTTGCCCTAACATTTTACTCGTGCGTTGCCCTATTTTTTCTGCAAATTGAGCAGATACCCCATTGATATAGACGGTCATTTTTGATGTTGTTCACGAATAAAAGCCGCAAGATCGCGTACGTTCATCATATGTTTACGCACCATTCGATCGCCTTGCAGACGTACTTGAAAATGGGCTTGTAGGGAAACTGCGATTTGCAAGGCATCTAAGGAATCAAGCTGAATACGACTTTGCTCGCCAAATAATGGGTCATTATCATGGAGATCTTCCGGTGAAAATTCATCTTTCTCACTCTCCTGAATAATCAGTTTTTTTAGTTCATACTCAAGTTTTTGAGGTTCTAGGGTAAATTGATAAGCCATCTGTTTTATTTCTTCTGGTTAAAATTTTGCTTGTGTCGTTAATTGTCGTTGATAAATCATTGCAGCGAAGCCTAATGCTACCAAACCAAAAGTGGCTGATTTCCATAGCACTGGTGCAATTTGGTTCAGCTCGTAATGATTCAACAACAAATTTTGAAAACCGTTTAATGCCCAGCCCATTGGGGAGAATTGTGCAACAGTTTGCATCACTTGCGGCATCACATAGACCGGTACCATAATGCCACCAATTGCCGCCATGATGATAATGCCGCCTCCACCTAATACCACGGCATGTTCTGTCGTGCGTGCCACGACACTCACGAATAAACCATAACCCAGTGCAGCAAGGCTTACTGTGCAGGATAATATTGCATAGGGTAGCCAATCGCCAGATAGAGAAAAGGTTGGCATATCTAAGGCGGGGAGGACAAAATAGCCAAGGGCAATCATTCCCACAAATTGTAACTGGTTAATTAAAAAGTAGGGAATCAGCTTTGCGATGATCAAGCTGAATGCAGAAGCACGAGCCATTCTCAATCGGGTAAGCGTGTTGGTTTGCCGTTCCATCGCCATCACATTGGAAAGGGGGATCATAATAAAAAACATGCCAAAAATTAGCCATGCAGGCACACTATGTTGTACCGAATTGGGTTGGGATACCGCTTTTCCTTGACGGTTAAGATAGATTTCTTGCCATAAATCCTTTGCTAAATAATCGTTGATTTGGGCAAATTTTTTATCTAATTCTTTGTTTACTTTGGTTTGAATCTCTTTAATTGGCTTACGTTGATTGTTTTCCAACGTGATGTGATTATCTGCCAAATAATCATTTAATCTCAATTGGGTATAATGCTTTTGTAATATTCCTTTCACCCCTAAAAGCCAACTACGATCGACACTGGGATTGATCCATAATTGCAGATTTTGTTCTTGCTCAAGTTTGGTATTATCAGGGTTAGGATTGACAATTAATAAATCAAATTCACCAGTTTGTAAGGCCTGTTGATAGTGTTCCAATTCGGCGTTATCGGCTTTTTTGATCGCAAGTTTTTCGCTTTCAAGTGCGGTCAAAAATTGACGATTTATCGCATTATCCTCACTGAGTAAGATAATTTCCGAACGGTTGCTTAAGGTATTATCATTGCTGAGTGCGGCGGACATAATCAGCATAAATAAAATAGGCATAATAAACAGCACAGCCACACCGTGAAGATCACGACTTAATAACCGCATTTCTTTAAAAATTGATGTTATTAGCACGTTTTCCCAGCCTTGTTTAAAAAATCCAAATAAAAACGCTCAAGGCTCTGCTCGCCCTTTAAAATATTTTGTATAGAACCTTCATAAATTAATTGCCCTTCATTGAGTAACACTAATTTATCGCATAATTGCTCAATTTCCTGCAAATAGTGGGAGGTATAAATTACTGTTACCCCTTGTTGTTTCAATGCACGAACATTATCTAAAATAAATTGGCGGGATTGTGGATCGATACCCACCGTAATTTCATCGAGAAAAATCACTTTCGGGCGATTAATTAACCCAATGGCAAAATTTAAACGGCGCTTTAACCCGCCTGATAAATGTTTGGCAAGCTTGTTTTTATGCGTGATTAAATCCACTTGTTCCAATAATGTGAGTAAGTAGCCTTGATCTTTCACATCATAAAGTGCCGCAAAAAATTTTAGATTTTCCCATACCGTTAATAAGGGATAAAAGGCAAAATCCTGTGGAACTAAAGAAATTTGTTGGCGTTGCTGCTTATTGAGTTTGGAAGACTGCACACCGTCAAAATAAATCTCCCCTTGTTGTACCGATTGAAGCCCTGCGAGCAATGACATCAATGTGGTTTTACCTGCGCCATTAGGGCCGAGTAGGCCAAGGGTTGACGCTGAATCAATATGAAAATTCACGGCGTTTAGGGCGTTCTTTTCAGCCTTGGGGTAGCGATGCGAGATATCTTTTAATACGATCATGATTTATGTAAGCCTTGCCACAGTATTTCTTCTTTCTGCGCAATTTCTCTCAAAGAATTTGCGATGGTTTTATATTTTTCCATCGTTGGTTTTTTGCATTGCTTCACACAAAGAGTCGCAAATTCTCGCCACATGTCACCGATTTCCGTCATTTGTTCAGAGGCTTGTTTGAATTTTGTCTCTTGGCAGATTTCAGCGGCTTGTTCAAGGAAATAGGCGTAGAGATAACGAAATCCTGCTCCACCTGTGCCGATTTCTTCTTGCATTCGTACGATATGTCCAAGATATAAGCGGTTATATTTTTCACCTTTTTTACAAAGGGCGAGATTTTCGATGGATTTTGCGACTGTCCGAATACCCTTTACCCCCACAAAAAAGAGGGGAGCGAGCATTTGTTTAGCTTGTTTTCGAATAGCTTTGCGCACTAATGTGGGTAAGTCAACTTGAGAAAAATTAGGTGTTTGTTCAAAATAATACATTAACCCTTTTGCCGCTAATGCACCTTTAGCAAAGCGGGCTTTTTGTAAATCTTTCGCAGTACAACGTTGCACGGTTTCAAACACAGGATCGCTGATTAAATATTCATTTTGTGCTTTGCCATAGACCAATAAATTATGGGCATTAAAATGAAAACGCATTTCGGGTGGAAAGTAAGGTAACCAAAATACGGAGGTTTGTAAGCCGACTAACTTGCCATTTTGTAAGGCTTGATCCAATGCCTCCATGCCTTCCGTTTCTGAGCGAAACTTTTGAATTTTTAACCGCACTTTCAGTATTTTCGACACATTTTTAATAATACTTCTCGGTGGCATACGATAAGAAATTAACGGCATTCCGTTGACTTTGATAACCGGTAGATAAACAAACGTCAACGCAGAAGCTAAACCAAAAACCATGGCTTCATTGAGTTTTGCACCGTGAGAGGTTAATAATGTTGACATAACCCCACTTTCACAGTGGGCAGTGTGTTGGTGGTTAAACTGATTCATTTGTAAGGTATTGTAAAAATGAGTATTTATTTCTTTAATTTTAAGAGTTGCTTTATATAAATTTCGCCTTCTTTTTCTTTCTTTAAACGGCGAGCTTCAGCAAATTGCTCATACTCTAAAAAGGCTTTTTCATCTGCTTGTTTTTTAGTGATTGAACCTTTATTTTCTAAGACATGACGATCATTGAAGGCGAGAAAATCATCTAATTTTTGTTCCCAGTCTTTTAAAAAAAACTGTTTTTTACGAGATGCTTGATCTTCTGCAAAATCTAGCCACATAGAAACAATGCGGTTTAACTCAGTAATTTCTGTTTCATTAAGATAGTTTTTTGCAACAATGACATCTTTTTTTGCTACTTCTATGCCTCGGAAATTTGTTAATCCCATATTGGGTAAGTTGGCGTTGGCTCGCTGGAAAATAATTTCTGCTGCGGTTTGATTTGTACAGGCAAAATGTAATTTGTTTTGAATTTTTTGAAAAAATTGTGTGGTTTCTTTAAATGATGGCTGATAGTCTGCAGCCAAAGTAAAAATTTCTCGTACGCGCAGATACATGCGGCGTTCACTGGCACGAATATCTCGAATTTTTTCTAATAAGAGATCGAAATAATCGTCCGCTTGATTTGTCCCGATTGGTGGATTTTTTAATCGTTCTTCATTGAGGACAAAGCCTTTTTGAATATATTCCGTAAGCGTTCGAGTGGCCCATTGGCGGAATTGTGTGCCTCTAACAGAACGAATGCGGTAACCAACAGCAATAATAAGTGGTAAAGGGTAATAGGCTATTTGGCGTTTTATTTTTCTTAGCCCCTCATTTTTAACTGTCAACTGAAAGTTGACGGTTGATATTTCATCAAATTCTTGTTCATTAAAAATAGCCTTAATATGCTTGCTGATATTTTGTTTTGTTGTTTGGTATAACTCGGCTAATTCCTGTTGATTCAGCCATAATTGTTGTCCTAACTCGCGTAAGGTGAATTGAGATAAACCGTCCTCGGTGGTGTAAATAATAATGTCATTATCAGCCATTTTTAATGTCCTCAATACTTATCCCAAACACTTCAGCGTATCGCCCTAATGTTTTATCCGATAATTTCTCAAACAGATTGGGTTTAAAGTGCCGTTTGATTTGCCATTGCCAGAATCCCGTGGCTTGAGCGAGGCTGGTGAGATCGAAGCGGTTGAGGTACATATAATAAAAGAGCGGTGATTTTTCACCACGTTTTACCGCATTGAGTGCATCCTTTGCCAGTTGTTGCAATTCTTCTACCGCCTGTTCTGTGGCGAAGGTTTCCGTATCCCAACCGTTAGAAGTGGCAGTTTGGTAACAGCCGTTTTGTGTCGCGTAAATTACTTTTCGTTGCCCTTTGAAAATTTTACTGTCGTCTTGCGGGATATCATTCACCTCCATCGACTACCTCCAGTAACATAAAACAGGAGGAAAAACGACCGCTCTCCGGAATGTAACAAAGCACTTTTTGTCCGGCAATAAGCGGAAATTTCTCCAAAAATTCTTGCAAAATAATGTAGATGGAGGCTGAGCCTGTATTGCCTTTGGTTTCTAAATTAGTGAACCATTTTTCCTGTGGGATCACAAAGTTGATGTTTTTTAATCCATCAAGCAATTTATCACGGAAGAAGCCTGATGAATAATGTGGCAAAAAGTAGTCGATATCATCCGGATTCAAATGGTATTTATTAATTAAACGAAGTAGGGCGTTTTCTACGGTGCAACGGACAATATTTTCATTAAGCAGTTTGACATCTTGTTTTACTGCCATAAAACTGTGGGTGTCACGGGTTTGTTTATCCACGGTTTTCCAGCTGATAAAACGCTCCCCTTGTAAATCGGCGCCTGCATACATACACACGGGCATTTCGTTAGCATAAGAAATTAACTCAATCCAATGAATTTTGAGGCTCAAACCTTGTAGATTCGGTTGAGCACTGAGATGTACCGCCCCTGCGCCGTCAGAAAGCATCCACCGCAGGAAATCTTTTTCAAAGCCAATTTCAGGTCGAGCGTTGTTGAGTTTTTTTTGGTCGATCTCGGCTTCAAAATGTTCACTACGCATAATGGCAGAGGCCGATTCAGAGGCTACGGCAATGGCATGTTGATGTTCACCGGTACGAATGGCGTTGTAAGCATGTTTCATCGCCGCCATTCCTGCCACACAAACACCAGCAGTGGTGAGTACTTCATAAGCAGGAGCATTGGGGATTAAGCCGTGTACCATCACACCCTGTCCGGGCATAATTTGGTCGGGATAAGAAGTGCCGCAAGCTAAACAGCTGACATCCTCTGCCTTTAAGCCTTGGGCAAATAATCCTTTAATGGCCTCCACTGCTAATTCTGTCCCTGTGTGAGTGGTTTCACGGGTTTGGGGATCAATCGCATAATAGCGGCTTTTAATGGCATTGGAGCGTAAAATCATTTTACGCACACGAGAAGGTAATTCGCCAATTTGGCCTAACACCTGTTCAATTTGGTCATTTTCTATAGGCCCATTAGGCAAAAATGTGGCAATGTGGTTAATGTAAACATCCGTTAAAGCGGTCAAAATTATTCCCCTGAAGGTTTAGCAAAATCGTTTTTTTGTTTGGTTAATTTTTCTTTTAATAAGGGTTTGAGTAAGACTTTAATCAGTGCAGAAATCGGCACGACAGTCAAAATCAGTATAATCAAAAAGGCGATATAAAAATAGAGCATACCCTGGCGAAAACGAGGTGAAATTTGACCGCACTTTATGAGGAGTTTCCCCCATAAATAAAAACTGCGATGCCCCACTTTTTCGCTCATCATTAATTTTTCATCAATTTTCACTGCGCCCATTTTTTGAAATAGGGTATGATCAAGTGGTCTATTATCTGATAAAACCTGTGATAATTTTTTGCCAAAACGTTGCATATCTTGCATTTCTGCTTCGCTAATTCCTGCACTGGGTAACCAAGAAAAATAACGTTTTTTACCGCTTAACATCCAAGCAGGCGTAGTAATAAAACTTTGCCAAGCATTGGACTGATCAGTTTTTACGACATTGGCAATCAATTTGCCACCTTTCTGGGCGATCATTTTTTTCATTTTTTCTTGTGCCATCAACCACATATTACGGCAACCAATTAATGTGATGACCGGCGTATCTTTTAACAGGTTTGCTTGTGTTGATTGCAAAAAGGCAGAAATCGGTTGAGCGGGAGATAAAAACCATACTGTATAGGCAATCACGACTAAATCATATTTTTCACGCTGTAATGGTAGTGGCTCAATAGGAGCAGGCTGTAAATGCACTGATTCAGGAAATTGATTAAAAAAATGCATAAATTTCCAAGGAAAAGGATAAGGCTCACAGGGTTTTATGAGGTGATGTTCTAAATGAATATCATCCTGTTGTAAGGGGGCAAGAAAATGTTCAACAAGACGAGAAAGTTGCCCTGTTTGGGAATAGGAAATGATGAGGATGTTTTGAGATTTTTTTTGCATAGACATGGCGATATCCCATTTAAAAGAGATTCAACTTAATTCTTGATGCTTAAACTTCAACAAATCCCGACGTTCTTTTTTGTTCGGGCGGCGTTCGGGGTGGGGCATCGATAGGGCGTTGTTTTTTCTAGCCCATGCCATTTCTTCCCGTTTTTTCACACTTTGATCTGTTTCACGATAAAGTAATTGTGCCTCGGGTGCGCCACGGCGTTGATCGCTTAACACTAAAACTTCAATTTCTTTTTCTTCATTACCTTGGCGTAATTTTAAAACCGCACCCACTTCCACAATTTTACTAACTTTTGCCCGTTGTCCGTTGTAATGCACTTTTCCCCCTTCAATCATGGCTTTGGCAAGACTGCGGGTTTTATAAAAGCGGGCAGCCCATAACCATTTATCAAGGCGAACGTCTTTTTCTTCCATTTGGGATCTCTCTTTGCTCAATTTGTGATACAGTTTTTGCCCAATGGTATCACAGAATAAAGGAAAAATTATGAAGTCGGATGATCAAAATATGTTGCCCCAAATTTTATCAACACGTACTGTTGCAAAATCCCGTTTATTTGAGATAGAAGCGGTGGATTTACGCTTTAGTAATGGTGAAAAGCGCACTTATGAACGCTTTAAACCGGGGGCGCATCAGGCGGTGATGATGGTGCCGATTGAAGGTGATGCGCTTTTAATGATTCGAGAATATGCGGTAGGGACGGAGCGTTATGAGCTGAGTTTTCCTAAAGGAGGTGTGGATGTGGGGGAAACACCAAAGGAAGCTGCTAATCGTGAATTAAAAGAAGAAATCGGCGTGGGGGCAAAACGCATTGATTTTTTACGCACTGTGATGACAAGCCCAAGTTATATGCGTAACCCGATGCATATTTTTATTGTGCAGGATTTCTACCCTTGCAAACTCGAAGGAGATGAACCCGAACCCTTAGAAGTCGTTCGTTTTCCGTTGGCAAAATTGGATGAATTAATTGCCAATCCGGATTTCAATGAAGCTAGAAATTTGACCGCACTTTATGCTTTGAGAGATTATTTGCGTCATCAAAGGCTGTAAAAGGTAGATGATTATTTCTAATAAAATAGGTGGTTTATTAAACATTTTCTAATTTAATAAAACAAATATTAAACAATGCTTGAGATTTTGGACATTTTTTGCAAAATTGAAGGCCTTATTATTTAACCTAGGGAAAATAGGATGCCTCATTCAAATTTAAAAGAGCTCACTTTTCGTGGGATGATTCTCGGGGCGTTAATTACGGTGATTTTTACCGCATCTAACGTCTATTTAGGCTTAAAAGTCGGGATGACTTTTGCCTCTTCCATTCCGGCTGCCGTGATTTCTATGGCAGTGTTAAAATTCTTTAAAGATTCCAGCATCTTGGAAAATAACATGGTACAAACGCAGGCTTCTGCGGCGGGGACGTTATCCTCTGTGATTTTCGTTTTACCGGGCTTATTGATGATGGGTTACTGGAATGATTTTCCATTTTGGCAAACCATGTTGATTTGTGCCGCCGGTGGTACATTAGGGGTATTGTTCACCATTCCATTACGTCGTGCGATGGTGGTGAATAGTGATTTACCTTATCCGGAAGGTGTGGCAGCGGCTGAAATTTTGAAAGCGGGTAATCACGATAAAGGCGATACCGGGGTAAAAGATATTGCCTATGGCGGGGTATTAGCCGGCGTGGTAGCCTTTTTAACCAATGGCTTACGGGTAATGGCAGATGGTGCGAGTGCATGGTTCCAAACCGGTAAAGCCGCCTTCCAGTTACCAATGGGCTTCTCTTTGGCGTTATTAGGCGCAGGTTATTTGATCGGTATCGTCGGCGGTATTGCAATACTAGTCGGTTTGGTGCTGACTTGGGGTGTTGCCGTGCCATTCTTTACGATGTCCGGTGATATGCCAACGGAGATGAGTTTGATCGACTTTGCCATGAGTACATGGAAAACCAAAGTCCGTTTTATTGGGGTGGGAACGATTGGTATTGCCGCAATTTGGACATTGTTGGTTTTAATGAAACCGATGGTCGAAGGCATGGTGCATTCTTTCCGTATGTTAAAAAGCGGTCAATCAGAATCCGATCACCGTATTGATATCGACCTTTCGCCAAAAACCATGATCTATATCCTGATTGCGACCGTGGTATTGATTGTGATTTCATTGCATCACTTTATCGCTGCAGCGCCGATTTCACCGGAACTGGCGATTTTATTAGTGGTAGTTTGTACTTTCTTGGCGGTATTTATCGGCTTTTTTGTGGCCGCGGCTTCCGGTTATATGGCGGGATTAGTTGGGTCTTCATCCAGCCCCATTTCCGGTATCGGGATTATCTCGGTCATTGTCATTTCGCTTGTGCTAGTGTCTATCGGTAATGCGACTGGCTTGTTTGAAACTACCGACGGTCAGAAATTTTTAACTGCACTGACACTCTTTACCGCCTCTATCGTGCTGACCACGGCAACGATTTCTAATGATAATTTGCAGGATTTAAAAACCGGTTTGTTAGTTGAAGCCACACCATGGCGTCAGCAAGTGGCATTGATCATTGGTTGTTTTGTCGGCGCACTAGTGATTGCACCGGTATTGGAGATTTTATATCACGCTTATGGTTTTAGTGGGGCATTGCCTCGGGCGGATATGGATCCAACCCAAGCGCTTTCTGCACCACAAGCCACGATTATGACAACTATCTCACAAGGGATTTTTACCAACCAATTAGAATGGACATACATTTTAACCGGTGTGGGGTTAGGGGCGGTGTTAATTGTTATTGATGCCTTCTTGAAAAAAGTGAGTAATAAAGCCTTTGCATTACCGGTATTAGCGGTGGGGATTGGTATTTATTTGCCCCCATCCATTAATACACCGGTAGTGATTGGGGCTTTCTTAGCCTGGTTCATTAACCGCCATATTGCCAACTATGCTGCACGCACCGGCAATCAACAAATCTCCGCTAAAGCAGAACGTTTTGGAACGCTTTTCTCCGCAGGTTTGATCGTAGGGGAAAGCCTTATGGGCGTGATCCTAGCCTTTGTGATTGCCGCTTCCGTCACCTCCGGCGGTTCTGAAGCGCCACTTGCACTTCATCTTGAAAATTGGGACCGCATCGGTGAAATATTGGGTTTAACCGTATTTGTTGCAGGGATCATTATTTTTGCTTCTCGTGTATTGCGTGCGAAAAAATCTGATTAATCCCTAAAATTCCTTTAAAATAGGCTATCCTTTCACGATAGCCTATTTTTTTATGAAACCTTATTTTAGAACATTAATTTTATTTCCTCTTATTTTACAAGGATTAGCCACAGCGCTATTTTGGTTTTTGGGCTGGGATCTTGAACCTGTTCCTTTTTATCGATACCTCACGGTCGCCTTTTTTCTTGCAACGATCCCGGCTTTTTTGATTGCGTTCGTCGCTACAACATTTCGGTATGTCCGCCATAATATCGTTTCCATTGTCTTATGTTCATCATTAATTAGCTTTTTTTATTGTAATATCGCCTCTTATTTTTATTTATTCATGATGAATGAAACAGAGGCATCCATTTGGGAATGGGTCATTCAAGATGGATTAGTGTTGGGATTATTAGGTATGTGCGGTATGGTGTTTTATTCTCTCTTTGTTCTACCATTTTTATTACCCAAAACGAAATCGTGATGAAAAATATTATCGGGAGGTTTTATGTTGCCACTCAATGAACATTTACTCAATCAGGTTTTACTGATTGCTTATCAAGCGGGTAGTCATCTGCAACGTTTTTATCAACAGCATGTTGATGTTCAAATTAAAGAAGATAATACACCGGTTACCGAAGCGGATCTTTTTGTCAGTCAATTTTTAACGGAAAAACTGACCGCACTTTTCCCTCATACACCGGTGCTTTCCGAAGAACATGGCCATATTTCTTTTGAAGAACGCCAAACATGGAAAGAATATTGGCTTATCGATCCCCTCGATGGTACACAACAATTTATTAATCGTACCGATCAATTTTCTGTGCTAATTACCCTCGTTCGCCACAACAAGCCTGTATTAAGTGTTATTCACGCCCCCATATTATCCCTTACTTATTATGCCATGGCGGATTTTGGTGCTTTTAAAAGGCAAGGTGAGCAGGTGAAAAAACTGGGTAAAAACACCGTGGATTTTAACCGCACTTCTTCTTTTCCCACATTACGCATTGCGGTGGGCGCCACCACTTCGCAAGAAAAAGTGCGGTCAATGTTATCGAAGGATTTTGCTTGTGAGTTTGTCGTGCTAGGCTCTAGTAGTTTGAAAAGTGCTTTAGTAGCCGAAGGTGAGGTGGATTGCTACATTCGTTTAGGGCAAACCGGTGAATGGGATACGGCAGGGGCAGAAGTGTTGCTGAGAGAAACAAATGGACAGATTTTTGATCCTCATTTTGCCCCGCTCACTTATAACCAACGAGAAACAATGATTAATCCGCATTTTGTGATGGTGGCAGATCGCAACATAAATTGGGCTTCTGTCTTTCAATTTAATTGATTGGTTTGAGGGGGGATTTTCGCTAGAATACGGCATTACTTCTTTATTACTCGGTATTTTACAAGGAATCATTATGCAAACTGAAAACAGCTGTATCGTCATTTTTGGCGCATCCGGTGATTTAACCCATCGAAAACTTATTCCGGCACTTTATAATCTTTTTAAAATCGGGCGCTTGGGCGAGCATTTCTCCGTACTGGGTGTGGCGCGTTCTGAACTCAATGATGAAACCTTTCGCCAAAAAATGCGTGAAGCGTTGATTAAAAATGAAGATACCACTGATGAAACCCTCGATGAATTTTGTCGTCATCTTTATTATCAGGCTGTGAACACAGCTGATGCCGCTGATTATGCTAAATTGGTTCCCCGTTTGGCGGATTTACACCACCAATATCAAACCGATGGCAATACGCTCTATTATATGTCCACCCCACCAAGCCTCTATGGTGTGATTCCCGAATGTTTGGCTGCACATGGTTTGAATACGGAAGAAAATGGTTGGAAGCGTATTATCGTTGAGAAACCTTTTGGTTACGATGAAAAAACCGCACAGGTGTTAGATGTGCAAATTCACCGTTTCTTTGAAGAGCATCAAATTTATCGTATCGATCATTACTTAGGCAAAGAAACCGTTCAAAATTTACTAGTGTTACGTTTCTCTAATGGCTGGTTTGAACCGCTTTGGAACCGTAACTTTATTGATTATGTGGAAATCACCGGAGCGGAATCCATTGGTGTGGAAGAGCGGGGTGGCTATTATGATGGTTCCGGTGCTATGCGGGATATGTTCCAAAATCACTTATTACAAGTGCTTGCTATGGTTGCCATGGAACCACCTGCCATTATTAATGCCGATTCCATGCGTGATGAAGTGGCAAAAGTGATGCACTGTTTACGTCCGCTTACCCAAGAAGATGTCGAACACAATTTAGTATTAGGGCAATACATTGCCGGTGATGTGAATGGCGAAAGGGTGAAGGGGTATTTAGAAGAAAAAGGCGTACCGGCAGATTCACGCACAGAGACCTATATGGCGCTGCGTTGTGAAATCGAAAACTGGCGTTGGGCGGGCGTGCCTTTTTATGTGCGTACCGGTAAACGCTTACCTGCTCGTGTCACAGAAATTGTGATCCATTTTAAAACCACACCTCACCCTGTATTCAGCCAAAATGCCCCGGAAAACAAACTCATTATCCGTATTCAACCGGACGAAGGCATTTCCATGCGTTTTGGTTTGAAAAAACCGGGGGCGGGTTTTGAGGCAAAAGAAGTTTCGATGGATTTCCGCTATGCCGATCTTGCTGGTGCACAAGTATTGACCGCTTATGAACGTCTATTGCTAGATGCAATGAAAGGCGATGCGACACTCTTTGCCCGTACCGATGCCGTTCATGCAGCTTGGCAATTTGTTCAACCAATTTTGGATTACAAAGCCAATGGTGGACGAATTCATGAATATGAGGCAGGTACTTGGGGGCCGGTGGCAGCCGATAAACTAATTGCCCGACAAGGCAAAGTATGGCGAAAACCCAGTGGTTTGATGAAGAAAAAAGTTTAATTTATTATTTCTTCCCCCCTCTCATGGTGAGCGGGGGATCATTTAAGAGAAAATCCAATGAATACGATCACTTTCCCCTCCGCTCAACATGCCGTGGAAAAAATAGCACAAGAATTTGTGATTTATAGTCAATTATCCCACCCCGTGCACATTTCGCTTTCCGGTGGTTCTACTCCCAAACTTTTATTCAAGGCTCTGGCACAATCCCCTTATGCGGCGCAAATCCGTTGGCAAAATCTCCATTTTTGGTGGGGGGATGAGCGTATGGTTTCGCCGCAAGATCCTGAAAGTAATTATGGCGAAGTGCAAAAATTGTTATTTGATCATATCCCAATTCCTGCTGAGAATATTCATCGAATTCGTGGTGAAAATGAACCGAATGTTGAGCTAAAACGTTTCCAAGAGGAACTCAGTGCGGTCATTCCTGATGGTGTTTTTGACTGGATTATTTTAGGCATGGGGGCAGACGGACACACCGCTTCCTTATTTCCACATCAAACTCATTTTGATGATAAAAACCTCGCAGTGATAGCAAAACACCCAGAAAGCGGGCAAATCCGTATTTCTAAAACTGCAAAATTCATTGAACAGGCAAAACGCATTACTTATCTTGTAACAGGCGAAGGCAAAGCGGAAATTTTAAAAGAAATCCAAACCACACCGGCGGAGGACCTCCCTTATCCGGCAGCGAAAATTAAAGCGAAAAATGGGGTGACGGAGTGGTATTTGGATAAAGCGGCGGCGAAGTTATTATAGTGGAAATTTTAGCCCATATTTTGACCGCACTTGTGGCAGTTGAACATTTTTACATTCTCTATTTAGAAATGTTCGCCATTGAAGGAAAAAGCGCCAAACGCATTTTCGGTTTAACGGATGAGTTTATCGCCCAAAAGAAAGTGAAGGTGATGTTTGCCAACCAAGGCCTATACAACGGCTTTCTGGCGGCAGGAATTCTCTTCGGTTATGTGATAAACCAAATGTTGGTGATTTATTTCTTTTTAGTTTGTGTGATAATTGCCGCCATTTTTGGTGCAATCACAGCAAATAAAGGCATTTTGGTAAAGCAAGGGTTACCGGCGGTGTTAGCGTTGGTTTTGCAGATTGTTGCAAACAGTTAATCAAGTGAATGAGGAAAAATGGAAAAGTTAAATATCTCTACATTGGAAAATGCATTTATTTCATTAGAAGCGACTTTACTTAAATTAGCTGATGAGAAATGGTTTAATCAGCAAGATGATATTGTTCAGGATACACTTGTTGCAGGAGCGATTCAGAAATTTGAATTTGTCTATGAACTGAGTATTAAAATAATGAAACGTCAGCTGAAATTGATGTCTGGAACGCCTGAGGAGATTGATAATACTGATTTTCGTGATGTGTTGCGTAGCAGTGCCAAAGCGGGATTAATTGATGATGTAGAGTCATGGATTTTTTATCGAAAAATGCGTAATGTGACTTCACATACTTATGATCAAAATAAAGCTCAGGAGATTTACCAGAATATTCAATCTTTCCTTGAGAGTGCTAGAAGCTTAATTAAACAGTTGGAAAAACAGCAATGATAGATATTGAACCCAAACATCTTGCTATTGTACAAGATATTTTACGAACTCACTTGGCAGGCTATGAAGTGCGGGCATTTGGTTCAAGAGTGAAAGGTACAGCACGCAAATTTTCGGATTTGGATTTGGTGGTCATGACTGAAAAGCCCCTCTCATTACGGATTTTTGCTGAGGTCAGCGAAGCCTTTAGCGAAAGCGATCTCCCTTATAAAGTGGATGTGCTTGATTGGGCGACAACGTCCGAAAGTTTTCGAGAAATTATTGAACAAAAGTATGTCATTATTTCTAGTAATGAATAAACAGGAATTAAAAGAAAAAAGTGGGTAATATCCCCTAAAAAATCAACAGGAGCAAAAAATGTCACAAAAAGGCGATATCGGCGTGATTGGACTCGCCGTGATGGGGCAAAACCTCATTTTAAATATGAACGACCATGGGTTTAAAGTGGTGGCGTATAACCGTACCACGTCAAAAGTGGACGAGTTTTTACAAGGGGCAGCGAAAGGTACAAACATTATTGGGGCGTATTCCTTGGAAGACTTGGCGTCTAAATTGGAAAAACCAAGAAAAGTGATGCTGATGGTGCGTGCGGGCGAAGTGGTGGATCAATTTATTGATGCACTATTACCGCACTTGGAAGAGGGCGACATCATTATTGATGGCGGCAACTCTAACTATCCGGATACTAACCGCCGTGTGAAAGCCTTAGCGGAAAAAGGGATTCGCTTTGTGGGTTCCGGAGTATCGGGCGGTGAAGAGGGCGCTCGCCATGGGCCTTCCATTATGCCGGGTGGTAACGAGGAAGCATGGCAATATGTCAAACCGATTTTACAAGCGATTTCTGCCAAAACCGATAAAGGCGAGCCGTGCTGTGATTGGGTTGGAAAAGAGGGGGCAGGTCATTTTGTTAAAATGGTGCATAACGGCATTGAATATGGCGATATGCAACTGATTTGCGAAGCCTACCAATTCTTAAAAGACGGATTAGGCTTAAGCTATGAGGAAATGCAAAACATTTTCGCTGAATGGAAAAAAACGGAGCTGGATAGCTATCTGATTGATATTACAACAGATATTTTGGGCTATAAAGACACAGACGGCACACCGCTTGTAGAAAAAATCCTGGATACTGCCGGACAAAAAGGCACGGGTAAATGGACGGGCATCAATGCCCTTGATTTTGGCATTCCATTAACCTTAATCACCGAATCGGTGTTTGCCCGTTGTGTTTCTTCTTTCAAAGATCAGCGTGTGGCGGCAGAAAAATTATTTGGTAAGACTATTGGCAAGGTGGAAGGCGATAAAGCCGTTTGGATTGAAGCGGTGCGTAAAGCCTTACTTGCCTCAAAAATTATTTCTTATGCACAAGGCTTTATGCTGATTCGTGAAGCCTCCGAAAACTTTGGTTGGGATATCAATTATGGCGCAACCGCATTATTATGGCGTGAAGGCTGTATTATCCGTAGCCGTTTCTTAGGCAATATTCGTGATGCCTATGAGGCCAACCCGGATTTAATTTTCTTAGGCTCGGATGCTTATTTCAAAGGCATTTTAGAAAATGCCATGAGCGACTGGCGTAAAGTGGTGGCAAAATCCATTGAAGTGGGTATTCCGATGCCTTGTATGGCTTCTGCGATTACCTTCTTGGATGGTTACACTTCCGCCCGTTTACCGGCGAATTTATTGCAAGCCCAACGTGATTATTTTGGTGCGCACACCTACGAGCGTACAGATAAACCGCGTGGTGAGTTTTTCCACACCAACTGGACGGGGCGTGGTGGTAACACCGCTTCCACCACCTATGATGTGTAATTGGTAAAACGCAAGATAAATTGACCGCACTTTAAGCAAAGTGCGGTTTCTTTTTTTAACTCATTTTGGAGAGAACTATGCTATCTCAAACTCGTTTGGCACAATTAGCCGAAATGGAAAACATACTGGATGAAGCCAATGAATTTTTGGCTGAGGCAGAAAATTTTCTTGAAAAATGGCAAACCTTTTTACCGAAAATGAAACGTTTAGAACGTTATTATTTTGAAGGGGATTGGATGGCGGATTTTGAAGCCTATGAGCAAGGGGAAACCCCTAAAACCCAGTCTTGTGGCGTGCTTTCAGAAGATCTTGTTTATAATGCCAGTACCGATCAACGAAGCCTTGCTATTGAATATTTAAAATTGATAACGACAATTTTGGATCAATAAAAATACAGAAAACCGAGCACACTTTGCTTTCTTGTCAAAACAGACAGGAAAGTGCGGTCATTTTTTTCAAAATTTTCTGAGAAATAATCAAAGTAATTTCTGTTTTAACGTAGTAAACTAGAGCGGTGATTAGCCCGAGGAGATAACGATGAAACCTTACCTTATTGCCCCTTCTATTCTTTCCGCGGATCTCGCCCGCCTTGGTGATGATGTTCAAAATGTGCTTAATGCCGGTGCAGATCTCATTCATTTTGATGTGATGGATAATCACTATGTGCCTAATTTGACTTTTGGTCCCGCTATTTGTCAGGCTTTGCGTGATTATGGCATTACCGCCCCTATTGACGTGCATTTAATGGTGAAACCGGTGGATCGGCTTATCCCTGATTTTGCCAAAGCTGGAGCAAATTATATTACTTTCCATCCGGAAAGCTCTGAGCATATTGACCGCTCTTTACAGTTGATTCGTGATCACGGTTGTCAATCTGGTTTGGTGTTTAACCCTGCCACACCACTGAGTTATTTGGATTATGTATTGGATAAAGTGGATATCATTTTGTTGATGTCGGTTAATCCGGGATTTGGCGGACAATCTTTCATTCCCGCAACGTTGAAAAAATTACAACAAGTCAGAAAAATCATTGATGACAGCGGTTTTGATATTCGTTTAGAAGTGGATGGTGGTGTAAAAGTCAATAATATTGCAGAAATTGCCGCTGCCGGTGCGGATATGTTTGTCGCAGGCTCAGCGATTTTTGACAGCCCGGATTACAAACAAGTGATTGCTCAAATGAGAGATCAGCTTTCCACTGTCCGTGGCTAATTGAGAATTTTTAGTTTCCTTATTGTTGTATAAAAAAGAGAGATTAAATGAAAACACAATTTAAATTGATCGGCTTTGATTTAGACGGCACACTTGTTAACAGCTTGCCGGATTTAGCCCTATCCGTCAATTCGGCCTTAGCCGAATTTGATTTACCTCAAGCGCCGGAATCTTTAGTGTTAACCTGGATTGGCAATGGAGCACCTGTGTTGATTGCCCGCGCATTAGATTGGGTAAAAGCACAAACCGGTAAAACATTAAACGAAGCAGAGGTAGAAGAAGTTAAAGCACGTTTCAACCACTATTATGGTGAAAACCTTTGCAATGTGAGCCGCCTTTATCCCAATGTGAAGGAAACCTTAGAAGCGTTAAAAGCGAAAGGTTACACTTTAGCCGTAGTAACAAATAAACCGACCAGACACGTTCAACCGGTGTTGGCAGCCTTTGGTATCGATCACTTATTTAGTGAAATGCTCGGCGGGCAGTCTTTACCGGCAATCAAACCGCATCCGGCACCACTTTATTATTTGTGTGGCAAATTCGGCATTGAGCCTCGCCAACTCTTATTTGTGGGTGATTCTAAAAACGATATTTTGGCCGCTCATGCAGCAGGTTGTGCCGTTGTGGGACTAACCTACGGTTATAACTATAACATTCCAATTAGCGAATCAAATCCGGATTGGGTGTTGGATGATTTTGGTCAATTATTAAAGATACTTTAATCGTTCTCAAAAGTGCGGCGAAAACAACCGCACTTTTACCCAACCTGACCCTCGTCCACTTGAATTTATCAAACCCACCCCCATATTACCCCAAATTGTCGAAATAGAATTAGAGAGAAGATATGAACGCCAAAAGAACACAACGCACGATGCCCGTATTGCCATTACGAGATGTCGTGGTTTTCCCTTATATGGTGATGCCGCTTTTTGTAGGGCGTGCTAAATCCATTAATGCTCTTGAAGAAGCGATGAATGAAAATAAACAGCTTCTTCTGGTTTCACAAAAACAAGCAGATTTAGAAGAACCAACCGTTGATGATGTGTTCGATGTGGGCACCATTGCCAATATTATTCAGCTTTTAAAATTACCTGACGGTACGGTAAAAGTGCTTGTAGAAGGTCAGCAACGGGCAAAAATTAATCATCTTGAGGAAGGAGAGCAATTTTTTTCCGCAAAAATCACACCGATTGACACCCTTTATGGTAATGAAAAGGAAGTGGATATTGTAAAAAATGCGGTCTTATCCGAGTTTGAAAATTACCTGACATTGAATAAAAAAGTGCCGGCTGATGTGTTAGGCGCACTACAACGGATTGATGATGCCGATCGCTTGGCAGATACCATGGCGGCACATTTACCGGTGAGTGTTCGTCATAAACAAAGTGTGTTGGAATTGGCTGATGTTCAAGAACGTTTGGAATATTTGTTAGGGATGATGGAATCGGAAGCGGACATTCTACAAGTAGAAAAACGCATTCGTAGCCGTGTGAAAAAACAAATGGAAAAAAGCCAACGTAACTATTATTTGAATGAGCAAATTAAAGCCATTCGCAAAGAAATGGACGAGGGTGAAAGCGAGGACACCATTGATGAAGTGGAACAGCTTCGTCAAAAAGTGGATGCGGCAAAAATGCCGAAAGAGGTTCGTGAGAAAGTCGAAAGCGAATTACAAAAACTCAAAATGATGTCAGCCATGTCCGCAGAAGCCACAGTGGTGCGTAGCTACATTGAATGGATGATCCAAGTGCCATGGCATCAACGCACGAAAGTGAAAAAAGATATCACCAAAGCGCAACAAATATTAGATGCGGATCACTATGGTTTAGATCGGGTGAAGGAACGCATTTTAGAATATCTTGCGGTGCAAGCACGCCTTAATAAAATCAAAGGGCCAATTCTTTGCTTAGTCGGCCCACCGGGTGTGGGAAAAACCTCGCTTGGTCAATCTATTGCTAATGCAACAGGGCGCAAATATGTGCGTATGGCATTAGGTGGCGTGCGGGATGAGGCAGAAATTCGTGGTCATCGCAAAACCTACATTGGTGCATTACCGGGCAAACTCATTCAAAAAATGGCAAAAGTTGGGGTGAAAAACCCTTTATTCTTACTTGATGAGATCGATAAAATGGCATCGGATATGCGTGGCGATCCGGCTTCTGCCTTATTAGAAGTGCTTGATCCAGAGCAAAACACCACGTTTAACGATCATTATTTAGAAGTGGATTATGATCTTTCCGATGTGATGTTTGTGGCCACCTCAAACTCCATGAATATTCCGGGGCCGTTGCTTGACCGTATGGAAGTGATTCGCCTTTCCGGTTATACGGAAGATGAAAAACTCAACATCGCCATGCGTCATTTGTTACAAAAACAAATTGAACGTAACGGTTTGAAGAAAGGGGAATTGGTGGTAGAAGAAAGTGCGATTTTAGACATTATCCGCTATTACACCCGAGAGGCCGGTGTGCGTAATTTGGAACGGGAAATTTCCAAAATTTGCCGCAAAGCGGTGAAAAATTTATTGGTCAATCCGAAGTTGAAATCGCTCACCGTTAATTCAGATAATCTTCATGATTATCTTGGCGTGAAACGCTTTGAATTTGGCAAAGCGGATACGCAAAATCGCATAGGTGAAGTCACCGGTCTGGCGTGGACAGAAGTGGGCGGTGATCTGCTCACCATTGAAACAGCTTCTGTGGTGGGTAAAGGTAAGTTAACTTTCACCGGCTCTTTGGGGGATGTGATGAAAGAATCTATCCAAGCCGCGATGACGGTGGTACGTTCCCGTGCTGATCGACTTGGCATTAATCCTGAGTTCCACGAAAAACGTGATATTCATATTCATGTACCGGATGGTGCAACACCAAAAGACGGCCCAAGTGCAGGGATCGCCATGTGTACGGCGCTGGTATCTTGTTTAACGGGCAACCCAGTGCGTGCGGATGTGGCAATGACAGGAGAGATCAGCTTGCGTGGTAAAGTCTTGCCAATCGGCGGCTTAAAAGAAAAACTCTTGGCTGCACACCGTGGTGGGATAAAAACCGTATTAATTCCAAAAGAGAATGTGAAAGATTTGGAAGACATTCCGGATAACGTGAAACAAAGTCTTGCGATTCATGCGGTAGAAACCATTGATGAAGTGTTGGGCTTGGCACTTGAAAACCCACCTGAAGGGATTGAATTCGTCAAAGTGGAAGCCAAACCGAAAACACCACGTCGTAAAGCCGCCACGAAAACCACAAGAGCGGTCAATTAATTCAATATTTTTTAAAGGCTTGTGAAAACAAGCCTTTTTTGTTTGTATTAAATTTTAATTTTTTGACAATTCAAATAAAAAGTTAAAAAAATGTGATTCAGCTGTTTTTGAAATGAAAATTTTGTTTTGGGATTCAGTGAAAAATATGCGAATATAAAGCCTATTCTTTAAACAATAAAAGGGATATGCCTATGTCATCAACCGTTTCTCAGAAAAACAGTCGAATTCAACATTTTTTAAAAGGGGTGGAATGGCTCGGAAACTTACTGCCACATCCTGTGATTTTATTTATGTTGATGTGCGCTATTTTGATCTTGCTTTCAGCTATTTTGCATTATTTTGATGTGAGTGTTGTCGATCCACGACCTAATCATTCCGGTGATATTGTGGTGAAAAGCCTACTTAGCCAAGAAGGGCTTGCTTATATGGTGAGTAGTTTAGTGAAAAACTTCACCGGTTTCGCTCCACTTGGTACGGTTTTAGTGGCAATGCTGGGGGTATCCATTGCTGAATCTTCAGGTATGATTTCTGCGGCCTTGAGGGGACTTGTCGTGGGGACACCGAAAAAATTGGTAACTTTCACCATCGTCTTCGCTGCGGTGATCTCAAATACAGCGGCAGAATTGGGTTATGTGGTCTTAATTCCTCTCGCCGCCATGATTTTTCATGCACTTGGCCGTCATCCGCTAGCAGGGATTGCCGCCGCCTTTGCCGGTGTTTCAGGCGGATATAGTGCGAACTTGCTATTAGGCACCGTGGATCCGCTTTTATCAGGAATTACCCAAGAGGCCGCCCGTTTAATTGAGCCTAATTATGTGGTTGGCCCTGAGGCAAACTGGTATTTTATGTTTGTGAGTACATTTTTAGTGAGTATTTTGGGCTATTTAGTCACTGAAAAAATCGTTGAACCACAGCTTGGAAAATATAATCCTCAAGATGCCGATGATCCTACTATTCTCAACAATAAAGTGGAAAAATTAACCGCAAATGAGAAAAAGGGCTTAATGTGGGCCGCAATTGCAATGATCATTTTTTCCTTACTTCTTGCTTGGACCATTGTTCCTGAAAACGGTATCTTACGCCACCCTAAAACAGGACTTGTCGCAGGTTCACCTTTCTTACATGGCATTGTGGTTTTTATTTTTATCTTTTTTGCCATTCCCGGCTACATCTATGGACGAGTGACCGGTTCAATGAACTCTTCTCAAGATATTGTCAAATCGATGTCGAAAGGAATGGCTTCAATGGGGATGTATATTGTATTAGTCTTCTTTGCGGCACAGTTTGTGGCATTTTTTAAGTGGACGAACTTAGGTTCAATTGTGGCGGTAAAAGGAGCGAATTTACTGATTGAACTTGGCTTAACCGGCCCTGTGCTTTTTATCGGTTTCATCTTAGTTTGTGCTTTTATCAATTTGATGATTTCCTCCGCTTCCGCCCAATGGGCATTAACCGCTCCTATTTTTGTTCCAATGCTGATGTTAGTCGGGTATGCACCGGAAGTGATCCAGGCAGCCTATCGTATTGGTGATTCAACAACGAATATTATCACACCGATGATGAGCTATTTTGGCTTAATTATGGCAGTCGCAGTACGTTATAAAAAAGATACAGGCGTAGGGACACTCATGGCGATGATGATTCCTTATTCATTTATTTTCATTATCGGCTGGGTCACCCTTTTCTACCTCTGGGTTTTCGTATTTGGTTTACCTGTCGGCCCGGGTTCATTGACATATTTTTCAGTGAACTAAGAGTGGAAAATTGATAATAAATAGGCTCTCAATGTGAGAGCCTATTCTTTTACTAATAAGATATTCTAACTTATTTAAATGAAAGCCGTAGATCAACGCCTCTCTTTTAAAAAATTTTCCGTTGTATTTTATAATGGCATAAAATAACACAAAATATCTTCCAATCTATCCACTATCATGCTTAAACTTCCTCCGCTTTCTCTCTACATCCATATTCCTTGGTGTGTGCAGAAATGTCCTTATTGTGATTTTAACTCCCACGCGCAAAAAGGTGAGATTCCCGAAAAAGACTATATCTCTCACTTGTTGCAAGATTTACAAGCGGATCTGGTGCGTTTTCAGGAAAGTATTCAAGGCCGTCAGTTACATTCCATTTTTATTGGCGGTGGCACGCCGAGCTTGTTTTCGGCAGAAAGTATCGGGTATTTATTGGGTGAAATAAAAAAACAGATTTCCTTTGAAAAAGAGATTGAAATCACCTTGGAGGCCAATCCGGGGACGGTTGAAGCGGAACGTTTTAAAGGCTATATGGCTGCGGGGGTGACGAGAATTTCCATGGGAATTCAAAGTTTTAACGATGATAAACTGCAGCGTCTTGGGCGAATTCATAACGCAGAAGAAGCCAAAAGTGCGGTCAATTTGGCGAAAGTTTCTGGGCTGCAAAGTTTTAATTTGGATTTGATGCATGGGCTACCTCATCAAACCTTGGATGAGGCTTTAGCGGATTTACGCCAAGCCATTGAACTTGCGCCCCCTCATCTTTCTTGGTATCAACTCACCATTGAGCCGAACACGATGTTTGCCTATCGTCCTCCAAGACTGCCTGATGAAGAGGCACTTTGGGCTATTTTTGAACAAGGACACCAATTACTCACTGAGGCAGGCTATCAGCAATATGAAACGTCTGCCTATGCCAAACCGGGATTTCAATGTCGACACAATATGAATTATTGGCGTTTTGGTGATTATTTGGCGATAGGTTGTGGCGCACACGGAAAACTCACGTTTCCTAACGGGAAAATTTTGCGTTTTTCTAAAACCAAACACCCGAAAGGCTATTTGAGAGGGGAGTATCTTTATGAGGAAAAAAACGTTCCCGAAATTGACCGCCCTTTTGAATTTTTTATGAACCGTTTCCGTTTATTGGAAGCCGTGCCGAAAGCGGAGTTTGAGGCTTACACGGGGCTCGCACCCGGTATGGTTAAAGCGCAGATGGATCTTGCCCTTCAACAAAACTATATCGTAGAAACCCAAACTGCTTGGCAGATCACCGAACATGGAAAATTATTTTTAAATGAGCTGCTCACTTTGTTTTTAACAGAGGATTAACCCATGTTATTTTTTCATGATGGCTCATCAAAATTTGCACTTGTTTATTTAATTTGTGCGTATTAAAGTAACGCAATCGTTTACTTCTGAAAAAGAGGAACAGAAATGGATCAATTAGAAATGAAAAAGCTCGCTGCCCAAGCCGCTTTAAAATATGTTAAAGCGGATACCATTGTAGGGGTGGGAAGTGGTTCAACAGTCAATTGTTTTATTGAGGCCTTAGGGGCAATGAAGCATCAAATTCAAGGTGCGGTAGCGGCCTCAAAGGCTTCTGAAGAATTGCTTCGTAAACAAGGCATTGAAGTGTTTAGCGCCAATGAAGTGTCAGGGTTGGATATTTATGTGGACGGCGCTGATGAAATTAACCCGCAAAAAATGATGATTAAAGGCGGCGGTGCAGCCTTGACGAGAGAAAAAATCGTAGCTGCCTTAGCGAAAAAATTTATTTGCATTGTGGATGAGAGCAAGCAAGTGGATGTGTTGGGTTCAACCTTTCCATTACCGGTGGAGGTGATCCCCATGGCTCGTTCACAAGTAGGCAGAAAATTAGCCGCCCTTGGCGGGGCGCCGGAATACCGTGAAGGTGTGGTGACGGATAATGGTAATGTAATTTTAGATGTACATAATTTTGCCATTTTAAACCCAGTGGAAATGGAAAAAGAACTCAATAATGTTGCAGGCGTAGTCACCAATGGCATCTTTGCTCTGCGAAGTGCCGATGTTGTGATCGTGGGCACGCAGGAAGGGGCAAAGATCATTGATTAATCAATAAAAATAACTCATAAGGAAAGCAAACATGACAAATAAAGTTTCACTCGACAAATCAAAAATCAAATTTGTATTGCTTGAAGGCGTGCATCAAAGTGCGTTAGATACACTGCATGCGGCAGGCTATACCAATATTGATTATTACAAAAAAGCCCTTGATGGTGATGAGTTAAAAGCGGCTATTAAAGATGCACATTTTATCGGCTTGCGTTCTCGTACCCATTTAACGGAGGAAATGATTGATGCCGCACCAAAACTCATTGCGGTGGGCTGTTTTTGTATTGGCACGAATCAGGTTGATCTGAATGCAGCAAAAGCACGAGGTATTCCGGTCTTTAACGCCCCTTTTTCAAACACCCGTTCTGTCGCAGAATTAGTCTTAGGGGAAATTTTGCTTTTGATGCGTAATGTACCGCAAGCCAATGCCGAAGTGCATCGTGGGGTATGGAATAAATCCGCCACCGGCTCGCACGAGGTGCGGGGCAAAAAATTAGGGATTATCGGTTATGGGCATATCGGTTCTCAATTAAGTATTATTGCGGAATCCTTAGGGATGGATGTGTATTTCTACGATATCGAAAACAAACTGCCCCTTGGCAATGCCAAACAGATTGCGACCTTGGAAGAGTTGTTAAGCAGTTGTGATGTGATCTCTTTACATGTACCGGAATTACCTTCAACCCGTAATTTAATGAGTGCAGAGCGTATTGCACAGCTAAAACCGGGGGCTATTTTAATCAATGCGGCACGGGGTTCGGTGGTGGACATTGATGCCCTTGCCCAAGCCCTAAAAGAGGGGAAAATTCATGGGGCAGCAATTGATGTTTTCCCGGTTGAACCGGCATCAATCAATGAAGAATTTGTTTCGCCATTACGTGAATTTGATAATGTGATTTTAACCCCGCATATTGGTGGCTCTACTGCAGAAGCACAAGAAAATATCGGTTTTGAAGTCGCCGGAAAATTTGTGAAATATTCCGACAATGGTTCTACCTTATCTTCAGTGAATTTCCCAGAAGTGTCTTTACCGGAACATGCCGGCACCAAGCGTTTATTACATATTCACGAAAACCGCCCGGGTGTGTTAAACAAACTCAACCAAATCTTTGTGGAAGCCAATATTAATATCGCCGCCCAATATTTACAAACTGATCCGAAAATCGGTTATGTGGTGGTGGATGTGGAAACAGAAGATACCGAGCCGCTCTTGGCGAAATTGCGTGAAATTGACGGCACAATCCGAGCGAGAGTGCTTTATTAAAAGGTCAAAAGTGCGGTTGATTTCAACCGCATTTTTCATTTCATACCGTCCATAAAAAATCGAGGGAATAAGCATCTTATTCCCTCGATTTAAATGGTTATCTTCTCAGTGGTTAGCTTTATTTAAACGCCACTCTAGCATTTCTAAATAACCGCATCCAAGCGCCATCTTCGCTCCAATTTTCCGGATACCACGAGTTGCTCACCGCTCGGAATACCCGTTCAGGGTGCGGCATCATAGCGGCAATTCGACCGTCCACATTGGAAATGGCGGTGATCCCTAAAGCCGAACCATTTGGGTTAGCCGGATAGGTTTCCGTCACATTCAAGTTGTTATCAATATATTGTGCCACAATTAAATTTTGTGCTTGAAGTGCGGTTAAATTTTCCGGTGTTTTGAATTCAACCCGTCCTTCACCATGAGAAACCGCGATCGGCATATGGGAACCTGCCATACCTTGGAACCACAAAGAGTGGGTGTCGTTGATTTTCACTAAGCCGACACGGGCTTCAAAACGTTCGGATTTATTACGCACAAAACGTGGCCAGTTTTCTGCCCCCGGGATGATTTCCGCAAGGTTGGAGATAAACTGACAACCGTTACATACCCCCAAAGAAAGGGTGTTTTCATTGGCAAAGAATTGGCTGAATTGATCCCGTAATTGCGGATTGAACAAAATCGATTTTGCCCAGCCGCCACCTGCCCCAAGCACATCTCCATAAGAGAAACCGCCACAAGCAACCATGGCATTGAAATCATTTAGATTGTAACGTCCTGCCATTAAATCACTCATGTGAACATCAATAGCGGCAAAACCGGCACGGTCGAAGGCTGCTGCCATTTCCACATGGCTATTGACCCCTTGTTCACGAAGCACCGCAACCTTCGGTTTGGCTCCTTTGGCAATATAAGGGGCGGCAATATCCTCATTCGGATCATAGCTTAGGAAGGCCGATAATCCTTTGTTTTGCGGATCTTTTTTCGCTTCAAACTCTTGGTCGGCACATTCCGGATTATCACGCAAACGTTGCATTTGATGAGTTAATTCCGCCCAAATACCCCGCAATTCAGAACGTTTTTCACAGAGTAATTTTTTATTGCCTCGTGCGATTTCGATTCGATCATCGCTGGTTACCGCCCCGAGTTCGTGTGTCAATGGTAATAAATTGTGGGCATTTAAAATTTCACGCACAGCGTTTAATTCGCTTTCTGCCACTTGAATGACCGCTCCCAGTTCTTCGTTAAATAATACCGCAAGATCATTATCGCCTAGGGCAGAAATATCCACTTCGATACCGCAGTTTCCGGCAAAGGCCATTTCTGCGAGGGTGACGATTAAGCCCCCGTCAGAGCGGTCGTGGTAAGCCAATAATTTACGCTCTGCCACCAAAGTTTGCATGGCATCAAAAAACTGTTTCAATGTTTTCGCATTTTCCACATCTGCCGGTTTATCACCCAGTTGTTTATAAACCTGAGCAAGTGCGGTCGCTCCAAGGCGATTTTTACCTTCACCCAAATCGATCAACAAGAGGCGGGAAGATCCTTTATCGGTACGCAGTTGTGAGGTGACGGTTTTACGCACATCTTCCACTCGAGCAAAGGCACTGATGACTAAAGAAAGTGGAGCGGTGACGGTTTTCTTCTCACCATTTTCTTCCCAAGTGGTTTTCATCGACATGGAGTCTTTTCCCACCGGAATGGTGAGGCCAAGTGCAGGACAAAGTTCTTCACCGACGGCTTTCACCGCTTCATAAAGTCCGGCATCTTCTCCCCTGTGGCCGGCCGCCGACATCCAGTTGGCGGAAAGTTTAATGCGTTTCATCTCACCAATGTTGGTGGCGGCGATATTGGTGATGGATTCAGCCACGGCCAAACGGGCAGAAGCCGCAAAATCAAGTAAGGCCACAGGCGCACGTTCACCCATTGCCATGGCTTCACCGTGATAGCTATCAAGGCTTGCAGTGGTGACTGCCACATCGGAAACCGGAATTTGCCATGGGCCGACCATTTGATCCCGTGCCACCATACCGGTGACAGAGCGGTCGCCAATGGTAATGAGGAAGGTTTTTTCTGCCACCACCGGTAAACGTAACACACGGTGCAGGGCTTCTTTCAGCACAATATTCTCTTGTAAAACAGGGGGATTTTCGACCGCACTTGATTGCACATTGCGGGTCATTTTCGGTGTTTTACCGAGTAGCACATTCATTGGTAAATCAATCGGATTATTGTTGAAATGGCTATCGTGCAAGGTTAAATGTTGTTCTCTCGTGGCTTCACCAATCACCGCAAAAGGCGCACGTTCACGTTCGCAAAGTGCGGTAAATAAATCCAGTTTTTCCGGAGCAACGGCTAACACATAGCGTTCCTGTGATTCGTTACACCAAATTTCAAGCGGGGACATCCCTTTCTCATCGCAAAGAATGGAACGTAAATCGAATTTTCCGCCCCGCTCGCCATCGTGTACCAATTCCGGCATGGCATTGGATAAACCGCCTGCTCCCACATCATGAATAAATAAAATGGGGTTCTCTTCACCGAGTTGCCAGCAACGGTCGATCACCTCTTGGCAGCGGCGTTCCATCTCAGGGTTTTCCCGTTGAACGGAAGCAAAATCTAAATTTTCCTTTGATTTACCGCTATCCATTGAGGAAGCCGCACCGCCACCCAAGCCGATATTCATCGCCGGGCCGCCTAAGACGATAAGTTTTGCGCCCACAGGAATTTCGCCTTTTTGTACATGTTCGGCTCGAATATTGCCGATACCGCCTGCCAGCATAATGGGCTTGTGATAACCCCGCACTTCTTCACCGTTAAAACTGTTTACTTTTTCTTCATAAGTACGGAAGTAGCCAAGTAATGCAGGGCGACCAAATTCATTATTAAATGCCGCTCCCCCTAACGGGCCTTCAATCATAATATCGAGTGCTGAAGCAATGCGGTTAGGTTTGGAAAGTGGATTTTCCCAAGGTTGCTCAAAGTTTGGGATCACCAAATTTGACACGGAAAAGCCGGTTAATCCTGCTTTGGGTTTTGCTCCACGACCGGTTGCGCCTTCATCACGAATTTCCCCGCCGGAGCCGGTTGCCGCCCCCGGGAAAGGGGAGATCGCTGTTGGGTGATTGTGGGTTTCCACTTTCATTAAAATATGCGCATCTTCATTGTGGTAGCGATATTGTCCGTCTTGGTCGGCAAAGAAACGCCCCACTTTAGAGCCTTCCATTACTGCCGCATTATCTTTATAAGCGGAAAGCACGAAATCCGGGGTTTTCTCAAAGGTATTTTTAATCATTTTAAACAAGGATTTGTCTTGTTTTTCACCGTCAATCACCCAATCGGCATTAAAGATTTTGTGGCGACAATGCTCGGAATTCGCTTGAGCGAACATATAAAGCTCGATATCGTTCGGGTTGCGTCCAAGTTTGGTGAAATTGTCCACCAAATAATCGATTTCATCTTCTGCCAAAGCAAGCCCCAACTCAATGTTGGCGGTTTCTAAGGCTTTTCGACCACCGCCTAAAATATCCACTGTGGTAAAAGGTTTTGGCGCTTGATGGTGGAATAACATTTCGGCCTCTTTGGCATCCCGCACGACGGTTTCCATCATGCGATCATGTAAAAGTGCGGTCAATTTTGGCAGTGTTTTTTCATCTAAGGGTTGGTTAAATGCAAAGTAATAGGCAATCCCCCGCTCAATTCTCGCCACTTCTTTTAACCCACAGTTGTGAGCGATATCTGTCGCTTTAGATGACCAAGAAGAAATCGTACCGAAACGTGGGATAACAATAAAGGTTTCCCCTTTTGCTTCGTGTTCTGCCAAGGTTGGGCCGTAATGGAGCAAGGCTTTTAGTTTGCTTTCCTGTTCGCCGGAAAGTGTGCTATTCAGTTCTACAAAATGGATATACTCGGCATAGACAGAGCGCACCGCTAATCCGTTTTGCTGGAATTTTTGCATTAAGCCATGGATACGGAATTCGGAAAGAGCAGGTGAGCCACGAAAAATTTGAAACATAAGGATTCCCTTTGAGTGAATAGAAATAAAAATTGTGCGCCATTATAAAGGAAAAGGGTATAAAACGAAAACGTTTGCGTGTTGTTTTAGCGCATTCTTTATTAAGGCGTTTTTGTGTAAAATATGTCCGTTTTTTTATTGATAGGAGAAAGCAATGTCTTACCAAGTTGTACTTGATTTTTGGTTTAGTGAGGAAACAAAGCTTTTTTGGTTTGCAAAAAGTGAAGAATTTGACCGCCAAATTCGTGAACAATTTTATGCGTTGTGGCAGCAAGCCGCACAATCGGAATTAAGCCATTGGCGTGAAACCGTGCAGGGGCGATTGGCTGAAATTATTGTGCTAGACCAGTTTTCACGCAATTTACATCGTGATAGCCCGTTGGCATTTGCCCAAGATAATATGGCTATTGCACTGGCTCAAGAAGCCATCAAACAGCCTGAATTTAGCAAGATGACCGTGCGTGAACGTCATTTTATGCTGATGCCGTTAATGCACAGTGAAAGCAAAGTGATTCACGAGCAAGCCGTGCCTTTATTTAAACAATTTGGTCCCGAAGAAAGCGTGGATTTTGAATTAAAACATAAAGTGATTATTGACCGCTTCGGTCGTTATCCTCATCGAAATGCCGTGTTAGGACGGGAAAGTAGTGCAGAAGAAATTGAATTTTTAACCCAACCGGGATCGAGTTTTTAAATCATAAAACGTTAAAGCAATCATATTCTCCATTGAGCGGTCAGCGCAATGGAGATTTTTATATCAAAAATAAAGTTGGGAAGTGGTTATGATTGGATCATTAAAGGTTTTCTAAACGAGCAATTAACCGCTTAGCGTGATCGTTAGCGATAGCCTGCACATTAGATAGCGCTTTTGCATCACTGACGCCTTCAATGTAAAGTATGCCGTGTGAATAAACCGGTTCTTGCCAGCACATTCCACAGAGTTTTGCAGTGTCCATAAAGGCAGGATAGAAGGCATTGATTCTATGGGCGTGATTACCATCGTATTCATCGGCACCCCCGCCTGTGGTGAAGGACAAAATGAATTTTTTTCCCCGTAATTTGTCGCCTTTACTGCCGTAAGCGAAGTCGTGCAACAATACATCATCAATCCATTTTTTAAGTAATGCAGGCACGTTATACCAATACATCGGGAATTGCCATACGATGATATCGGCTTCCACCAGAGCAGCTTGTTCTGCCGCAACATCAAAATGATAGTTTGGATAAAGACTATCCAATTTTCGAATATTGATTTTTTCACCAAAATGGGCTTGGAGTTCATCTAAAATCAGTTTATTGCCAACGGAAATGGATAAGTCAGGATGCCCGCTGATGAGGGTGATTTTTTTCATAATTTTTTCCTCTGCTTTTTAATTTAAAGAAATAGCCTATGTTGTGCTATCGACATAGGCTATATTTTTGACAAAAAGTCGATTAAAAATGACCGCACTTTACTTCATATATTTGGCGAAGAAATCGAGGACAACTTTCGGTTCACGTCCAAACCAGTTGTAACCGTCTTTAAAGCGTCGGGTTGTTCCTTCGATCCAAAAGATTTCTTTTTCTTTCGATGCCAATAAATCAAAGGTTTTTTGTCCATCTTCCGGATTGCGTGTCCAAGCATCATCTTTTACTTGAACAATGAGTGTCGGCATATGCACAAAAGGAGCGGTCAGATGTGGTGTCATTTCTGCTGCGGTGAATCCCCCCATACGAAGCAGTTCCAAATCAATCAATTCTTGATATTGTTGCACGCCCTGCAATTCGGAGAAAGCATCATAAATTGCCGCCATGGAAACCACCATTGGGCTTACCATACATTTTACGTTAGCAAACAACTCAGGGCGTTCTTTAATCGCTCGATATTGTGAGTTACCGCCCATACATTGGCTGTATAAACCGACGGTCATTTTGCTCAGTTCAGGGTGGGCATCGACCCATTTTTTCACGCCGACACAATCACGCCATTCCCAGTTACCAATGCCGCTGATACCGCCATTCGCTGCCCCACTGTTGCCATGATTGCGAATATCGTAAGTTAAGACATTATAGCCGGCATCGGTTAAGTGTTTGTATTGGATAACAAAATCGATTTCTACCGCATCAAACCCGGCCCATGGCATACCGAAATGCCCCGGGAAACCAGAACGGCACATGGGTAATGCGTGGTTGAAAATAATGAGTTTATCGGATTTTTCTTTAGCGGGAATATACCAGGCTTCTAAAGGTACACCGTCATCAGAGGGAATGACGAGTTCTTCATAGGCCATACCATATTCATCAGGGGTTTTAAAAATGAAGCTACGAAGTGGACGGACGATTGCTGCTAACCCTTTCACTTTTTCATAATCTTCTGCTGAAATGGTTTTTTCTTGTTCAAAGGCTTTTGCTAAACGTTCCGGTGACATTCTCATAGTCGTTCTCCTGTTCATTTTTCAAATCATTTTGTCATTTAGACAAGCGCATTATATCGAAAATTATGTGCAATATAATTCCTTATTATGGATTTTATTATTCCTCTTTGAGGTTTAATCATATAGTATCGCCTCAAGCAACAAATGAGAGATAAGTGAAATGATGAATAAACTGGAAATATTACGGATTTTTTGTAGTGTGGCTGAAACTTTGCATTTTCGTGAAACGGCAAACCGTCTTGCGTTATCTCCTCAAGTGGTATCAAGGGCAATTGGCACATTGGAAAAAACACTTGGCGAAGTGTTGTTTCAACGCAGTACAAGACAAGTTAAATTGACGGATTTCGGTGAAGCGTTTTTACCACAAGCGCAACAGCTTATTGCTGATGCAGAACGGTTGTTTAGCTATCGAAAATCATTAAACACACAGGAAATTGCAGGGATAGTCCGAATTGCCGTGCCTGAAATCCCGTTAATGCAAGCGGTGCTGGAAAAAGTGTTGGCAAAAGCCGCCGCTTATCCTGATTTGCGGCTACATTGGCAAGCAAGATTGACGGTAGAAGATGTGGTGAATGAACAAATTGATGTGGGTTTTCGTTTTGGCATGCCTGATGACAATCGGCTTATTATTCGTAAAGTCGGTTTGGTCGAAGATTGTATTGTGGCATCGCCAACGCTTTTAGAACGCTGCGGGCATCCGGAAAACTGGCAAGACCTCAAAAATTATCCGCTGAGTGCCTTATTCAATCCCAACACCGGGCGGGCTTATGCGTGGTATTTGTCCCACAAAACGCAGTTTATCCCTCCTCGTCCGAAGTTTACCGCTACCTGTATTGCCGATGAGCTTACGGCTGTCCGACAAGCCCAAACCATCGCCTTTTTGCCACGTTTTCTCTGTGCACCCTATCTAAAAAGTGGTGAATTGGTGGAGCTTTTCCCCGAACTTGCCCGCAAACAATGGACAGCTTATGTTTATCGCCCATACAGAAATGTCACTCATCCTCGTGTAAAAATCGTATTTGATTGGTTGGTGGAAAGTATTGAAGCGCTTTTAAGAGAAAAGAAATAGCGATATTGTGTTTATCTTTGTGAAATAGGCATTGAAAGTGCGGTTACAAAAAACGTTGTTCTTTTTGACCGCACTTTTGTTTAGATTTGATAATCTTCTTTTAATAAATGGCGATAGGCATAGAGATAAGAAGCGCCCACGAAAGCGGCACCTCCGGTGACATTGCCAAGAAAAACCGGGATCATATTGAGAAAAAATGCTCCCCAAGTGATTTCTGCACCGGCAAAAATGCCGGCAGGAATAATAAACATATTGGCGACAAAATGTTGTAAGCCGATAAGCACGAAAATCATTACGGGAAACCACATGGCAAGAATTCGACCTGAGGTTTGTTTCGCCCCAAAATAAAACCAAATTCCCATACAAACCATCCAGTTACAAGCTATGGCTGAAACGAAAGCTCGGAAAAAATCCATTTGTACTTTGGCTTCGGCAATGGCGATGGTTTTTGCACTCGCCATGCCCTCAGCCAAGCCTACATAATGCCCTAAGAAAAATGCCATAAACAGTGCGCCGGCCAGGTTGCCAAGGCTGACGATGCCCCAGTTTTGGACTAATTTTTTGAAACTGACACGTTTGCTCAGACGTCCTAATGCCATCATCATCATGTTTCCGGTGGCGAGTTCTCCTCCGCCAATCAGAATACAGATTAAACAAATAGGAAAGACAGCAGCCCCTAATAAAGTCGCAAGTCCGCTCCATTCAGAGGGAATACCGCTTACTACTTTTAAATAAGCCATATAGCCGAAACTGACATAGCCCCCTCCTAAAAAACTGAGAATAGCGAGCGTTTTAAGATGTCCTTGTGATTTGGCATAACTTTTGTCAATGACATCTTGTAATATTTCATGAGGGTAAAGATCACGACTATTCATTGGATTTCCTTTTTATTAATAACGGATTGATTATTCAATATGCCCACATATTTCGCATTCGCAATGCCTAAAAAAATGGCAAAGAGAAGACTTTGCCATTGGGGGGGAATCAGGCGAAAGGCTGTAATTCAGGATTTATCGGGGTTTCTGCAATATTATTGACGTAGTTACATAATGTGGCGAGGCTGATGCCAAGGAGCACATCAATGGCATTTTCTTGTGTGTAACCTGCATCAAAAAAGGCTTGGAGTTGTGCTTGGGTTAGTTTCGCTTTTTGTAAGATAACGGCAAGGGTAAAGCGGGCAAGGGTATCTAGTTTTTCATCACTTTCAATGCGTGCGGTGGCACGAATTTGATTGACAAGATCTTCTTCTAACTTTAATACTTTCAAGGCAATTTTCGTATGACCTGCCACGCAGAACCCACAACCGTTCACCACCGCCGCAGTGATTTGCACCACCTCACGTTCTGTGGCATTAAGGCTGTTTCTGCCATTAATCCCGCCCACGGTACGGTAGGTTTCTAAGGCTGTTGGGGCGTTGGCTAACACTCCGATTAAATTGGGAATAAATCCATTGGCGTTATTCACTGCGGTTAAGGCTTCTTTGGCAGCAGTCGGTGCGGTTTCAATGGTGTGAATGGTAAATTGAGACATAAAAAACTCCTATCGAAAAATAACTTGCCTATTTATCGTACGAAAGGTGTTTAAATTTTGGAAAGAAATAAAGGCTATTTGATAGATAAAAAAGTTATAAGTGTGAAAATCAGCCTAATTGTTCCACAGAGGCTTTATTTTAGGAAAACCATTTCCCCCTTTTCTGTTGCCATTAAAATGGAGGCATAATCGGTTCGCCAATCGCCTAATACAATACGTTTTTTGCCTTCCTCATGATGAATGGCTTCACGGTGGGTGTGTCCATGAATTAAGCAAGGGGCATTAAACCGTTGCATTTGGGCTAAGGTGAAAGGGCGGTTTACATCCATAATGTCATCGGGTTTTTGGGCTTTGTCTTTCCGGCTTTTCGCTCGAATTTTCTCTGCGATTTTTAACCGCACTTTTAGGGGTAAATGAAGAAAGAGCCATTGTCGCCATTTTTGATGGACTTTTTGTCGAAATTGTTGGTATTTCACATCATCAATACACAGGGTGTCGCCGTGGCAAAGCAGGGTAGGCACACCGTAAAGATTAATTATGTGATAATCAGGCAACAAGGTCATGCCGGTTTCTTTTGCAAAGCGTTTTCCAATCAGGAAATCACGGTTGCCGTGGGTGAAATAACAAGCAATGCCTTGTGCCGTGATCTGTTTAATCGAATTTTTCACTTGAATGATGAGGGGGGATTGTTCATCATCACCAATCCAAAAATCAAATAAGTCCCCCAAAATGTAAACTGCCTCTGCCGTTGGGGCGAGATTTTGCATAAAGTCGAGGAAAAGTGCGGTCAATTCCGGCTGTGTTTCTCTGAGGTGAAGATCTGAAATGAAATAGGTCTTTTTCATAAAATTTCCGTAAATTTTTGCCTAGATTAGCACAAAATCCCTTCTAATTTGCTATACTTTTGCGAAATTTTCTCATAGGTATTGATATGTTAAAACTGGCTCGAATTCTCGTTGTGGTGGTGTGTTGTATTTTAATTTGTGTCCTTGGCACGATCTATTCTTTTATCCGCTTTAAAAATCCAAGTAATGTGAGTGTGGTTGCACGATGGTTCGGGCGTTTGTCGCCATTGTTTGGTTTACAGGTGGAACACCGTTTCCCGAAAAACACGGCAAATATTGGGCGTGCAATTTATATTGGAAACCACCAAAACAATTACGATATGGTGACCATTTCTTATATGGTGTTGCCTCGAACAGTGAGTGTGGGGAAAAAAAGCCTAATTTGGATCCCTTTTTTTGGCATTTTATATTGGGTGACGGGAAACGTTTTTTTGGATCGGGAAAATCGTTCTAAAGCCCATAGCACAATGTCACAGTTGGCGGAGCGCATTAATAAAGATGATCTTTCCATTTGGATGTTCCCGGAGGGAACTCGTAGCCGTGGGCGAGGGTTACTCCCTTTTAAAACAGGGGCTTTTTATGCGGCGATCGCTGCTGGTGTGCCGGTTGTTCCGGTGGTGTGTTCTACCACCCATAATAAAATTGATCTCAATCGTTGGGATAATGGTAAGGTCATTTGTGAAATGATGGAACCGATTGATACAAGCGGTTATAGCAAAGAAAATGTCCGTGATTTAGCGGTATATTGCCATGATTTAATGGAAAAACGCATTGCCGAATTAGATGAAGAAATTAGGCAAGCCCAGCAGGATAAGGAAAGCCAACATGCTTAAACTTTCCCGCCGCCAGTTACTAAAAACAAGTGCCATTTCCACCGCACTTTTTTCTGTGCCAACCCCTTTAATGGCCGCCACACGATCAAAATTAGTGGTGCCACCCTTGGTTGAAGTGCGTCGTGGTCGCCCGATTATACTGACGATGGAAGAAATGGGCTATCGGTTAGATGGTGAGCACCAAGTTAGTGTGTGGGGTTTTAATGGCAATTATTTAGGGCCGACCATAAAAATTAAGTCGGGCAGTTTTGCAAAACTGAATTATCACAATAATTTACCTCAACACGTTTCTCTTTCTATTCAAGGGTTGCAGGCTTCCGGCGAGCTGTTCGGCGGTGCGGCTCGGGTATTAAAAAAAGGGGAGTCTTGGGCGCCGATTGTGCCGATTAATCAACCGGCTGCCACTTGTTGGTATCGTTCTGCGACATTGGCTAATTCTGCCTATCAAACCTACCGTGGTTTGGTGGGAATGTGGTTGATTGAAGATGAGCACAGCGTTAAATCAGCTCTTCCCCGTAAATATGGAGTGGATGATATTCCGTTGATTTTACAAGATATGGAATTTAATCGTGAAGGGTTGCAGCTATTCAAACAAAATCAACCGCACTTTGTGGGCAACCGCTTATTGGTTAATGGCTTGGAAGCCCCTTATTTAGATGTGCCTCGAGGGTGGGTGAGATTGCGTTTGCTCAATGCCTCTTTGGCGCGAGCCTATGAATTACGTTTGGATAATGATCAAGATATCACGGTGATTGCAAAAGACTTAGGCTTTCTTCCACAGGGGAAAGAGGTGAAATCCTTTATTTTAGCCCCCGGAGAGCGGACGGAAATCCTCGTCAATTTAAGTGAGGGGGGCAATGTTTCGCTGATTTCCGGGCATAAACGGGGTATTTTTGACAAAGTGAAACAGATTTTTTCTGCAGATGGCGAGTTAGTGGAAAATACCGTGTTGGAATTACGCCCTCAGGGAGATTTTTCCGCGTTTGCACAAAAAATGGCGGTTAGTTTTGAAACGGATGCTGTTTCCATGCGAAAAGCGGTGGTGGCAGGCGAACGGGAGTTTGTATTGGATGTTTCCAATGGGTTAATCAATCAAAAACGTTTCGATCCGCGTCGTGTGGATGTGGTGGCGAAACAAGGTTCGGTTGAACGGTGGATTATCAACGCCTCTTTACCTGTTGGGTTTACCATTCAGGGTGCAAAATTTATCATTGAAAGTGATGAAAAAGGTGTGCCGGAAGAAAGTGAATTAGCTTGGAAAGACACGGTCTGGGTGAGAGGAAAAACGCAAATTTTGGTGCGTTTTGACCAACCTTCTTCTAATACTTACCCGTTTATCTTTGGTGCATCGAACCTGATGCTGGCCGATATGGGCTGTATTGGCACGATGATTGTGCAATAAACGGGTGTTATTTATTTCGTTTGATGAATAAAAAGGAAAGGAAAATGAAAAAAACATTAGGTTTAATGGTGAGTGCAACAGCACTATTGGGTGTCATAAACCTTGCGCAAGCAACTGGTGAGGAAAATAAAAAAGAGGAAAAAACGGATTTACCGGAAATTTATCTTTCCGTGTTTAATACTTCCACAGAAGTTTTTACAGATCTTAAAACCACGACACTATCTCGCAGCAATCCTAACCTTCAACTTTGTTGGGTCGCACAGGGGCAATTTGGTCAAACAGTGAGCGTAGTGGAAACATTGAAAGCACCGAAAAAACAAAACGTAGTGGCAAATGGTTCAGAAGTCTCCACGTCAAAAAATGGGAGAGAGAATGTTATCCGCAGTACCTTAAATGCATCTGAGCAAGGCCACTTAGTGAGATGCTGGCGTTTTGATGAGTCCGATCCTTTAGGAAAATATAAGTTAAAGGTTCAAATTTTGGAGAAGAGTTATCCTGACTTTTCTTTCACTGTGGCAAAATAAGTATAAGCCAAAATGGATAATCATAGCGTGGATTATCCATTTTTTTCAATAATGGGGCGGTGGCGTTTCTTCCGCTTGACTGGCAATATTTGAGGGTTGGAAATCTTTTAATTTATTCGCCATATAACGCAATTGTAGCTGCATTCTATCCATATCAAATTGCTGTTGCACCAATGCCTGATTAAGTTCTTCTAGTAATTGTTCTTGAAATGCCACTTTTGTTTCAAGCTCGGTAATACGATTTTCTAACATTTGTTGAATTTGCATAATTTTTCTCTAAATTTTAAAAAAAAGTTGAGAATAGCTTAAATCCGATTTAATCTATCCGGCACTTTTCTATTATAAGGGATTAATAATCATGTTAAAAATTCAAAAAATGTCATTTGCTGCATTAA
The DNA here is from genome assembly GCF_002000125.1 of Rodentibacter heidelbergensis. Classification (GTDB taxonomy): domain Bacteria; phylum Pseudomonadota; class Gammaproteobacteria; order Enterobacterales; family Pasteurellaceae; genus Rodentibacter; species Rodentibacter heidelbergensis. Next base: position 62,078 of record NZ_MLHH01000009.1, read on the forward strand.
TGATAAGTGCGGTGGTTTCCGGCACAGTTTTGGCAGATGAAAAGACGGATGCAAAGTTCAACGATGAGGTTTCTTATGCCTTAGCGGCTTATTCCATGACGCAAGCAAAAATCATGGCAGAGCAAGGTGAAATTAAATTAAATGAAGCGCAGGTAAATAAAGCGGTAGAAGATGTATTAAAGGGTAAATTTACCGAGCAAAAAATTGGTGAATTGAGCCAAACATTAGAGCAGTTTCAACAAAAAGTGATAGCGCGCGAACAGGCGAAAATGAAAGAAATTTCACAAAAGGCACAAGAGGAAGGGGATAAATACCGTGCTGAATTTGCCAAAAAAGAAGGCGTGAAAACCACGAAATCCGGTTTGTTATATCGCATCGTTGAAGCAGGAAAAGGTGAGGTGATTAAGCCAACGGATACGGTGAAAGTGCATTACACCGGTAAGCTACCAAATGGTGAAGTCTTCGATAGTTCTATTGGTCGAGGGCAACCGGCAGAGTTTCGTTTAGACCAGGTGGTGAAAGGCTGGACAGAGGGACTTCAGCTGGTGAAAAAAGGCGGAAAAATTGAATTAGTTCTTCCACCGGAATTGGCTTATGGTAAACAAGGTGCAGGCGCATCAATTCCACCTAATGCAACACTGTATTTTGATGTTGAAGTGCTAGATGTCAATCCAAAAACAAAATAATGAATGATTTAAATGGAAGCACAAGCATTGGCTTGTGCTTTATTATTAATTTTATGGCACAAAGTGCGGTCATTTTGAATGTCGATTAGGTCTTGCTTATGTTATATCACAAACATATTTTCACTGATGAAGATCGCACAATTTTGAATTCTTACAAAGCGGTGGTCGATGGGGTCAGTGCGCTTATCGGCGAGCATTGTGAGATTGTTTTACATTCTTTAGAAGATATTGAACACTCCGCAATTTGTATTGCTAATGGGCATAATACCAACCGTCAGGTAGGCTCGCCTATCACGGATTGGGCATTGCGTTCGTTGCGTAATATGCAAAGTGAAAGTGTGTCACAGCCCTATTTTACGCGATCAAAGGGCAATGTTTTGATGAAATCCGTCACGATTGCTATTCGAAATAAAAATCAGCGAATGATTGGATTGCTCTGTATTAACATTAATCTTGATGTGCCTATCTCACAGTTTGTTCAGTCTTTCATGCCGGCAATGAAAGCGGAAGAAACTTCATCGGTTAATTTTGCCAGCTCTGTTGAGGAACTGGTTTCTCAAACGATTGAGAAAACCGTAGAAGAAGTGAATACGGATCGTGGCGTCGCCAATAACAATAAGAACCGCCAAATTGTGGTGTCCCTCTATGAAAAAGGGATTTTTGATATTAAAGATGCAATTAATTTAGTGGCAGAGCGTTTAAATATTTCCCGTCATACCGTTTACCTTTACATTCGTCAAATTAAACAAGATCAAGAATAATGAATTATGTGCTTGCAGTAAAAAGCCCGATTTACGGTAAACAAGGGGCTTATCTTGCCTATCAATTTGCAGAAGCATTAGTTAAAAAAGGGCATACCATTACACAAATCTTCTTTTTTCAAGAAGGGGTGAGCAATGGTAATGCCTTTGTTTATCCTGCAAATGATGAAACCCATCTGCAGCAATATTGGCAGCTTTTTGCTAAGCAGAATGCCATTCCTTTGCATTTATGTGTGGCCGCCTCACAACGTCGTGGCATTGTCGATAGCATGACGGCAAAAGAGAGCGAAAATCATAATCTGGCAGAGGGCTTTGTGATTGCCGGTTTAGGGGAATTTATGGCGGCAGTATTAAAATCAGACAGGCTTATCACATTATGAAAATGGCTTTTTTATTTCGCACTGCACCTCATGGTTCTTCCGTTGCAAGAGAAGGATTAGATGCGTTATTAGCCGCCACGGCATTTTGCGAAGAAGACGAAATTGGCGTATTTTTTATTGATGATGGTGTGTTTAATCTATTGAATGGACAGCAGCCGGAATGGTTATTGCAAAAAGATTTTATTCGCACCTTTAAATTATTAGATTTATACGGCATTGAACAACGTTTTGTTTGTCAAAATTCCCTTGAAAAATTAAAAATAGATAAAGATAGTTTCATTTTATCCGTAGAAAAAATTGATCGCACTTTGCTGATGACAAAATTACATCAAGCAGAGAAAGTGCTCACGTTTTAAAGGGGAAAGTATGCTCTATTGTTTTTCTCAAGCACAGTATGGCTGCGATGAATTGGTCGATCTTCTTGCGTGTGTAACAGAAAATGATGCGGTGGTGCTTTGGCAGGATGGGGTTTTGCTTGCGGTTAAATATCTCCAGTATTTTGCATGTTGTAAAGGGCAATGTTTTATTCTTGAAACAGATACTTCGGCAAGAAATTTGACCGCACTTTTGCCAAAAGAAAACCCAATTCAATTAATTTCTTTAATGGATTTGGTGGACATTACCGAGCAATATTTTCCTCAAATTGCACTATAAAAAGTGCCTCTCTTTAATTTTCCTTTCATGGCATAAAATCTTATTGATTAGATGAGTGCTTTATGCTATATTCCGCCACCTCTTACCCGTTTATTATGGTGTAAGTAGGTTCGTCCCGAAAAGGGTGTTTTTTTAAACTTAACGGAGCACTAATATGATCCAAGAACAGACTATGCTGGATGTTGCTGATAACTCAGGCGCTCGCAGCGTAATGTGTATCAAGGTTCTAGGTGGATCGCACCGTCGTTATGCTGCTGTTGGTGACATCATCAAAATTACCGTAAAAGAAGCGATTCCACGCGGTAAAGTGAAAAAAGGTGATGTATTAAAAGCAGTTGTTGTGCGCACCAAGAAGGGTGTTCGTCGCCCAGATGGATCAGTCATTCGCTTCGATGGTAATGCCTGTGTCATTTTAAACAATAACACAGAGCAACCAATCGGTACTCGTATTTTTGGACCGGTGACTCGTGAACTTCGTTCTGAGAAGTTTATGAAGATCATTTCTTTGGCACCAGAAGTACTGTAAGGAGAAGTGACAAATGGCTGCAAAAATTCGTCAAAACGATGAAGTAATCGTGCTTGCTGGTAAAGACAAAGGCAAGCGTGGCAAGGTAACTAAAGTGTTACCAAACGGTAAAGTATTTGTTGAGGGTATCAACATTATCACTAAACATGAAAAACCGGTTCCTGCATTAGGAAAAGCGGGTGGTTTAGTGAAAAAAGAAGCAGCAATCGATGCTTCAAATGTTGCGATTTTCAATCCAAAAACAAATAAAGCTGACCGTGTAGGTTTTAGATTTGAAGAAGGTAAAAAAGTCCGTTTCTTTAAATCTAACAATGAAATTATCTAACAAACTGGAGTAATGCGATGGCGAAACTGCATGATTACTACAGAGATCAAGTAGTAAACGAATTAAAAAATAAATTCGGCTACAAATCTGTCATGCAAGTCCCACGAATCGAAAAGATTACCCTGAATATGGGTGTGGGTGAAGCATTGACCGATAAAAAATTGCTAGACAACGCAGTAGCGGATTTAACAGCAATTAGCGGTCAAAAACCTTTAGTAACCAAAGCTCGCAAATCTGTTGCAGGCTTTAAAATCCGTCAGGGATATCCAATCGGTTGTAAAGTAACACTACGCGGTGAGCGTATGTGGGAGTTCTTTGAACGTTTAATTACAATTGCTGTTCCACGTATCCGTGACTTCCGCGGTTTAAGCGCGAAATCATTTGATGGTCGTGGCAACTACAGCATGGGTGTGCGTGAACAAATCATCTTCCCTGAAATCGACTACGATAAAGTAGATCGTGTGCGTGGTTTAGATATCACTATCACAACCACTGCTAAGAATGATGAAGAAGGTCAAGCACTACTTGCTGCCTTTAATTTCCCATTCCGTAAATAAGGCAGGTTATTATGGCTAAACAATCAATGAAAGCACGCGATGTAAAACGCGTTAAATTGGCTGAAAAATTCTATGCTAAACGTATGGAATTGAAGAAAATTATTTCTGATGTCAATGCCTCTGACGAAGATCGTTGGAATGCAGTGTTAAAGTTACAATCTTTACCACGTGATTCTAGCCCATCTCGTCAACGTAACCGTTGCCGCCAAACCGGACGTCCTCACGGCGTTCTTCGTAAGTTTGGTTTAAGCCGTATTAAGGTTCGTGAAGCTGCAATGCGCGGTGAAATCCCAGGCCTTAAAAAAGCAAGTTGGTAATATACCACTTTATTTTGGAATCGGAGAAAAAGCACAATGAGTATGCAAGATCCAATCGCAGATATGTTGACTCGTATTCGTAACGGTCAGGCTGCGAACAAAGTTGCGATCAGTATGCCTTCATCCAAGCTAAAAGTGGCAATCGCCAATGTATTAGCTGCTGAAGGTTATATCGAAAGCGTTAAAGTTTTAGATGGTGCAAAACCTGAATTGGAAATTACATTAAAATATTTCCAAGGTAAACCAGTTGTAGAAAGTATCCAACGTGTAAGCCGTCCTGGTCTTCGTATTTATAAACGTAAAGACGAATTACCAAAAGTGATGGGTGGTTTAGGTGTTGCTGTTGTTTCTACATCTAAAGGTGTTATGACTGACCGTGCAGCTCGTCAAGCGGGTTTAGGCGGTGAGATCATCTGTTACGTAGCTTAATAGAGAGGTAGGAAAATGTCTCGTGTTGCAAAGGCACCTGTTAATATTCCTGCCGGTGTTGAGGTTAAACTTGACGGTCAGCTATTAACAGTAAAAGGTAAAAATGGCGAGTTATCTCGCAAAATTCATAACTCAGTTGAAGTTAAACAAGATAATGGTCAATTAACTTTCTCTCCGCGTGAAGGTTTTGTTGAAGCCAATGCTCAATCGGGTACGGCTCGTGCATTAGTTAATGCAATGGTTATCGGTGTTACTGAAGGCTTCACTAAGAAATTAGTATTGGTGGGTGTAGGTTACAGAGCCCAGCTTAAAGGCAATACAGTTGCATTAAGTTTAGGTTATTCTCACCCAATAGAGCACACTTTACCAACAGGTATTACTGCTGAATGTCCTTCTCAAACAGAAATCGTATTGAAAGGGGCTGATAAACAGTTAATTGGTCAAGTTGCAGCCGATATTCGTGCTTATCGCCGTCCTGAGCCTTACAAGGGTAAAGGTGTACGTTACGCTGATGAAGTGGTGCGTATCAAAGAGGCTAAGAAGAAATAATTAAGGTAACACTATGGATAAGAAATCAGCTCGTATCCGTCGTGCAGCTCGTGCACGTCATATGATGAAAGAGCAAGGTGCAACCCGTTTAGTGGTTCATCGTACTCCACGTCATATTTATGCACAAGTTATTGCACCAAACGGTTCAGAAGTGCTTGCCGCCGCTTCAACTGTTGAGAAAGCAATTCGTGAGCAAGTAAAATATACCGGTAACAAAGATGCCGCTGCAGTAGTGGGTAAAGCTGTTGCAGAACGTGCTTTAGCAAAAGGCGTACAAGCTGTCGCTTTTGATCGTTCCGGTTTTAAATATCATGGTCGTGTCCAAACTTTAGCGGACGCTGCTCGTGAAGCTGGTCTACAGTTCTAATGAGGTAAATTGAGATGTCAAACATCGAAAAACAAGCTGGTGAACTGCAAGAGAAGCTAATCGCAGTAAACCGTGTATCAAAAACTGTAAAAGGTGGTCGTATTATGAGCTTTACTGCATTAACTGTAGTAGGTGATGGTAACGGCCGTGTAGGTTTTGGTTATGGTAAAGCGCGCGAAGTTCCGGCAGCGATCCAAAAAGCGATGGAAAAAGCACGTCGCAATATGATTAATGTCACTTTAAATGAAGGTACTTTACAACACCCGGTTAAAGGTGTTCATACTGGTTCGCGTGTATTTATGCAACCAGCGAGTGAAGGTACCGGTATCATCGCGGGTGGTGCAATGCGTGCAGTATTAGAAGTTGCGGGTGTACGCAATGTACTTTCTAAAGCGTATGGCTCAACCAACCCAATCAATGTTGTTCGTGCAACGATTGATGCATTAGCAAATATGAAATCACCGGAAATGGTTGCTGCGAAACGTGGTAAAACCGTTGATGAAATTTTGGGGTAATTAATAATGGCTAAAACTATTAAAGTAACACAAGTTCGTAGCTCAATTGCTCGTTTACCGAAGCATAAGGCTACCTTGCGTGGTCTCGGTCTTCGCCATATGCACCATACTGTTGAGTTAATTGATACACCTGCAGTGCGTGGTATGATTAACCAAGTTTCATACATGGTTAAAGTGGAGGAGTAAGGGATGCGTTTAAATACTCTATCTCCGGCTGAAGGTGCAAAGCACAGTGCTAAACGCCTTGGTCGTGGTATCGGTTCAGGTTTAGGCAAAACAGGCGGACGTGGTCACAAGGGACAAAAATCTCGTACCGGTGGCGGTGTTCGTCGTGGTTTTGAGGGTGGCCAAATGCCACTATACCGTCGTTTACCGAAATTTGGTTTTACTTCAATGAAAGCCGCTGTTACAGCAGAAGTTCGTTTGAATGAATTAACCAAAGTAGAAGGTAATATCGTAACTTTAGAAACATTAAAAGCTGCGAATGTTTTAACTAAAGATATTCAATTCGCTAAAGTTATTTTAGCAGGAGAAGTGAAATCTGCGGTGACTGTTCGTGGTTTACGTGTGACTAAAGGAGCAAAAGCAGCAATTGAAGCTGCTGGCGGTTCAATTGAGGAATAATTAGCAAATGGCTAAACAACCAGGTTATCAAACCAGAAGTACTAGTAGTGGTAAAAGTGAGTTAAGAAGTCGCTTACTTTTTGTTTTAGGCGCACTTATCGTTTACCGTATTGGTTCGTTTATTCCGGTCCCTGGTATTGATGCAGCCGTGCTCGCTCAATTAGTTGAACAACAAAAAGGCACCATCATTGATATGTTTAACATGTTCTCTGGTGGTGCTTTGAGCCGAGCTTCCATTCTTGCGTTAGGTATTATGCCGTATATTTCGGCGTCTATCGTGATTCAATTGTTAGCAACGGTATCTCCGGCTTTAGCCGAATTAAAGAAAGAAGGTGCAGCGGGTCAGAGAAAAATTACCAAGTATACACGTTATGCAACGGTGGTTTTTGCAACGATTCAAGCTGTAGCGATTTCTACTGGCCTACCGAATATGTTACCCGGATTGGTTCCTAATATAGGATTTGGATTCTATTTTACTTCTGTGGTGAGTTTGGTTACCGGAACTGTGTTTTTAATGTGGTTAGGTGAACAAATTACAGAAAGAGGAATTGGTAATGGGATTTCTATTTTGGTTTTTGGTGGTATCGTAGCGGGTTTACCTTCAGCTATTCTGCAAACAATTGAGCAGGCTCGTCAAGGGCAAATGCATCCATTAGTTCTTTTACTAATTGCAGCAATTGTTTTCGCGGTAACTTATTTTGTTGTTTTCGTGGAAAGAGGACAGCGTAGAATTCGCATTGAATATGCTAAACGTCAGCAAGGGCGTCAGATCTTAGGTGGACATTCAACACACCTCCCATTGAAAGTGAATATGGCAAATGTCATGCCGGCAATTTTTGCGTCAAGTATTATTCTATTTCCGGCTACACTAACACAATGGTTTGGTCAAAATGATAAATTTGAATGGTTGAATAATTTATCTATGTTGTTAAACCCAGGTCAGCCTCTTTATTTGCTTGTTTATGCAATTGCAATTATTTTCTTCAGTTTCTTCTATACAGGGATGCAATATAATCCGCGTGATACAGCAGATAATTTAAAGAAATCTGGTGCATTTATTCCAGGGATTAGACCAGGCGAACAAACATCTCGTTATATTGATAAAGTCATGACCCGTTTAACTTTAATTGGTGGTCTTTATGTAACGTTTGTATGTTTAGTTCCCTATATCATGACATCGGCTTGGGATGTTAAATTCTACTTCGGTGGAACATCGTTATTAATCGTTGTCGTTGTAATTATGGATTTCATCGTGCAAGTTCAGAGTCACTTAATGTCGTCTCAATATGAATCTGCCTTGAAAAAAGCAAACCTCAAAGGTTTCGGACAATAATTGTCCAATTAACATAAAAGGATAAGCAATGAAAGTTCGTGCTTCCGTAAAGAAAATGTGTCGTAACTGTAAAATTGTTAAACGTGAAGGTGTTGTACGTGTATTATGTAGCGACCCTAAACATAAACAACGTCAAGGTTAATTGAACGCTTTTTCTTGCAAAGAACCGGTTGAGTAGTTTATACTACTCAGCTCATTTATGTCCTTGATATTCTGTTTGAGTATCCTGAAAACGGGCTTTTCATGATCAGAATATCAATTAATTTAAAAATAGGAGTGCATAGTGGCCCGTATTGCAGGCATTAACATTCCTGATCACAAACACACTGTAATCGCTTTAACTGCCATTTACGGTATCGGTAAAACTCGTTCAAAAGCTATTTGTGCTGCAGCGGGTATTGCTGAAGATGTTAAGATCAGAGAATTGTCTGAAGAGCAGATTGACAAACTGCGTGACGAAGTTGGTAAATTTACCGTTGAAGGTGATTTACGTCGTGAAGTAACACTAAACATCAAACGTCTTTTAGACCTAGGTTGTTACCGTGGTTTACGTCATCGTCGTAGTTTACCGGTACGTGGTCAACGTACTAAAACGAATGCGCGTACCCGTAAGGGTCCTCGTAAGCCGATCAAAAAATAGTCGGGGTAAATAATGGCTAAAACACCAGTTCGTGCACGTAAACGTGTAAAAAAACAAGTTGTAGATGGCGTTGCACATATTCACGCATCTTTCAATAATACAATCGTTACTATTACTGACCGTCAAGGCAACGCTTTAGCATGGGCAACTGCTGGCGGTTCAGGTTTCCGTGGTTCTCGTAAATCTACTCCGTTTGCTGCACAGGTTGCGGCAGAGCGTTGTGCTGAAATCGTTAAAGAATTCGGCTTAAAGAACTTGGAAGTTATGGTTAAAGGTCCGGGTCCGGGTCGTGAGTCAACAATCCGTGCATTAAATGCAGCGGGTTTCCGTATCACGAACATTACCGATGTGACTCCGATTCCTCATAACGGTTGTCGTCCACCGAAAAAACGTCGTGTTTAATAATGGCGTAGCAGGATAATTGGAGAAAGAAAATGGCAAGATATTTGGGTCCTAAACTCAAGCTCAGCCGTCGTGAAGGCACTGATTTGTTCCTCAAATCAGGCGTGCGTGCGATTGATTCAAAATGTAAGATTGATACAGCACCAGGTCAACATGGTGCTCGTAAGCCACGTTTATCTGACTATGGTAGTCAGTTACGTGAGAAACAAAAAGTTCGCCGTATTTATGGTATTTTAGAGCGTCAGTTCCGTAACTACTATAAAGAAGCAAACCGTTTAAAAGGTAACACAGGTGAAAACTTATTAGTGTTACTCGAAGGTAGATTGGATAACGTTGTTTATCGCATGGGATTTGCAGCAACGCGTGCAGAGGCTCGTCAATTGGTGAGCCACAAAGCGATTGTTGTAAATGGTCGTGTTGTGAATATTCCATCTTTCCAAGTTTCAGTTAATGATGTTGTTGCTGTTCGTGAAAAATCTAAAAAACAAGCTCGTATTAAAGCATCGTTAGAATTGGCAGAACAAAGAGAAAAACCGACTTGGTTAGAAGTTGATGCTGCTAAAATGGAAGGGGTATTTAAACGTATTCCTGAACGTTCCGATTTATCAGCAGATATTAACGAACATCTGATCGTTGAGCTTTACTCTAAATAATAGTTAAGCTTAAAAGCAAAGAGAGGATAAAATGCAGGGTTCTGTTACAGAATTTTTAAAACCACACTTAGTTGATATTGAGCAAATTAGCACAACACATGCTAAGGTGATCCTTGAACCGTTAGAACGAGGTTTTGGTCATACGCTAGGAAATGCATTACGTCGTATCCTTCTCTCTTCAATGCCGGGTTGTGCTGTCACTGAGGTAGAGATTGATGGCGTATTACATGAATATAGCAGTAAAGAAGGCGTTCAAGAAGATATTCTTGAAGTGCTTTTAAACCTTAAAGGTTTAGCGGTTAAAGTACAGAATAAAGATGATGTTATTCTGACACTAAATAAATCTGGAATTGGCCCTGTTGTTGCAGCAGATATTACCCATGATGGTGATGTTGAAATTGTAAATCCGGATCATGTAATTTGCCATTTAACCGATGAAAACGCATCTATTAGCATGCGAATTCGTGTTCAACGTGGTAGAGGATATGTATCGGCTTTATCAAGAACTCAAACAGATGAGCGTCCAATTGGCCGTTTATTGGTTGATGCTTGTTATAGCCCGGTTGACCGCATTTCTTATAATGTGGAAGCCGCCCGTGTGGAACAACGCACAGACTTAGATAAATTAGTCATTGAGTTGGAAACAAACGGAACATTAGATCCAGAGGAAGCAATTCGTCGTGCTGCAACGATCTTAGCAGAGCAACTCGATGCATTCGTTGATTTACGTGATGTTCGTCAACCTGAAGTTAAGGAAGAAAAACCGGAGTTTGATCCGATTTTATTACGTCCTGTTGATGACTTAGAGTTGACAGTTCGTTCTGCTAATTGTTTGAAAGCAGAAACAATTCACTATATCGGTGACTTAGTACAGCGTACAGAAGTTGAGTTATTAAAAACGCCTAATCTTGGTAAGAAATCCCTTACTGAAATTAAAGACGTACTCGCTTCCCGTGGTTTGTCACTTGGTATGCGCCTTGAAAATTGGCCACCGGCAAGTATTGCCGAAGATTAATTTGTGGTCATAGGTTAAGATTTTTCTGAGAAGGATGAGATCATGCGCCATCGTAAGAGTGGTCGTCAACTAAACCGTAATAGCAGTCATCGCCAAGCGATGTTCCGTAACTTAGCAAGTGCTTTAGTTAGTCACGAAATTATCAAGACAACTTTGCCTAAAGCTAAAGAATTACGTCGTGTAGTTGAGCCGTTAATTACATTAGCAAAAGAAGACAGCGTTGCAAACCGTCGTTTAGCATTCGCTCGTACCCGTAACATTGAAACTGTTGCAAAATTATTCAATGAATTAGGTCCACGTTTTGCTAAACGCCCGGGTGGTTATACCCGTATCTTAAAATGTGGTTTCCGTGCAGGTGATAATGCACCAATGGCTTACATTGAATTAGTTGATCGCCCAGAAGTTGCAGAAACTTCTGCGGAGTAATCATTAAAAATAAAAAGCTCGCATTTTGCGAGCTTTTTTGTAGTTGTAGTTTGGCTTACTCTGTCTAAAAGCGTGTTAACCGTTAATTTAATAGTTAATCATGTGTTATTCGTACTGAGCAATGTAAAAATGCTCAAGCATGTTGCCTACTATCCAATATATTTATTTCGGTAGAAATTTAAACATTTAGGGACTATTCCTCTTTGAACACTTGATTTCGCATAAATTTATGCGGTTGTGTGTATTTGTATCATGAGGATTCCGTTCGTATTTTATTCCTTATTATTCTTAATTCTTAGATTGGCACTGATTTGCCTTCGTTCCCTCGTTCCAGTCTATCTTTCTTTGCAGTGATACCAAAAAATCGTTTATATTCACGGGAAAACTGCGAAATGCTTTCATAACCGACCAAATTAGCAGCCTCAGCAATAGCATATTTTTCTTGTAAAATAAGCATCCTCGCTTGTTGTAAGCGGATTTGTTTTTGGAATTGCATCGGACTAATTCCTGCAATCATTCGGAAATGTTGACGAAATGATGAGGCACTCATTAACGCCCTTTCAGCAAGGCTGGCAAGCGTATTTTTTTCTTGTGGATTTTGTTTTATCCAAGCCATGACCTCAAGAATTTTATGGGTTGTTGTTCCATCTTTGAGTAACTTAACCAGTTCAGGATGGGCATGAAAAAGTCTTAACGCAATTTCGTGTTTTATCAGGCTGGCAAGAGGTTGAGTGAGACCTGTTTCTTGTAGGGTATCGACAAGCCTGGAAAGATCTTCGAGGAGTTTCTTATTCGCATTAAATACACTAAAAATAGGGTTGGCTGTTTCTTTGTTTATTTCCTGATTATTCAAGGCTAATTCACAAGCGAGATGAGCAAGTTGGTTGAAATCAAATTCCAATGCTAGGCCTAAAAAAGGTTTATCGGATGAACATTCGGGGATATAGGCAAATCCCGATAGATTGGCGCCAATAAATAAAACTTGCCCGGTTTCATAGCAAATAGGCTTATCACCAAGTGTAATTTCCTTTCGCCCCTGTAATGCAACGACAATGCCTAGAGGTTGTACACAAGGTAAAGAATAATAAGGTGTATCATGACGGTAGAAACTCAGTCCCTCAATTTGGCTATAAACTCGTCCCTCTTTTGGAAGATAAGGTAAAATTTTATGGATGAGTTCTTGATAAAGTGCGGTCAGATTTTCCGCATTTTTTGTACTTGCCATTTTCTGCAATTGATAAGAAATTCAAATGCAAGAAATTCTAGCAAAGTTTCTATTGAAAAGGGATTTTGACAATAAGGATCTGTCAAAAAAGGCAAGGAAAATATCATTTTAGGCAAATGGAATAATCTATTTTTCGTTATAATGCGTGCCGAATTTATTCGGAGTGATATTAACAAATTAGGAGTTTTAAACATGACTGAATTAAGCAAACAACCTGTACGCGATTTTGCAGAGCATAATGCTTATTTCCCTTCAGAATATTCATTATCACAATACACCAGCCCAAAAACTGATTTTGATGGACTGAAATTTGAAACCGCTTACCGTGGTGATAAAAAAGTGTTGATGATTGCCACAGACGAACGCTATTTACAAATGCAAAACGGCAAATGGTTCTCAACGGGCAATCACCCCGTAGAAACCTTGTTACCGATGCTTCACATTCACAAAGCCGGTTTTGAAATTGATGTAGCGACACTTTCAGGTAACCATGCGAAATTTGAGATGTGGGCAATGCCGGCAGAAGATCAGGCGGTGGCTGAGATTTATAATGAATACCTGCCAAAACTCGATAAACCGGCAAAATTAGCGGATATTATTGATGAGGTTACGGCAGAAAATTCACCTTATGTTGCGGTATTAATTCCGGGTGGACATGGCGCATTTAACAAAATTCCTAAAAGCCGTGAAGTAAAACGTGTTTTAGATTGGGCAATGGCAAATAACAAATTTATCATCACACTTTGCCATGGGCCGGCCGCTTTAGCCGCCGCAGCAATCGATAAAGCGGACAGCGACTTCCCGTTCAAAGGCTATGAACTTTGTGTATTCCCTGATGCATTAGATGAAGGGGCGAATATTGATATTGGTTATATGCCGGGGAAATTACCTTGGTTGTTGGCCGCCCGTTTAGAGCAATTGGGAATGAAAGTGATGAACCAAGGCATTAGTGGTCAAGTTCATAAAGATCGCAATTTGCTGACGGGGGATAGCCCACTTGCCGGTAATCGATTAGGTATTTTAGCCGCAGAAGAATTATTAAAATCAGTAGGTTTAAAATAATTTCTGACTGAATGCCGTTGTTATCAACGGCATTTTTGTATCCCAATACGTAGGGAAGTCATGTCGAAGCGATAATAAATCTTGTCGAAAAATGACCGCACTTTTTATCGAAATCTTCAGTTTTACTCTTTTTGTAAGGGGAATTCTATGAACCAAATGAAACGTATCAATATGCACTCACCCGGCGATCCCTGCGTATTATTTATTGAAAACGCAGACATTCCTGAGCCGAAATCGGATGAATTACTTATCAAGGTTGCCTTTGCCGGGGTTAATCGTCCGGATGTGATGCAACGTCAAGGGTTGTATCCCATGCCAAAAGGGGTTAGCCCAATTATGGGATTGGAATTATCAGGCGAAGTGGTGAAAGTGGGGGAAAAGGTTCAACATTTTAAGCTAGGTGATCGGGTTTGTGCCTTAACCGATGGCGGCGCTTATGCGCAATACTGCGTGGTGAAAGCGGCGCAAACACTCCCCATTCCACAAGGGTATAGCTTGCAAGATGCCGCTATGTTGCCGGAAACTTTTTTCACAGTTTGGGCAAATCTTTTTATGAAAAAACAGATGAAAAAGGGAGAGAGCTTATTGGTTCATGGTGGGACGAGTGGGATTGGCATCACCGCTTTAGCGATTGCGAAAAGTTTGGGTATCAAAACCTTCTCTACGGTGGGCAATGCAGAAAAATGCCATGTGGTGGAACAACTTGGCGCAACGGCAATTAATTATAAAACAGAAAATTTTGTCGAGGTGATTCGGCAACACCAAGAGGGCGTTGATGGCATCTTAGATCTTGTCGGGGCTCGATATTTTGATCAAAACCTTGAAATCTTGAATAAAGATGGCCGAATGTTTCTCATCGGTTTTATGGGGGGCGCTATTGCTAAAGAGGTCGATTTGCTCAAAATTGCAGTAAAAAGAGCGATCATCACCGGTTCGACCATGCGGGCCAGAACAAGTGAAGAAAAGGCAGAAATTGCCCAATCATTGCGTGAAAATGTATGGGAAAAATTGGCTAAAGGAGAAATAGCGAAACCGCTTTTACATCAATGCTACGATTTTCATGCCGTCGCACAGGCTCATACAGAAATTGATAAAGGCACCCATATTGGAAAAATTCTGTTAGCATTTTAAGGTTTAGTCATTGCAGGGTTTATGCCGCACTAACCAAACCGATATAGCTTAAAATACCGTAAAAAATGACCGCACTGATAATAAGCAATCGTACTGCCTGTTTGGGATATTTTCTATGCAATTGATAAAGCAAGCGTGCAACAATGGCGAGGATAAAAGGATAGATCCAAAAAAAGGTCAAAAAAAGCTGAATTTGCCCTTCGCTTAATGCCGGGTTTTTCGAAAAAGCGGTAGAAAGCAGTAAAGCCAACGGCCAAAGCAAAACAGGCAGACAAAAAGCAGCAAGTCCCCAAGCAAATGGACTAAATGTGGTAGGCATTGATGAACGTTTCATAATTGTCATGTCATGTAAGGAGAGGGAAGAATATAGCAAATGTTGCTCATCTTGGATAGCCATTCTTTCGCTTTGCTTTCATTGCCTTGAAGTGGTAGAGTATTCGCAATTTTTTCGATCCGCTAGGATACCGTATTGAAATACGATCTCAATCGGGCAAGAAAATACGTCGAAAACCTAGATAAACGCCGTTTAGAACGTGCTTTGTCAACTTCCGGTGACGGATTACAACGCGTGTTGTTTTTGCTCCCTTTATTACTTCAATTAAATCATCCACGTTTACCCGGTTATGTCGTGCAAGCTCCTTGTGGCATTGCCGGTTTTTGCCTGTCTGATTACCAACAACAATTTCTTTTGACGGAATACCCGACATTTTATGATCAAATTAAGCCGCAAATTTATGGTATTACCCCCGCTGTTTTAGGTTTGTATGTGATGGGGAGCTTCGGTTCAATCAGTCAAACGAGTTATTCTGATTTAGATACTTGGATTTGCCATGCGGACAATTTGACGGAAGATGAACGGGATTTATTAATGGAAAAAGCCCAAAAAATTAAAGAATGGGCAATGCAGTTTGACGTCGAAATTAATTTTTATCTGATGGATCAGCAACGCTTTCGTAAAACGCACAATGCAGATTTGCTGACTAATGAAAACAGTGGTTCGGCACAATATATGTTACTTCTTGATGAGTTTTACCGCTCAGCAGTGCGTTTGGCAGGAAAGCCTTTGCTTTGGTTGCACTTGTGGGTTGATGATGAGGCGGATTATGAAAAAGAGGTCGAAAAACGAATAAGAGAAGGAGAGCTTGATCCGCAAGATTGGGTGGATTTTGGCGGCTTAGGCCAATTTTCCTCAAAAGAATATTTTGGTGCCAGTTTGTGGCAGCTTTATAAAGGAATTGATTCGCCTTATAAATCGGTACTCAAAATTTTATTATTGGAGGCTTATTCTAAAGAATACCCCAACACCCGCCTCATTGCCCGCCAGTTTAAAGAAGATTTATTCTCGGGAAATACGACACCGGCACATCATTTTGATCCTTATATTGCGATCCTCAATAAAGTGACGGATTATCTGACCGCACTTTCTGAATTTAAGCGTCTTGATTTTATCCGCCGTTGTTTTTATATCAAAGTAACAGAAGATCTAACGCCTTATAAAATCAGTAATTGGCGTATTAATTATATACGCATTTTAGCGCAAGAATGGGGCTGGAATTCAGCGTTGATCCAAGAGCTAAATCAGCGACCGTTTTGGAAAATCAAACGGGTTAAAGAGGAACATGAGAATTTAGTCAAATTTTTAATGATGAGCTACCATAGTTTAATGCACTTTGCCCGTAAGCATAAAATCAGCTCAAGCATGGTTCCTCAAGATATTAATATTCTGACCCGAAAACTCTATACGGCATTTGAAGAATTGCCGGGGAAAATCATTTTGCTGAATACGCAAATTTCCCGTAATTTATCGGAGCCTCACCTTTCTTTCTTGGAAGTGAGAGATAATAAACACTTTAAAGACGGCTGGTATTTTATCAACAAACCGCCAAGTGAAATGATGTTTTCTGAAGACCGAGTGATTGAATACAGTGAAAGTCTGAATACCTTGGTGGCTTGGGCTTATTTTAATCGATTATTGACAGAGGACACGGAAATTCATTTATTCAGCCATTCTGTTGATATCGAAACCTTGCGACATTTTGTCACGGATTTACGTCAGTCTTTTTCTCGCCATTTGCCGGCGCCGGCAAGTGATGCGTTGGCGGCCACGTCTTGTGAAATTCGTCATATTGTCATTGCTGTCAATTTAACCACCGATCCCACCTCGTCAATTGTTGAATTTAAAGACAAGCTTTCAGCCAGTGACTTATTTAGTTTTGGTGCATTGGAACAAAATTTAGTGGGGAGCATTGATTTTACTTATCGTAATATTTGGAATGAGATTCAGACATTGCATTTTGAAGGGGCTAATGCGGTTTTAGTTGCCCTAAAAGTGCTTTCCAATAAAATTCACCAAGGTGGAAAAGGCCCGAGTTCCGTGAAGGTATTTTGTTATAGTCGGCATTATCGCCAAGCCTTGCGTGATCTTGTAAGAGGATTGGTGAACCGCTGTATTAGTATTCAACTTGGCGATAGCCAAATGCCGAGTATCCCTCGTTTGCGTGTTGCGGGAAAAAACTGGCAATTCTTCTTTGAAGAAAATGGCATTAGTTTGCAAGAAGTCGAAAATGATCCGCAAAGTGCGGTTGATTTTGATGACGTTTTGAAAACCCCGATAGAAGAGAAATCGGAAGATTTTGATGAAAACCGTCAACATCCTGCAGAAATGGATCTTTTTGCAAGCGAGGGTTTTTTACAATTTTTCTTTGAAGATAACAGCGATGGCACGTTTAATGTGTATTTATTGGACGAGGCCAATCATTTAGAAATCTATCGCCATTGCGATGGCGTGAAAGATGACAAAGTCAGACAAATTACCCAGCTTTATCAAAGCTCTAGCCTTGAGGGCGAAAATCCCTATCATATTGAATCGGGGGATTTTAATTATCCACAGTTTTATCAAATCCAACACACTCATCAAGGGGCAATACAAATTCTGCCTTTTAAATATCGGCGAAATGTACAATAAAACGATTGTGATGAGATAAATGAATGGTGAAGTACTTGGAAGCGAAGTGAAATCCCCATAAAATAGTGCCATTTTTTTAAAGTGAATGTTGAGATAACCTCATCACTTAGGAGTGAAAAATATGCAAGAAAAGTTAAATGTTTTACTCATTGACGACCATCCATTAATGCGTCGTGGTATTAAGCAATTGCTTGAATTAGACGAAAAATTTAATGTCATTGCAGATGCCGGCAGTGGTACTGAGGGCATTTCTTTGGCATTACAAACCTCACCGGATCTCATTATTTTAGATCTTAATATGAAAGGGCTATCAGGTTTGGATACGCTAAAAGGTTTACGCGCAGAAGGTGTGGACGCCCGCATCATTATCCTCACCGTTTCCGATGCCAAAAGTGATATTTTTGCATTAATTGATGCCGGGGCAGACGGTTATCTTTTAAAAGATACTGAGCCGGATACATTGCTTGAACAAATAAAACGTATTGCACAAGGCGAGGTGATTTTAAGCGATTCAATTAAAGATTTACTGATTGAGCGTGAATATCGTCAAGAACCGATGGATTCTTTAACGGATCGTGAAAAAGGCATTTTAAGCCTAATTGCAACCGGGTTATCCAATAAACAAATTGCAAGTCAGTTATTTATTTCTGAAGAAACGGTCAAAGTCCATATCCGCAATTTATTGCGTAAACTCAATGTCCATTCCCGTGTTGCGGCAACAGTATTGTATTTTGAATATAACAGACATTAATAAAATTAGCTCAAAATGAGTACAGGCTGCGATGTCGGTATGATGCCGTGAACAGAAGATTATTTTAGGTTGAACTTTTTAAAATCCCTTATGTCAGATAAAGCAACAAAAGCTTGCTGTCTTGGATATTAAGGCGTGTTAGACATAGCATTAGGAGAAATATGGCTGAACAGCTAACCGATCAAGCTTTGGTAGAAAGGGTACAGCAAGGCGATAAAAAAGCCTTTAATTTGTTGGTTTCGCGGTATCAAAATAAGGTGGCAGGGTTATTGACCCGCTATGTTTCGCGTAATGATATTCCCGACGTTGTGCAGGAATCCTTTATAAAAGCCTATCGTTCCATTGAATCTTTTCGGGGCGATAGTGCATTCTACACTTGGCTATATCGAATTGCCGTCAATACGGCGAAAAACTACTTAACGGCACAAGGGCGTCGCCCGCCAAGCGAAGATATTCTCGCAGAGGATGCCGAAAACTATGATGCGGGTATCCACCTTCGTGATGTGGACACCCCGGAAAATGAAATGTTATCCGGTGAGTTGGAAAAAATCGTCTTTGATACCATTCATACGATGCCGGAAGAGTTAAAAACGGCGATCACTCTTCGAGAAT
This sequence comes from Rodentibacter heidelbergensis, assembly GCF_002000125.1. GTDB lineage: Bacteria > Pseudomonadota > Gammaproteobacteria > Enterobacterales > Pasteurellaceae > Rodentibacter > Rodentibacter heidelbergensis. Next base: position 80,983 of record NZ_MLHH01000009.1, read on the forward strand.
TAGAAGGTTTAAGTTACGAAGATATCGCACAAATTATGGATTGTCCCGTAGGCACTGTACGTTCTCGAATTTTCCGTGCTCGTGAAATTATCGAAAACAAAATACAACCGCTTATGCAACGTTAGAATAAAGTGGAGTTTGAAATGCAAAAAGAGCAACTTTCAGCCTATATGGATGGTGAACAAGTGGATGCCTTGTTTACCGAAACACTGTGTAATGATAAAGCTTTATGCCAATCTTGGGCGGCTTATCATATGGCTCGAGCCGTCATACGGAAAGAAAGTGCGGTTGTTTTAGGCGCTGATTTTACGGCAAAAATGGCGGATTTGATCGAGAAAGAAGAGATCGAAAAAGTAGCGATAACGCAATCTCAACCGACCGTTGAAGAAGTGAAAAACTTGCCATTTATGCGTAAATTCAAGGCGTTTTTTGCACCGGTTGCACAAATTGCTGTGGCAGCGAGTGTCTGTTTGGTAGCGGTGCTGGGTGTGCAGTCATTTAATGCGAAAAATGATGTGAACAATGTACCGGAAACCCCGATTTTACAAACCTTACCTTTTAATAATTCGGTACAAGAAGTTAGCTATAATGCACCAAATAAAGATGTGGCAACCAGCGATCAAATGGAACAAAAAAACCGCCGCATTGGGGCAATGTTGCAAAACTATGAATTACAGCGCCGTATGCATGCGAATTCATTAAATATTGGCAACAACCAGAAGTAATCATTGAATAAACGTAAACCATTCACCACAACGCTTTGATGATGTGGTGAATTTTTTTATGAATGATTGAAAATTTATGAAGAAAATAGTCTTAAAACTGACCGCACTTTTGTTTACTCTGTTTTGCACAGTTTCCGCCTCGGCAGAAGAAGTGTCACCAAAACAAATTTTAGAAAAAATGGCGCAATCGGTGAACAGTCTTAACTACGAAATTGCCTTTGTGCAAACCTCTTCGACCAATATGGATTCTTTCCGTTATCGTCATATTAAACGCGATAATAAAACCTATGCTCAACTGGTTACCCTTGACGGCGAGCAGCAAGAAATTATTCAGCGTGATAATTTAGTCAGTTATTTTCAATTAGGCTCTCGAGCTTTCACTCTGAATAGTGGCAGTATTGTGGATGCCTTACCCTCGGTGATTCGTAGCAATTTTGATAAATTATCAGAGCATTATGATTTTATTATGATGGGCGAAAATCGAGTTGCCGGTCGTTTCACAGACACTATTCGCATCGTACCTAAAGATGATTTTCGCTATCAATATGTGGTGTTTATTGATGAAGAAAACAGCTTATTATTGCGTAGCGATATGCTCGATCGTGAAGGCAAATTATTAGATCAATTCCGCGTGGTGACGCTTTATATTGACGATCGCCTTAAAGGATTGACGGATTATTTGAATAAAGTTTCAATGCCACCGTTATTAAATGAAACCCCTAATAGTGTTTCTTCCCTTAGCTGGAAAGCCGATTGGTTACCGAGTGGGTTTACAAAAATCCGCCATAGCCAAGATTTATTTGAAAGTGAAATCATTGATAGTGCATTATTCAGTGACGGATTATTCACCTTTACCCTCTATGTAACAAAGGCAGAAAATCCACAACCAAAGCAGGATCAAACCTGGAAACAGGGCGAATATACCCTATATAGCGAAGTCATTGGCGACAAAGAAATTACCTTTATCGGACAACTCCCTATTGCTACGGCAAAACGAATCGTACAGGAAGTGAAATTTTCCCAATAATTGCGGTATGATATCGCCGTTACACAAAATAAAAAAATGGGACGCCAATAGGCGTCCGTTTTATAAGAAACGAAAATAACCTTATTGGTAATCAGCCTATTGTGGGTTTCTGACCAATAAACCAATTATCCCTTTAGTGAAAGTTATGAAAAAATCTCCTCTCAAATTGACCGCACTTTTACTTTCTCTCTCGGCATGGCCAGTATTTGCCGAACAAACCGTCGATATTGATATTCAAGGCATTAAAGGGGAGCGTGCTATTCGCAACACCGCATTGAATGTTGAGCTCATCAGCAAAGAAGAAATGGATGGTTCTGACCGCTATAAACAGCTTGTCATTGATGCTGTTGATAAAGGCTTACGGGTATTTGGTTATTATGATTCTTCCGTCACCTTTGAATTGAAAAAGCGAAAAGGTGAACGGGATTTGCTTATCGCCCATGTCAAACCGGGGGAACCCACACGCATTGCGGGGGTAGAGGTCAAAATTGAAGGGGAAGCGGCGCAAGATGAACATTTTGAGGCATTACGCAAAAATTTACCTAAAGAGGGGGAATTGGTTGAGCATCAAAAATATGATGAGTATAAAAGCAGTATTTCAACCCTTGCCCTTGCCCGCGGTTATTTAGATGGAAAATTTTCCGTTTCCCGTTTAGAAATCAGCCCGGAAACCTATCAAGCCTGGTGGCGTATGCTATTTGATAGTGGGGTGCGTTATCATTATGGTGAAATCACATTCAATAATACGCAAATTCGTGAAGATTATTTGCAAAATATGTTGAAAATTAAACCGGGTGAGCCTTATTTGCTCAGTCAACTTTCTACCTTGTCTAATGATTTTTCCTCAACTAACTGGTTTAGCTCAGTATTATTGCAACCGCAGGTTGATGAAGAAAATAAAGTGGTGAATTTAGAGGTGTTGATGTATCCACGCAAAAAAAATGCCATGGAATTAGGTGTCGGCTTTGCCACCGATACCGGCCCGCATTTACAGATTGGCTGGACAAGGCCTTGGATTAATGATCGTGGACACAGCTTTCGTACCAATCTTTATGTGTCTTCACCAAAACAAACCCTTGAGGCGGTTTATAAAATTCCCCTATTAAAAAATCCGTTAAATTATTATTACGAATTTTCCGGTGGGGTGGAAAATGAGGATGATAACGACACGAAAACCACGACTATTACGCTTGCCGGATTGCGTTATTGGAATAATGATGCAGGTTGGCAATATTTTGCCGGTGTGCGGGCGCGTTATGATAAATTTACCCAAGCGGACATTAATGATAAAACCCTACTGGTTTACCCGACCGGCGGGTTTAACCGCACCCGTTTACGGGGGGGAATGTTCCCAACTTGGGGGGATTCGCAAAAAATTACGGTGGATGTGGCTTACAAAGGGCTACTTTCCGATGCGAGTTTTTTTAAAGTGCAAGCCTCAACGGGTTGGATTCGTACTTATGCGGAAAATCACCGAATTATCACTCGTGCGGAAATCGGCTATTTACATACCAAAGATATTCACAAAATTCCGCCCGCACTTCGTTTTTTTGCTGGGGGCGATCGTAGTGTGCGTGGTTACGGTTATAAAAAAATCTCACCGAGAGATCAGAATAATAAACTCGTAGGGGGTTCCCGTTTACTCACCGGATCTTTTGAATATCAATATCAAGTTTATCCCTCATGGTGGGGGGCAACCTTTGTGGATGCAGGCCTTGCTGCAAATCGTTTTAGCAATGAAGAATTACGCTATGGCGCAGGTGTTGGGGTGCGTTGGGCATCGCCGGTGGGGGCGATTAAATTCGATATTGCGACCCCTATTCGTGACAAAGATGACAGTAAAAATATTCAATTCTACATTGGTTTAGGCACAGAAATTTAGGGGAAATTATGTCAGAACAAGAAATCAAAGTGCAAGAAAAGCCGCCTGCTCAGCCTACACCAAAAAAGAAAAAATCCTACTTACGCAAAGTGTTGTGTGTCACAAGTGCGGTCATTTTTGTGCCGGTTTTTACACTGGTGGGCGCACTTTCTTTTGATGCGGGTCAACGAGGCTTGCTCCAATTGGCGGATAAACTGCTTGATAGTCTTTCCATTGAGCAAATCGAAGGTGGGTTACAGCAAGGGCTAGTTTTGCAAAATGTACGTTACCAAAGCGAAGGCGTTGATACCCGCATTGCCCAAGCACGTTTACAAATGGATTTTGGTTGCCTCATTTCCGGCAAAATTTGTGTGGAAGAGATGGCTGTCAATCAGCCGGAGATCCTCATTGATAGCTCAAAATTACCGCCATCGGAACAAGAGCCTCGGGAACGTTCACCAATGAAAAAAGTGCGTTTACCCGTCAGTTTTGAGGTGAAAAATCTCAGGTTGGATCAACTCAATTTTCAATTGGATCAAACCCATATTGCCCTTAAGCATTTTCAAAGTGCAGTCAGTTTAAATAATGAAGCGGGATTAACATTAGCGCCGACTGAAATCAATGTCCTTAACATTAAAAGCGTTCAACTAGACCAACCTGAAAAATCAGTATCAGAAAAGAATAATCAACCGATAGATTGGGCTGCGATTGAGCAAAATTTAACCCCAGCATTTTTAGGCAATATCACGGAAGTCAATTTACCCTTTGATCTGCATATTCCAAGCCTTAGTGCGAAAGATTGGCATTATGTGGTGCAAAATGAACAGGGGGAAACATTACAGCAGATCACACTTTCCGCTTTTCTTTTGCAAGCCGATGCCACGGGGCATCTTGCTCAAGTGCAGAAATTGGCATTAGACAGTTCGTTAGGCAATGTGACAGCCCAAGGCTCACTACAACTTAACGGTGATTTTCCTGTGGATTTCACCCTCACTTCCTCACTCAATGCGTTTAAAGCCAAAGACAAAGAAATCTTACCGAAAAGCGATATTACGCTTTCGCTTTCCGGTGCATTGAAAAAAACAACATCCCTTGCTTTAACCACAAAAGGGGTATTAGATGCCGAGCTCAATGGCGAGGTGAAATTGGCAGAGGAAAAAATGCCGTTAAACCTTACGCTGAATGCCAGCAAAGGAAACTATGCTTTCGCTGAAAATTTACCGCCACTTAAAATCAAGGATGTCAGGTTAAATGTTAGCGGTAATCTCTTGGATTATCAGGCAAAACTTAGGGGGAATGTGGAAGGGATGACGCATATTCCTGCAACGGATTTATCCCTTGATGTGAAAGGAAAATTGTATGAGGTGGACATCAACGAATTACATCTCAAGGCATTGGAGGGTACGGCAAGATTAACCGGATCGGCAAGCTGGAAAGCAGGGGCGAAATGGGAAGCGGAAGCGAATTTGAATAAAATGAATATTCGCCCTTATGTGCCAACGATTCCGGCGGTATTATCCGGTCAATTGGTGAGCTCAGGGGCGGCGAGTACGGCAGGCTGGCAGGTGGATATTCCTCATATTGATTTAACCGGTAGCCTCTCCCAGCGTCCGCTCAGTTTGAAAGGTCAGGTCTTTTTAAGTGATAAGACTTTACTTAATATCCCTGAATTGTTGCTTAATTATGGCGATAATCGGATCTATGCCAAAGGTGTATTGAGTGAACAATCGGATCTGCTATTCGATATTCATGGGCCGAATTTGCAGGGATTATACGGCGATTTAAGCGGTTCATTGATTGGTAAAGGAACACTTAAAGGGGATTTGGTGGCCCCTGATGTGAAGCTGGATCTTAATGCCAAAAATCTTCACTGGCAGAGCCTTGATATCGCCAATGCCATCGTTCAAGGCGAGGTGTCGAGTGCACCGTTGGTGAAAGGAAATCTGCTCGTTAAAGGGGGCAATCTTCGTTATGGCGAAGCAGTGGCAATACGCTCGGTGGATTTCACTCTCTCGGGTGATGAAAAAAAACACCAACTCAGCCTGCGTTCTCAAGGTAAACCGGTAGCGGCAAATTTACAAATCTCGGGTAATTTTGACCGCACTTTACAGCAATGGAAAGGCACGTTAAGTCAAGTGCAAATTGACACCCCAATTGGAGAGCTAAAACCTACTCAACCTATTCCGCTGACCTATGATAATAAAACCATACAAGCCACAATTGGGGCACATTGTTGGGTGAATAGCGAATTTGACTTGTGTTTTCCGCAATCTTTTAACGCAGGTAAAAAAGGGGAAATTCCATTTAACCTGAAGCGAATTAATTTGAATTTAGTGAATAAATTGATTGAGCAGGATAGCCTAAAAGGGCAACTAAGAAGCGAAGGAAAAGTGGCGTGGTTTAGTGATAAACCTTTTGTGTTAAATCTTGCGCTAAATGGCGATAATCTCGCTTTAGCACAGAAATTGGATTACCGCACTTTTAAATTGGCTATTCCACAACTTAGGCTCAATGCGGAGATTCAAAATAATAATCTGATATTAAAATCGGACATTAATGTTCAAAATCAAGGTCGTATTCGTACGGATTTAAAACTCAATGATTTAAGTGGCACCCGTCAGCTTGGTGGTACATTTAACATTGAGGGTTTAAATTTAACTTTATTCAATCAACTATTTAGCCAAGGCGAAAATATCAGTGGCGATATCACTTCGTCACTGAGTTTTGGGGGAAATCTTGAAAAACCTTTGTTAAACGGCAATGTTGATCTTCGAAATGTGAAAACCACCTTAAAAATGTTACCTTTTAAGGTGACAAATGGCGAAGTGGCCCTGCGTTTTTCCGGCACCCATTCAACCTTGCAAGGTCATATCCAAACCCCGGAGGGGCAGCTGAAAATGAGCGGACAGGCCGATTGGACGAATATCGCCAATTGGCGAACAGAAGTTCGGGCTGAAACAGAAAACTTTAAACTTGATCTTCCTGCAATGGGAAAACTTCGCCTTTCCACCAATGTGCTGGCGAAAGCCACCCCCCAATTATTGGAATTATCGGGAAACGTTGCCATTCCTTGGGCAAGAATTAAAATCGACAGCCTACCGGATAATGCTGAACCGGTGAGTGAAGATGAAGTCATTTTAAACGGGCCACGGAAAAGTAAACCGGAATTAATTAACCGTGAGTTTGCCTCAACCACCCAATCCGGTATGGCGATTCGTTCTGATCTTAAGATCAACATTGGTAATGATGTGCATTTTGATGCCTATGGGTTTAAATCGAATTTGGAGGGAGTTCTTTCGGTTAAACAAGAAAAAGGACGCTTAGGGCTATATGGACAAATTGACCTCAAAAACGGGCGTTATGCCTCTTTTGGACAGGATTTGGTCATTCGCAAAGGACAAATTCACTTTTCCGGTTTGCCTTCACAACCTATGCTGAATATTGAGGCGATTCGTAATCCGGAAGCGATGGAAGATAACAAGGTTACTGCAGGGGTAAAAGTGATTGGGGTGGCGACCAATCCGGAAGTCACGGTGTTCTCTGAACCGGCAAAACCACAGGATCAAGCCCTTTCTTATTTATTAACCGGGCGTTCTTTGGAAAACAGTGGCGAAGCAGGCTCAGCCGGCTCGGTGGGGGCGGCTTTACTGGGAATGGGCTTAGCGAAAAGCGGTAAATTTGTGGGCGGAATTGGCGAAGTCTTTGGTATTCAAGATCTCAATCTTGGCACAGCCGGTGTCGGAGATAGCTCAAAAGTTCAGGTGAGCGGGAATATTGGTAAAAATCTCCAAATAAAATATGGCGTTGGGTTATTTGACGGATTGGCGGAGGTGACTTTGCGTTATCGCCTGTTGCCACAACTTTATTTCCAATCCATTTCAAGCACCAACCAAGTGTTTGATTTACTTTATCAGTTTGAATTTTAGGAACCATTAATGAATAACGAAATACAATTTGAACAAGAGATATTGCCTCAAGGGCGAACCAATGTGCGTGAAATTGCGGCTATCGATCTCGGCTCGAACAGTTTCCATATGATTGTGGCACGCATTATGAACGGCTCTATTCAAGTGTTATCACGCTTAAAACAAAAAGTGAAATTAGCCGAAGGGCTTGATGAAAATGCTGTACTAAGCCAAGAAGCCATTACCCGAGGTGTCAATTGTTTAGCGTTGTTTGCAGAACGTTTGCAGGGTTTTGCACCGGAAAATGTGAATGTGGTCGGCACCTATACCCTAAGAAGAGCGGTCAATAATGACGAATTTTTACGTCAAGCGGCGGCGGTTTTTCCTTACCCGATTAATATTATTAGCGGGCAAACAGAAGCGAAAACTATTTATGCCGGGGTGTGCCATACTCAGCCGGAAAAAGGCAGAAAATTGGTGGTGGATATTGGTGGCGGATCGACGGAAATGATTGTAGGTGATGATTTCACCCCCATTATTGCGCAAAGTCGTCATATGGGTTGTGTAAGTTTTGCTTCACAATATTTTAAGCATGGTGAAATTTCTCAAGAAAATTTTGAAAAAGCCTATCAAAGTGCGGTCAATAAAATTGAAGATTTAGGCTGGGAATATCGCAATCTGGGTTGGCAATCCGTGTTAGGTTCTTCCGGTACGATCAAAACCGTACATCAAGTGATTGCCGCCACCTTAGATCCGAATGGCATCATCACCAAAGCCCGTTTGAATGATTTAGTTGAGCAAACCTTACAGGCCCGCCATTTTGATGAATTAAATCTGATTGGATTAAACCCGGATCGGGCGGATGTTTTTGTGCCGGGATTGGCGATTTTAAGCGCGGTGTTTGATGTATTTCATATTGATAATATGCGTTACTCAGACGGTGCATTGCGTGAAGGGATGATTTACAGCCTTGAGAAAAATTTCCAAGTGGCGGATATTCGTGCCCGCACAGCATGGGGCTTAACAGAACAATTTGATATTGATACCGCTCAAGCCCACCGCACAGCAGGCAGTGCCAATTTACTGGCTCATCAATATACACAATGGCGCAACCCAATATTGCTGGAGGAAATGCAAAGTGTCTTGCTTTGGGCTGCACGGCTTCATGAAGTGGGGCTTGTTATCAACCATAAAGGCATGCAAAAACATTCAGCCTATATTCTACAAAATATGGAATTACCGGGCTTTGACAGGGAACAACAACGTTTGCTTGCCTTGCTTGTCCGTGTGCATATTGGTGTCTTAAAATCCTCGGATATCATCCCATTTGCCCGTTATGACGAGCAAGATGTGTTGGCATTAATTCGTTTATTACGCCTTGCGGTGATCTTAAATAAATCCCGCCAAGCCACAGAGAAAACCCAGACAATCACCCTCAAAACCCTCCGTCATCCGACCGATTGGGTATTAACATTTGAACCCGCCTATCTTGAGCGTAACCCTCTAATTTGGAATGAACTTCGCCAAGAAAGCCACAATTTAAAAGAGTTGGAATTGGGATTGGTGTTTAATTAACACTGCATAAATACTGAGTTTTTAGTGGGAATATTGCGTATTTTTATATTTGATAAATAGATGAAAAATTCATAGAATTAATTTTCGTTAAAGCAAGGTATATAGATAAATGAAGGGGGGAGTTATGAGCGTAAAAGATACCGCACAGCGTGTTCTAGATGCTTTTTGGGATCGTAACATTCCTGTAAATATTGATGATATTGCCCAAAAAATGGGAGTTGAAGTTTGTTATTTACCTACATTACCGGGTGGTGAAGATATTTCCGGACGTTTTGATATTGTCAATGGTACCCCAACTTGTACTGTTCGTAGCACGGATGTTTTACAGCGCCAACGTTTTACTCTCGCACATGAATTAGGGCATTTTGCATTAAATCATGGTGGTGGATTTCGTGATAATTCAGCTTCTTTTAACATCGCTAACTATGATCAAAGAGAGGTTGATGCCAATGCCTTTGCGGCAGAATTGGTGATGCCGACAGTGGCAATAAATTATGCGATTGATAGGTTGAATATCCAATCGATCAATGAATTAGCTGAATTATTCAATGTGTCGGTTCCTGCAATGACTTATCGTTTGAAGAATTTAGGTATTCTACTAAATTAAGGAAAAATTATGGTAGATAATAAAGGTATACATATTCCACAAGACAACCTCAAAAGTGAGAATTTTGTTGGCGCAGAAAATAATCAAATTCCTCCAACTAATCCACAACTTACGAAAGGTCCGGTTATTAATCCTCAGGATTTAATTGATTACGAAAAAGAACGCCGGCTTTTATTTAAATGTGCTTTTTGGGTGGCTATTGTTATTATCTTCGCCTTGTATACAGGATTTGCTTTTTGGATTTTCCGTCAGGCGATGAGTTATCACATTCATGATAATGTCTGGCATATCGCAGTGATTTTGGTGGTGCCTCCAACCACATTGCTTTTCCTATTATTGAAAGTGTTATCAAGACAGCAATCGACTGAATCCTCAGGTTATTCACCGCTTGCGGAGTTCGGAAATCAGCTACTTAATGTATTAAGAGAGTTTCTAAGTAAAAAATAGTCATGAGATTTTATTTCAAATCAAATATATAAGGGGCGATAATTATTGCTCCTTATATATTTTAGGCTGTGCTAATAATAATGAATGAACATTCGCCAAAAAATAGGTTTGTTCAGCATGGGGAATGTGAAAAGGAATGAGGGAAAGTAAATCTTCGTGAATTTTTAAAACTTGTGGAAAATTGACCGCACTTTGGATTTCTTCAAACATTTCTTGATAAAGTGGGGAAGCGCAGCCGCCACGTTCAATTCGCCCTAGGCTACAGGCAATATGGAATAATAACGTATCCACGAGGGCGGAATTGACATCGACTTTCCAATAATGCTCTAGGCGATCACGCAACTGAAAGACCACATCAATAATCGGTTGATTGATCTGATTGCGTAATTTCCACCGTTCAAGCTGATTAAGCAGTCGCATTTTTATTTCTGTTCCTCTAAAATCTCCACCCATAATCTACCGCACTTTATATCAAGAAAACAGTGCAGGGATCACAAATTTGGCATAAAGCTTAAAATAGTTAAGGAAGAAAGAAAACGATGATAGATAATAGCCTTTTCAATCACTATGAAGGATTGATTTTTGATATGGATGGCACACTCATTGATACCATGCCGGTACATGCCAGAGCTTGGTCAATGGTAGGCGAGCAGTTTGGTTATGAGTTTGATAGCCAAATTATGTATCAATTAGGTGGGGCGACAGTCAGCACCATTGCCTCCGCTATTATGGAGAAAGCCGGTATGCCACCCCATCGCCTTGATGAAGTGATCGCCGCAAAACGGAAGCTTTCTTATCAATTAATCCCGACAGAATCCACTTTGCTCCCAACGTTTGAAATCGTTCGACATTATCATCAGAAAAAATCGATTGCATTAGGCTCGGGATCGCACCGTCAGCTTATTAATATGTTGATGGATAAACTGGCGATTGCCCCTTATTTTGATGCGATTGTCAGTGCTGATGATGTAAAAGCACACAAACCCGATCCTGAAACCTTTTTACGTTGTGCCCAATTAACCGGTGTAAAGCCCCAAAATTGCATTGTGTTTGAAGATGCCGATTTAGGCGTTCAGGCGGGGTTGAATGCGGGTATGGACGTTTTTGATGTGCGTACTCAACAAATTATCAAGGCATAATCATGACTGAATATGAAAAAATGATGGCAGGTTTAGTGCGTTATATACAAATTTATCAACCCGAACGCTAAATATGGATTGGCTGTCTTTCGACTTCTGGGTAAATAGTTGGCAACATTATCCGCTTTGGTTAATGTTTATCAGTGCATTTTTAAGTGCCACGGTACTACCCGGTAATTCAGAAGTGGTGTTTGTTACCTTGGCAATTTCTAAACTAACCTTTCATTCGCTGTTCAGTGCGGAGGTTTTAGGGCTGGTTTTTATCGCCACATTGGGAAACGGTTTAGGCAGTCTTACGACTTATGGTATTGGGCGTTGGTTTCCCAAATTTGAAAGCCAAAATGACCGCACTTTATGGGTAATGGAAAAGCTTCGCCGTTATGGGGCGGTGGCATTATTGCTGAGTTGGTTGCCGATTGTGGGCGATTTATTTTGTGCCGTAGCAGGGTGGTTACGTTTAAATTTCATAGCAAGTTGCCTTTTTATTTTTATTGGTAAACTGGTGCGTTATGTGGTTTTATTGTTTCTCAGCGCCCCATTCTTATTATAGAATGCCATAAAAAAGCCCTTCAACGAGTGAAGGGCAAATAACCTAAGGAACCAATTTTATTAAAAACAACTACAAGTTGCTTGTTCTCTAAGACTAAAGACTTGCTTGAAAGTTCATAAAAAATGAAAGATTTTTTGAATTAAAATTCAACCAATTGATTTATAAGGAAAAGTTATGCCATTACTTGATAGTTTTAAAGTGGACCACACGAAAATGAAAGCCCCTGCCGTGCGTATTGCCAAAACCATGCGTACACCAAAAGGGGATGATATCAGCGTTTTTGATTTACGCTTCTGTCTTCCTAATAACGAAATTCTCCCACCAAAAGGTATCCATACCCTTGAGCATTTATTTGCCGGTTTTATGCGTGATCATTTAAACAGCGAGCAGGTAGAAATTATTGATATCTCCCCGATGGGCTGCCGCACCGGGTTTTATATGTCATTAATCGGCACGCCGAACGAACAACAAGTGGCACAAGCTTGGCTTGCTTCTATGCAGGATGTGTTGAACGTTAAAGATCAATCCGCTATCCCTGAATTGAATATTTACCAATGCGGGAGCTATAAAGAACATTCCCTTGAGGAAGCCCACGATATTGCGAAAAAGGTTATCGCTCGTGGTATTGGTGTGAATAAAAACGATGATCTTTCCCTTGATGATGCCTTGTTAAAGTAAGGAGATAATATGACAACCCTTGGTACGGCATTAAGCCCAAATGCCACAAAAGTGATGATGCTTGGCTCCGGCGAATTAGGCAAAGAAGTGGTGATTGAATTGCAACGCTTAGGCGTGGAAGTGATCGCAGTGGATCGCTATGAAAATGCGCCTGCCCAGCAAGTGGCGCACCGAGCCTATACCATTTCGATGTTAGATGGTGAGGCATTGAAAGCACTGGTGGAAAAAGAAAAGCCTGATTACATTGTGCCGGAAGTGGAAGCCATTGCGACCGCAACCCTCGTGGAATTAGAGCAAGCCGGTTTTAATGTTGTACCAACCGCAAAAGCCACCCAGCTCACTATGAACCGAGAAGGGATTCGCCGCTTGGCTTCAGAAGAATTGGGCTTGCCAACCTCGGCTTACCAATTTGTAGATAACTTTGAGGATTTTCAACGTGCGGTTGAAAAAATCGGTATTCCTTGTGTGGTTAAACCGATAATGTCTTCATCCGGTCATGGACAAAGTATTTTGAAATCAAAAGCGGATCTCCAAAAAGCTTGGGATTATGCACAAGAAGGGGGCAGAGCCGGTGCAGGGCGGGTGATTGTCGAGGGATTTGTTAAATTTGATTATGAAATCACCTTGCTAACGGTTCGCCACATTAATGGAACAAGTTTCCTTGCCCCTATCGGACACCGTCAAGAAGACGGGGATTATCGTGAATCTTGGCAGCCACAAGCCATGTCGGCGATAGCTTTACAAAAAGCACAATCTATTGCCGAAAAAATTACCACCGCATTAGGCGGACGGGGCATTTTCGGTGTGGAAATGTTTGTTTGTGGTGATGAGGTGATTTTCAATGAAGTTTCTCCACGTCCGCACGATACCGGAATGGTGACCTTAATTTCACAAGAATTATCTGAATTTGCCCTCCATGCTCGAGCGATTTTGGGCTTACCTATCCCTGAAATCAGCCTTATCAGCCCATCAGCCTCCAAAGCGATTGTGGTGGAGGGAAAATCAACGAATATCCAATTTAGCGGTATTGATAAAGCCCTTGCTGAACCGCACACCAATATCCGATTATTCGGTAAAGGTGAGGTGAATGGGCATCGGCGTTTAGGGGTGATCTTGGCAAGAGATCTTTCCGTGGAAAAAGCTTTAGAGAAAGCCAAACGGGCCTATGAGCAGTTAGAAGTGAAATTGTAATTACTATTTTTAAGCGATGAAAGAGCGATCATATTGATCGCTTTTTTTATGGGATAAATTCGCCGAATAATGTCAATTTTGTAAAGAAATTGTAATTAACATTAAATTTATGAACTTTAAATTCGGCTTTCAGACTAATTTTTGTTTTTCGTTAAGGCCGATTTTATCGGGAAAATAAAATCAGCTTTAGACGATAACTTTTTTATTATTTGAAGAATAAACGATTTCTAACGAGAGATGATCTCTCTTTATCAAAGGGTTGGAATTCGTGCGTTCAAAAGCCGATAACAAAAGCGTGTTATTTACATTTAAAATACAAAAGGAAAACATATGAAAAAATATTTCGCAGAATTTTTTGGTACATTCTGGCTGGTATTTGGTGGTTGTGGTAGTGCGGTATTAGCAGCAGGTATTCCTGAACTGGGTATCGGCTACATGGGTGTTGCATTTGCTTTTGGATTAACCGTATTGACCATGGCTTATGCCGTTGGCCATATTTCAGGCGGACATTTTAACCCGGCGGTATCCATTGGTTTATTTGTCGGTGGCCGCTTTAATGCGAAAGATCTCGTTCCTTACATTGCCTCACAGGTTTTAGGGGCGATTGCAGCAGCGGCGATTCTTTACCTTATTGCTTCCGGTGCACCGGGATTTGATGTTACCGCCGGATTTGCCAGCAACGGATATGGTGAACATTCGCCACATGGTTATAGTTTAGTGGCAGCATTATTAATTGAAGTGGTATTAACGGCGTTTTTCTTAATCATCATTATGGGCGCGACAGATAAACGTGCGCCGGCAGGTTTTGCGCCAATTGCTATCGGTTTGAGTTTAGCGTTAATTCACTTAATCAGTATTCCGGTAACCAATACCTCTGTTAACCCGGCCCGTTCCACCGGTGTGGCGTTATTCCAAGGTAGCTGGGCAATTGAGCAATTATGGTTATTCTGGGTTGCGCCAATTGTGGGAGCGGTTATTGGTGCTTTAGCTTACCGTTTTATTTCAGAAGAAAAATAATTCTTCGTAAAAATAGCCTATAAAATCAGTCTGCCCCTAAAAGCTCGGGTTGATTATCCGATAAATTTAGGGGCAGATTTTTTTATGCTTTGCGAACCAATGCACAAACCGCTATTTCAATAAAACTAGGGATTGGCTAAATTTACCGCACCTTCATAGCCAAGCTGTCGCCAAGCCTCATACACGGTAACGGCCACCGCATTGGATAAATTCATACTGCGACTATTGGCGGTCATCGGAATTCGGATTTTTTGCTCCATAGGTAGGGTGTCTAAAATCGACATTGGAATACCCCGGGTTTCAGGGCCGAACATTAAATAATCTCCCTGTTCAAAGGTCACTTGGCTATGGGCCGGTGAACCTTTGGTGGTGAGGGCAAATAACCGCTTCGGTTTTTCATTTTCTAAAAAGGCCTCAAAGGTTTTATGGCGTTTGATATGGGCAAATTCGTGATAGTCCAATCCCGAACGGCGAAGTCGCTTGTCATCCCAAGTGAAACCGAGGGGTTCGATTAAATGCAGACGAAAACCGGTGTTGGCACAAAGGCGGATAATATTGCCGGTGTTTTGCGGAATTTCAGGCTCATATAACACAATATCTAACATAATTTCTCTCAATTTTGATATAAACGATAGCTCACCATTCCGGTGGTTTTTTCTTTTAATAATGTCCAATGTTCAGGTGTGCTGAAGTGACTGTCTTTTTCCGTTTCCACATAAATGAGGGCATTGGGATACAGCCAGTTATTTTCGGTAAGTAGTCGGATCGCTTGTTCAGCCAAACCAAAATGAAAAGGCGGATCAAGAAACACCACATCAAAGTGCGGTTGATTTTGCACTTGTTTTAAAAAATCTAAACAACTTTGATTGAACACTTGCGCTTGTTTTTCCGTGCATTTCAACGTTTGCAGATTTTTTTTCAGTTGATGGGCAACGATTTTGTCTTTTTCTAAAAAGGTCACTTTTTCGGCTTGACGGGAAAGGGCTTCAATCCCTAACGAACCGCTGCCGGCAAAACCGTCTAAACATTTTGCCTGATGAATGTAGGGCATTAACCAATTGAATAAGGTTTCTTTGACACGATCACCGGTGGGGCGTAACCCTTCGGCGTTTAACACAGGTAATTTCCGTCCACGCCAAAGTCCGGCGATAATACGAACTTCGCCTTTTGGCGATTGTCCTTGCGATTTTTTCATAAAGAAGCGGATTTTTAGTGAAAATTCTGCTTAGTTTAGACGATTTTTTGCTAGAATGAACCACATTTTTATCGGATAGCATTGAAGAGAACGAGTTATGGCGGAAGAAAAGAAAAAAGGCGGATTTTGGTCATCATTATTTGGGCGTAATAAAAAACAAGAAACCCCACCGCTTGAGCCGGTTATTGAAGAAGAAAAAATCGAGGGAACGACCGTAGAGAACGTTGTCGCCGCCCCTGCTGAAAAGGCAACAGAAGCCACAACAGAAATCCCAACAGAAACAGTAGAGGCAGCCGAAAGTGCGGTCGTTTTTGAGAAAGTTTTAACGGAAGAAGCACAAAAAGATGAGCTAACCCCGGCTGAAATAGACAAGATATCAGACATTTCCACCGCACAGAATGATTTACCTGAGGAAATCATTGCCCCTGAAAATGTGGAAGAAAATCGAACGGTTGAAGTTGCAGAAATTGATGCGGATATCGTTGAAGAGGTGAAGCAAGAATTTTATCCCGAAACCGCATCGGAAAGCGTTTCGGAAGAAGCGGGAGAAGCATTATCACAAACGCCAAGTGAAATCCGTGAAAAACCAAGTGAGGGCGGTTTTTTCAGTCGTTTAGTGAAAGGATTGCTCAAAACAAAACAAAATATCGGTGCTGGTTTTCGTCGCTTTTTCTTAGGCAAAAAAATTGATGATGAATTGTTTGAGGAATTGGAAGAACAGCTTCTCATTGCCGATATTGGCGTGCCAACCACCACGAAAATCATTAAAAATTTAACGGAACACGCCAGTCGTAAGCAATTGCAAGATGCCGAATTGTTGTATCAACAGTTAAAAGTGGAAATGGCAACCATTCTTGAACCGGTGGCTCAGCCTTTAACCATTGACAGCCACAAAAAACCTTATGTGATCTTAATGGTGGGCGTAAACGGTGTGGGGAAAACCACCACCATTGGTAAACTTGCCCGTAAATTCCAAGAGGAAGGAAAATCCGTGATGTTGGCAGCCGGTGATACTTTCCGTGCGGCGGCGGTGGAACAATTGCAGGTATGGGGAGAGCGAAATCATATTCCGGTGGTGGCACAAAGTACAGGGGCGGATTCAGCCTCAGTGATTTTTGATGCCATGCAATCAGCTAGCGCTCGCAATATTGATGTTTTAATTGCCGATACCGCAGGGCGTTTACAAAATAAAAATAATTTAATGGACGAGTTGAAAAAAATCGTCCGAGTGATGAAAAAATATGATGAAACCGCCCCTCATGAAATTATGCTCACGCTTGATGCAGGAACGGGGCAAAATGCTATCAGCCAAGCAAAATTATTTAATGAAGCGGTCGGTTTAACCGGTATTTCTCTCACAAAATTAGATGGAACGGCAAAAGGTGGGGTGATTTTCGCCATTGCCGATCAATTTAACTTACCGATTCGCTATATTGGTGTCGGCGAAAAAATTGAAGATTTGCGTGCGTTTAATGCGACAGAATTTATTGACGCATTATTTATCCACGAAGAAGAATAAGGACAGATCGTGATTAAATTTTCTAATGTATCCAAAGCCTATCACGGTGCAACCCAACCGGCGTTGCAAGGGCTGAATTTTCATTTACCGGTCGGCAGTATGACCTATCTTGTCGGCCATTCCGGTGCGGGAAAAAGCACCTTGCTCAAATTGATTATGGGCATGGAAAAAGCCAACGCAGGGCAAATCTGGTTTAATGGGCATGATATCACCCGCCTGTCAAAATATGAGATTCCTTTTTTACGCCGCCAAATTGGCATGGTTCACCAAGATTACCGCTTATTAACCGATCGAACCGTGGTAGAAAATGTCGCATTACCACTGATTATTACGGGGATGAACCCGAAAGATGCGCATTCTCGTGCAATGGCCGCGCTTGATCGTGTGGGGCTTCGTAACAAAGCCCATTATCTGCCACCACAAATTTCAGGTGGTGAACAACAGCGGGTGGATATTGCCCGTGCCATTGTGCATAAACCGCAACTTTTATTGGCCGATGAACCCACCGGCAATTTGGATAATGAGCTTTCTTTAGGGATTTTTAACCTTTTTGAAGAATTTAACCGCTTGGGTATGACGGTGTTAATTGCCACTCACGACATTAATCTTATTCAACAAAAACCAAAACCTTGTTTAGTGTTGGAACAAGGCTACTTACGTTATTAAGGAAAAACCATGAGCCGATCAACTGATGCATCTTTTTTCGTACAAACGGCTTACACCTTACGAGCCGTATGGGCAGATTTGTGGCAACGCAAATTCGGTACATTGCTGACGATTTTGGTGATTGCCGTTTCGCTCACCATTCCAACGGTCAGCTATCTCATGTGGAAAAATTTACATTTAGCCACCACACAATTTTATCCGGAAAGTGAACTCACCATTTATTTACACAAAAATTTAACGGAAGAAGATGCGAATTTAGTGGTGGAAAAAATCCGCCAACAAGAAGGGGTGGAAAGCCTCAATTACGTTTCCCGCCAAGAAAGCTTAAAGGAATTTAAAAGTTGGTCCGGGTTTGGTGAAGAATTGGATATTCTGGATGACAACCCCTTGCCTGCCGTGGTGATGGTGAAACCCACGAGTGAATTTAATGCGTCTGAAAAACGGGAAAGCCTGCGTGCCAATCTCGATAAAATTAAAGGCGTGCAAGAAGTCCGGTTAGATAATGATTGGATGGAAAAATTGACCGCACTTTCATGGCTGGTGGCACATGTGGCAATTTTTTGTACGGTGTTAATGGCGATTGCCGTGTTCTTAGTGATTGGCAATAGCATTCGTTCTGATGTTTATAGCAGCCGAGCAGATATTGATGTGATGAAATTATTGGGTGCGACAGATCACTTTATTCTCCGCCCTTTCCTTTACACAGGGATGATTTATGCCCTATTAGGCGGACTTGTTGCTGCTATTTTTAGCAGTTTTATCATCGGCTATTTCACCTCTGCGGTGAAATATGTTACCGATATTTTTGCCGTGCAGTTTGCCTTAAACGGCTTGGCTGCTGGCGAATTGATTTTTCTCTTGGTGAGCTGTTTAATCATGGGCTACATCGGCGCATGGATTGCCGCCAAAAGACATATTGCTTTGATTGATAATCGGTAACCGTTGAGATTAATTAAAGTATGCTGGATTTTGAGGTGATTTCATCGGTCTTGTGCAAAATCTGAAGATTAATCATCTCTAAAATATAAAAATAGCACTCATCAATTGAGTGCTATTTTTTTGCTTCTTTTGAACAGATTTGAATCCGTTAAAATCTCAGTAAGGTTTGAAGATTCCCCCTCTTTATTCAATCTTTCCTATCAAGTTTTGGCAAACCCTTCCTAAAACCGCTGAAAATCCGGTGGTAGCCTTTTATTTTCCACTTCTTGGAAAGCATATCAGACCTCTTTTAACTTATTGATTTAAAACCTAATTTGCGGGGGGGGGGGCTGGTTGGACAAGTTGTTGTATTGATAATCATTATCAGGCTTTGATATAAAAAGCCCGCTTCACAGGCTATGTGAAGTAATAAAAATGGAATTATTAAAATTGTATTATCTCCAGGAGACAAACAACTTATGAAAAATTTACCTAAGAAGAACACATTGGCATTGGCCTTATTGGTTGGCTTAACATCCGGTTATTCCGCCGCACAGATGCCGGGGCAGAATAATGCCCTTCAAGACGTTGTACGACAACTCATTGCAAACGAGCAGAGAATAGCGACCACAGAAGGCGATCTCACTGTAGTGCAAGATAAAGTCAATACAGTGATACTACCAAGAATGGATGCTGTGGAACAACAAGTGAATGATGTGCAAACACAGTTAAATAACGAAGTGAATAACTTAAAAATGAGTAGAAAAGCGCTGGGAGATCTACTTACTGATGCACGCGAGAAAATCATAGCATTAGAGCCTCAAGTTACTGATCTCACCACGCAAGTTACAGACCTCGCCAACAATCAAAACACCATGGAAGCCAACTTGGCTGATCTCACCACGCAAATTCAACAGTTAGATACCACTCAATTAGATACCAAGATAGATGGGCTTACCCAACGGTTAGATACCATTGAACCGAAAGTTCAGGCACTCGATGGTATCGCTGATTTAGTGACTGATGTTCAACGGGTGGTTAATGACAACACTCGGGTGCTCACTAAATTGGGTAATGATTTCCAAGCTGAAAATCAGAACTTGAGAGCAGAACTTGCCACCACAAACCAAAATGTGACCCAAAATACCAATGCTATTCAAGGATTAACAACAGGTATTCAAGGGCTAAGTACCGGGCTTCAAGGGTTAACTAGCGAGGTTCAGGATTTATCCACCAAAGTTCAGGGCTTAGATCAGAAGTTAGATACTGAAATTAATCAACTTGATAGTAGAGTGGGCAATCTCGCCGGCACTGTCGCTCAGGTTGAGCAAAAATTAGGTGATAATGACACAAGAATGGATGAGTTAGAGGAACGCATTACACAAAATCATCAAAGTATTGCCACAAACGAAGGCCTTGTTTTACAGAATAAAGCGAATATCGATCAAAACAAAACCGATATTGCGGAAAATAAAGCTATGATCCAACAATTCTTGGCGACGCCAAATGGTAATAACCTTACCGGCATTGTAGACAATAAAGCGAAGATTGATGAAAACCGTGCGAATATTGACAAAAATACCAAGGCGATTGAGCAAAACAAAGCCGATATTGCCGCAAATCAAGGAAATATTACGCAAAATACAGCAGGGGTTGATCAAAATAAAGCGGATGTCGCCAAAAACAAAACTGATATTGCGACCAATAAAGGTAATGTGGCGAAAAATACAGCAGGTATTGATAAAAACAAAGCAGATGTTGCGAAAAATAAAACCGATATTACGGCAACGAAAGCGAATGTGGCAAAAAATACCGCAGACATTGCGGCAAATAAAGCAACCTTGCAAAAATTCTTGGCTTCTAACCATAGCCTAGCGGGTGTGGCAGAAATCCGTAAGGATATTGCGAGTAATAAAGCGCGTATTGGCAAATTGGAAAGCCGTGTTAATAAACTTGAGAAGAAAATGGACCGCTCTTTTGCAACACAAGCTGCATTAACCGGGTTGTTCCAACCGTATACGGTGGGTAAATTTAATTTGAGTGCAGCAGTGGGGGGCTATAATTCAAAAACGGCTGTCGCTGTGGGAACGGGCTATCGTTTCAGTCCAAATGTGGCAGCGAAAGCGGGCATTGCCATCGCAGATGCTAACACTATCAGCTACAATGCCGGTGTGAATTTTGAGTGGTAATCGTTAATTCATACTGAAGATAATAATGAACCGGCTTCTTTTGGGAAGCCGGTTCTTTTTTATGAAGATTTATCAATGATATTTTGCGAGCCTGTTAACTCATGAATAATGAATTACCAGCCTTTCGCTACGCCATCTTTAAAGTGTTTTTTCGCTTCTTGATACACTTCTTCGGTTTGATAAGCTTTTACAAAGTCTTGCACGGCTTTGCTATCTTTGTTGTCTGTGCGGGCAACGATGATATTCACATACGGCGAATCTTTATCTTCTACAAAAACACCGTTATCTTGTGCATTTAGCCCCACTTGACCGGCATAAGTGTTGTTGACCACCGCTAAATCCACATCATCTAATGCACGGGCTGCAATGGAAGTGTCTACTTCGGTGATGTTTAAATTTTTTGGATTTTCAACAATATCCAACACTGTTGAGAAAAGGTTATTCGCATCTTTTAATTTAATTAACCCTTGTTTTTCAAGAAGAATTAATGCACGGCCACGGTTGCTCGGGTCATTTGGCACAACGATTTTTGCCCCTTCTTGTAATTCATTCACATTTTTAATTTTTTTGGAATAGCCCGCTAACGGGTAAACAAAGGTATTGCCTACGATAACCAAATTATTGAGGTTTTTGGCTTTAGAATCTTCGTCTAAATAAGGTTTGTGTTGCATCGCATTGGCGTCTAAATCACCGGTAGAAACGGCGGTGTTAGGCAAAGCATAGTCGTTAAATTCAACAAATTGCACCTCTAAACCATATTTTTCTTTTGCTACTTTGGCGGCAATTTCAGCCACTTGGTGTTCCGGGCCTGACATGACGCCCACTTTTATTTTAGCAGGTGCTGATGTGTTAGTTTGTGCTTTGTCATCTTTACAGCCGGTTAACACAAGGGCTGAGGCGATAGCAGTGATTGCAAATAAGCTTTTTAATTTCATAAGATTTCCTTCCTGTGAAGTGGTGAGTGTTGT
Organism: Rodentibacter heidelbergensis; assembly: GCF_002000125.1. GTDB lineage: Bacteria > Pseudomonadota > Gammaproteobacteria > Enterobacterales > Pasteurellaceae > Rodentibacter > Rodentibacter heidelbergensis. The sequence continues at coordinate 103,160 of NZ_MLHH01000009.1, forward strand.
GGTTAAATTAACGGTGATCGACTTTCTTCGCCAAAGTGTCACCGAGTTTTTGGCTAATCATCACGAAAAGCACGATAATAATTGTGGCGACCCAAGTCACATAGGGCATATTACGATAGACACCGTAGTTGATAGCAAGGCTGCCTAGCCCGCCGCCACCTTGTGTTCCCGCCATGGCGGAGTAGCCCACGAGGGTAACCAGGGTGAGGGTGATGCCGTTGATTAAGGTTGGCAAGGCTTCCGGTAAATAAAATTTACGCACAATTTGCCATTTGGTCGCCCCCATAGCTTGCGCCGCTTCAGTGAGGCCGTTTGGGATTTCCATTAAGGCATTGGCCGTTAAACGTGCCACGAAAGGCATGGCGCAAATGCTAAGTGGAATAATCGCCGCCGTCGTGCCAAGCACCGTGCCGACAATAAAACGGGTTACCGGCAGTAAAATTAACAGCAAAATAATAAAGGGAATTGAACGACCAATATTAATAATGGTGTTTAACACAAAGTGTGTACGTTGGTTTTGCAGAATTTCACTTTTTCCGGTGAGGAATGTCCATACGCCAAGGGGAATGCCGACAATCATCGCAAGTAATGTGGAGGCAAAACTAATATAGATCGTTTCGTAAGTGGCGGTGGCAACCACGCTCCACATTTGTGGGGTAAGCTGTTGGGTAAATGTTGCCCAGAAATCATTGAACATAGCCGAGTACCTCTACACGAACATTGTTTTCCATTAAATACACTTTAGTTTGAGTAATGGCATCTTCATCACCTTCTACTTCGGCAATGGTGTAACCAAATTTTACGCCGCCGGCATAATCAATTTGGGAGGTGAGAATACTCAGTTCCACACCAAATTTTTTTGAAGCTTGTGAAAGCAAAGGCGCATCGACCGAACGGCCGGTAAATTCAAATTTAATAATCGGGTAGGCTTTACTGTGTTTTGGTGTATCCGTTAAATTTTCCAAATACTCGTCAGGTAAGTTGATATGAAAGGTCGAGCGGATAAAATCTTGCGCTAATTCGGTTTTCGGATTAGAGAAAATTTCCCCCACCGTGCCTTGTTCCACAAGGCGGCCCTGATCAATCACCGCAACCTGATCGCAAATTTGTTTCACCACTTCCATTTCATGTGTGATAAGCAAAATCGTAATGCCTAAAGTGCGGTTGATTTCTTTTAATAATTTGAGAATGGATTGTGTGGTCGCAGGGTCTAATGCACTTGTGGCTTCATCACATAACAGCACTTTTGGGTCGCTTGCTAAGGCTCGGGCAATGGCAACACGTTGTTTTTGTCCACCGGAAAGATTGCTCGGATAGGTATCGCGCTTTTCATTTAGCCCTACTAGGGTTAAAAGTGCGGTGATTTTTTCTTGAATTTTTGCTTTTGGCACGCCTTCCAGTTCTAAGGGGAGTGCCACATTTTCAAACACGGTGCGTGAACTGAGTAGGTTGAAATGCTGGAAAATCATGCCAATATGACGGCGGGCATGCACCAGTTCTTGGTCGGAAAGTTGGGTGAGTTCGATGCCATCCACCACCACCGATCCGCTTGTGGGTTTTTCTAGCAAATTGACGCAACGAATAAGCGTACTTTTCCCGGCACCGGATGCGCCAATGACGCCACAAATCTGCCCTTTTTCAACATTTAATGAAACATTATCAAGTGCGGTCAATTTTTTGCCCGGCAACTCAAAAATCTTCGTAATGTGACTCAGGTTAATCATATAAGCCTTTGTTTTTTGCGATGATAAAATATATTTCGGTATTCTAGATGTCTAGATTGCTGTGTCAATATGTGGCGGGATCTTTTTTAGACAGATTGGTTATAACTTATAGTTTGCCAATTGTTCTGATTAAAGGGATAATTTTGCAGCAAAATCTGGTGAGGGATAGGAAAGTGAATAAAGCCATTTTTTTAGATCGGGATGGCACATTAAACATTGATTATGGTTATGTGCACGAGATCGATCATTTCAAATTTATCGAAGGGGCAATTGACGCATTAAGAACGTTAAAAGGCATGGGCTATTTGCTGGTGTTGGTGACAAATCAATCAGGCATTGCCCGTGGTTATTTTTCTGAAGATCAATTCTTGCAACTCACGGAATGGATGGATTGGTCGTTGGCAGAGCAAGGCGTGGATTTAGACGGTATTTATTATTGCCCTCATCATATTCAAGGCAAAGGGGAATATCGTGAAGATTGCGACTGTCGCAAGCCGAAATCGGGAATGTTGCTGCAAGCCATAAAAGAATTGAAGATCGATCCAACTAAATCGGTCATGATTGGCGATAAAGTGGACGATATCAAAGCCGGAATAGGGGCAAAAGTGAAAATGAACGTGTTAGTGCGTTCGGGGAAATCCGTGACAGTGGAAGGGGAGCGGCTAGCGGATTATGTGTTGAACTCCATTGCGGATTTGCCCCACCTTTTAACAAGTTTAGTAAAACCGCAAAATTGATCTTATTTTGAAGGGATCGCTTCACTTTTAACCAAAAGATCGTTTTTTTCGATTTTTTTACAAAAACCACTTGCGCGGCATAAAAAAATGCCTATAATGCACGGCACACAACGACGCACTGTTGTGAAGAAGTTTAGTTTTACAGTGCGTCGTTGTTTTTTGCTCTTTAACAACGAATCAGACAATCTGTGTGG